>CAMQVY010000026.1 GCA_947038405.1 uncultured Rikenellaceae bacterium | reverse complement strand
ATTTATTGCAGTAGGTGATATGGAGATTAACGCATATGATAGGGTCGTTGTATTTGCAATGCCTAAGGCGATATCACGTATCGGGAACTTCTTTAATTAGGTGTGGTGCCCGTAAACGTTTAATGAAAGGTTATTTAAAAACTCTGTTTTGTTGCTAAATTTTGAGAAGAGCTTATAATTAATTTTTAATACTTTAAAATTAGATATGTCAATTGTTAATAATATAATTAATATCGTATTGTCTAGTCGTAGACGACAGATCGATTACTTTAGACGTAATCCTGCTGAAGTTCAGTATAATCAATTGCAGAGGCTATTGAAGTGTGGCGCAAATACTATATTTGGCGCAGAGAGAGAGATGACAAAAATTGATTCTATTGAGAAATTTCAGAACTCTGTGGATATTGTAGACTATGATACGTATGCTAATTATATTGAAAGGGCAAAAGATGGTGAACAGAATGTGCTTTGGAATAGTAATGTGAAATTTTTTGCGAAAAGTTCTGGAACTACGGGGGCGAAAAGTAAATATATTCCTGTCACAAATGAAGGTTTAAAGGATAGCCATATGCAAGGGCCGAGGGACGTATTAGCTTTTTTTGCACACAATTATCCTAAATCAAATCTATTTAGTGGCAAAACTTTAACATTGGGGGGGAGTCGACAAATTACTAAGGAGGGAGCTGGGATATTAACTGGTGATTTATCGGCTATTTTAATTGAAAATACTCCTAAATGGGCACAGTTGAGAAGAGTTCCTTCTGTTGAGGTTGCATTAATATCTGATTTTGAACGCAAAATTGACGCTATAATAAAAGAGACTATAAGTCAGGATGTTAGATCGTTTGCTGGTGTGCCTTCTTGGAATCTTGTGATGATGAATAAAATCCTTGAACATACGGGAAAGAAAAATATACTCGAAATTTGGCCTAACATGGAGCTATTCATACATGGTGGGATGAATTTTAAACCATATAAACAGCAGTATGAGTCAATTTTACCGTCTCATAATATGAAGTATATGGATACTTATAATGCGTCCGAGGGGTTCTTTGCTATTGGAGATCAGCCCGGGATGGATGATATGTTGCTTATGTTGGATTATAATACTTTCTATGAGTTTTTGCCAATGGGCTCTTTGGGGGATAAAACTAAAGCCATACCATTAGAAGGGGTTAAGTGTGGAGTTAATTACGCTATGATTATTACATCTAGTAACGGATTATGGAGGTATATGATTGGGGATACGGTTATGTTTACATCGCTTGTTCCTCATCGTATTAAAATTACAGGGAGAACGAAACACTTTATAAACGCATTTGGTGAGGAGGTCGTTGTGGAGAGTGCTGAGTCGGCAATACATACTGCTTGTCTGAAAACTGGGGCGGAAGTATCGGAGTTTAGTGTAGCTCCAATATATATGGATGGTAAGAGTAAAGGTGCGCATGAATGGGTTGTTGAATTTAGAACAGAACCTAGCTCTAGAGATGAATTTGTTGAATTGCTAGATAAAGCCCTCCAGGGATTAAATTCAGATTATGAGGCGAAAAGGGTGAAGAATACAACACTTCTTAAACCTAAACTGTCGGTTGTGCAGAGAGGTACGTTTATTAATTGGATGGCTTCAAAAAATAAATTAGGTGGGCAAAATAAAGTCCCTAGATTGTATAATGATAGAACTTATGTAGAGCAATTACTTGTAATGTGAGTTTAGAACAATTGTGAGTATTTATAAAATTGTTTAGTGGGGACTATTAATGTTTAGTGAGTGTTATGCACTCTGTATTAACGGATTAAAATGATTGAATTATGTATATAGCTATTGCTGGAAATATTGGAAGCGGAAAGACATCTTTAACTACTATATTGGCTGAGAGATGTAAAACTAAAATATATTATGAAGATTGTGATAATCCATACCTTGGTGACTTCTACGCAGATATGAATCGTTGGTCTTTTAATCTTCAGATTTATTTCCTTGGAAGCAGGATTGAGCAGGCTGCGGAAATTATTAATAGTGGCGAAGATTTAATTCAAGATAGAACTATATTTGAAGATGCACATATATTTGCTGCAAACTTACATGAGATGGGGTTGATGTCTTCTAGGGATATAACATCATATATGAAGGTGTTTGAGATATGTTCGTTTATGATCCCAACGCCAGATCTATTGATATACCTAAAGGCTAGTGTCCCTACTCTTGTTAGCCAAATTCAAAAAAGAGGTCGCGATTATGAGATGTCAATCGATGAGGAGTATCTCCTTAAATTAAATGAAAAATATGAATATTGGGTCAATAATATATATAAAGGGACCGTTTTAACTGTCGATATTGATAAAAATGACTTTATTATGAATCCTGAGTTGCTAGATCCGATTGTAGCGCAAATTATGTCTCTTAAAGAGTCCAAGTAGTTGCAATTTAATAGATATTAACGTTGTCTATTATGAATGTTGCCATGTGATATATGAAAAAATGATAGTTTTTTACTATCATTTTTTTTTGGTTATTACCCTAACTAATAATGTAATTTACAGCAAAATAACGTTAAAAAAATGACTTTTAATTTCATTACCAAAGAAAAAAATACTACTTTTGTTTACTAATTAATTAATTGTGCTGTAACTTTTTGGACACCTATTACGTCTAATATATGTAATAACATAAACTGACCTATCTATTAAATGAGTATTATTATAAAAGACCTCAATAAAGTCTATCCAAACGGAAGGCACGCATTGAAAAATATTAATCTTGAAATCCCATCTGGAATGTTCGGTTTACTTGGACCTAATGGAGCGGGAAAGTCAACTCTCATGCGTATTTTGGTAGCTTTGATGGAGCCAACCTCAGGAAGTGTCGATGTGTATGGATACGATCTCAGAAAACAACGTAAAGAGGTGAGAGGGATATTAGGATACCTGCCTCAGGATTTCCGATTCTTCGCTCAGTATAAAACATACGAATTCTTAGACTATGCGGCTAGACTCTCAGGTATGAATAATACTAAAATGAGAAAAAAAGCTGTAGATGATATGTTGGAAAATGTCGGTCTCTTTGATGTGCGTGAGAGATATGCTAACAAATTGTCAGGTGGTATGAAGCGACGATTAGGTATTGCACAAGCTCTTATTCACTCGCCTAAGGTTATTATCGTTGATGAACCTACAACAGGATTAGACCCAGAAGAGCGTATCAGATTCAGAAACCTACTATCTAAAGTTAGTGGCGAAGATGCGACTATCATTCTTTCAACGCATATCGTAGGTGATATATCAAGTACTTGTAATAAAATGGCTCTGCTTAATCAAGGCGAAGTCTCTTTTGTTGGTTCTCCTCAGGATATGCTTAAACAGGCTGAAGGTAAAGTGTGGAGAGTCAGAATAGCTGGAGATCAGTTGACGGAGATAGATGCTAAATACCCTGTTATCGCCACAATACCTACTGCTAATGGTTGGGAAGTGCAAGTGGTCGCTGATGAAATTGTCGGGTATGATGCTGAACCTTATACTCCAAATCTTGAACACGCATATGTCTACTATATGGAGAATCAATTGAATCTTTGGACTAACGACTAATATTTTTACATACAACTAATACTATATATTTTTAATAGAATGAAACTTCCATTACAATTCATATATAATATACAATCTGTTGCTAAGTACGAAAGTAAATTACTTTTGCGTAGTTGGTTCTTTAAGATATTTATGATCCTAGCAATATTTGTATTGACTATATTTAATCTGAGCGTATTAGTTCTTACTGATATTGGTTATTACGTCAATCCATGGCTGCTGAAAGCTGTATCTGCAAATATTCCATACGTAAATATTCTACTCCTTAATATTGGTCAGGCGGTAGTAGCTATATTCTTGGCTTCGGATTTCCTTAAACGTGATAAACAATTAGATACCTCTGAGGTGTTTTATGTTAGACCTCTAAGTAATGCTGAGTATGTATTCGGTAAAATTTGGGGGAATTTAAAGGTATTCCTTCTATTGAGTATCGTGATAATCGGAATTACACTTGCACTTAACTTAGTATCTGAAAATACGTCTGTGGATTGGGCGGCTTATGGAACATATTTCCTTATAATTACAATACCTACTCTTGTATATATAATGGGATTGGCAACTTTCTTGATGCTTACTCTCAAAAATCAGGCTCTTACATTTATTATATTATTGGGTTATATTGGTGTTACGATATTCTATATAAGCGATAAATTCTATTATATATTCGACTATATGGCGTATAGCTTACCGCTTTTCAAATCGTCAATTGTTGGGTTTAGTGATTTAGCTCTGGTTTTAAACCATAGAGCAATATATCTATTTTTCGGTTTAGGATTCATTTTCTTTACAATATTCTTATTTCGTCGTCTGCCAAACTCGTCGCGTGGTCATTATCCTTGGATCGCATTGTCCTTTGTATTTTTCGGTATAGGTATATTATCTGCGTACAACCATGCAAATAGTACGATTAGTCAAGATGTACGTAGAGCAGTATTCGTTAAGTTGAATAATGAATATGTACACTCTCCAAGAATGCTCATTGACCAATATAAATTATCGGTAAAACAGAACCCTAATAGTATAGATGTTGTTGCAGAGGTAACTGGTGTGGCGCAAGATACTACGAATGTTCTTACATTTACCCTTAATCCAGGGCTTGTAATAGAGCAGATAACGCAAAATGACAGCTCACTGAACTTTGAACGTAAAGAGCAGATTCTATTAGTCGATTTCGGGAAAGAGATATATCCAAGTGATACATTAACTCTCTCTATTAAATACTCAGGTGATATAGATGAGGCAATGTGTTATCTCGATATACCTGAAGATCAACTCAGAGAGGGAAATAGCTCTTTTATGATAAACATTGGAAAGAAGTATAGCTTCATAACTGAGGATTACCTAATGTTGACACCAGAAACATTTTGGTACCCTAAACCTGGAACTGCTTTTAGTGATGAGAGCCCAGATTGGCAACAAACTTATTTCACAAACTTTACTATCGAAGTTGATCCAATAGAGGGGTTGACTCCAGTATCGCAGGGAATTATGTCTAAAGACTCCCTGACAGGTAAATTCCTATTTAAACCTGACTACCTAGCACAAACAATATCGCTATTAATTGGTGAGTATAAGAGTAAAAGTATACTATCTGATAGTGTAACATATTCGGTTCATTATCTTGAGGGACATGACTACTTCTCTCATATATTTGACTCAATACACGATACAATACCAACCCTAATTAGAGATCAAAGAGGTAATTTAGAGCGTAGATATAAATTTAAATACCCTTTTGATAGATTCTCTCTAGTTGAGGTGCCTGGTCAATTTAAAGGATTTACTAGGGCATGGACTAGAGCACAAGAGTCGGTACAGCCTGAAATGATATTCGTTCCTGAAAAGGGATTTTTAGGTTGGGACTTTGATATACTATCTAACTTTGAAGATCAGTTTATGTATGCAAAGTGGAGAGGTAAAGAGATTAATGATAAGGAAGCTGCCATAGGGGTATTCAGGGATTTAGGTTGGACATTTTATGGTTCTGGAGGTAACTATAGTCGCAATGAGGGTGCACGTGGTCGTGAGGAAATTCGTATTACTGGAGGTAATCCATATTTTATATTCCCATTGTTATTCAACTTTAAATATAATATATACTCTTCGCAGTGGCCTATTGCAAATAGAGCTATTGAGCTTTACGTGCTAGATGAGGTGAATTCTTCTGGATGGACTAGGAATTATAATGGAATTAGTGATGGTGAAAAAGCAAATCTTCTGATGAGAGATACTCCTATAAAGGAGTTGCTCGCTGATGAAGAGTATCGTTACTTAACAGATCAGTTCATTATGTTAAGAACGAGTAACCTATTTACGGAGGCGGAAATTGGTGCTGGAGTTAAAGTTCTGCGTGACTCCCTATTCTCTATTTTAGAAAAAAATACATTCAAAAACCTAAAGTTTGAAGATTTGTTAGATACTCTTGGTGTGATTGGGAAGGCGGATATACACAAATCCTTAAAGAAGTGGGATAGTGTAACTCCTTTGCCGAGATATACAATTGGTACACCTGAAGTTAAGCATATAAAAAATCCTGATAAGGAGATATTTGTTTTTGCAATCGAAGTGAGTAATGATTCAGATAATGAGGGTATAATAAATGTGGATATGTATATCCCAGGCCCTCCTAGCTCTGACCCTAAACAAAAAAGAAAAATTGTATTTGCACCTAGAGAATCAAAACGAATTGTATCACATTGGGAGACTGCACCAAGGGGAGTTAGGATAAATACATTAATATCTGAAAATTTACCTAGCTATATTTATCAATACTTTAATGATGTCGAAAGATTAAGAAATGTAACTATCGAACCTGAAGGTGATTTTACGATTACTAGAGATTCAATCGATAATTCAGGCGAAATTATTGTCGATAATGAAGACTCTACTCGTTTCTCTACAACTGCACCTGAACCAATAGGGTTATTGCCAGGATGGCTAGACTTTATCGAAAATGATACATTTAAATATCATGGTTTGACGTGGAATGCACCTCTGAAATGGACCGCAACAACTGCTGTAAGTTATTACGGAAAGTACATAAGATCTGCTTTGGTTATCAAAAGTGGTGATGGTTCGCAAACTGCAACATGGAAAGTCCCGATTGAAGAGGAGGGGAAATATGACGTATATTATCACTACACTATGGATAGATATAGTTGGTATTGGCGTAGTGGAGAGTATCTTTTTACCATAAAATATGGAGACGAAATAGAAGACGCTTATATCAATATTAGAAGTGCCGATAATGGATGGGAAAAATTAGGAGTATACGACTTAAAACCAGGTGTAGTGGAAGTTACACTTAATAATAAATCTGAATCAAGATCTGTAATTGCTGATGCTGTTAAATTTGTTAAACGATAAAATTAAAAATATATATGTATGAATAGAGGCTTTTCTATGAGAAAAATTACCGGAAAAAAGAGCGCAATGATTATTATTGCAATCATGTTCTGCTCTACTTGGGTGCAAGGGCAAACAAAACTTACAATCCAAAAAGCACTTGAAATTGCTGAGACTAATAGTCCGCAATTACGTAAGTCTAGAATGAATTTAGAGCGTTTTGAAGAGAATTTATTTGCGCAAAAAGCGTCGCTTAAATCTAAATTCTCATTAGATTTATCCCCTATTGAGTACAATAATAATAGAGTATTTGACTCAAGACTGTCGGAATGGTACACTAATGAGTCGTTTAACACTGGCGGTTCTTTTAAAATAGCACAACCTATTCTGTTAACTGATGGTACAATATCATTGGTTAATAGTTTCGGTTGGCAGGATAGTAAATCTTCTGTTAATGATCTTACTAATCAGTCGTTTAATAATAATCTTTATCTTGAATTATCGCAGCCAATATTTACTTATAATACGAGGAAAATGGCTCTCAAAGAGATTGAACTAGATTATGAAAACGCATATATTAACCATGCTCTGCAACTACTTAATACGGAAATGCAGATCACAAATCAATTTTACGCTGTATATACAGCACAGAATAATCTATTGATTAGTAAAGAAGAGTTGAAAAATGCGCAGCAAAGCCATGAAATTATACAAAATAAAGTTGACGCTGATCTCGCTGCTCGTGATGAACTATTTCAAGCTGACTTAAATCTTTCTACTGCTGTATCTTCAGTGGACAATAGACAAGTAAGTCTCGAAAATACTAAAGATAAGCTAAAACAAACTCTTGGAATGGATATTGATGAAGATATTTTTATTATTGCTGGTATAGAGATTAATGAGGTCACTGTTAATATTGATAAAGCTATATCTCATGGATTAGATAGTCGATTAGAACTTAGACAAAAGGAAATAGAACAAGAGAATCTTGCCTTTGCAATGATTAAAACTAGAGCAATCGATGAATTTAAAGGTAATGTAGCTCTTTCATTTGGACTTGTGGGTGATAACGAAAAATTTAGTGATATTTACGATACTCCGACGAAAAACCCTAGAGTATCTATACGTTTCAGTGTACCTATTTTCGATTGGGGAGAGAGAAAGGCGAGAATTAAAGCTCAAGAGATTGCGCAAGATATTAGTAACTTGGATTTTGAAGAAGAGAGAATTGATATTACATTAAGTATTCGTCAAGTTTGTAGAAGCATTAAAAACTTATACTCGCAGATTCAAATCGCTGACCAAAATGTTGAAAATGCTCAGCTAACTTATGACTTGAACCAAGAGAGGTATCGTAATGGTGATCTTACTGGTATGCAGATGAACGATTTCCAAAATCAACTCTCAAATGCTAAAATAGCGCACTCGCAGTCTAAAATTAACTATAAAGTAGAGATCCTTAACTTGAAGATACTTAGCCTTTATGATTTTGAAAGCGATCAGCCTATTGTGCCGATGGCTAAACTTGATATTTATAAGAAAAAAAAATAGTATTCATTGATAATAATATAAGATAAAATGAAAAATTACAAACATAATATTCTTCCTATTGCAATTGTTTGCACAATGTTGATGAGCTGTGCTGAAAATAAACAGAACAATAGAAATGATATAGCTTCGCCTGTATCGGTTAGTGTCCTTAAAAAAGGATCTATTAATCAACTTATAAATACTACAGGAAATACTATTGCAACTTATAGCGCAGAATTGAATAATCAAGTTGCGGGTTACTACCTATTGCAAGTAAATCCTGCAACTAGGACCCAGTTTAAACTCGGAGATAAAGTCAAAAAAGGTGACCTTATTATTCGTATCGAAGATAAAGAGTTTGAAAATGGAATCGCTATAAATGCAAAGAAATTATCTGTCGAAATCGCAGAAAACGAAAAAGTTAAATTAGAAGCTCTTCATAAAAAAGGCGGGGTGACTCTTAGTGAAATTCGTCAAGCTGATGTGCAAGCAACTAACGCACGTTATGCATATGATAATGCTCTGCTGCAACTCGATAAAATGAATATTAAAGCCCCTTTTGATGGTGTTATAGTATCTCTTCCTCATTACACTAAAGGTGCTCGTATTGAAAATAATAAACCAGTATTAGGAGTGATGGATTACTCTAAATTATATATGGATATTAATCTGCCTGAAAGCTCTATCAGATACATTAAGCCTAATCAACCTATTTTCGTTACTCACTATACGCTTCCTTATGATACAATTTCAGGTGTTGTGAGCCAATTGTCTCCTGCTATTAGTACTGAAACACGTACGTATCAAGGAAGGATTGTCGTAAATAATGATAACCTTAAAATAAGACCTGGTATGTTTGTTAAAGTAGATATTCTTGTTGACAAGGCGGAAGATGCTATTATTATACCGAAAGAGATTATTCAATCTCGTTATAACCGTAAATTCGTTTATGTTATTGAGAAAAATACTGCTATTATGAAGAGTATTCAAACTGGTCTTGAAGATGAAAACAATGTAGAGGTTACAAAAGGATTGAAAGTAGATGATAATCTAGTTATAAAAGGTTATGAAACTCTACGTGCTGATAGTAAAGTTAAGGTGCAGAAATAATTACCTTAAAAATCTCCTAATTTGGGTTGTTATGCTAACCCAAAGTAGCGCAGCAAATGACTGTGTTGGACAATAATCTATCTTATTACTAACCTAAGAGTAGGTAAACTACATCGCCAATAACATGAAAAAAATAATAAATTTTGCAATCTCGAATCCAGTAACTATTATGATGGTAGTATTGGCTATCTTGTTGCTTGGTAAAATATCGTATGATCAGTTGGGAGTAGATTTACTGCCGAATCTGAACAACCCTAAATTGTTTATTGAACTAAAGGCTGGAGAGCGTCCGCCTGAGGAGATAGAAAAACAGTATGTCAAAACTATTGAGTCAATGGCAACTCGTCAGAGTGATGTCACGAATGTTACTTCTGTTATAAAATCTGGGTCTGCTCGGGTTACGGTAGAGTATGCTTGGAAAAAAGATATGGATGACGCATTTATCGAACTCCAAAAAGTAATGACTGGATTGAGTCGTAACGAGGATATAGATGAACTGAAAATTACTCAACATGACCCAAATACTGCTCCCGTTATATTAGTTTCTCTCTCAAGTGAGAATATTACGGACATGGCAGAGTTGAGAAAAATTGCTGATAGCTATGTGCGTAATGAGCTGATTCGTGTTGATGGTGTAGCGGATGTCGCTCTTTCAGGTGATGAAGAAACAACGCTTAATATATATACTGATGCTTACAGATTAAAAGCTTTTAACCTACAAATAGGTGATATTGCAAATAAAATTTCTAGTAATAATCAGAGCGTTTCAGGGGGTAGAGTCAGTGAACTCGGTATTCAATACTTAGTTAAAAGCTCTTCTGTATTTAACCAAAAAAGTGACTTTGAAGATCTTATTGTAGGATATAAGCCTATTGAGATTGCTGCTCAGGGAAATGATGCTCCTGAGAAAGCTCCTATTTTCCTTCGTGACGTAGCTACGGTTGTATTTGAAAATAAAAGACCCGAAAATATTGTTAGAATTAATGGGAATAGAGGTATCGGAATATCGGTATATAAAGAGATGCAGTTTAATACTGTCGAAGTTGTTGACGCTATAACTGAAGAGTTAGATAAAATAGAAAGATCACTACCTGGTAGTAAATTTAATCTGATTAGTAATCAAGGTACTTTTATTAAAGAGTCTATTGATGAGGTGAAGGATAGTGCTTTAATGGGAATACTTTTAGCTATTGTTGTACTGTTCATATTCTTACGTAGAATAGGGACAACTATTATTGTTAGTCTTGCCATCCCAATATCTATTGTCGCTACATTTAATCTTATGTTCTTTAATGGATTAACTCTTAATATTATGACCCTTGGTGGTCTTGCCTTAGGAGCTGGTATGTTAGTCGATAACGCAATCGTTGTTATTGAGAGTATCTTTAGAAACCAAGAGAGAGGAATGAGTGTCAAAGAAGCGGCTATAACTGGTACGTCTGAAGTTGCAGGAGCTGTAATAGCTTCTACGTTGACAACTATTGTGGTCTTTCTGCCGATTGTTTACCTACACGGATCTTCGGGTGAGTTATTTAAAGATCAAGCTTGGACAGTTACATTCTCACTTGTATCTTCACTATTTGTTGCAATCATATTTATACCTATGTTGTATGAACTGATTTTCAAAAAGAGTAAAACAAAAACAACTGATAAGACAGTAGTGAAAGATGGGGCTAAAAACTCTTTACAACTTAATACTTATGGACGATTACTAAATAACTTAATTGCTAAGCGTTGGGTTGTAATTGGATTATCTATAGCTTTAATTATTGGTACTACTTATTTAGTACCTTATATTGGTACTGAATTTATGCCTAGTATGGAGAGTAACACTGTAACTCTAAAGGTTAAATTAAAGGAGGGAACAAGATTAGAAAGAACAGCGTCTACGGTTGAGAATATTGAAAATATAATATTAAATATATCTGGTGACTCGCTTTGTAAGATATATAGTCACGTGGGTGCTGGATACAGCTCTGCTGAGGCTATATTTGAAGGCGAAAATACTGCATCAATGAAGATTATTTTATCCGAAAATGCAGAGGTGTCTCAAGAGTTCCTTGTTGCTCAATTAGGTGAAGCAACAAAAGATGTAGTGGGGCTAGAGATTACGGTGTCTCAAGAAGAGAACTCAATCAGTAGCTTAATGGGGAGTGAAGGTGCTCCTATTGTTGTTGAAATAAAAGGGGAGGAACTTGATGATATTGCTGAGATTACTGAAGAGGTTAAGTTGAGAATGCTCGAAATTAAAGATCTAAATAATGTTACTTCTTCAATCGAAGATGGTGCGCCTGAGTTAAATATATCTATTAATAGAACAATTGCTGGAATAAATAATTTAAGCGTATCTACTATTATTAATCAACTGAAACAACAACTTACTGGTGAAGAGGCTGGTAAAATGGAGTACAATGGTGAACTTAGAACTATTATTGTTAAAGTCCCTGAGGTCGATCTTAGAACATTAGGTGAACTTACTATCAAAAATGGTCAACAAGAGTTTATCTTAAATGAAATTGCGACAATTACTCATACAAATTCACCTCGTGAAATTCTTAGACGTAATAATAGTAGAATAGCTAAAGTAGAGGCTAGTATGAACGCTGATGTATCGTTAGACAAAGTTGCTCAGGAGATTCGAGATAAAATGAGTGATATAGCTCTACCTAACAACTATACTATTACTGTAGGGGGCGAAGAGGAGAAGAGAGCTGAGTCGATGAATAGCTTGATGTTTGCCCTTCTTCTATCGGTTGTGTTAGTTTACATGGTATTAGCTTCTCAATTTGAATCGCTTCTACATCCATTTACTATTTTATTGACAATACCGCTTGCTGTGGTCGGTGCAATATTGTTATTCTTTATTACAAATACAACTATCAATATGATGGGTATTATTGGTATGGTAATGTTGGTCGGAATTGCGGTGAATAACTCAATTATACTTGTCGATAGAATAAATCAATTGATTTTGAGTGGACAAAGTTTGACTGATGCTATTGTAGATGCTGGACAACAACGTATTAGACCTATCATTATGACTAGTTTAACTACAATTCTTGCGCTTTTACCTCTTACTTTTACATTTGGAGAGGGTGCTTCTTTGAGATCGCCTATGGCAATTGCTGTGATTGGTGGATTAGTTACTTCGACTGTTATGAGTTTGATGGTGATACCATGTGTATATTATATTTTGGAGCAGATGAAACGTAGAATCACTAAAAAGAAAAAAGCATGAATTTCATAATAAATAGAAAGATCACGATCTGTATGCTATTTATTGCATTTACCCTACTTGGGTATGTGTCATATAAGCAATTACCCGTTGAGCTACTGCCCAATGCGGAATTGCCTGTGCTTTATGTTAGTGTGAATGGTACGCAAGATGTTGATCCTGCATATATAGCTTCTGAAGTTGCAATCCCAATTGAAGGTGCAATTAAAACAGTTGAAGGAGTCGGTGACTTATCTTCAAATGTATCTTCTCGTGGGGTATCAATTAAAGTCGAATTCAAAAAAAGTGCTAACTTTAAGATGGCATCATTAAAGTTAGAGGAGAAGTTAAATGAAAAATTATCTTCTCTTCCTGAAGGATTTAAGATTAATGTGAGAAAAGTAGATGTTACCAGAATGAGTAACTCTATGTTTACACTCCAGATATTAGGGAGCGGTGGTGTCGATAGAATTCGTAATATTGTTGACCAAGAGATTAAATCTGAACTGGAAAGTATCGATGGTATAGCTTCGGTTAACGTATATGGTGGACGTGAAAAAGCAATTGAAGTTCAGCTAAATATTGACGCTTGTAAAGCTTTAAATCTTACCCCTTCTAAAATATCGGGTATCTTAAATAATAATACACAAGAGAAGGCTTTTGTTGGATTCGCTACGGAAAAAGATAGTCAATTATTTATACACGTTAACTCAATGTATGAAAATGTGACAGAACTTGAAAATATTGTTGTAGCTCCTGGTCCAATTCTGCTAAAAGATGTTGCAACTCTCTTTTTTGACCTCAAAGAGGAGACTTCGTATAGTCGTGTTGATGGAAAGGATGCTATTGCGGTATCTCTTGTAAATGACTCTCAAGCAAATGCGATTGAACTATCTCACAGAGTTATTGAGGCTGTTAGTAGAATTAATGAGGAGTATGCTGCTTTAGATGTGGAGGTTTCTATTGAAGAGAATTTAGCTGAGGTTATGGAGAATAATATTAATCAAATTATAAACCTCGCTCTGGTTGGGGGTTTACTGGCGATTGGTATATTGTGGTTCTTCCTTAAAAATCTTAGACTTGTACTTTTTATTGCACTTTCAATTCCGATATCAGTATACACGGCATTTAATCTGTTCTATGCTTTTGATGTGACAATCAATAGTCTGACACTTGTTGGAATGGCTCTTGCAATAGGAATGTTACTTGATAACAGTATCGTCGTTCTTGAGAATATTTATAGATTGTCTGCGCAAGGGTATTCCCCCGAAAAAGCTGCTACTCAAGGTACAAAAGAGGTGTGGAGATCAATTGTTGCTGCTACACTTACAACTATTACGGTATTCTTGCCATTCGTATTTTCTGATAACTTCTTAATCAAGATGATTGGTCACAATATTGGTGTATCAATTATTGCTACTCTTGCTATATCACTTTTTGTCGCTCTACTATTTATACCTATGGCGACTTACATTATGCTGAAAAGTAAGAAGGGGGCTAGTGTTTTCTATGAGAAAGTATCTATATATCAGAGACCAGTACAATTGTATATCGTTGTATTAAAAACATGTATGAGAAATCCAGGGAAAACAATATTTAGTGCAATTCTGCTATTTATAATATCTCTGGTCGTAGCTCTATCTATGAATATACAACAGATGAAAGAGGTAGAGTCGGATAGATTAAATATTACTGTCGAAATGGCTGGGGGGAGTACTCTCGAAAAAAGTGACAATATAGTAAAGCTAATTGAAGAGAGACTAGATTCATTACCTGAGAAAAAATCTATTATTAGTCGTGTGCTCGAAGAGGATGCTTCCATTACATTAGTTCTGAAAGAGAACTATGATGAGATCGCTGGTCGTAGAATATCTGCAATTAAAGAGGATGTTCAGACTAAACTAAGTGATGTTACGGGTGCATATATATATGTAAACGAAGCAATGGGCGGTAGTAATGATGGTGGCGTTGGTAATGCTATGGGTCGCTTCATGAGAATGTTGGGTGTCGGGAGTAGCCAAGAGAGAATCGTTATTAAAGGTGCCGATTATGAAATGATGCAGCTCGTTGCTCAAGATGTAAAGTACTATATTGAAGAGATGGAGTTCATTTCAAGAGTCTGGATGACACGAGAAAGAACACAACCTGAAGTTCGACTCGATTTTGACCCTCGAATGTTAACGTCATTTGATATTACTAGAGCTGATCTATCTACTGGTTTGAGAGATATTAGTGATGAATACACATCAAATACTAAACTGAAAATCGGAAGTGATAACTATGATATTATTATTCGTAGTGACATCGAGGCGAATTTAGAGAAAGAAAAGGAGAAGAAGAAACGTGATAAAACTATTGAAGAGCTAAAACAAGCGCAAATTAATAGTAAAGCAAAAGGTAGTGTGCATACTCTTAGTGATTTAGCTACGGTTCACAAAACTAGTGGTACTTCACAGATTAGAAGGGTTAACCAAGAACAACAAATTAGCTTATATTATTACTTTAATAGGAATGTACAAGAGTCTAATAGCTTGCTCGAAACTTATCGTGGTGAAATTGAACAACTTCTTCTTGATTACAATATGCCTGCTGGTATCGCTATGGAAGTTGAAAAGGCGGAGAGTGAACTTGATGACTTCAAGTTCTTGATAATTGCTGCATTCATATTGATATTTATGATATTAGCATCTGTTTTTGAATCTATAATTACTCCTTTTGTATTGCTATTCTCAATTCCACTTGCGGGTATAGGTTCTCTATTAGCTCTTATTGTAACTAGTAATAGCTTGGACAATGCTAATACTCTTATCGGATTCTTGATCCTTCTAGGTGTTGTGGTGAATAATGGTATAATTCTGATCGATTATGCTAACATATTAAGACAATCGGGATATAGACGAAATAGGGCTCTTATAATGTCGGGACTGTCGCGTATGAGACCTATTATGATTACTTCGATTACGACAATTGTTGCGATGCTACCTCTTGCAATGGGTGATTCGGAATATGCTGGAGCAATTGGTTCGCCATTCGCAATTACGGTGATTGGGGGATTGGCTTTCTCGGCTCTTTTAACGCTTATATTTATTCCGACTGTAGCAATGGGGTTAGAGAATAGCTTGGCTTGGTACAGAAAACTATCAAGAAAAATACACGTGATTCATATTGTTGTATTCATAATTGGTACTCTTACTATTTATAAATATAGTATTGGTGCTGGGCAACAAGCGGGATACTTAGTACTATTGATATCTCTAATTCCTATAATTACATACTTCGCTCAGACTAGTTTGCGTAAGGCACATAGTCAAGTAGTTGATGCAGAAAAAGAAGTAACTATATCTATTCGTAATTTAGTGAAGATATATGATTGGTCTAATAGATTGAAAAGACAGGTTGATGGTGGCGTAAATATTAGACGTAGGTTAGGTTTGGATAACAAATACCATACATTGAGAGACTTTGTTAGCTCAATTTGGCAGTTTGTGTTGTATGGATTTCTTATATATTTCATTTATGTATTCCTTGAGAGTAAATTGTGGATATTTATCCTATCATTGGCTTTGTACGCATCAACACTATATTTATGGAGTAAAATTAGACATTA
This sequence comes from uncultured Rikenellaceae bacterium, assembly GCA_947038405.1. Lineage (GTDB taxonomy): Bacteria > Bacteroidota > Bacteroidia > Bacteroidales > Rikenellaceae > CAMQVY01. The sequence continues at coordinate 12,915 of CAMQVY010000026.1, read as the reverse complement.
CTTATACTTTAAATTCCCTCAAAGCAAAAAAGTAAAATATCTGAATCGTATTATATTCTGGGGATTACCTATACTTATTATAACTGGGCTTACTATCCGTCTGGATAATGTAGGACTAATTGTTATTATTGTATTTGTCGGTTTAATTGTAATGGCTATTTATGTAACTTCTAACTATTTATATAAAAACAATGTAAATATTGAGCGTTTGAGTGGACGTATGTCTAATACAAAACGAAGTTATTTCAGAATAGTTAAAAGTATCCCTATTCTCGGTAAGAAGAAAACTCCGTTTAAAGCACTTAGAGGAGTCTCTATGGATATTAAAACAGGTATGTTCGGTCTCTTAGGTCCGAATGGTGCTGGAAAGTCTACTCTTATGCGTATCATTTGTGGTATACTAGAGCAGAGTTATGGTACTATCTGGATAAATGGTTTGGATACAAGAGAACATCGAGAGGAGTTACAAGGGCTTATTGGATTCTTACCTCAAGAGTTTGGTACGTATGAAAATATGTCTTCATGGGAGTTTCTTGATTATCAGGCAATCCTTAAAGGTTTGACTGATAGTACTGTGCGTAAAGAAAGATTGGAATATGTACTGAAGGCTGTACATATGTATGATAGAAAAGATGCAAAAATTGGATCATTCTCTGGAGGTATGAAACAACGTATCGGAATCGCTCTTATATTATTGCATCTTCCTAGAATATTAGTCGTTGATGAACCTACTGCTGGATTAGATCCTCGTGAGCGTATACGTTTCCGTAACCTTCTAGTCGAGCTAAGTAAAAATCGTATCGTAATATTTTCTACACATATTATTGAAGATATTTCTAGCTCGTGTAACCAAGTTGCAGTTATCAATAAGGGGGAAGTGAAGTACTTTGGTGATCCTGCTGATATGGTAGATATGGCGGTTGGGAAAATTTGGCTGTTTACTCTCTCTCGTGAAGAGTTTGATGAGTGTCTTGATCCGACAAAAGTTATTCACCATATACAACAAGATGATGGTATTCAAGTAAGATACTTATCTTTAGAAAAACCTTGGGAAAATGCAGTAGTGATGGAGGCAAACCTTGAGGATGCTTATCTTTGTCTGCTTAAAAATATGAATTGAAAATTGAATTATGACTCTTAAACAGATTATTAAAATAATACCTAGCCTAGTCAAATATAATCTTAGGATTATATTTGCAGGTAAATTCATTTGGTTCTTCCTCGCAGCTCTTGCTTTCTTTGGATTCTTTATGTTCCAAAGTGCTTGGGATCGAACTGATATGAATGATGGTGTAATATATAGCTTGATGTTCTTCCCTAGTCTTCTACTCGTTTTCTATCCTGCTGTATTCGGAATCCAAAATGATGAGGAGAATAGAATACTCGAAATATTATTCGGTATTCCGAATTACAGATATAAAGTGTGGGGAATTAGACTCCTTATAATATATGTTGCGATATTATTTATACTTATTCTATTTGCATACATCTCAACATTTTTGATGTATCCAGTAAGTGAAGTATTAATGGCTCTGCAATTAATGTTCCCTGTGGTCTTTATTGGAAATCTAGCGTTTATGCTATCTACTGTTACTCGTAGTGGAAATGGAACGGCTGTATCAACTATTATGATAGCTTCTATTATGTCTATATTAGTATCTTCGGGGGCAATTAGTGATATGACTTTTGATATATTTATGAATCCATATGAGATGCCTAATGGCGCCCATCCATCTATTTGGGCTACTACAGTATTGAAAAATAGATTATTCCTTTTTATCGGAGCTATTGTGATGTTTATGATAGGTTTGATTAATTTGCAAAAACGTGAGAAGTTTGTGTAATTATTCTATTACTTCTAAAGGTTAATGATATATATAATTTAAAATCCATCACCAGAGTATACTATATGGTGATGGATTTACTTTTTTTTAAAAAAATGTACGTCGAAGGAGTTGTGGCACGTTTTTAACTATCTTATATTGGGACTCTCGGGAGTAGTAGAATATTGCCGATTATTCTTATTGTATTACATTGGATCGCTCTTAATATTGCTCTCGTTGGAGTGTTGTCGTAATGTGTGTGAACTAATTATTAATTAAAATAAAATATGGAGCCATTAAAAATAATTTCTATAATATTTCTATTACTATATTTTGCAACACTACTTATAATTGTTGCTCGTGAGAAAAAGAGCGATAATGTCCTAGACTATTTTTTTGCTGGTAGATCATTGCCTTTTTGGGCTCTGTCAATTACATTTATTGCTTCTTGGTGGGGTGCAGCTTCTGCAATGTCGACGGCAGATCTCGCTTTTGATGAAGGCGTAGGGTCATATTGGTATTATGGTGCCCCAGTGCTTCTGTCTACATTTATTCTTATATTCTTCTCTAAATTTATTAGAAGAGTCGGGTGCTTAACTCAAGGTGAAATGATGGAGGCTAGATACTCAAAGCCTGTCGCTAAAATGTTGTCTCTTCTAATATTTCTATTTATGACAATAACAGCAGCTTCGCAAATGGTCGGAATGGGTGACTTGTTAGGAATATTCCTCGGTTGGGAATATGAAGTATCTGTTATTGTGGGAACACTTATTGTCCTTGTTTATTCATTCTTCGGTGGATTTAGAGGGGTCGTGTTAACGGATATAATTCAATTCGGACTACTCTTAATATCGCTTATTGCTGTTTTTATTGTTGCTTACGACTCTTCTGGTGGATGGGAAGCGATAACGAGTAAGGCGACTGTGATGGAGAGAGAGAATTTTACAAATATATTATCTGGTGTGGATAAGTACTTGGTATATATTATTACATTTGGTTGTGCGTGGATGATTCAAGCTAACGTGTGGCAGAGATTGTCGGCGACCAGAAACTCAAAGGATGCGAAAAAAATGGCCGTTATGAGTTTCTTCATATACATCCCTCTATACTTAATTGTTGTATTGACTGGTATGGCAGCTATTGTATTATACGAAAAATTGCCTGTCGGTGGGGTAGTGCCTGCTATTATTGTAGATTATATGAATCCGATAGTGGGGGCAGTTACTTTTATTGGTATATCTTCGGCAATTATGTCTACTATGGATTCACTTATTAATACAGGTGCTATGACTCTCGTGTTAGATTTAGGTAGCTCTAGTATTAGTGAACATAAAAAACTTAAATTTAGTAAAATTGCAACTGTAATTGTTGTGGCAATAGGATTGATAATTGCACTCAAAGTGAGATCAATTCTTCTAATTTCTTGGATAGCATCCGATATTATTACAACTGGACTCTTTGTTCCGCTTGTTGCTGGTTTCTTCTGGAGAAGAGGAACATCGAAAGGGGCTATCGCTTCAATAGTGTCGGGGACAATATTCTCTTTTTGGAATCTACTCGTTATTCTAGGTGTGAAATTACCAACTTTTTGGAGAGTAGAATCTACGGAACAGGTCATAATCGGGATCACCATGTCTCTTGTTCTATACGTTGGTGTATCACTCCTTTCTAAACCTGAGTACGATAAAGCTGATAGCTTTATTAATAAAGCTAAGGGGATTGTATAATATTTAACATAAAATACTACCTTTGTCCCCATTTTTGATTCGTAGCACATATTTCAATATGTGTTACAAATCTATCATTATTGAATTTTTTATAAAATACGTATATATTAATTGTCATCTGTTATCTATGAAATACTCGTTTGCAAAATTAATTGGAGCTAAAGGTGCTCCTAATTATAAAACTGAAATACTATCGGGATTAACCGTCGCTTTAGCCCTTGTCCCTGAGGCTATAGCATTTGCTATGATTGCTGGTTTTTCTCCCCTTACTGGTTTATATGCCGCATTTGTAATGGGATTTATAACTTCAATATTTGGGGGAAGACCAGGTATGATCTCTGGTGCTACGGGGGCTGTGGCTGTAGTGCTGGTGGGATTGGTATATCAGGTGAAAGCTGTTTTCCCTGAGATATCAAGCGAAGAGGTGCTGAATTATGTGTTCTCAACAATTATGCTCGCTGGTCTAATACAGATATCTATTGGTGTGCTAAAACTTGGTAAATTTATTCGACTTGTGCCACACCCTGTTATGTATGGATTTGTAAATGGATTGGGTATAATTATATTTATGGCTCAAATACCTTCGATTACATCCATAATTAGTGAAAATTCAGCATTAAGCTCGTTCTTCTCCTTTTCAGGTGAAGCCATAACAAATACCGCTCTTCTCAAAGAGGGGTGGATGGAACTTGCTACTATGATTGCACTCGTTCTATTGACTATGTTTATTATTTGGAAGTTGCCAAAGTTGACAAAGGCTGTACCTGCATCTCTTGTTGCTGTTCTCACAGTCTCAATTATTGTTGTCGCATTTGGTATCGAAACAACTACAGTTGCTGATACACTATTGCCAGGAGAGACTATAAGCGGAAGTTTCCCTCCTTTCTCTTGTCCATCTATTCCTTTTAATTTGGACTCTCTGATGATTATACTACCGTTTGCCGTAATAATTGCTGGTGTCGGTTTGATAGAGAGTTTGCTTACTCTCAATATAATTGATGAAGTGACTGAGTCGCGTGGAAGTAGTAATCGTGAGTGTGTGGCGCAAGGTGTTGCTAATATAACTTCTGGATTATTCTCTGGAATGGGTGGGTGTGCAATGATTGGGCAGAGTCTTATTAATACATCGGCTGGTGCACGTACTAGACTATCTGGTGTTGTTGCTTCTGTTATGTTACTTATGTTTGTTATGTTTGGTGCAAGTATTATTGGAAAACTACCAATGGCGGCACTTGTCGGATTGATGTTTATGGTCGCAATAACAACATTTGAATGGGCTAGTTTAAGAACATTCCGAAAAATGCCTAAGTCGGATGTATTCGTTATGGTGGCGGTAACGCTTATAATTGCATTTACTCATAATCTTGCTATTGCGGTTGCGGTTGGTGTCGTATTCTCGGCTCTAGCATATGCTTGGGAGAATGCAAAGCGTATTCGTGCTAGAAAACATATTGACGAAAATGGTGTGAAATATTATGAAATTTATGGACCTCTATTCTTCGCTTCGGTCAAGGCTTTTACAGATAAGTTCGATCCGACTAATGATCCTGATGAGGTTATCGTTGATTTTGCTGAGAGTAGAATCGTGGATATGTCCGCAATTGCTGCACTTAACGCAATAACAGAGAGATATTCTAAGCAAAATAAAAGAATTAGACTTAGGCACCTCAGCGAGGATTGTCATAAACTACTTCTTAATGCAGATGAAATTATTGATGTAAATGTAATCGAAGATCCTAGATATAGAATCCCACTAGATCACCCTCAGAAAAGAAGTTAGTCTAATTTGTAAAAAAGTATTACCTTTACATTCATTTCTTTATTATTAATAATATACAGCATTTTTTAGATTATGACTAAAATTGGAACACCTCTATCTAAATCAGCTACGAAAGTAGTACTGTGCGGATCAGGTGAATTAGGAAAAGAGTTTGTAATTGAATTACAACGATATGGTGTAGAGGTCGTAGCATTGGATGCTTACGAAAATGCACCAGCTATGCAGGTAGCTCATAGAGCATATGTAGTATCTATGCTTGACGGAAAGCGTCTGCGTGAGATTATTGAGATAGAAAAACCTGACTATATTGTCCCTGAAGTAGAGGCGATTGCTACATCTACTCTTATAGAGCTGGAGGCTGAAGGATATTGCGTGATACCTACTGCAAACGCAACTTGGTTGACAATGAATAGAGAGGGTATTCGTGCTCTAGCTGCCGAAAAACTTGGATTGCCAACTTCTCCTTATAAATTTGCTGCAAATTTTGAAGAGTTCAATGATGCAATAAATCAGATCGGAATGCCTTGTGTGGTGAAACCGATTATGAGCTCTTCTGGTCATGGACAAAGCGTAGTGAAAAATAAATCGCAGATTCAAGCTGCTTGGAGTTGTGCGCAAGAGGGTGGACGTGCTGGTGCTGGAAAAGTTATTGTAGAGGGGTTTGTGGATTTCGATTATGAAATTACACTGCTTACTGTTAGACATATAAATGGTACTTCATTCTGTGAACCGATAGGGCATACTCAAGTTGATGGTGATTATCGTGAATCTTGGCAGCCACAAATTATGACTCCGTTAGCTAGAGAACGTGCTGAAGAGATTGCGCTCAAAATTACAGATGCTCTTGGTGGACGTGGTATTTTTGGAGTTGAAATGTTTGTTAAAGGTGACACGATTATCTTTAGTGAAGTATCTCCTCGTCCGCATGACACTGGTATGGTGACGATGATTTCTCAGGACCTTTCGCAATTTGCACTCCATGCACGTGCAGTGTTGGGACTTCCTGTACCTAATATATTGTTCCATGGACCTTCAGTATCTCGTGCTGTTGTTGTAGATGGGTGCAGTAAAGAGCTTGTATTTGCTAATCTTGCGGAAGTGCTCGCTGAACCTGATACGCAAATGCGTATATTCGGTAAGCCTGAAGTAAATGGTCATCGACGTATGGCGGTGCTATTAGCTAGGGATGAATCTGTAGAGAAAGCACGTGCTAAAACTGCAAGAGCAATAGATAAATTGGAAATTAATTTATAGTCGTTATATAAGAGAGGCTCCATATATATTTGTACAATATATATGGAGCCTCTCTTTTGTTTTTATATTATCTCTATCTTCTCCCTTTTCTATATATGAATAGTAAACATATATTTGTTGCTACTTCTGCTGCTGGTACTGCTAGCCAACCTCCATTCTTTCCCAAAAGATGAGGCATGATATAGAAGAATAGTGGTATGAATACAATACCCCTAAGAATAATAACTATCATTGCCTTATTGATCTTTTCAATACTTTGAAAGTACCCTATCGAGATCATATTTATAGCAAATGGTATGAATCCAATAGAGAAAAGAGGTAGACCTTTATTCGCAATCTCATAGGTTGCGGTCCCTTTATCAAGGAATAATCCCGCAATTTGCGGTGCAAATATGATTAGCCCTAGGGTCAATGCAGCTCCAATTCCAATGTTCCATATAAATGAAATCCTAAATGCTTCTGTTACTCGAGGCGTAGAACCATTGGCGTAGTTATAGGATATAATAGGTTGTGCAGACTGTGATACTGCTGTGTAGATCATATATATTAGTGGGAATATATAACAGCAAACTGAAAATGCTGCAACTCCATCTGTGCCAAGATCACGTACGAAAACTAGATTGCCACATACAATCAGTATGATGACTGCACTTTGTCCGATTAATGAAGCCCCTCCTAATCTGCACATATACCAAATATTACGAAGACTCATTCTAACCCCTTTTACTGAGAGCTTAACCTTTACAAATCTAAGCACCCTATCTCTATTGAATAGATAGACAAATGCCATAACTGCTCCAAGTGTATTTCCAATACTTGTTGCAATAGCTGCGCCCAGTAAACCCCACTCAAACTCAAAAATAAATAGATAGTCCAAAACAATGTTAATTGCAGCACCAACTATAGAGCATTTCATTGCATAATTAGGTGAACCATCAAGGCGAATGAAGAATGGTATGCTATTCATTAACCCTCCTGCAATAAGAAAGGGCATAATTCCTGACGCATACTCTCGTGCCATAGGGAGTAGATCTGGGGATGCGCCGATGGATATAAGTAACTCGTCAAGGAAGAGTAGTGATAAGCCAGTAATGATTAGTAGTGAGAGAATGACACTAGCGGTAGCTTGTGTTATTACAATACGTGCTGTCTTAATTTTCTTATTTGCCAAATGTATTGAGGCTAGAATAGAGCCTCCCATTCCGAGCATTAGTCCTATACTTGAAGCTACTGAAAAAAATGGTGCAACTATGTTTACCGCAGCTAAAGCATCATTGCCAACACCTTTTCCTACAAAAATTCCATCTGTAATTATAAATAATGCGGTGGAGAACATACCCCAAAGTGTCGGAATAAGGATCTTCTTAAATAATTTAGGTATGCTTTGATTGCCAAAGTCAATGTCGTCTCTTAAATCTTCATTACTCATTATTCTACTCTATTGGTATGTGTATGTCTATTTTTATTTTACTATTGGGGTTTGTATGGTCCAAATCATTATTGTATTTCTCAAAACCATAACTGTCGCGCAACTGAAATTCATCAAGGGTGAGTATCGTACCATATATTTGATTGTATGCCCTATCTAATTTAGATAGTTTATCATTAAACTTAAATACAATATACTTGCCTCCTGGTATTCGCTTTACCTCTATGTTACCATTAGGCTCAATATCCTCTTGTGTGGAGATGCAGATCTCATTATATAGGCGGTCGTCGCACGTTACATCTGGATTGTCGTAGAATATACCCAAATAACTAATGGCATCTAATGATTTACTTTGTCGTTGTAATTCTGATATAAGGCTCTGATAGGTTGAGTGATAGTCTCGTATGCGATAATGACCTCTACTTCCTATGTAGATTATATTCGTCATAGGAAGATCTACAATGCTGTAAGGCTCGATAATTACATCTTGAGTTATATTGTCTTTGTTGAAAATCTCCATCTTACGACTGTGCCTATACTGAGTTGGAGAGATGCCATAATGCTTGGCAAAGGCTTTGTTAAGTGATGTTGGTACATTATATCCAACTCGATAGGCAATGTCTGATATTGTCATAGTGGAGTAGAGAAGTAACTTTGCTGCTGTTTCAACCCTTTTGCGAACTACAAATGAGCCTATGGACTCGCCTGTATATGCTTTGATAATGCGATGTAGATGAAATGGTGAAAACCCTGATAGAGTAGATAGAGTGAGTATATCTGTATCTTTGTCAAGATTGTCTTTAATATACTGCATGACAAGATCTATGCGCTGTCTGTAATTCTCTTCTGTGGTTAAAACTTTTTTCATAGTGCAAAGGTTGTAATAATTTTCTTTATTTACCTTTCCTTGTTTGCTAATTGTTTTAATATACTCGATTTTAACCAGAAACTTTAAATATTATTTAGCGAGTACACATATTAATGTGTGTGTCATATAATGAAGAATCACAGCTCATTTGAGCTGTGATTCTTGAATGTTTAGTATATATAGAGTCTCTAGTTGTCGTATCTGATGAATGTACCATCACTATTGAAGATTAGATCACTAGTTAGATTATTAATCGCTATCTCATATCCACCTCTCTCTTTTTCAATCTTTATAATCTTTGAATCGATATGCTTCTCGCTCAAGTAGGTGCTAATGCCATTAGGTAATAGATCAATAATGCTTTCGGGCATAAATGTAAATTTACAATCAACTGAAATCCAGTCTCCCGATTTTGAAAACTCTAACTCTATACCATTATTAAGATCAACATCATAGACCGTTTTTCCGTTGTCTCTATCTTCCTCTCCATGTGAGAAACTAACTCCGTCAAAGTGAGTTGTTATAAATTCACGTGCTGTAGCTGGTAGAGATGACTCTCCGATAACTTTATCGTCGTTGCATGATGTGATAAAAAGTACTAATGCTAATAAATAGATAATTCGTTTCATAGTGTGCAAATTTAATATTAATATATGTTAAATGTTTGTTTAATTACGATATGTGTGAAAGGTCTAAAGAATCTTACCTTCAAATGTGATGTAGATAGTAAATTCGTCTCGATTAAACCACTTATCTAACTCTATTTCATAGAGCGAGCGAGAGGGTGTCTCAATTACCTCAATATCATCAATCCAATATGATGAGTATTTTGACGCTTTGATCACATCTTTTATGCTCTTGGGTAATTCAGACTTTAAAAGATCATACTTGGTAGATTGCCATACACCTTGTCGGTTGAATATAACACTCTTCTTACGTTGCTCGTGGATAATCTCTCCTTTAATGTTGCCATCTTCTGTCTCAAGCTCTAGTATAATTGCACCTTGATATCTTGTTGAAACTTGTTGCTCAATTAAACTATCTATGTTTATAGTTGTTGTTGTATTACACTTTGCTGAACTAATTGTGAGTGTAGCAAGTAGTAGTAATAAGAGTGTGGTTGTTTTAGTCTTCATAATAATTGATTTAAATTTATTGTACTGCAAAGGTATGGCGCAATTCTGAAATCAATCTGAATTAAACTATGAGTCCCTGTTGTTTTAATAAATATCTTTCCTATTACTTTATTATGGTCGTGTAAATAGCTGAATAGATGTTGTATATAATAAACAGTGCTCATATAATAAATATGAGCACTGCGTATATTATTGTGATAGATTGTATATATTACTTAAAAAGTGATGGTGAATCTGTGTCTATTATCTATGTATTTATATAGTATAGTAAAATGATTCTCCTTGCAAATTGAGTAAACAATTGCCAATCCTAGCCCCGTAGAGTTTGCTCTCCGCTTCCCCTGATAAAATCGACTAAAGATTAACTCTGCATCTAATGGACCATCGCCACTGTTCTCAATAACTAAATTGTCGATATTTATGGTTATAATGACCTCACCAGAGGATATGTTGTGGACAAATGAATTTTTAATTAGGTTGATTATTAGTGTCTTGGCTAGGGTCATATCCATACTTACTACTAGTGTTGCCGTAGATGTAACATGTACAGATATATTCTGAGGGGCGTATACTTCCCTAAAATCTGACGTTATACTATTTATGATGGAGTTGAAATCAACCTCTTCGATAGCTGTGTATTGTTGATTCTCTATTTTTGATAGTAAAAGTAGTGCCTTATTGAGCTTCTTCATATAGTCAATAGTCTGTTGTGCCTTTATGATTGTACCGAGTTGCTCCTCTTGAAGATCTGTCTCTAGCAAAGACTCTAACCTCGTTTGACATATTGCAAGTGGAGTTTGCATCTCATGTGATGCATTGCCGATAAACTCCTTCTGATTTGTATAACTCTTCTCAATTCTATTGATACTAGACTCAATCGCCTCATTCAGTCTCTTAAATTCAACAATGTTAGTCGTGTTGTCAAGTGGACTGTTTGTTGAACCAAGTTTATATGACTTCAACCAGTTAAGGATTTTGTACATTGGTGACATACTCGTTTTATATACCCATATATTCATTATTACAATAGTAACAAGAAGTAGTACAAATAGATATATAATGGCGTGTAGAATCGCTTCGATCAAATCCTCATGCTCAATGCTCGGAGTGTAGACGTGTAGACAGTATGTCTTGTCATCGTCTGCTCTGAAAAATGTCTTTAGTACTCTTGCCGGTTCTGATTCTCCCTTCGCCTTGATGTAGACCATGTCGTTTGTTGATATGGCATTCTGCTCTATCTCAATATAACTAGATGATATCAACTCAATGTGATAGGAGTTGTTTGTACCATTGTCTTGTTCGGGAAGACGATCTCCTGAATTGAACTTCAAAATAATCATCTCACTATAATCCTCCAAATTGTCATCTATCTCGTCATAGACCTCATTGATTATGATATAGTAGAAAAATAGTGCCCATATTGATAATATGACGGTTAGTGTCAATAATACACGTATGATGATGCGGTATATTAGTTTCATAGCTCTTCGCTCATTTTATAACCAAATCCGTAGACTGTCTTTATTGATACAGTCGCTTTCGCTTTAGTTAGTTTATTCCTTAGGTTTTTTAGTTGGGTGTAGATGAAGTCGTAGTTGTCTACTTGATCAATGTGATCACCCCAGATCGCTTCTGCTAACATCTCTTTCTTTATAAGTATGTTCGGACGCTCCATCATGTAGCGTAGAATATCATACTCCTTCTTTAGAATCTCAACTTCAATACCATTGATGCTTACCGTAAACATATCTGGTGTAAGAGATACATTACCTAAATCTATGGTTAACTTCCCATTGTTGTTGTTGCGTCGCCAAACACTCTTAATACGTGCAATGAGCTCTGACATATGGAACGGCTTTGAAAGATAGTCATCTGCGCCTAGCTCTAAACCCTCTATTTTGTCCTCAAGTGAGTCTCGGGCTGAGATAATAATTACACTCTCACTTTTATTCATTGCTTTTAACTCCTTTAGAATTGATAAGCCAGACCCATCGGGAAGCATAATATCTAATAAAATAGAGTCATAAGTATAGAGATTGATTTTTGAGATCGCCTCCTCATAGTTATATGCCACCTCTACAACAAAGCGTTGTTGGCGTAGGGCATCTTCTATCATTTTTGATAATTCAATGTTATCTTCAATAATAAGTAGTTTCATCGGTTATATATGTATAGGTTAAAACAGACAAATATATTAAAACATATTATATTTATCTAGTTTAAGTTTGATTAATGTTAATTAGAGTTGTGTGTTTTAGTCTGCAATAACGGAAGTAAATCTGAAATGAATCTGAAATCTTATTATACATACAATATATACACTATATTATATGTATATATAAATCATTGAGATCCCTACGGTTTGTTTCTTATTCATAATAAAAAATAGGTACCTTTGTCTGCGCATTTAAATACATATTGATATATGAATCCAAGGAATAACGAATATAAAGAGAGAAATCAGCAATTCATCGAGGAGTATCGCCGACAAAAGGGGGTTAAAGAGTTGTATAATGGAGTACTATATAGAGTAATCGCAAATGGTGGTGGTGTCAAACCATCTGCTAGGAGTATTATTACAGTACATTACAAGGGGAAACTTATTAATGGTAAGCTTTTCGACTCGACATCTCCTGGTCGTCCAGCATCTTTTAAATTGTCTAGCTTGATTGACGGGTGGAGGAGTGCTCTTAAAGAGATGCCTGTTGGTGCACGTTGGGAAATTGTAATTCCTTTCAATTTGGGATACGGTTCTCGTCAATCTGGAGCAATCAAACCATTCTCAACACTTATCTTTGAGGTTAACTTGCTTAGAATAGAGTAGTGAGATAGTTTATTAGTTTCCTGCGACCACGCAGCGCTGCCCGCGCAGGGCAGTTCCAAGCCTAGTTTATCTTG
>CAMQVY010000025.1 GCA_947038405.1 uncultured Rikenellaceae bacterium | reverse complement strand
AATAATATGAAAACAATTGAATTAACAAAAGAGGATTTCTTAACAAAAGTTGCTAACTTTGAATCGAATCCAACAGAGTGGGAATATTTAGGTGATAAGCCTGCGTTGATAGATTTCTATGCTTCTTGGTGTGGTCCATGTAAGACAATTGCACCAATACTTGAGGAACTTGCATCAGAATATGGTGATTCAATCGTAATATACAAGATTAACACAGAGAAGGAGCCTGAACTTGCAGCTGCATTTGGAATACGCTCAATCCCTTCGTTACTGTTTGTACCTATGAATGAAAAGCCTCAAATGTCACAAGGAGCAATGGGGAAAGCTGATTTAAAAAAAGCTATAGATTCAGTGCTTTTAAAGAAATAAGAGTTGCGGAATTAATGCCGTTATAGATAAGAATAAATAAAGAAAATGGAAAAACTGTGTAAAATACGAGATGTACAGCGTGCAATAATGACTTTTGAACAGCAATTTTCAAATGATTATGGAATATCACTTAACGAGGGAATGTTACTATGTTCCCTCGCTAAAAATGAACCTCTATCATCGAAAGAGCTTGGTCAACTGCTTGGACTAACATCTTCAAATATATCTAAAGTGATAGCCTCTGCCGAAAAGAAGAGGCTAATTATGCGGACTATGGGAAACGAAGATAAAAGACAGATGTACTTCTCGCTGGAACAAGATGGGAAACAGATAATTAAATCGATAAAATGTAGTGAATTTATATTACCTAGCGTATTAGAGGAGTTAACAAAGTAATGATTTAGCACATACGGATGAGATTTAATCTAGTTGCATAATAAATTAAACAATAGATTTCATATTATTCCAAAATTAAGAGTAGGTTAAGTCCCTTTTCTACCATATACACCAATAACTTATGTTAGCCATATAAATCGATCTTCGGTATATATAATGTGAACTATTTGTCACACAGAAAATTATTGGAATAATGCTAATTGCATTTTGGTTATTAAGCTTAATCTCCCAACACTTCCTCGTTATTAACAGTGACGACTCCCCCTGAATCAATATTCAATATAGTCTATTTAAAATAGTAATACCTAAGGCTTCCTATACGTATCATTACTTTGAGAACTGTTTAAGATACCCTTTTAACTTCTCTATTTTTTTAGGGTTACTGATGTTAGTCTCTTCTTTGTAATCTCTGGGTAAGTAATATAATCTATACTCATCCGTTTTTTTATTATGTCTTAATTTCCAACCGTCACTATCTACAATCATCGATCCTCCAGCAGAGGCGACAGTTACGTATCCTGCTTTTTTAAACACTTGAGGTAAGAATAGATCTCCAGCAGGAAGTTCTACTCGATTAGCATTCACTTTTATCTCTACTTCAACAAAATCAGCATCACTATTTATACTCTGGTATTGGTCGCCTGACGAAATATTCCACAATCCTTCTCGACAATCACTATAGCCCGTTAGGAGACTAGCTCTTGACGGAGCTGAGTATTGACATCCATAGGATCACGAAAAACACGTACCTTCATTAAGTAATTTGTCAATATTGGGTGTTTTAATTATTTCTTGACCAAAATGAGACAACATTCCTCGCCCTAGATCATCTGCATAAATTAATATTACATTTGGTGATTTTACGGACTTGTTATAACTACTCATTGGTAATAGGGGCATATAAAGCAGCGATAGTTTAAATAACATATTATTCATAATTCAAATCTTAATGCAAGCAGGGGTATTAAGATTTAAATTGTAGCGCATTTATAGTGTGTGGCAGATTCTTTTAAATCAAACCAACTGAAAGACACCATATACAAATATATATAAAATGGAGCTAACGACAAAAAACGTTTTGAAGATACAGATAAAGTGGCACCAGTAGTACTTTCATCAAGTCCCAAACACTTATTATTTTACATTGATTAGATTTCAGTTGATTTTGGAACTCTATTACACGAATGTGCCAAAACAAAGTTCTCACTTCTCTCTAGCGATGCTTTAGTCTGATTGGCAATTGGCTAAATCAAAAAAATGGTCAAGACCATTTCGCAAGCGATTAATTATTCAGAACCAATTTATTACTATATTTAAAAACAGAATCGAGGCATAGCCTTACGGCTAACCTCGATTCTAATATCTATTTATATAATACCAATTATAACATCTCATTATACATCTAATCAATACAATGCTTATACAGAATCAATATGAGTGTTATAAATAATCTCGTTTTATTTCTAGTATTTTGCCACGTATAATAATTTTGTATGTGGAGCAACTGCTACACCATCTGCAACCAATCTAACCCAACTTCCGTCTGAGTTTTCTTTATACTCATAAACTCTACTCATAGCATTAGCTTCATATCTTTGATCAATAAAAAGTAAGGTTCCTTCTTTTGTCATTTTTAAATCACAAACTAGTCCTGTATGCTCAGTATGTTCGAATATAGGGTCGTCCTGAAAAGTGGCTTTATCTACATTAACTTTATAGAACGCTTCATGTGTACGAACATAAACATTTTGACCGTCATTACTCATTGCAATAGCTGTTGTTTTAATAGTTGAGCCACCAGGAACAATTATATCATGTATGATAGTTTCTGTTACTGGATCTATGCAACATAAGGTAACTTCATAATTTTGATCTTGCATAACAGTCCATATCATTTTATTTTTGTCAACCACCAAAGATGCTTTAGAATTATCAAATGATATTTTCCCTGCATTTAGAATTCTCATTCCATCAAGAGTAATATTATTTGTATCAAAGAATAATATCTCTGTATTAGGAAATTTGCTCACAACAACTATTTTTTCGTCTACCTTAATTGCTGCCCTTGGCTTGTAATCCACATCAAAAATAGATTCCATTGAATTTTCCGATTTTGTATCAACCGTTCCAATGCTAAATACCCTATTATATCCAATTTTATGAGAACCCGCAACAAATATTCGATCATCATCAAGGCTGACAATGTTAGAGATCGCTATTTTACTGCCAAAATCAATTGTTTTAATCTTTTTAAAAGAATTTGCATTAATTATTTCAATTTTATTTGAACCATAAAATGATCTAATAGAGACAAGTAAATTATCTTTTGATTGCAATATATCGTTTGGAGTATCTCCGATATTTTCACCATTTACATCTTTAAATTGATTCAGGACTACAGTTCCATCACTCTTAATATAAGAAATAGATGGTGCTCCATAGTCGCCTTGAGGTCCAAAGGTAAGATACCTGAAATCAACGGGGTATATTTTTTCTGGAATACGCCCATCTTCGGTAGTACTTTTTTGCTCTACTGTAATAGTGATTGGCGTATCAGACTCAGCTGATTGCAAGATAACTGATGCCTTGCGATCTATGCCAGTAGTGTTAACCTCTGCACTAATAAGAATCTTGTTGTCGCCACTCTCTCCACTTTTAGCACTCAACATAAGCCATAATTCAGCTGTAGATTCCGCCGAATTAACATCAGTAACTTCTGCTGTCCACGAAGATTTAGAACTGAACTCAAATTCAGAACTAAATTTGTCTGCAAAAAATAATTGTTGAATTTTCGTCGAATCATAATTCGAAAAATTAGGAATGACCTCAGGAATGACAATATCTTCAGCAGAGCTTTTTTGCTCTACTGTAATAGTGATTGGCGTATCAGATTTTGCTGATTGCAAAATAATTGATGCCGTTCGAGATGTGCCAGTAGTGTTACCCTCCGCACTAATAATAATCTTGTTGGCGCCACTCTCTCCACTTGTAGCACTCAACGTAAGCCATAATTCAGCTGTAGGTTCCGCCAAAGTATCATAGGAAACTTCAGCTGTCCACGAAGATTGAGAACTGAACTCAAATTCAGAACTAAATTTGTCTGCAACAAATAATTGTTGAAGTTTCGTCGAATCATAATTCGAAAAATTAGGAATAACCTTAGGAATGACCTGTGGTTCATTCTCAGAACAAGATATTACCCCCACAACTGTGAGCAATACCATTAAAAAAGAAAAAATTCTCATTTGCACTTAAAATTAAATGATTAAAAAAAATACAAACAGAGAAAAGAAGTAAATAGATGTAATAAAATAAGACAACTACCTAAACTGCTTTTTCCCCGAAGCATAAAATTAGTAATTGTATTTTAGTCGGTCTTCTGGCTACCTCATAATTGAACGCCTTCTCATTCTTGCAAACAATGGCATAATGTACAATTAATAATCGAGGATTACAGCTGCGGGTACAGCTCCGAAATCTAATCGGATTCCCATTATGTTTTTCAACATAAATCTATAATACGGTGCAAAGATATACAATTATACTTACTTTGCAAGTATACAAAATAAAAAAAGTTTATGTTTAAATTTTTCTTGGGCAATGAGCTAAGCAACGTATTTCATATCATTCCAAGACTCATCAGTTGACATATTTTTGAGAGCCTAGTGACGTCTAATTTTATTACAATAAAAACATTTATACCAATAAAACTCAGTTTTCAAAGTCTATCACCAAGGGTAAGTAGTAGTGGCTAGCTATTATGCTGTCGGTGTTCCTATTAACAATAGGGAGTATAAAATTCATTAAATATGAACTTTATACTCCCTATTTTATTGTTTTTTAAGTTTCCGTCAAGCCTCTTTATTGTAACGTTTCATAAAGAAAGTTGTTACTAAAATTGCTGTGAATATTGTTGCAATAACAACAGATAGTGCGTAATTAAGAGTAAATCCCTGCTCTGAAACCAATATAAATAGAGTTACAACATAGGTCATTATACACGCGGGTATTAAAAAAAGTGGTAGATATTTCGACCTTTGAACATATACACATATTGTCCAAAGGGCAAAGACAGCCATAACTTGATTAAACCATGCAAAATAACGCCATATAATATCAAATCTTATTTGTGTAAGCATAAATGCAAGAAAGAAGATAGGTAACGAGACTAAAACTCTATTTAGTATCTTTCGTTGATCAATCTTGATATAATCAACAGTGAGTAATCTAGCCATTCTAAGTGCGGTATCGCCAGTCGATATAGGTGCAAAAATCACTCCAAGAACAACTAACATTGTTCCAAAAGTACCAAGAGTGGAGGTTGATATTCTGTCTATTATCGTAGGTGCACTTCCACCAGTCTCTGTAATTACAGCATTCAATTCGTCAACGCCACCAAAAAATGACATAGAAATTGCAGCCCAAATCAAAGCAACGATACTCTCACTAATCATTGCACCATAGAATACTGGTCTACACTCTGACTCATTATTCATACAACGCGCCATAAGAGGAGATTGTGTTGTATGAAATCCTGAGATAGCTCCACAAGCGATTGTTATAAGCATTGTTGGAATTATAGGTAATATATCTTTTTTAGAGTGATAGTTTTCTAGGTTTATCTCTGGGATATTCGCTACATAACCATCAAATATTAGAACATAGAGTATTAGTATTGCCATTAAAAATAGCACCCCTCCGAAGATCGGATATATTTTACCTATTATCTTATCTATTGGAAGAAGTGTTGCCGTTATGTAGTATGCAAATATTATTAATAACCATATGTTTTTGTCAAGCCCCGTATATCCAGTTAGCACATCGGCAGGCCCAGACATAAAGACACTTCCAACCAATATCATTAGTAGGAGAGTCATAACTCGCATCACGTGTTTGACATTCATACCTAAGTACTTACCGACTATATCAGGGAAATTTGCTCCATTATTTCTAATTGATATTACCCCTGCGGCAAAATCTTGTACGCCACCCAAAAATATACCCCCAAGTGTAATCCAAACAAAAGCTATGGGTCCATACGCAGCCCCTAAAATTGCTCCAAATATAGGTCCAAGTCCTGCGATGTTTAGGAACTGAATAAGAAATGTTTTCCACTTAGGCATGGGGATGTAATCCAAACCATCCTCCATTGTTTTAGACGGAACTAGTGCTTTTGTGTCTATTTTGAAAATTTTATCTAGTAACCGACCATATGTGAAGTATGCGATGATCAGAAGTCCTAGACAGATAAAAAATGATACCATAATAATAATAAAAAGAAAAGGTTTATTTAATTTAAAAACTAAATTTCGTCAAATGCGTATATATATTCGTGGTTATTGAGCTTATAGTCAAAGATCTCTTCATCTTTAAAGAATCTTTTTAATTCTATTTCAGCAGACTCTTTAGAATCTGATGTATGTACAATATTCCGTTGTATACTCATTCCAAAATCACCTCTAATAGTTCCAGGCAAAGCACTCCTACAATTTGTTGCACCAGCCACGGCTCTTACGGTTTCAACGGCATCTACTCCCTTCCAACAAGAGACAACAACAGGGCTAATACTCATTGCTTCTTTTAGTTGAGGAAAAAATGCTTTGTCTTTAATGTGAGCATAGTGCAAATCCAGAAGTTCATCATTGAACCAAACCATTTTGATTCCAACCAACCAAATTCCTTTTTTCTCCAAACGAGAAATTACCTCACCAAGGATTCCTCTCTGAATCGTTGCAGGTTTAAAAATAACTAACGTGTTTTCCATACTTTAATTTATTTTTACAACCTACGGTTGTAGTTATTAACTGTGTTTATAATATAGTCATTACTCTTTAATCCAACAATTTTCAATTACTCCCATATATATCTTATGAAGACCTCCATGACCCTCCCCGTACCACTTTTCATAGCACTCACGATCGACAAAGCTCTCTGCTGTCATCATTTGACCAAAAATTTTGCGACACTCCAAGACTAAACGGCCCTCTTCAAAAGTTGGGTTACCACTCTCTGTAAACGTGGGCGTTAATCCTGCAATGGCAATCTTATCACAATCTCTACCTGAGTTACGACCCAATGTCATCAAAGCATCGCGATAACCATCACCCAAAAATGTAAGTGTAAATTTGTCTGAGTTCTCAATAAACTCATAAGTGTATCTCTCTTGGCGCACGAAAATTGTAACCATTGGTTGGTTTGAGAAGAAGCCTATAGAGCCCCAACTTGCGGTCATAGTGTTGAAACTACTCTCATCACCTGCACTAACAAGCATCCACTCCTTACCGATTAAATCAATAACATTCTCTGTGAGTTTAGAAGGGTGTACGTCTACCATATTTTAAAATTTAAAATAAATAATAGCAAATATAATGATTATTATTATAGATTGTAGATCTCTTGTGACAAAATTTTAAATTAATTATTGACACTTATGACAGGCTTAGGCATGTTGTTTATTTTAGGGGCTCTTGCCATATACCTATCTTTTAAAGTCTTAGGTCCCACGCTTTGTTTGTATAATAATGTCTACTAATGGCAATAAATAGCAAAGTATAACGGTTACTCGGGGTGGAGAGTCTCCTCCTTACTATTGTTGTCCAATAACGATTTTTCACACATAACAAGTCACTGTCAGAAGATAATGTCTGACAGTAGCATGTATAATATTATTTCAATTTATAGAATAATAAACAAGGGTTATCATAAACAGATAGTTGATCTATAAGTTTTTTTATTTTTTGCAAATATATATCATTGGTATTTTCTGGCATTACAGTTACAATATCTTTCAGTTTAATTATATCATATACTCCTATAAAATGTTCTGAACTAGTAGTCATAATATTTAAGAGAGGTAGTACATCTATTACACTCTCCTCTGTATCTATTTCAGAAGCACAGTAACTATATAGCCTCCCTATATTATCTCTTTTATCAACCATAAAATATGAACTATTAAAATAGCTTAATAGCATATGATTTTCCGTTTCATAAATACTATTGAATCCAGTAAAATAATCTTTATTCATATAATCAAAATAGGTCATAATAGAGAAATCAGCCACTGCTTCGAGCTGTTTTTGCGATACTAAAGTCATGTCTGTATGAATAACACTAATAGGGTTTAGTCCAGATGAAGTGATCTCATAAATCCTATTGTCAAATGGAACTATCGCTTTTATAGTATCTCCATAAAAAGAGACTGGAGTACGACCAACTGGGACTCCTATGCCATCTGTTTTAACAGGAAAATCAAATATAGGTTGTTCCTCCTCACTCTCCAAATTGTATATAGAATAAACTGTATTGAAATCATTATAAATTAAATTCAGTTTTAGAAAACTATCTTTATTGATTAAAATTCCAGAATAAGTCATATAGAAAGCACCTTGTGGGTACGTCTTAGTTGACAAATATTTCCCATCTAAATTGAAATTTATATTTTTCCCTGTAAGATTATCTATTATAGAGACTATACGTCTCTCTTTATCTATATAAAATGCACTTAGATTGACATACTCATCAGGACCTCTTCCTTGCGCACCATATGTACAATTAAATCTACCTAAATAGTCAAAACTTAATAACCTTCCATCGCTAGTTTGTATAATAATCAGAGAATCTATACTTTCTACTCTAGAAATTATATCAGTGGATAATAAATACGATTTATTAGTTTCCAACGGTACGATATCAAAAAAATCGACATCTAAATTCGTTCCATTGACTAGCTCTTCAGAGGCATTATACCCTTTAATTACGGGTAAGCTTTCTTGTTTTTGCTCACTACTATTACATGACATAAATATCACAACAGCGCATATTAATAAACATTTAAGATTCGTCATAATATATGCAAATATAGATTATACTTAATATAATGGATGTTTATGGTAATTATAAATTAATCGGTAATTTTATGCTACATGAGTAATATCTACCTCTTGTATATGACTCTTTTTACAAGAAACCATTAGCACAAATACACTCAATATGATTAAACTATATCATTTTTCATCATCACCAGCTTTTTATTAATTAACACATACTAATTACGCAATCGCTTCAATATAGATAATAAATAAATGAGTTATCTGCAATATACAAATTAAAAGTACAATAAAAATAATAATTTAGTTTTTTATTGTACTTTTAAAGACATTAGACTCTAAATCCAATACCATCCTTATAATAGGTGATATGTGAAATAACAACATTCCTTCCCTATAAACAGTAGTAGATTTTAATCAATGAATTAAGATGTTACAACTGTTATGGTAATGCAGTCGCAGAGGGTTCCTTTAAGAATTTAAAGTGTGAGCTAATTTATGACGAAAAACTAATGGAAAAGAGTGATCTCAAAGGTCTCATATTATAAAAGCACCCATGCCATAGCAATTATGACAGGGGTGCTTTACTAATTACAAAAAAGTCGAAATATACTCTTAGAAATTAAAATAACTTTTATCACTAGGAGTACGAGCGTTATCCATAATTTTAATGTACTCCGCTACCTTCTCTGGATATTTATCAGATAGATTAAAACGCTCCGATACATCTTGATTTAAGTTATAGAGTTCATATTTTGTTTTACTCTTATTTTTAGCTTGCAGACGAATTAATTTCCATCCATCTTTTAGAATAGATTGCTTTCCTCCCTCTTCGTGAAATTCAAAGTATAGATAGTCATGCTTTGGCTGCTCTCCTTTATTTGTTAGTGTTGGAAGGAACGATACTCCATCTACTCCATGAGGGACTGCTGATCCAGTTATATCACACACAGTAGGCAGGAAATCCCAAAATGCAGAGACATGGTTTGTATAACTACCTGGTTCTATTACACCCTTCCAATTTACAATATATGGTGTGCGTACACCTCCCTCATAAAGATCTCGCTTTGCTCCCCTATATCCAGCTGAGCTATTAAAGAAATTAGTGTGTCCTCCCTCTACATGCGTGCCATTATCTGATGTAAATATAACTATTGTATTCTCATCAATTCCCTTCTCTTTAAGAAGATCCATAATACGCTGAACATCACTATCAAGACGTGTTACCATTGCTGCAAATGTAGCAAGAGGCTTCTCGCAGGTAGCATAATGACCACCGTTATATTTTTTCTCGTTAAACATATTTTCATACTTACCTAGCTCACCTTCAGGAACGATCAACTCTGCATGAGGGATAGTCGGTGTTAAGTATATAAAGAATGGTTTATCGCTATTTTCATCAATAAAGTCTAGTGCCTTATTCATAATAAGGTCGTGCGTGTACTCTTTTTTGCCAAGTTTAACTTTTTTGTTATTCTCCCAAAGGTATTCAGGGTAGTAACTATGAGCATTTAATTGACTTAAATATCCATAAAAATAGTCAAACCCTTGCGCTAGCGGATGTCCTTCACTTTTAGGCGCACCCATACCCCATTTGCCAATAACAGCCGAAGTATAGCCCCTATCTTTTATTGCTTCTGCTATAGTTATCTCATTTGCAGGTAGCGGACTATCATACGATTCACCATTTTTAAGCTGAACACCTGCATTACCTCGAATAGGTACATTACCACTATGTTTTCCTGTCATTAGCACACAACGAGATGGTGCACTTACAGTAGAACCACTATAATGTGACGTAAACATCATACCCTGCTTAGCTAAATCATCAATAGCAGGAGTTTTAATTATTTTTTGACCATAGCAACCTAAATCACCCATACCTAAATCATCAGCCATGATATAGATAATATTTGGAGATTTTGGTTCCGCTTGCTGTGCAATAGCAGGCATCGTTACCACAGTAGAGCTTAATACTAATAGTATGTTTCTTTTCATTTTAAGTTTAAGTTTTTTTTAAATTATTCTGTTTCTATATCTCTTAACGCCGAATAAATATTATACAATAATACAAATAATTAACGACAATAGCAACCTCTCACTGAAGGGTATATTTGGTCTAATATTACACCTACTTAAAACTGAATGTCATAGAATATGTTATCATCAGACTTATCTTTCTCATAATCAATACACTATATCACTTATAAATAAAGGTAAAGTTAGTTACAATGCCAAAATGTTTTTCAATTTCAAGATCTACTGTCAAGTGCACATACGCAGGATCATAATTAAGAGTAAATACCTGTGTTATTATAAAAAGAAGAGATTCAACTAAAGTAAACATAACTATTGACGAATTTTGAGCCAGTGTAAAATCCAGTTCAAACCTAATGTTGGTTTTTATTTTTTCAGATATTGGCATCTCGACTTCAGCAAGTAAAATATTGCATTAAATACACATTTAAGCAAGTATTTTTATTTGGGTTTGCAATTATTTTTTCGTATTATTGCATACTACTAATTATCGGGAAGGTCTGCATTCAAAGTATATAATCCAGTAAATGTAACTATACTTAATCTATCGCAACGAGACAACTGATAATATGTATTTTACACGAAATATTTTTTAGTAAAAAAATACACTCCAATAAATAGTAATTTATGTTCTTAAAAGAGATCAAACACAATTTTTTTAACTTTTTGTTATCATTGATAGGTGTTATTGCTGCTGTCACTTGTATAGTATTATTTTTCATGATGACAGATGCCTCTCAAAATGAGACTCGTAGACTTACTAGAGATATGGGATTCAACCTTAAACTCATTCCGAAAAATACAGATATGAATAGTTTTTGGGTGGAGGGCTACTCTTCTCAATATATTCCTCAGGATTATGTTAACACATTAGTCTCTGCAAAGGCATTTAGTTATGCACATCTAACAGCCACTCTTCATAAAAAAATTGAATGGAAAGGTTGCGAAGTTATTCTCACGGGCATTTCACCTGAAGAGGTTGAAACTCGAGATATTTCAAAATCAAAAATGATATTTGCTATTCCAAAAGGTAGTGTATATATAGGTTACGAATTAGCAAGTAAACTTGATATTAAAGATTATGATAAA
Source organism: uncultured Rikenellaceae bacterium (assembly GCA_947038405.1). Lineage (GTDB taxonomy): Bacteria > Bacteroidota > Bacteroidia > Bacteroidales > Rikenellaceae > CAMQVY01. The sequence goes on along the minus strand of CAMQVY010000025.1, from coordinate 19,337 downwards.
TTTGAAATTCTAGGAGCGAGCTTTAATGTGGAACGTATATTAGCTGAAACTGGTTCTAATGACGATATCCGTATATATCTTGACTTACCTCAACTTCAAAAAATGCTAAATTTGGAGGGTAAAATCAACGAAATAATGGCTATTAATTGCTTATGTGCTAGTAGTGAGAGCGAAGATCCATTAGAACTTCTACGTACCGAACTGAACCTCATACTCCCCAATGCTAAGGTTATTATGAATAGAACAATAGCTTCAGCAAGAGAGAAACAACGTAAAATGATAGATAGCTACATGGCTCTATTGATGCCTATATTTATCTTTATTTGCTCTTTATGGATAGCCGTTTTCTCTATGCAGAATGTTATGCACCGCAAAACTGAAATTGGGCTATTACGCTCACTTGGGTTCAACAAGTTATATATAACTAAGTTATTTATATATCGCTCACTTACTCTTGGATTGATAGGCTCACTGATAGGGTTTATTTTAGCAACTGGGATTGGGGTTAGCTATGGTCCCGATATATTTCAAGTAACGGCACGGTCAATAAAAATTAATTATGAACTACTATACTACTCACTTCTATTAGCCCCTTTATTCGCAGTGGTATCATCTTTTGTTTCTATCGCAGTTGCAATAACACAAGAGCCTGCTAAAGTTCTTAAAGAGAGGTAAAAACTTAAAACTAAAGAGATTTAATTATGATTCATATAGAGAATTTAATCAAAATATTCCACTCGAAGAAAACCGATACAATTGCTTTAAATAGCATAAATTTACATCTCAAAAAAGGGAGTTTTACACTCATAAAAGGGGCGAGTGGTTGTGGGAAATCAACTCTATTGTTTACAATTGGAGGGGTACTAAACCCCTCCTCTGGAGATGTTATTGTTGACGCTAATAATATATACAAACTATCTGATAGAGATATGCTGAACTATCGATCTGAAAAAATTGGATTTGTCTATCAATCATACCACTTAATACCATACCTTAATACTAAAGAGAATATTCTTTTAGGTTGCAAATTAACGAAACAGGTAATATGTAGTGATGAACTTGATGGATTAATTCGTGAATTCAATCTACAAGATAGGCTACAACATAAACCTTCGGAGTTATCCGAAGGAGAGAAGCAACGAGTTGCTCTCATGCGAGCCTTAATAACAAACCCTAAAATACTAATAGCAGATGAACCGACTGGTAATTTAGATCCTGAAAATAGACATGTAATTATGGCTCATTTTACTAAATTTCAAAAACAAGGAGGCACTGTAATTATGGCCTCACATGGCACAGAAGCAGATAGTATTGCAGATACAATAATAGAGATGAAAACAGGTGAAATTATAAATATTCAGAATAAAAGGTAATTTATATGACAAGAAAACTTACACTTAAATCGTTTATTCCCCTTTACTTACTACTTTTTCTTACTGGATGCAATAATGAAGTTACACTTTCAGACTGGCCTCAATTCAAGAAAGATAACTACCGAAGTGGTGTCGCTGAAGCAGTTATTGACTTGAGTGATTTTGGCTTGGAGTGGAAATATGACACTGGTCAAGAGCCTATTCCCGCGTGGTATGGTCCTGCTAAAGAGGATGCCTTTGCTCGAAGTGGTCCACTGCCATCAATGCGAGATTACGATCTATCTTACTACCCTATCGTTGTAGGGAAATCACTCTTCTATGGATCTTCTGCAGATGATGCCGTTCATTGTCATAGTGTTAGCGATGGTGCTAAAAAATGGCAATTTACAACTGGTGCACCGATCAGAATTGCTCCAACATATTATGATGGCAAAATATATGTAGGATCAGATGATGGTTATGTTTACTGTTTAAATGCAAAAAATGGAGATTTACTGTGGAAATTTAGTCCTACCGAAGAGTCTGAAGATCGCCTGCTGAATAATGGTCGATTCATCTCCTTTTATCCAATTAGAACAGGAGTTCTTATTGAGGATGGGATAGCATACTTTGGTGCATCACTATTACCATGGAAAAAGAGTTACGTTTGTGCTATCGATGCACAAACAGGAGAGGTTGCAAAGGAGGGCACATACATCAAAGAGTATGACAACAACTCCATGACTTTAGAGGGGTCAATGGCTTCAAATGGTACCTTTCTAATTCAACCCCAAGGACGTATAGCACCTATTTTCCTAAGGAAAGAGAGTGGCGAAAGTGCAGGAAACCTATCTGGGACAGGAGGTTGTTTTGTTTTAGTAACGCCCGAAAAAAATATAATACACCCACAGACATCCAGAAATATTAGTATGAAGGAGAGTGTTGTCAACTACGAGGATGGCAATAATAAGCAAGCTGAGTTCATGTCTTATAAAGATGGTAAAGAGATTGTAGTTAAGGGCGATTCGACATATGTACTAAATGATAACAGTCTAGTAGCTTACAATCGTAGCTTAAAAAAGATGGTTTGGTTACGTCGTAACTTTCAAGCACAACGTATTATTCTAGTAGGAGACTTCCTTTTTGCGGGTACTTCAGACAAAGTGGAAGCAATTAGTATAAAAAATGGACAAACTGTATGGGATTGCTCTATTGATGGTACAATATACGCATTAGCATTTGCAAACAATGCTCTCTACGCATCAACATCAAATGGGTATATATACAAATTTAGCTCCGATGGAGAGGGTGGAAGATACATAAAAAACAACCTAACAAAAGAGGCCGTTGTAGAGCTACGATCAGAAAAAACAAAACATATAAATAGTGATAAAAGCTTGTGCAGTTCCATTATTCAAGGACCTTACATTGAACCAATTTCTGAAGACTCAGTCAAAATAACTCTTACTAGTGACAAAGAATTGGCTCTATCTCTTGTCTGGGGGACAAATGATAGCAAACAAGAATTTGCTTCACATCAACAATCAAAAAAACACACATTTATCGCTCCAGTACGTAAAGGATTTAGCTATGATTATCAAATCAAATCTGAAGATGGAAGATTAGCCAACTATAATTACGACAATTTTTTTAATTTCTTCGTAAAAGAGGCACTAGCAATCCCAAAGGCAGATAAGAATGCAATACAACTAGTAAAATCATATTTAGTAGATTCTAAAAAGCCTATCGGTTTAAGTTTGATTCTAGGTGAGGAGTCAGATCAAATTGCTCTTGCTCTTGCATCACTTACAGAGATGAATGTTGTAAATATTGTATCTTCAGATATAAAATATGCAAAATTTACAGAAACACTACAAGACAATAAATCATATGGACGTAAAATATCTGCGCTCTCTGTTGGTAGTTTAAATAATATCCCCGTGCGTTCAGAAATATCAGATCTTGTTTGGCTTAATGAGGGAGATAAGGTTGATGCAGATGAGATTATTCGCCTAATATCACCTAATCAGTTTGCGGTTATTACAAATCTAAGTAATAATCAAGTGTGGTTAAATAACTCCACTCTTGATTGGCAAGTAAATATTGTTAAGTCTGAAAAGGGAGTGTTAGTTCTAAGGAAAAATAGCCTTGAAGATGTAGGGGTGTGGACACATCAACATGGAGATGCCCGAAACGCTTCATATGGAGGTGAGAGTCTTTTTGGTAGTACAACAACAACCGATTTTGAAGCTCAATGGATGGGACGACCTGGGGCACGCTTTATTACCGATAGAAGTGGTAGAAAACCAGCTCCATTATCAGCAAATGGTCGTATGTTTATTCAAGGTAAAGAGCGTATTACAGCCGTAAATGTCTATAATGGACATCAACTATGGGTGAAAGATATTCCCAATCTGTTGAGAATGAACATTTCACATGATTGCTCAAATTGGGCTTGTGATGATGAGTATCTCTATATCGCAAAAGATGGGTATCTTTTAAAAATAGACCAATTAACTGGTGATATACTGAAACATTTAACGATGAATTTACATAGTGACACAACGAATAATTGGGGATATATAGGTGTAGATAGTAATCAAATTATAGGTAGTACTACGCAAAAAGGAGCACAATTCATCAATTACCATGGTGGTGGGAATAGTGGATGGTATGACTCTCAAGATGCTCCTAATGCACATAAAGTTCTTAGCAGTCGCCTATTCTCAATCGATAAAAATAACGGACATGAAAACTGGAATTACGTAGCCAAAGGTAGCATTATCAACTCTACTATTGTTATTGAGAAAGGGAAGGTGATGTTTGTTGAGAGTCATTCCGCAAATAATGAGAGTAAATCTACTGGACGAGGTCAGAATGAAATATTTATTGATACACGTTTAGTTGCTCTTGACATCGCTAGTGGAGAGACTATTTATGAACATAAAATTAAAACTAACCCTGGAAAAACGGTATACTTTATGGCAGCAAATAGTGGGAAAACGGTTGTTGTTGCATCTGGAGATGGGAAATATGACATCGTCACATTTGACTCTGCTAGTGGAGACAAAGTTTGGTCAACTACGCTAGATTGGTTTGCAGGACACCATGGTGCACATATGTCAAAACCAAGTATTGCTGGAGATAGATTGGTTGTTGAACCAGCTATTTACAATATTCACTCTGGAGAGAGACTTGGACTAAACCTGCCTAAAGCAGGACATGGTTGTGCTCACTTTGCAATGACTGATCACGCTGTATTTTACAGAGGAGGTAGCTGTACTATGTTTGACTTTAACGCAAATGTCTTCTCAAAGTGGGAACGCTTACGTCCTGACTGTTGGGTTAGTACAATCCCTGCTCAGGGTATGATTTTATCCCCAGAAGCAGGCGGGGGATGCAGTTGCGGACTATGGTATGAAACATCAATAGCATTTGCGCCTACATCTCGTACACCAATAGCTATAATAGGACATACCGATGACTCTAAACGTGATTATCTTGATGAATCTAATGGTAGTTACTCAAGTAGTTGTAATTTTGACAAATTTAAAGATGAACTAAAGGTTGAATTAAAATTAAAACCTGGGTTACAAGCACAGATTTACTACACTATAGATGGTAGTGAACCAACTAAAGAGTCAACTATTTACTCTAAAAATATTACACTAACTGAAACTACTAATATTAGAGCTGCAATATACATCGAAAAAGGTGGCAAAGAACGCCAGTTTATACGCAGTAAAATGTTTGAAAAAAGATAAGTTATGACGTATCTATTACGATTTACAACCATTATAGTAGCATTGTTCTCAATTTCCATGCACTGTGAAGCATGTCGCTTCACAGTTAGAGAGATTGGCTTCTCTGCCCTATCACAAACAAACTATACATTTGTGATAATTGACAATACAACAGCTAGTAATGCAACATTAGAGGCTCTTCATACCTACAAAAAAAATAGTAATATAGGTGTACTACACTTAAATGAGAGTGTAGATTACAATAATCCAATAGTCCAATTAGCAAAAAAGAAAGGAGTTGTATCACCATCTATTTTTTTCTTATCTCCAAACAATCATATCTATATAATTGAGGATAATATACAAGATGGTATTAAATGGAAGCAAGTTGAAAAACTCTTCAAAACGACAGTACTAGAGTCTCCATTAAGAGAAAAACTGCGCATTGATAGTGAAAAAACTTTTGCTCAGGTAATATGTATTGCTGGAGTAGATCAAGAAAAAAATAAAGATGCGATGCAGCTTATAAATATTGCGTGCCGTGAACTACATGAGATAATGCCATTAATGCCCAAGGAGGTTGCAATAGCACCTTCAGTATTACGAATAACAGAAGATGAATTTAACCAAGAGCGAGTTTTGCTCTGGAGTTTAGGAGTTGACTCTTTAGCTAAAGAGCCTCAAGCCATAATCATATATGGTAGAGGTAGAGTGATGGGTAATATTCTAAATTACAACCAAATTAAAGATAGTTTAGTATTTAAGTACCTATCTATGATTGGAGCAGATTGTGAATGCGGATTAGATCGAAAGTGGATGTTAGGCGTTCAAATACCTATGGTATGGGATCGTAATTGCCGCCAAAATCTTGCAGTAGAGTTAGGATTTGATGTCGATAATCCTACAATCTTAGCTGAAATGAGCCGAATCATGTCTAAAGAGAGAGTTGAAGATGGAACATTAGCTGTTGGATATGGACTAGAGAGTATTGATCTAAATGAGGCGTTCAACATTAATGTTTCAAAGCCAAAAGTTATACTTATTCAAGAAGATAAGAGCCAATTAAGTGGTAAAGTTATTCTATATAGCCTATTATCTTTAATCGTAATATCACTAATAATATCGACTATTATTATTAACCGAAAGAAGAGAGGAATCTAAATAAAAATTACATAATGAAGAAAATAGCCCTAATCCCCATTGCCTACACTATTTTAGCACTTACGAGTAATGTACTCTTTGCTCAAACAGTAAAAGATACTATGATATATAGTAAAGTTGAAAAAGTTATAATTACGAGTAACTCAGCACAAAAAATTTTACTGAATACTCCTCAGCATGAGCCTATGTCACTACTGCCTAGCATCAGTAAAGTTAATAGAGAAGAGATCGAAGAACAAGGTGCTGTAACATTAGTTGATGCCCTAAAATATACCCCAGGAATCTGGATTGAGAGTCGTGGACGGAAGGTTAAGCAAATGGTCTCTGTACGTGGTCAAGTTTATCCTTATCCCTCTTATGCCATCAATGGGATTTGGCAAAAAGAGTTTCAAGAACTATCTTATTTCTTTAACAGTGCAAATATTGAGTCTATCACAATTAATCGCTCAAGTTCAGCTTTATTAAATAGCCTTTCAGCTTTAACGGGCTTAATAGATGTGAAAACAATAGAACCAAAAGAACGTAAGGGTACTATTTTTGCAAAATATGGCTCACTAAACTCATATCAAACAGGTATATCTTTTGCAGATGTAAAAGATAATTTCAACTACACAATTGCTGTTAATGGTAATGGAACAGATGGAATTAAAGATAGAAATGGATCCGAAAACATGTTAAATGCAATGGCATCATTGAATTGGAAACTATCTCCTAAACTAGATTTGGGTGTAAATATATTCTATATATACGGTAATCGTGAACTTATTCAACCTATAAAACCAGCTGACGATAAATTCCTAACTCGAATAGAGGAGTATGATCCTTATAAAGCGATGATGGTATCTTCAAAATTGAAATATAAGCATAATGATATACTCACTAGTGAGCTAACATTTAACTATGCAGGAAGAGAGCCTCACTATAAAATGCTCAACACAGTTAACAACAAAAGTACTGAGTATCAAGAGACGGACCATGAGTTTACAACTAATTGGATCAATGCCCTAGCATTAAGTAGTGAAAATACTCTACGCTTTGGTCTACTGTACAACTATTGGATTGCGCCAGATGGTAAACGCTTCTATTATGGGGAGAAGGCTGAAGTACATACAGCTTCTGTTGTAGTTACAGATCAGCACCAATTCGGACAACTATTAGTTGATGGAGGGTTTAGATTGACCCGCCAATATTATGCAAATTGGGGTGGGTTTAGTATTGAAGGGGCTTCTGGTCCATTCTCTAAAGTGAACCCTATTGAAGATGAGTGGCAGTCGCCTGAATGGCAAGCCACAGCAGGATTAACATACTCCTTAACTCAACACTCTTCTCTACACTTCTCTTTTGCAGGAGGTGTTGTTACGCCCCGTAAAGGAGCATTGACAGATGCTGGTAATACACCAAAAAATGAGACACGATTCAATTTCGACCTTGGGTACCGACAATCATTCTCTTCTCAATCAAACTTATATATTTCAACCTTTTTAGTAAAACGTAATGATGCAATTAGTTACAGTGGAGCTACAATTGAAGAGGATGATGGCGATATTATGGAGTTATATAAAAATGCTAATATGCACAACTTTGGAGTGGAGATTAATTATCACTCTGATAAGTTTTTTAATGCTTTATCATTTTTCACCAATGCAACATTTATGATGAGTCAAATTTATGAAAACGATGAATGGAGTAAAGATGATGAAATCCCCAATTTTATCGCTAATTTAGGTACTAATTTTCAAAGAGGTGCATTTGATGCTAATGCATATTTCAACTACACTAGTGCATATAAAAATGATCGTTTTGTAAGTAAAGATTACAAAGTTAAATATGGGAAAGCTGAATTAGGAAATTTTGCAACAGTAGACCTCACTGCTGGTTATAGATTAGGAAAAAAACAGAATGTACGACTATTTATAGAAGCAAAAAATATATTCGACAACGATTACCAAACTGTTGCTGGTTATCCTGACTATGGGCGTATATTATCTATCGGCTGCAATATTCAATTATGGTAATTTATGGATAAGCGAACTATATAAAAAAGGTAAGTATCCCCTCAAGAGACTACATATCACATAAAATAACACAAGAGGTTCCTGCAATCAAACAGCAGGAACCTCTTGTGTTATTTAGTTTACTCTAACTTTTCTATTTTCCAGAATTACTAAGAAGTAACGTATGTTATATTATGTAAATTCATAATCTGCAAGTAATAATTTGTGATAATAAAATATTAGATTACCTTTGCTCCTGCGTTGGTTTCTATTTCATAGATGAATTTCTATGGAGGAATTAAAAGGGAATCGGGTGTAAATCCCGTACAGTTCCCGCTGCTGTAAATTCCTACCTCTCTACATGGGGGTATGATACTTTAACTCTCTTTGCCACTGGCTATATAAGCTGGGAAGGCGTTAAAGTTGGAATGAGTCAGAAGACCTGCCTTTGCATATTTGTTTCATGGCTTTCGGGTGAAAAGTCTACGAACTCTGTTGCTAAAGGTTTAGTTAATTATTATCCTTTTATACTTATTTCGAAGTTATATATCCCATAGCCTATTTTTTAACTTTAAATGAACGGGCAATGAATGTAGAGTTTTGTATTATTAATGTAGATTTAAATCATCTCTTTGTAAAAATTAGATATTTCACACTTCGTGTGTATATTATTATGTCGATATGTTGTAGTTATTTATTAAGGCGTAACTCATCATCTTCACAGTACTCATACCATATACCCATACCTTAAATACCCATAAGCCCACTCGATTAATAGGCTATCTAGCACTCCATTTCATTATAGAGTGCTATGAGAACTATACTCTTTTTTTAGCTAAGCCCACCCACCATAAACTAAATAACTATACTGTTTTATGAATCGTATTATGCCAAAATACTGAATTACAAGTGGTCGTGCTTACTGGCGATATTCCTACTCAGATTATTTTACAACTAAACAAATAAAATTAATTAAAATGAAAAAACACTATTTATTTATTTTAGCACTGTTGCTGATAATTACCTCTTGTCAAGAGGATGATATCATTGATTTATATCTTCTGCAAAAAGATGATATTACTTTCGATATGCAGGGTAATGTAATCTCTTCAATGCCCGAAGATGAGATAACTATTAATGTAACGAGTATCTCGGATGAAGGTATTAGATATCTTTGGATGTTAGATAAGGATACTATTTCGACAGAGAAGAACTTGAAGTATGTCGTGACAGAAGAGCCAGGTCAATATGAATTAATGTTAAATGTAAGGCATGTTAACGATATTAGTTTTGATTATTTATTTGATTTAAGGGTAGGATATACTCTAAAAAAAGAAGATGTAAAGATTATAGGTAACTCTACGGATAAATTTGTAGTAAATATCGGCGATCTTCTAAAACTTGAAGTTGAAAGTGTTATAGATGACGGTATAACTTACGAGTGGTTATTGGATGGTAAAACTATTTCTGCAACAAAAAACTTAGAGTATATGATTGAAACTACTGGTCAATATGCACTTCAGTTAAATGTAACACAAGGTGACTTGAGTTTTAACTATAAATTTGATTTGACGGTGCAATTTGGTGCAATTACTCCACCTAGCGAGGATGCAACAGCATACATCACCAAAATCTTTGATTATATGCCTGGTGTAGGACAGCATACAAATCAAATGCCTTCGTATGAAGAGGGGGATACATATGAGACAATGAATACAAAGGTGTTGGATGAAATAGGAAATAACAATAAAGGTGCGATTACTCTGGGAGGTTATGGTGGTTATGTTGTTGCTGGTTTTGATCACACCATTCAGAATATAGAGGGAAAACGTGATTTCCGTGTCGTAGGTAATGCTTTTTACTCTTACAGCGATCCAGGTACTCCTGAGGGTGGAAGTTGTGAGCCAGGTATTATAATGGTGGCATATGATATTAATAAGAATGGATTACCTGATGAGAACGAGTGGTATGAAATTGCAGGTAGTGCACACAATGACCCAACGAAAGAGTTATGGTATCAAAAAGCGGTTGATGCTGGAAATAATGTTAACATGTATACAAACTATGAAATGACATACCACCGTCCATCTAAAGAGCCTGAAGCAGGAGATGATTTTAAAAAATACATCTACTGGGAGGATAACAAGGGAAATTCAGGATATAAGGAGAAGAATGAATATCACAGTCAATCATACTTCCCTAGTTGGTTTGAAGGTGACAAATTGACATTTAAGGGTAGTTGTTTACCTCACAATAGTATAAATGAGGCAGAGGCTGGCTCTGAATATGCATATTATGTTCTATATCGCTTCAAGTATGGTTATGCCGATAACGCAATGAATACTGAAGATGATTCAGCAATTGATATAAGTTGGGCTGTAAATAATAAGGGTCAGAGTGTTAGTCTTCCAGGTATAGATTTTATAAAGATTTATACTGGAGTTAATCAAGAGAGTGGATGGCTTGGGGAGTGCTCCACAGATATAACTAATATCGAAGATTTACATATTTTAGGAGTTGATATAAATTCAAATAACTAATTTAAATTAGGAGATGAAAACTCCATTTGGTTAGATGTATTTTCGTTTTAGATGTAATAAGAGCTGACCTCAATAAATATTGAGGTCAGCTCTTATATTATCACATTAAGTGTTGGATTTAATCCATATACTAAGTTAAATATTCACTATTTATTATAAAAATCGTTTCAATCTATCCTTCACCTTCTCCACTCAGGCATCTCATCTTCTAATTGTCTTACACACTGTAAACCATTGTTTATAATCAGCCTACTTATTTATCCAATAATCATATAGAGCATGAAGTTAAACATAAGATCAAGCAACATATCGGGACGACGCAACTCAATATTTCACTCATTACACACAGCAAACGACAAATAATTTATACCTTTGTATAATCAACAGACTAAAAAAAGAGTAAATATGCTAACACTGTTATCACCTGCAAAGAACATGGACACATCGCAGAAGAGTCAAATACTAGGTACGACAATAGCACAATCAACTTTTGATAGGTATCTAGAGTTTAAATCTTTGAAAAATGGCAAGAGGGGCAATGGCACATTACATTCTAAAAAATAGAGTTTCAAAACCTAAGCAATTAAAAGAGTTTGAATATTAAAGAGTATATATTCAATAAAGAGCTATCTACTGAAATTAATTATATCTTTACACCCAAAATATAGTACGACTACTTATGTTCTACAGTGATGACATACCATTTTTCAAAACAGATTTAGAAGATCAAACTGTAACACCACTCTCAGAGGGTGGACTACCAGTAGGGTCAACATCTCATTCTAGCAACAGTATTAAACCTCAATTAGATTTGAATAGTGAGCTTATAACGAGCCCTGCATCTACATTTTTCGCACGTGTGCAAGATGAGTCAAAGAATAATGACGGAGACTTGCTAATTATAGATAAAAGTATAGTACCATATGATGGTTGCATGATTGTTGCGTTTGTAGATGGTGAATTTAGACTCAAGCGCGTTAAAGTAGATGCTGAGAATATTACATGGCTTGTATCTGCAAATAAAGATTGCAAACCAATAATAGCTGAAGCAGATAATGAACATACCGTTTGGGGAGTTGTTAAATACCTAATTAAAAAAGTATAATATTATGAAAGTATTTGAAGGTAAAGTTGTATTTGTTACTGGTGCTGCAAAAGGTATCGGTCGTGGTGTTGTGGAGTATTTTGCTCAAAGGGGAGCTACTGTAATACTTTGTGATATGGATGAAGAGAATGGCGTAAAAACGGCGAATGAATTTAATGCTACATTCTACAATGTTGATGTCACAAACGCAGATGGATTAAATGCCGTATTGGAAGAGGTATGTATAAAATTTGGTGATATAGATATCATTGTGAACAACGCAGGGATAATGAAGTTTACACCTCTCAATGAGATCTCTATAGAGGAGTTTGATAAGGTATTAGCAACCAATCTTCGCCCTGCATTTATCACCTCACGTTTCATGGCAAGATACCGCAACTCGGCAGAAGGTAAATTACGTTATGGTAGAATTGTTAATATTGCATCTACACGCTATCTTCAGAGTGAGCCTGATTCTGAGGCATATTCAGCATCAAAAGGTGGTATAGTATCAATGACTCATGCTTTAGCAATCTCTCTATCTGAATACAATATAACCGTAAATTGCATAAGTCCAGGGTGGATAGCTACGGGACAATTCCCATTTACTGAAAAAGATGAGCAGCAGCATCCATCAAAGCGCATTGGAAAACCGTCAGATATTGCTTACGCTTGTGGATACCTATGCAAAGAGCATAATGATTTTATAAATGGTCAGAACATAGTACTAGATGGTGGAATGACAAAAAAGATGATATATCTAGAGTAATGATTGGACTTTGCGACTGCAATAATTTTTTTGTCTCGTGTGAGAGGGTATTTAGACCAGATTTAAATGGCAAGCCAGTTGCGGTATTGTCAGGTAATGATGGTTGTATCATCGCGCGCAGCAACGAGGTTAAGGCACTAGGGATTAAGATGGGGGTACCTCTATTTCAAGTCAAAACTATTGTCCAACAACATAACGTTTCACTTTTTTCTGCAAACCATAGGCTATATAGTGATATGTCACATCGAGTAATGTCTACACTGCGAGATTGTGTCCCATCAATCGAGGTGTACTCAATTGATGAGTCTTTTATAGATTTCTCTGGTTATAAAACAGAGTCACTCCAAGAGCACGGAGTCAAAATAGCTCAAACAATAAAGCGTAATACAGGAGTCCCCGTTAGTATAGGGATTGCACCAACAAAGACACTTGCAAAAATAGCAAGTCAATTATGTAAAAAGTATCCTAAACTGAATGGTGCGTGTTTGATGCACCGCAGTGAGGATATTGAGAAGGTTCTGCGTACACTATTAATTGGGGAGGTTTGGGGAATCGGTCGTAAGTATTCAAAGATGCTAAATGATACGGGAGTATATACAGCATACGACTTCACACAACGCCCCTCTACGTGGGTACGTTCTAAGATGGGAATCTCAGGTCTAAGAACTTGGGATGAGTTAAGAGGTAAGTCTTGTATTGAATTTGACTCTACCCTATCTAATAAGCAATCAATTAGTATCTCTCGTACTTTTGCTAAAGAGATGCATACGATTGAGGACCTCAACTCAATACTAACACTATTTTCGAGTACAATCTCCGAAAAGCTACGCAAACAAGGTAGTTGTGTTGGTCAGATAACGACCTTTATATATACGAATAAACATCGAGAGGATGATCCACAACGGTATGAGAGCCATCAAGTAAAGCTAAGTGTTCCATCGGATAGTACGCTTGAAATTATCAAAATAGTCTCATCTTCGCTCAAAAAGATGTATATTGCGGGATATGGTTATAAGAGAGCTGGCATTGCGGCAGCGAACTTAGTACCTAAGACCTCCGTTCAGAGTGCAATGTTTGATGAGATTGACAGAGGTAAGCACTCTAAATTAATGAGATCAATAGACTCACTTAACTCTTGTTTTGGGGAGTCAACAATACAGGTTGGCTCTCACGAAGGACGCAAGCTTGTGAGTAATTGTAACCATATTTCACCTAATTACACAACCGACTGGAGCGAGATAGTCAAAGTCAAAATTTAAGAAAACAGTATATGAAAAACACCATTTTTATAGTAATATTAGTATTGATAGTCGTAATATTAGTGTTTATAGCTCTTATATTAAGAGAAATTATAAGAAAACGTAAGGCAGCAAAAAATTCCATCTTTAAGAATATAGCTGTGGCAAAGAAAATTACGGTTATCGATGAGCCAAAGTTGGTTATTCCCGATTACATCATGCCTTCTGCTGAGCTACTAGAGGAGCGAAGAGAGGTTCTAACCGAAGAAGGTACTAAGAATGAGAGTAACGAAGTAGTCTCTATGCGCAGGTTGATTACATCATTTTCATTTAGAGATAGCATTGCTGAGCTACCGATTGCATTAGGACGTACGGTTAACAATAAAAACTATATTCTGGACCTAGATAAAGCACCACACCTACTTATTGCAGGGGCAAAAGGAGAGGGGAAATCAATGGTAATTAATACAATAATGACCTCTTTGCTATACAAGAAACAACCATCTGAATTGAAGTTTGTATTGATAGACCAGGCGGGAGATGAACTACCACTATACTCAACATTAGAGAACCACTTTTTAGCGAAAATAGAGAGAGATGACAAGGCTATAATTACAGATAACCAGCGCGCTACAAACACTCTTAATGCACTGAATACTGAGATGGACAAACGATATAGGTTGTTTAAAGCAGCAAGCGTTAAAAATATTGTAGAGTACAATAAAAAGTTAAACGATGATCTTTTAAATCCAAATGAGGGGCATCGTTTATTACCATATATTGTCGTCGTTATAGATGAATTTGCAGAGCTAATTACATCTATAGGTAAAGAGTTTTTCGCACCATTATTTCGTCTAGCTAGGCTATCTCAAACAAATGGGATTCATGTTATTATAACTACACAGAGCATATCTAAAGATACTATTACAGATACATTGAAATCACATTTCCCTGTAAGAGTACTATTGCGAGTTACTAGCTCAGAGGAGTCTGAAATACTACTGAATGGTAACGGAGCAACAAAGCTTGTTGGGCAAGGTGATATGTTAGTTTCGGCGCATAATATCGTTACACGTGTCCAGTCTCCAGTTATAGATCGTAATGAGATTGAGAGAGTAACAGATTTCATCTGCAAACAAGATAAACTTGGTAGTATATACTCTTTAGCTGAGTTCAAAATTAATAAAACGGAACAAGTCAAAAAGAGAACTGCCATTAACAAAAAAGATACTCTTTTTGATGAGGCTGCGAGGTATTTTGTCACAAATCAACAATGCTCTCTGTCTGCATTACAGCGTAACTATAAAATCGGACTTAACAGAGCAATTAGAATAGTAACCCAACTTGAAAGTGCAGGGGTTGTAGGTAGTCAGATTGGCAATAAATCAAGAGATATACTAATCCCAGATTTGGCATCTCTTGAAGTGTTTTTGACTAAATTAAATGATGATTTGAAATAACTATACTAGTTTACCAAAACCTTTATTAATTATACTTAATTTTTTAGAGTCTGTTTAAAAATATTCTTTATAACCATTTCATCATCATGGAAATAAAAGCAAGATAAATCATGTTTTGAGATGCTCTTACGGTTCTCTCATAATCTTTTGCCAACCTCCGAAAATCCTCTAACCATGCGAATTAAAGATTAATTGCAACTCCTATTTTAAGAATAATATCTTGTATAATAGAGAGCTAAGTTCTTCTAGTGGATCAATGCCACCATTTTATAGTAGTGCTAGTATAAATACGATTAATGGGAATATTGATGAGTCTAAGTATCATGTATTTAGTTGGGAATATAGTTATGGCTCAATAACACATGGTGGTCAGTCAGCTTCAGGCTCTGAAACACATGTCCAAAGTAGCAATTAAACAAATACGATACAACAGATATTAATGAATCACATATAGAAAGTCTACGATGATAAATATGGGAATAAAACATTAAAAGCATCCAAAAAGTGAGTCTTAAATTCATATTAAATGAATTTAAGACTCACTTTTTTTGTATTTACCATCACTATATTTTACGGTATCGAATAGTGATTTAATTAGGTCATAAACCACACTTAAATCTTGGTTATTCTATTATTTTATCATTATTTGACTAGTAATAAACTAGATAAAAATTTCAGGTTCTCTTCTCAGTGCAAACTTAGTGTGTAGTATCTCCGTATATGGTGTTACGTATAACATCGCATTTTCGGGGCACTCCTTCACGCAACGACAACATTTTGTACATAGATCCGTAGAGCAAAATATAGAACCATCACGATAAGAGATCGCCTCTACGGGACAATTATCAACGCACAATCCACACTGAACGCACAACGCATCATCGACAGCTGGTGCAGTGGGTGCTGAGTGATTAACTACAAAATATGGCATATTGCCCTTAACTTTCAACTCAGGCATATCAGCCAAGTTCTCACAAGAGTCTAGCTTCTCTCTACACTTCGCTCCAAGAAGACTTGCATCCTCTATATCTGCCATATCGGGACGTCCCTCTGCTGTTGGCATCTCTGCCCTACTGTATGAATGTTCCCCTATAAATGCAGCAGCAGCGATAGGTATAAATCCACTCTCTTTCAGAATGTCACACAACTCAAGGAGTGCATCTCCATAATCTCTATTTCCATAGACAACCAAAGCTATAACAGGTGTATTATTTCCACGATACTTAGATAGTCGTTCAACGGCTACTGGTGCAACTCGACTACAATAAACCGGTACAGAGACTACAACTAAGTCATCTGATCCGAAAATCAATCCATCATCTTCACGCTCATAAGTTATCTCACAATCATTTACAGCAAACTCCCTAGAGTTAATAGCACTGGCCACACCATAACATACTTTAGCCGAAGTGTGAGTCGGAGAGTAATATAGAGCCGTTATTTTTTTATTTTCCATGTAAAACTATTTAATATTATTCAACGAAGATACGTTTTATAAATGAATTAATTATCGCCTTTATCTCTTAAATCAGCTACATTAAAAAACTTATCAATCATTTTCATTACATATTTACGTATGCAAAGATATTTTACTCCTTTTTAACTAAAAAACAAAGTCGAACATAAGTACATTAATTGTAAAAGAGTTCTATCTCATATCAGAGAGAATAACTATTGCTCCATCAATTACCCATAATTCAGACTCTCCCGCACCAACAAAATAGGAGTAGTTACCTATATATCCTCTCTAATAGATTTATAACAACGGAGACTAAAACATATTTCAGATTAATATACCATGCCAAATATGATCATTTATTGTACAATTAAGTATCGTAGTTGCTTTTATATCTTAATATAATGTCTAAATAGAGTGACTAAGATACTTGAAGTTTAAAACACACTCTATTGATTGAAAATTTAACAAATATGAAAAAAATAAACAATTATTATAAAAAAATAGCTAAATTTGTATGCTATATTTTAATATAACTACATTCTCTATTTATTTAGACTCTTAATTAGAGTGATAAAAATCTAAAAACACAAAAAACAATGAGAAAAACAATCCTTTTTATTGCCCTTACTACGCTTGTCGCCTTTAGCCATCCGCTAATTGCACAGCAGTCAGAAAAATTCCCACTAGGGAAATACACTGAGTTAACGGATACAAAACCATATGACAATGCCGCTGTGTGGGCTACTGTTGGTACAAAAATCGCATGGGGAAGTTCTAACGAACGCTATGCAAAACTAAGTGTGCCACGTGATGTAAAAACAACCACATGGAGAGGTGACGCATGGAGAGGTGAGCGAGTTAATGCACAAGCTATCGTGTGGAGTAATGAACAACTAAACGGAGCTCAAATAGAGGTAAGTGACTTAAAAAAAGGTAAAGATTTAATATCTGCAAGTAGCATTACAAGTAATTTCATAGGTTATGTAATGACAGACGAATTGAATAAAGATGGTAGAGGTGGCTGTGGATCACGTCCTGATAAAAGCCAATGGGATTCATCAATCGTAGCAGATCCATTAGACATTGTTAGAGTCCGAGACATTGTTGCTCGTACTACACAGCCTATTTGGATGAATATAGCCGTTCCTTCGGATGCTAAGCCTGGAACATATCGTGGAACACTTACGGTGAAGAGTGAAAATATGAAGCCTCTTGTACTACGCATTGAACTTAAAGTAGACAACCGTATATTGCCTGAAGCTAAAGATTGGGCTTTTCACTTAGATCTATGGCAGAACCCTTATGCGGTGGCTCGTTATAACCAAGTACCACTATGGAGTAAAGAGCACTTTGACGCATTGCGACCTATTATGAAAAAACTGGCTAGTGCAGGTCAAAAAGTAATAACAACATCTATCATGCACAAACCTTGGGCTGGACAGACCGAAGACTATTTCGATAATATGATATTTCGTATGAAGAATATAGATGGAACTTGGACTTTCGATTACGCTGTATTTGATAAATGGGTTGAGTTTATGATGAATGATGTTGGTATATCTGACCATATAAATTGCTATACTCTCATTCCATGGGCTCTTAAATTCGATTATTTTGATCAAGCAACAAATCGTGTGTTATTTGTGAACTCAAAACCAGGTGAGACTGCATATGCAGACTACTGGGGATCATTCCTTAGTGATTTCTCGAAGCATTTACGTGCTAAAGGTTGGTTTGAAAAGACATCTATAGCAATGGATGAGCGTCCACAAGAAGCAATGAAAGCAGCAATTAAACTCATACATAAAGCAGATCCTGAATTTAAAATATCACTGGCTGGTCACTATCATGGAGCAATTCAAGCTGACCTTGATAATCTTAGTCTTGCTTATGGAAAATCATTTCCTTCTGATGTATTAAAGGAGCGTAGGGCAGCAGGGAAAATAAGTACGGTTTATACTTGTTGTGCAGAGGCACGCCCAAACATGTTTACATTCTCACCTGTTGCAGAGACACCTTGGACTATGTGGCATGCAGTTGCGGGTGATTATGATGGATATTTACGTTGGGCATTCAATAGTTGGACTATTGATCCATTACGTGATTCTCGTTTCCGTACTTGGGCGGCAGGTGATACATATGTTGTGTATCCTGGCTTTCGTAGCAGTATTCGTATGGAAAAAATTATAGAAGGTGTCCAAGATGCTGAAAAAATTCGTATTCTAAGAGAGGAGTTTGAAGCTGCTGGAGATACTAAAAATCTAACGAAGCTGAATGATATGGTGAAGAAATTTACACAAGAAGGATTAGCGGAGACGAATCAGAGTATGACAGATATGCTTATTGAAGGACAAAAACTTTTAAACAGCTTTTAAATAACCATTACCTCTAAATATAGATAGTTTACGAGATGGTCTTGGAAAGAACGAGTAGCCATACTCCTCCCGCTCTAAACGTATCCTAAATATGGGTAACTAATAGATATAAAAAGAGGCTGCCTCAAAATATAAATATTTGATCTGCCCCCGAAAAGTTAG
>CAMQVY010000024.1 GCA_947038405.1 uncultured Rikenellaceae bacterium | reverse complement strand
GTCGATGAGGCACAAAAATAGAAAATAATACATACATTTACACAAAATTGTCAGCTACGAAAAGTGGCTCCGATGGAAAACGATACGGTGGCTCTGTTTAGTCCGATATAGTTAATGTAGCATGTTGGTAGTGCCAGCCTTGATCAGAGTGGATAATTATCTTATCATTTATATTTTTCTTTCTTTTAGCTTTTTTAAGCATGTTAGTAACCATCTTCAAATTAGGTCTATCAGAGATGGTATAAGTTATTATCTCGCCATTAAATGTGTCAAGTATTGGTGATAAATCATTGCTGTCCCATTAAAATCTAAAAAGGTCCTTTGAAGTATTTGAAATATAGTTAGTTATAGTGATTTTGTGAGCGAACGGACTTGAATTTGTAACTTTGTGTCATCTTAATTATGATTGCATATGTTTCAAGACAAATACATCTTTGCTCAACTGGTACCTTTTCTTAATCGCAGCAAGTTTAATCGTATTGTCGCCAAGTATGACGGCGATAAATACGTAGAGCATTTCACTTACAGATAAAACCAATTTAAGAGAGCTATTAGACAAAACTAAATTTCTAAATAACAAAGGACAATATAGACTTAATGAACCTATTTTATTTAATCACTAAATACCCCAATTTTAATGGGATAATATTTATTTGTTACTTTGTTCACAAATTTCTATTTGCGATACATCTAAATCCTATTTTTTGAGTTTTAATTCAAGAATTACAGGGTTGTCAAATTCAGATACAGATGACAGAAACTTACTTGCGACCTCGGCTTGTATGACACAATATAACTTGCTGTCTGAAGCGAAATCTGGAAAAATAGATATTTGCACCCCATTTACTAAAAAAGGAAAACCCAGATTACCTTCTTTTTTTTCATAGTTAAATACATCTCTTGATATCAGTTTTTCTGTTTCAATATCAAAGATATCAGAGTACAGTTTATCATCATATAGATAATTAATAAGTCCATAATTAGCTATAAACCTATGACTATCTTGTTGAATATATTTTGATTTTTCTTCATTTAGCGTCTTTAAACTTGCATATATTTCCATTGGCATCTTATAATCACCTTTATCAAGGACAAGGTATGGTTCCGATTTTTGATGTGTTACGTGATATATTGTATCTCCTGAAGTCTGTTTTAAATAATACTCTCCATTGAATTTATTTAAAGCATCAGGTTTTATAATTGCAAAGTCAATTGTATTATCTTTAGGGATATTTCGTCTAGACAAATTACCTAATGTATCATAAATACTTATTGAATATTCTAAATTTGATTGGTGATTATGATTTACAATATATGATCCATCATCAAAAAACCGAACCTTTCCAGTTGAATCCCCATAGCTAGAATCAACAAACTCTCCATTTTTAGTATATTTCAATAACTTCCCTTTAGCATTTGAGTCAAAAATGAATAAATTGTCTTGGTTATCTAATGTTGCATCAAATATCCTTATGTATTCCCCTGGACCACGACCTTTCTTGTTCAATATTAAACGAGGCTTCCCACTACCCTTATTAATATAATATACTGCATTGTGATCATATAAAATAATCTCTTGGTCATTAACTTCAACAAAAGATACAATAGAGAGTAAAAATGAATCATTAGTTTCCAAAGGAATTATCCGCTCTAACTCAAAAATATCATTCAAAGTTTTTTCATTTGCGGTTTTATCAATATTTTCAGCCAAATCAATAACAGCATATGCCTTCTTTTCACTTGGAGTTCGCGTGCAAGATCCTACCAAAAACAGGAATGCAAGAGTATAAATTATATTTTTCATCATAATATTTTTTTCTAGAATATATCAACAGACGTTACTTTACCTTTATTAACATATAATTTAAAAGGGTATATTTTTTCTTCAAAATTTTTGATGTAGAATTGATTTTTTTGATCAATAAGGACATTCGACTTTTCAAGATTTACATCTCCTACTGTAAGTTTTAATTTCTTTTCAGATACAATGTCCGTAAAAATAAACAATATATTTTTATTTTCTACATTCTCTAAAAAGAATCTTTCTGCACCACTTATGCAACCACCACAACCACTCCCAGGTATTATTGTAATTTGGTCATATAGTTCCAAATTATTAAGATTTTCCATAACAACATTAGTTATCTCTTTTTGATAATTGTTTTGCCCACAAGAGAATCCAGTGAACAATGCAAATATTATACTAATTGCTTTCATTTAAATATAATTTTATATTGATAAAATACTAATTTGTCTTCATTGTCTGTTTTTACTTGAATATTTAACCCATCTTTAGATACATAGCTACATGAAGGGTTAAATAAAATATCTGCTGGCAAATTAACTTCGCCAATATAATTAAGTGTTGAATCTAATACAATAACTACCGTAGGTTTATTATTATCCCGATCACCTTTAATGTATTTTTTGTTAGGCAGCCTTGCCATTCTATAATAATGATTATTATATTTATCATAAAAAATACCCTCATAAGAAGGATTCCCCATATACCAACTTCGCAATAATAATCTATCAGAATTTCCTTTTATATATGGAAAAGGTTCTATTGCCTCTACAACTGAACTTCCAGCATAATGAGAAGATTGATTACCCGTCATATGTGAAATTTTAACTATATGATGGCTAGCAGAGAAGCTAATTATGATATCATCTTCACTTATATCATAATATGGCATTCTATATTCGAATCCTCCGCCCCAATTATGGTCTGAATACATTGCCGGGTAGTTAACTAAGAATTGTTGAGACCCATTAATTAGGTTTAATACAGAGCATATTGGTCTATTATCCGTTGTCTCGTTTAAAGTTTCTCCGCCCAAAAAGCCTACAGATATAAGGTAATTATCTTTTTTAATAATAGGACTTGTAGTCATACAGAATGTATATGGGTAAATTTTATTATCATTCTTGTTAGGCAATTTAGAAATTTTATATTCATAGAAAATTTCCGATTTACAATTTATTCCAAATATGAAACCTTTTGAATAAGAATAAACAAATATAGAATCATCATTAATGTATTCATACCCTTGTACTTTTCCTATCCTATCATTATCTATCTTTATTTTACGAATAAACGCAAGACCTTCATTATCATAAAAATATATTGAGTTATTATATTCATTTAATATAGACAAATAGCTTATTGTATCATGATCAATGAACTTTAAGTAGTCAACAATATTTGTTGTTTGATGATCAAGAGCAAACTCTTTAATATTGCGAGATGAATCAGCGACGTTATTAATATACACTCCTCTCTCTTCATTATATATCTTAACTACATCCGCTTGCCTATTACTGCATCCGATGCAATGATAAGTCATGATAATAAGAGCAAAATAATATTTCATAATTATAACAATAAAATCTACCTGATAAGACTTAACTCTAAACAGGTAGATTTATGATTAATTCATATATTTAGTTTAATTCGTTTGTATCTTCTTTATCACCATTACAATCTAATTCCTCACCATTACATGCTTTAATACATGCTTTTCCTCCTCCAACTCTATCCATACATACACCAGAGTTCTGCCAAGACTCATCAGCTTCAGTACAGATCCTTGGCATTATGTCACCCTCACCACTCGCTAATGCTTCAATGTTCCCGATAATAAAGCCCTTACCAAAACGGTTTAAGCTGTTTGAGTTTAAAGAAAAGACCATGCATGCAATCATTATACAACTAATTGCTGTTGAATAAATAAGTTTTTTTTTCATAATTTTAAATTTTATATAATAATTAATGTTTTTTGTATTTATCATTTAAACAACAAATACAATCTTGTATTTATCAAATATTATACCACAAATGATTATTACGAATAATTCCACCAAATTATATAACCAACTAAGATTTACGTCCAATCCTACGAATGTAATAATAACAAAGAGGGATCCAATAGAGACTTATTAATGTTCCTATACCCATTCCTGCAACCAACGTGATAGCCAAAGGGCGTTGTAATTGTGACCCTAAATCATCACCCCAAAAGATTGGAACCAATGCCATTATAGTTGTTAGTGAAGTCATCAAAATGGGCTTTAATCGCCTAATTCCTCCCTCATGTATAGCTTCCAATAGAGAATACCCATCCTTTTCAAGACGCAAAATAGTATCTATCTTCAATATGGAATCATTTATAACAATTCCACACATCACAACGATTCCAATCATCGACATCATATTCAAACTCGTACCTGTTGCCCACATAACAATCATTGTAAGAGCAATATCTACTGGTATCTCGATTAAAATTACTAATGGCATTTTTAATGATTCAAACTGACTTGCAAGAACAAAATAGAGTAATGATATAGCAATTAATGCAATCAACATCATTTGCCAAAAGGTCTCCTTTCCTGCAAAATAACTTCCAGTAAAACTAACATCCATATCTGAACTCTTTGCAACAGCTTCTATTTTCTCAATTGCAACGGGGATCTCCTTGGATGATATATCTAAAGCCAAAGGGATCGATGTTCCTCCTTTATATCCAAAGACCTGCTTGTAATTGGTCTCGTATGAAAGCTCTATAAAATAGGAGATTGGATACCTTGTATTATTTACTCCTGAAACCTCCACTTCTTTTAAGACTTGATAAATTGTTTTTGGCTCCTCGGTCAATACCATAGGCAGATATTCATTACCATTATTCAATCTACCTATCTCCATTTTATGTATACTCTTTTTCAATTGATTTATCAAATTACCATGAGAAACGCCATACAGAACCATCCGATCTACATTGAAATTTAAGACTAACTGCTCTCCGATTGCAGGTAAATTAATGGTCATACCAGGTATAGTATCACTTAATTTAGATACAAACTCTGTGACGCGCTCATATGACAATAATTTACGACTATCTTGATCATTTAAATGAACAACCAAAGGTGCTCCCTCATCTTGAAAAATCTGCTCAAAAAGATTTTGAACATTACGCTTTTCAATCAATGCATCAGGAAATTGACTCTTAATTCCAATCGTAATAGAGTCTAAAGTTTGATTCAGCTGATTCTCATCGTCGCAACGCAGATAAAATTCAGCTTCTGTTGCTCGTTGTTTACTTCCTCGCTCCAAAAGATATTGTTTCTCGCCAATACAGCAATTCAACTCTAAACACTGTTTATCATAACGATCTATAAAAATATCACATCGGCGTTGGTTTTCATCCAGATGAATAGAACTATTCCAATCTACGAAAAGTAATGCTTCATTTTTACTCAATTCGGGCATATGAGTCATGGGTAACATATATGCAGCTCCAGCTCCTAAAAATAATAGCAATACTGAAAATAGCATAACGAGTTTACGATGAGAGAATACATAGTGATAACCTAAACTGTAATAATGCTCTGGGTTCTTCCACGTTATAAGACGTATGAATCGCGTAAATGCACCATCTTTGGCATTTTTAAATAGCAACTGAAATACAACTGGAACAACTGTTATAGAGACAACCAAAGAGACAAATAATCCTATTGTGACTGCGATTGCTTGATCATAGAATAGAGCTCCTGCAACACCACTTAAAAAAATCAATGGTATAAACACAACACAAGTAGTTAATACCGAAGACAATAAAGGTCTTACAATCTCATTAGTCCCATTGAGACAAGCTTCAAAAAGAGTAGATCCGCGACGCCTGTGCTGATTTATATTATCAATAACAATGATGGAGTTATCAACCATCATTCCAACTCCTAGTATTAATCCTGAAAGTGAGATAGTATTAATGCTTAGCCCTATCAAATTAAAGAATAGTAGTGAAATAAGAATAGAAAGGGGGATCGAAATTGCAATAATAAGCGGAGATCTCCCATCCTGTAAGAAGAAAAACATAACAAATATCGCTAATACAACACCCAATATTAGACTGTCTCTTAAATTAGATATTGAGTAGTCTAATAGTTCCGCTTGATCTCGAGATATTGAGAACTCTATCTCTGGATAATCATCTTTAAATTCAGATAACAGAAAATCTATCTCTCGCTTCATATCAGACATACGAGCATCCGCTTGTTTTACAACAGCTAAGGAGATAGCTTGACCAGCCTCCATCTTAAACAATCCTAATTTATTTCTAGGACGGATTCCAACTTCAGCAATATCTTTTATCTGGAGTAATTTACCATTTATATTCAAATAAATATCTCCTATTTCATCTTGGTCCTGTAAATGGCTATTAAATTTAACATTATACTGATAATAACCATCTCTAATAGATAATGAACCAACTATCGAATTATGTTCACCAATCACACGACTCAGCTGGTCCAAATTAATATTCATTGCCTTTAACTTCGTCTCGTCAGGCTGTATATAAATTTCACCATTATAAACTCCCGTCACATCAACCATAGCGACCTCTGGAAGCTGCTCTAATCGCTTTATTAATATAGCATCTAAGAAGTTACAAAACTCCATGAAACGTATATCTGACTCAACGCCAACAAATCGTGTATTTATATAAAATACAGGGATATCTGAAGTCGATGCTTTTATAATATGAGGGCGAGCCAGCTCCTTGGGTAGTCCACTCATTACTTGGTCAATACGCTGATTTACCTCCACAAAGGCATAATCTAGGGATGCTCCAAAATCGAATCGTAACTTAATTGCGCCACGACCAGCCTCTGATTCTGTAACAATATCGTCTACACCTGGTATTTGCTGTAAAGCACCACGCAACCGAGATGTTACACTATTCTCAACCTCATCAACAGAGAGATGGTCGTAGGAGTAATAAATACTTATTTCGGGTATCTGAACATTGGGCATTAAAGATACAGGCAGATAAAAAATTGAGGCTATACCTAAAACCAACAGCGCAAATAGTGTTGTTAATACAGCTACTGGACGCTCTAATATGAATTTTATCATAATTTTTTTCGTTCTTTAATTTTTTTCCTAATTTTCTTAATTTGCCTATATACTCCAGATAGAACTCTTTTAAATGAACTCGGATCCTTTACAAAACACCAGCATCGTCTCCTCCATGAAATACGTTCTACTTGCCACTCACGAACCTCTTTCCATCTCCAAAAAAGTGGCAGGTAGAAAAACATAGCCAATAGAGAGAAAATTAATCCTGACATAATACCAACTGTCAGCGAATACCAAAAATCAGAAACATCGCCAATCAGAAAAGGAATAAATCCCAATACAGTAGATATTACAGTTAAAATAATTGGCACTATTTTAGCATTATATGCGTGTAAAAATTGATCTAGTGGATTACGTGGACCACTGTGTTTATTTCGTAAGTTGTAGTCATTAATTATATATAAAACGGCATTTACGGACAACCCACACATCAAGATAAAGGCTGCCAACCCTCCTTCATTAAAACGTAAACCAAAAATGTAAAAACCTAAGAAACATCCAATAAAAGAGAGAGGGGCAATCGCAACAACAATAAATGCCTGCTTAATAGACTCTAAAAGAATAGAACAAATTATTATTATTATACAAATCACGATAAATATATACCATACACGCTCATCTATACCCCCAACTTTTTCCCAATATTGCTCCCAACGTCTAACGGGCTCCTCTACTCTAAAACCAATAGGCATCTCCCATTTCATCTCTTCAATAACATCCCTCTTAACCTTTCGAGATAAATTCCAGCTACCAATAAAGTCATAATGAACCCAGACCTCATACTCTTGATTTACCTTTTGAATATCATCAAAAACATATTCATTTGATATCTCACCAATATCTATTACCCTAAAACTACTACCGCTACCAGACTTCAATGGTGCATTAGTTAGTTGCCACAAAGAGGGGTCTCTCTCGGATACACTCGAAAATGCAATCGAAGTTAAATCACCATCAATATAAGTATCAACATGCGAATCATTCTGTCCCATTAATCCTCTTAAACCCCACATCATATTAGAAGGTGACGAGTTATAATACGCAAGAGCATCTTTATCTACATCCAACTGTAACTCTCTAATCTTAGCACTCTTCTCTTCATTTCCAATGAAGGTATTTTTTACCCTTTGATATCTCTCTAATCTATTTTGGAGAACTTCTGCATACTCCTTAACTTTACGATAGTTATATCCGACAACTCTTAACTGCTCTGAACGTTGCTCGTCTCCTAGTTCATTACTAAACCCTTTACCCACTCCAAATATATCTGCATCTGCATTGCCTATGCCATTTACAAAGAGGATCAATTCACTCTTAATACGTTCAGGCGTGCCATCTCGCTCACTCTCTTTTTTAAACTCTACTGTAATAGATGCGTTATTAGCGGAGTAAACATTAGTTCTAAATATAGAGAGCTCATCTTGGCTCGCTAGAAAAGCGTCGACTTTCTTAGCTGCTTCATTCATCTGTTCTAAAGTTGCTCCATGAGGCATCTTCAAGTTAACATTTAAACGAGTAATCTGCTTCTTCTGCTCTTCGTCTTTAAACCAATCTCCTCCGACTCCTGATGTGAACAGACGGAGAGTCCCACCTAAATACTTCTCTAAATATGGCAAAGATGTGGTCATTACGCCACTAGACATACACTCATTGTAGGTTGAGACAAGAAAGGATGGCTGCTCATACCTATTTTCAGGCTCAATTTTACGGGGGATTATCATAATAGGTAAACCGAACAATAAAACAGCTAAAATAAGAAACCATTTACGACGTACACCCATACCTATAATCAACCTCTTATATAGTCGTGTAAATCGAACAACTCTTCGATGAGATCTTGTACTCTGTTTGTTTTTATGAAATTTGCCTCCAATCTTATCTAGTAAAGCTGGCACAAAAAACAGTGACACAAACAGCGAAACAACTAAATTTATAATAATTACAGCCGTAAAATCCATCATGCTATCCATTACGGGATTATCCATATTGAAAATTACAACCAATGCTCCCATTGTTGTCAATGTTGCGGCTAATATGGCTAAAAACACCTTTCTATCTCGATGGAGCCTATAATGATCACTCATAACAATGATGTTATCAATTATAATTCCAAAGGATATATTTATCCCTGCAAGTGTGTACAGATGAATCTCTATTGCAAATAGATAGTAAAAAATCAACGCAATAAGAATATTGGCGATTAATGATATAGCGATAATTAATAGGTGGCGTAGACTACGGGTTACAAGATAAACAAACAGCAAAAGTATCAATACTGTCAATGAGGTACGACCCAGGGTATATGCCAATTCATCCTTTACGTCTAAGCTCCTATCTCTAGCCAACTCGACTGTAAACCCATCTTTTGCACTCTCGACCTGCTCTTCAATAACATTTTGCACACGAGAAGAGAGCTCTAACATATTAGCATCTGGAGTTGCATACACAACCATTGTCAAACGATCCAAGCCATTGATTCTATAATAAGATGACACTGGTTTTACTCGCTTCGACAAATCAACAACATCTCCTATTCTAATCATTCGCCCCTCTACCTGCTTGATAGGTATGGACAAAAGGTCATAATCTTTATAGTCATTATTTCCATGTACTACAGCATAGCTATAACTCTCCCCATCCTGTTCCATAACCCTACCAATCTCCCAATGACCATGATAATTACGAACAGCATTATGAAGATCAGATATAGATAATCCAAACTCTTTCAACTCCTCTTCACGATAGTGCATAACCCATTCATCTGAAGTTGCTCCTGAAATAGTAACCTTATCTACCCCATCCTCCATACCTATTGTAGGGAATAATAATGATTCACAATAAGTGGAAACATCATCTGATGACTCCTTACCAGTAACTATATACTCTAATAATATCTTCTGCTCTGATTCATTAACCTTACCGCTCTTATACTCGCCTCCATAGACTCCTGATACAGATACTCCTTCAGGAAAACTATTAGAAGCAGCACGGACAATAGAAGATAAATAGAGTTTTAATGCATCTATATTCTCATTTTTATCTACCTCCAATTTGATAGAACCTGATCCGTGTGATGTATTAGAGCTAATCTTCTCTAATCCACTAACAGAAGATAATAACGCTTCCAGTTTGCATGTAACCTCAGACTCTAATAACTCGGGGGAGGCTCCATACCAATAAAAATTTAATCCAAAATGATTTGATCGTGATGAGGGTGATAATTGAAGCGAAACATAAGGCAATATATTTAGACCCAATAGCATTAATGCTATAAAGATCGAGTTTATTGTAAAAGATGATAACTTTGCCATATGATTGTTTTTTTAATCTGCTACAACGACTACATCACTCTCATGTGACAAACCTAAATTATTCATATAAATAACCTCATCGCCCTCTTTCAAGCCAGATGAAATACTAACCTCACTACTATTTTCCATCTCGGTAGTGACATATGTCCAATGAGCTTTACCATCTTTGTGAACAAAAACAATTTTTTTACCTTGACGTGGCAATACGGCTGACCTTGGAACGATCAAACAATTATCCATTGCTCGTTTTAATAATATACGTACATTCATTCCATCTATTAACTCTCCTCTATTATTATCTAGCAAAGCCTTAACTTTAACCATACCACTATTATCAACTCTAGGATTTATCGCGACAACCTTGCCAATAAAACAAGAGCCTGCCAATGCATAAGGTGATACTTCGACATTCATGCCCTTACGCAACCCTCCAACTTCCGTCTCTAAAACATTAAATATAACCTCCATACGACTATCGTCGATCAATGTACATAGATGCTTATAATTTGAAGAGTGGTTAAACTCTTTTACATCCATATCTGATATAATCCCAGCAAAGGGAGCTCTTACCTTAGTGTGTTGGAAATCATATAAAGCTCGCTCATAATTAGTTTGAGCACCTAAATATCCACTTGCAAGTTTAATATTATATAATCTATCCTTACCTAAAGAGGAACTATCTGAGACTAGGGCAATACCTTCTCGTAATAAACGGTCATAAAAATCCAACTGAGCCTTTGTTAAGTTCATCTTCGCATCAATCAATCGAATCTGAGAATCACGCTCCTCAATAGACGCAATTACCTCATTAGCAGTAACACGTGATCCATTTGTTTTCAATACAGAATTTATCGTCCCGCCAACTTTGAAAGGTAATAAAGCACTTTTATTTGCTGCTAACTTACCGTTACTCAATAGTTCAGAGTTAAATTGCTCGCGCTTTACGGGGATTACTTTTACTCTTGCTGCTTCCAATTTAACTGTTGTCTTTGCATGTTCTACAGTCTTATCTTCTTTGGGCTCTTGGTCTCCACACCCTACAACAAAGAGAGAGGGGATTAAAATGCACAAACCAAATTTCATTAAATTATTCATTTTCTATTCATTTAGGTTGAAAAAGAGTTATTATCAAATATAGGGAATTACTTTAACATATCATAGTATAAAAACTGTTGTTTTCCATCTTCTAATGTAAATAATAGCTCCTCTGCTCCTCTATCCTTATTTACTAACCAATAGAGCTTATTCGCTGGAATATCGTTAAAACATAAAAAATCATATTCGGCTGTGACAGATCCGCCATATTCCCAACCATCTTCCCAGTAGAACAACTCGAACGTATCTCCTTTTTGGACTCCATTGTCAGCATTTCTAGGTGCAAACCGAACATGTGTCGCAACGCATGGTATTGGGGGATTAAAATGAATACTTCTATATCCAGAAGGGGCGGTTTGCATATTGCCATCATACTCACTCTTCCACGTGACTTCTTCCCAAGTCGGAGAATCTAACAGTTTTACATATCGAGACTCTCTCTCCAATAATATCGTATCCTTTGGCGATAATATGTGAGGATGTGTAGCTTTCATCGAATTACTATATCCATATGCTGGCGAAGACAACCACTCTATCATAGAAATATTAGCATGTGGGTTCTGTTCACTTGCTTCAAATCTATAATATTTGTATTCTGTCCAATTAGGAAGTCGATAGGTCAAGAAATAGGGCAATGGCGGTGTTTTAATCTCATACAAAACCTTTGCATCACTAAAATCAGGTTTATTCGCTCCTATAAATTTAGCCCCAACTAACTCCTCTGCAACCTTAATCATATTTGGTTTTCTAGGAAACTTACGATTAATAACGATATCTACAAGACCATCATTTGTTGTTGTTGTACCTGGAATAGATCTCATCTCAATCTGTTCTATACCTTGTATGGTATCAACCGAAATATAAAATGGATCTGAGAATACATCATATTTGTCATTATTAGGGTAATAAATTGGGAAATAGACCATATTTGGAATTGCATTTTTAAATACTACCCTATTCTTTAGAGTATCGATCTCACCCCAAGTCACAGGAAACACTCCTCCACTCTCTTTATGGTAAGTACCTAAGTAGGCTAACCTACCATTAGTTTCTAATTCAAATGGAAGTTCCACCTCGACAGTTCTTTTTAAGTGACTCGTTACATCTTTGATGCAAGGATTATCAAGAATAGAAGGAACATACTCTCCATCTCTCTTTAAAAAGAAAGGTGCATCTTTCTGTGCGCCATACAACTGTCGATAGACATTCAATGTAACTGCAAAAGCCCAATCGCCATCTCCAGGGAGTGAACTCTCTGGGTTAAAAGTGTGCCACTTTCCAAGAGTATCAATAGTAGAACAGTGATAATGACGACCTCCAAAATTGCGATAACAAGAGTTAAACTCAACTACACATGGAACCCCTAGTGACCTAAGAATATTACAACCATAACTTGCAACATCAACACATCCATGAATACTACGACTATATAGATCATAGATTCCTGCTGCACCACTACGTTTCAAATGTCCATTCAAATCTCGCATTTCATTAACTGCAACGTTGTAGTATTGAACAACATCTCGCAATGATAATGAGTCATTGGGTACAATATATTTAGAAAATAGTTGATTAAATTCTGCTCCCGTTTTCATGAATCCATATCCTCTAATAGATCTATATGGTAGAATATACTCCTTAAACTCATCAAATGATAAGTTCTGGGCATATGGAGACTCTTTCCATACTTTAAAGGCATGGTCAATATGTTCTCTTAGAAATTCAAAACTTAAGGTATTACAATCAGCGTAAAAATCATTATCAACATCTGCTTCTGTAGGTTTTATGTCTTTCAATGAATCTCGCCTTATTTGTTGAATTTGCCATAAACTGTCTTGCAATGGTTTTTCAATTAACTCTACATTACTCTTGCCTTGAGAAAATTGAACATAAATACTATCAGTCTCAACTCTCAATCTCTCCAATTCGGGAGAGGCTGAGGTTAATCGTCCCTTATATGCGTGATATTTCATATTTTCTATTAAGAACTGAGCGGCCTTATACTTCTCTGGATTGCGGTCTACACATCGATAGTATGCTAGAGTTTTCCATAACTCAAATCGGTTATCAGAAGCTAACAATAATGTCTCATTTGGACCCTTGCTGCATCCAATACACGCCAAAGTCAGCATAAAAAAAAGAGTTATTTTTCGCATAGTTAAATATTTTATTCTATATTATTCAACACCTAATTATTAATTAATAATCTATATCCTTAATCTATTAAAAAAAACGAGTATCTCTTAATTTCGCTTTTTCATCTTCGGAATATAGCAACATCACTGCTTTCCCAATAATAAACTCTTCAGGTACTGCACCCCAGTGCCGTCCATCAATAGAGTTTAACACATTATCACCAACCATAAAATACCAATTTTTCGTAAAAGTATATTCGGTAAACTGCTCCTCTCCAATCTTAATCTGACCTCCAGCCATAGTCACCTCTTTCGAACACTCATACTGAATCATTTTTATATATAAAAGATAGTTATCCCTATTCAATAATATAGTATCACCTATTTTAGGAACTAACAGTGGTCCGAAATTTTTAGCATCCCATGAAAACTTAGAATCAAATGGTAGGGTGTAGCGTATTCCCTCCCATGCCTCATCCATTGCAGCAAGTTCAGCTTGTTTAGACATACTACCTAAACCTTGCTCTCCATTTACAATATAGTATCCATTATCAATACTCACTGTATCCCCTGCTGTTGCAATACATCGCTTTATATACACCTTAGAGAGACTCATTCTCAACGTATCATTACTAACATCGTATGGGAAATTAAATACAACTATATCATTTCGCTCAACATCACTACATCCTGGCATTCGCCAAGTTCGAGGCTCTGTAACCCCATCTAAAAAATCAAAATCACTGTAAAATCGTGCTCCATAGCTCATTTTGTTTACCAACACCCAATCTCCTGGAATAATAGTAGGTTCCATTGAAGATGTAGGGATTCTATAAAAATCAAAAACAAAAAGCCATAACAATGCGACAAATATAAATAGTCCGAATACGCAAAGTATGAAATTAACCAATCCATTCACCACTCGACGAAAAACCTTACGACACCCTTTGCACTCCATACCTACTGTTTTTTTACATTCAACGTAACTGCCAACACTTCAATCTCTCGTTTCATATCTTCAATCGCATCTGAAGATATCTTTTCAGGCATAGAAAACAACCTTATTTTAACATCTTCAAAAGCCTCTATATTTCCCTGTTCGGCATATAGTTTTGCAAGTAGATACAAGGGATAGAATCTATGTGGCACACGATAATAAGCACTCCAGTACGCCTGTTCAGCCTTCTCTAACTCTCCTAACTCTTGATAACCTTTACCTATAATATTGTATAACATCGGATCGCCACTACGCCTAACCCCCTCAGTCAATATAACTATCGACTCCTCGTGTCGTTCCATTTTAGATAAGCACTGTCCATATTCAAAAAGAAACTCTCCTTCGTGTTTCAATTCAGGGTACAACTTTGCATACTCATCAACCGTACCTTTAAATATCTGCTCATTAAAATACATTTGTTCATTACTCCAACGCTCATACAACTCCTGGTTTCCTAAAAATGGAAGGAAGTAATATAGGCCGAAGAGCAATACCCCACCCCAATAAACCACCACTCCTATTTTTCTTACGATAGACCCTATCCATCTAGGAAACACCATAATTAATAGAACTATAACCATTGCAGTAAACTGACAAACACTAAGGGGATACGAAAAACAAGAGAATACAAGAAATGATATCAAACCTCCCTTAGCAACAAGAGCTACAACCCCACGTTTTTTACGAAGGAAAACAAATGCCAGAGTAAAAAGCGCAATAAACAACACCATAGCTAATACCCCTTGTTCGACTCCCAGCTGTAATAGTTCATTAAAACCATATTCAAACGTACCTGCTACCTCTTGCTCTCTCCATGAACGCTCTGCACTCGCAAAATACTCCGCTTGTGTTGCAGCAGCCGAACCTGCGAAGAATTCTCGCCCTACTCCCATAGGATTCTCTACAATAGTTCGTAGCTGCATTTTCCACATCAACAACCTGCCATTTGCCGAAGCCTCTTTTACATTATAAAACCAACTTCCAATAGCAGTCAACAATATAGTAAGACCTACTAGTCCGCTCCAAAAACAGAGCTTATTACGCTTTGCAAAGACTTTTATCTTACCACCTAATCCATAGAAACCTCCAATCACAATAACCGAAGCGACTCCTGCACTCAACATAGCAGCTCGACTCAAAGATCCAAATAGTTCTAACATAAACTTTAATAGCAGCCCTACAATCAAAATATAGAGAACCCATGTCAGTATAGTTACACATCTACGTGTGTGAATAGAACGCATTCCTGCCCAACGTTTAAACACATCAACTCTATCAATATACAGATAACACACTAATGTGGAACTCCACAACAATGCAACCATACCACCATAAATGCCGGTATTAAATCCAAAGTATAAACGTTGATTAAAAACTATAGTACAAGCTAGTTTAGCCTCTTCTTGAAAAACATAAAAAAGAAAAACAACAATTATAAAAGAAATAATCCAAGTAAAGTTCTTTATTATCATATCATTCTATTGTAAAGACCCACCTAACTCTTCCTTATAAAGTTTCATGACCCCAGGTGCTGCTGTTGGATTTCCAACTATTTTTACATTATTTAATGAATCTAACAAAAGGACTGTTACCGTTTTCTCAAAGTTAAAATCATTAGTTACTCCAAAATCACCTTTACTATCGTAATAAATAGGATAATCAAAATGATTGTCTATACACATAAATTCAAATATGCGATAATTATACGAATTAACCACAAACCATGGTTCAACATTCTTTTTTTGTAATTTTAAAGACTCTAAAAAAAGTTTCCATCCATATGCATTAAACTTACATTCCGTACACCCTATAGGAGAGACATAAACTAATAATTTATACGAATCATCACGAAAATGAACTACTGTATCTTTTCCGAATACTTTTACATCCATTTTTGTCTCTACATCAATCTCATTGCCATGCCAACGATAAGCCTCATACAAATCAGAGGTAGATAAACCACATGAAGAAAAAGACAATACTAATATACAATATATAAATTTTCTCATATCTGTGCTTTATATTTATAAAAAACTAAAATTGGATTATCCTGGATTTTTACATTTGGGAAGAGATCTTTGCGGTTCACTGCCTCCATTGCTTCCGCTACACTTATAAAATAATCATTAAAAACAGCAATAGGGGAAACTAATCCAGGCCAAGCATTAGAATCAGAAGGAGTTGCAAATCTATACAAATTATATTCTTTGCTATCCAATTTACCAGTCATCTCCAATGGCATATAACCGACAACTAGTGTCAATGAATAATAACCTTGCGACGTGACCAAAGGAGCCGCACAATTTCTTACGAAAAATTGATCGGAATCCTCTAATCTATCTAACTTATCCTTATCCAAACAACTTGATATCACTAACAACTCTAATCCAAATGAACGAACAAAAGAATTACCTTTTTCATTTATTCTAAATAGAGAATCCGTTCCGGGTAAGATATAACAATAATCGTTTCCTTGCTTATAAAATATTTCACCAAAGGAAGCTACTGTATTTGATTTTCCTTCATTCATATGTTGATAATGAAATTTTTTAATTATATTACCAATAGTATCAAAAACAACAATTTTAGGATTATCTTTTACTCGAGAAGTATTTGAACTGTTATATAGAGCAAATAAAGAATCATTAAGCATACAAATATCATCATAAATATTATAACCTGAAGTAGAATATTCTCGAATAAATTCTCCATCCAAATCATAAAGTATTATTTGCTGTCTTTTCCCATCATGAATTACAATACGATTATATTCTTCGGAAACACTAAAACCTCCAACTTCTAAATATTCGCTTGGACCACGTCCTTTTGCCCCAATTTGCTTGAGAAACTTTCCATCAGGAAAAGAGAACTTTAAAAGTCGCTCATTTTGTGTTAATATAAAAATACTACTATCTAATATATTTAAGGTCTCAATTTCATCTATCAATGACTCTGGACTTGTCTCAAGTATAACATTTATTACACTCGTTGAATCTATCAATGACTGGGGATCAATAATAGTATAATCAAGTAATTCTGTTTTATCTTTTGAACAAGCAAAACAAAAAAAGAAAAATAAGAAAAATAAGAATAGTTTGTTCATATTATTATAATTTTAAAAAATATTTTTATTATATAATAATCTACAATAGTCTCCATAAAGTTAATCTTAAAGACTATTGTAGATCTTTAAATTGCATACAAAAAACAATGCTAAATATAATTAATTATTTAAATTTGCAACTCATATTACATACAATACATCCCCCTTCATTTCCTTTACATTTAACCCAAGTACAAAGAGCATTTACATTAGATCCAGCTAATGCTACTCCAAAAGATTCTGTTGCACCACCATAAGAGGCGTTTCCATTTACGTCAATTTCAACGCTATGTGTTTTTGAATCTGGTGTTGCCTTACCTCTACTGTGCTGTCCTCCTACATCTTTACACGCAGCCGTAATTTCTGCATCAGCCAATGCCTCAATATTTGCAATTAGTGAACTAAGGTTTGAAGTCTCAATCGTAGATACAAATGCCACAGACATAAGACCCATCGTAAATAATCCAAGTACTAAAAATATTTTCTTTTTCATCTTAAATAGTTTTAATTTTGTTACAATAATTATTTGTATAGACTCGTTTAACTGTCAACTTAGAACCTTGTTCTATTATAGTTGATAACTTCATATATTATCTGTACCTTTGTGCCTCCTTTCTTATTATTAGTTAGGGTATCAAGGAGGTGATTGGATAACTTCTAGGGCATAGATACTACCAGTCATCTCCTATTTTATTAGTGGGAAAATTACAAACAGCTAACAGTCACTACTCTATTAACTCGTCAAACTCTACAGCAATATCAACTTTATTAATAAAATCATAGAGTGATATTTTCTGTATCTCATAGTACGCAGACCAATATGTGTGTAACTGGCGCATAAATTGATTTTGAGCATCATCAAGATCCTCTTGTGCATTATTTAGATCTGTAACTGTTACTGTTCCATTCTGAAAACGTTTCTTGGTCATTTCATAGATCTCCTGCGCAATGTCTTGAGCAATGATCGAGATCTCACACTGGCGAGCTTGATTATTAAACTGAATAACCTTAGTCTTTATATTCTGTCGAAACTCAATATCAATCTCCTCAATCTCCATCTTTGTAATATCAAGATCTGTCTCAGCCATCTTTACACGACCTTTACTCATACCCCAATCATAAATAGGCATTCTTAACGTAACTCCAACAACCTCTCGATCTTTAAGTGCCTGATACGCTCCTCCAAAAGTACTTGAGGTCTGAGACAACCCTAGATTGACTCTAAAATCAGCTTGGATACCCTTTGCAGATTTTACCTGAGCTAAGGCCCTTTGCGATTCTAATAGTTTTAAGTTCTGATTATCATTATGTGTTGAGTTCGCATACGCCTTATCGATAACCTCATCAAAATCAAGTTTCATATCTTGAACGTTGCGTGGTTGAATTAAATCTATCGTTACAATATTCTTCAGTCCAATATAAGAGCAGAAATTAAACAACTGAATATCAAAACTTAGTTTTGACGTATTGACATACATATCAGCATTAAGCAACGATAACTCCAACTGGAGAATATCTCCTCTTGTTGTTTTTGCCAATTCACTTCGTCGCTTTGCAATCTCAAATAGATGCTTACGATCCGCATAAGTAGCCAAACTCTTTTTATAGTTAATTTGCGCTGAAAGCACTGAGAAAAAAAGATTTGTAGTCTGAATTGTAATATTTTGTATATTCTCTAAGTATCGCTTTTTTGAGTTCTCATACTGAAGTGGGGCTGTTTTTTTCCTCCACTTTAGGGCATTATAAGAGCGCAGTGGCTGAGAATAATTAAGGGTCAGAGGGTTAGAGTTATAAATAACTTTATCATAAGAGAACTGATCCAAGCGAGATATATTTGAATTAATAGAGAGACGACCTCCTGTCAATGGAATATTTTGATCGATTGACAGAGTCAAATCATTACTCAGCGAATTATTACTTACATAGGAAATCTGCCCTGTCTCAGGGTCTCTAACCTCTACTAATGATCTATTATAATTCCCCAAACCACTAGACGCATTCAGTGATGGACGCAACTCTGCCTTAAATGAGCGGAAATCCCAGTATTGCCCCATAAAGCTAAACCTAGCAAGTTGTGCTTGAGTCGAATGCGTATGAGCAATATTTATTGCCTCCTTAAGTGATAGCTTATCGACCCCTATCTGCGAGTATAAGGGTGTAATAATGGTAAAAAGAAAAATAGATATAATGCTATATCCTCGTCGTGTAAAGTTCCAGTTCATAGGCAAACTATATAAGTTACGTTATTTGTAAAGGAAACAATATACATTATGCTTAGGGTACTAAAAAAGAACCTTGCATAAGCGTATTACAATATTAAGGATTATATTTCATATATACAAGTAATTATTGAATTATTATTTATTGTATATTAAATTTACAACAATACTACAACACTGTAGCAATATCTCGTTTATTACCAAAGGTGAGAGCCTTACCTCTTCCTGCCAGCTTAAAGAGTTTTGTGGCGATAAATCCAGTGAAAACCATAGGTTCTATCCAGTGGGAATTATTATTATCCAACAAAATCTTTGAAGTTCAAAAATATGGGGCATGAT
This sequence comes from uncultured Rikenellaceae bacterium, assembly GCA_947038405.1. Lineage (GTDB taxonomy): Bacteria > Bacteroidota > Bacteroidia > Bacteroidales > Rikenellaceae > CAMQVY01. The sequence continues at coordinate 11,813 of CAMQVY010000024.1, read as the reverse complement.
TTCCTAATCTAAAATCATACCCCATTTAGGTTAATTTTGGTTCACTAAAACTTCCCCTATGAATAAAAGTACATATTATCTTGAACAGCCTAGCTATCTTCAACTAATAAGATTACTTAATAGAGTTAATTTTGACTCAACCATAAGTAACAGCAACTATAATTGCTACACAAATAACTGGTAATTATCTGCAATATAACTGTGCTCCACTTCACGAAGAGATCCATCAATATTTAATTGACTTATTGTGGTCTCCAGAGTACCAGAACCACCAACACCACCATCACCTGACCTCTCTTCTATAACCAACTCATTGTCTCCATACTTGACAGTCATTATAGCTGACTCTGCATAGATATTCCCATATTCATCTTGATTATTATCTGAACTCAGTTTTTTTATTAGCTCTTGATTATCATTATATGTGAATGTTAATGTCGTAACTTCATCACCATCAATAGATATCGCCCAAAAGTATAGGAATAATATTTAATAAAATAGACTCTAATATTGCAAATACACATAAACTTACTACATTTGCACTTGATTTACTGGGAATGATGCTTCCCATTAACCGCATCTCTTAAGTGAGAAGCTGATGGCGTCTATAAAGTCTCTTGATTTATTTACCAGGAGGCCTTATAGACGCCATTAGTTTTTTTTTATTTAATCTATAATTAGAATGTTAACAAGTTTAGCTTACATCTTTATCCTTGGACTATCTCTAGGATATGTATTTAGTCGATTAAAACTTCCTTCATTACTGGGGATACTATTGACTGGGGTTATTTTAGGCCCTTATTTTCTTAATGTATTATCACCTTCACTACTCTCTATATCTGTAGAGTTAAGGCAGATTGCACTTGTGATCATTCTGATGCGTGCGGGTCTTGCTTTGAACATAGCAGAGCTGAAGAAGGTAGGCAGACCTGCTTTGTTGATGTGCTTTGTTCCAGCATGTTTTGAAATTATCGGTATAACCCTAATTGCACCACCACTATTAGGCATTTCAACACTCGAAGCTGCAATTATGGGTGCAGTAGTAGCTGCTGTTTCTCCAGCTATTATAGTACCTAAGATGCTGTTTCTTATGGAGAATAAGATAGGCACAAAAAAAAGTATTCCACAGATGATTATGGCTGGAGGCTCTGTTGATGATGTATTTGTTATTGTTCTATTTACGACGTTCACTACACTTGGCTTGGGCGGAACGATTACCCCTACGAGTTTCACCCAGATTCCCATCTCTATAATAACTGGGCTTGGACTGGGTATTGGACTTGGATTTATTTTGTCTAAGTTTTTCAAACTGTATCATATGAGAGATTCAATTAAGATAGTTATAATGATGAGTGTAGCTTTCTTATTTCTCGGGGTTGAAGAGTGGCTTAAAGGGATAGTTCCTCTCTCTGGACTTCTATCTGTGATGGCAATGGGAGCAACAGTTTTAAAACTTTATCCAAAATTAGCTACTCGTACATCTCAAAAATTTTCAAAATTATGGATAGCTGCGGAGATTCTTCTTTTTGTACTCGTGGGCGCAACGGTGGATATACAATATGCTTTATCTGCTGGGATCGGGATGATTGTTGTGATTATTTTTGCACTCATTTGTCGTATGATTGGTGTATATATGTGTATGATTAAAACGGAATTAAATAGTAAGGAGCGATTGTTCTGCATGGTAGCTTATCTACCAAAAGCAACTGTACAAGCAGCTATTGGCTCACTCCCTTTGGCAATGGGATTACCTTGTGGAAAAACGGTTCTTACCGTTGCAGTACTTGCTATAATTATTACTGCTCCGTTAGGAGCATTTGGAATAGATATGACCTATAAAAGACTTCTTAGATCTGAAGATGAACAAGATCGTAGTTCAAGTGATATTCCATCGGACTCTATTAGCGAGCTAGGAGAAGAACATAAGATTAAATAATATGAAAATCTCAACAATCCTCATCTACGTTGAACATGGAGCAAAAGCTATGGGTTTAACTCTATGGCAACAACTTTGGGTAAATACCCTTGCTCATCAATTAATGAAGAGGGGCAAAGAACACAACTTAAAACAGGCACTATTATTTAATGTTACATTAAGATATTTTTAATAGTCAATCTATTCAATGGGAGCACCTGAGCATCGGTCACCACAACATCTATAATGTTTAGAGATCATAAAGATAAAATTGACCTTTTCTTGACATCAGTAAAAAGCTACATAGAAGATCGGAGTTCCCAGCAAAATTGAAAAATATGTTAATCAACTTTTTTATAATTAACATCGTAAACATCTACGCATTCGCCGTTGATAACCTATCTTGAGTAAATATAAAATCGCATGTGTTTATTCCCATAAATAATATATGTATTTTGTATAATAAATTTACAGAAGAGATAACTTCACTAAATTATTTTCACTATATTTGTTCTCTAACCTAATACTTTAATCTCTATAATATGACTATCAAACCACAACTAACAAAAGTAATAAAGTATTCTCTTTGTACTACAATAGCATCCACAGCAATGCCACTATTTGCACAGGACCAAGTGAAACCGAATGTAATTATCTTCCTTGTTGATGATATGGGGTTGATGGATACGTCATTTCCCTTTTTAACAGATTCAGCTGGCAATCCTGAGCGTCATCCACTTAATGATTGGTACCGCACACCAAACATGGAGAGATTAGCAGAACAGGGGGTCTCATTTTCAAAATTCTATGCACAAAGTGTAAGTTCACCTTCAAGGGCTTCAATACTTACTGGAAAAAATTCAACACGCCATAAAACAACAAATTGGATTAATTCTGAGTCAAATAACCGTTCTAAATATGGACCTAAAGAGTGGAATTGGGTTGGAATAAAAGATGGTGATGTTACCCTCCCTAAATTATTACAAGAGGCTGGATATAAGACTATTCATGTCGGAAAGGCTCATTTTGGACCTATAGGGAGTTTTGGAGAGGAGCCATGCAATATCGGATTCGATGTCAATATCGGAGGATCATCAATAGGTCAACCAGGTAGTTACTATGGCGAAGATGGATATGGACACATTAAGGGATATAAATCAAGAGCTGTAGATGATCTAGAGAAGTATCATGGTACAACAACTCACTTGAGCGAAGCGTTAACAATTGAAGCTAATAGAGAGATCACTGAAGCAGTGGAGGCAAATGAACCTTTTTTCTTGAACTTTGCTCACTATGCACTACACGCACCATTTCAAGCAGATAAGCGTTTTGTAGATAACTATCCATTAAGTCCAGATAAAAAACAAGCAGCTAGAGCATTTGCATCGTTGGTTGAAGGGATGGATAAATCATTAGGTGATGTTATGGATAAGCTAGAGGAGCTCGGTGTAGCAGATAATACATTGATTATATTCTTAGGAGATAACGGATCCGACGCACCTCTTGGTAGTGAAACGGGACACTTCTCTTCAGCGCCTTTAAGGGGTAAAAAAGGGAGTATTTATGAAGGTGGAGTTAGAATACCTTTTATTGCATCGTGGGCAAAAAATAGTCCTGAAAATGTGTTTCAGAAAGATCACGCTATAAATCAAGATGAGATACTACAAGAACGTAGTTCAATTATGGATATATATCCAACAATATTGGAATTGGCTGATGTTAAGAACCCAAATGGAAATGATATAGATGGTAATAGTCTATGGAAAACATTTAAAGGAAAGAGAAATTCAAAGCATAATACTAGTATATTGATGCACTTTCCACATGAGCATAGAGGAAACTACTTCACTACATTCATAGATGGTGATTGGAAAGTTATATATCATTACAATCCAAAAAATCCTACTCAACCGAAATACGAATTATATAATTTGGCGAATGATCCATATGAAATGAATGATTTGTCTCAAAAAAAGACAAAATTGAACTCGGAAATTTATGCAATGACAATTTCGAGTAATCGAAATAAGGTGATGGATGATGTATATAAAGAAAATAAAAAAACTCTATTTAATATGATGAAAATGATGATTTCACAACTAGAGAAAGAGGGTGCAGTATATCCAATTGATGATAATTCAAATATATTAAAGCCAATCATGCCATCTAAGTAGTATAAGAGGCTTAAAAAAGAAAAAGATGACAATACGCTCATTATACATATCTCTAATCATGCTATTTATTAGCATTGTTGGAGTCGCACAAACTGAACCGATTAAAGTTGCCTGTATTGGTAATAGTATCACATATGGATATGGGATATCAAATAGAGATCGAGATAGTTACCCTTCTGTACTTGGGCAACTTTTAGGTGATGGATATGATGTTAAGAATTTTGGTTACTCTGCTCGTACTCTACTGATGAAAGGTGATCACCCTTATATGAAAGAGCAGATTTATCAAAATGCTTTGGCCTACAATCCGCATATCGTTGTAATCAAATTGGGTACAAACGATACTAAACCTATAAATTGGAAGTACAAAAAATCATTTACTAAGGACCTTAGTAAAATGATAACTGATTTCAAGCAGTTGTCATCTGCACCCAAAATTTACCTTTGTTATCCCGCGAAAGCTTACGCTGTTACTTGGGGTATAAATGATAGCATTATTACTCATGAGGTGATACCTATGATAGATAATGTTGCGAAAGGGAGTAATGTTGAAGTTATAGATCTACACACAGCAACAAGTAACATGCCTGCGTTATTTCCTGATAAAATACACCCTAATGCACAAGGGGCCGCAATTTTGGCTAAAACGGTTTACTCATGTATATTAGATAAAAAGGCAGTTGAGACACAACAAGCAAAATAAAGCATATATACCGACAAAATACAACATAGAAAACGTAGCTTTCAAAGAAGTTTGAATAAATTGGAACTCAACAAGTAAATAAGAAGTCAAAAAAATCATAGTAAATTATATTTATATAAATTAAATACATATGAATCGAATCTATCTATTATTATTGTTTGTAGGTACACTATTATCTTGCAGTAACCCACAGCCCAAAGTTTACTCAGACTACTCTATCTCCTCAGGTTACACCTCACTGGCGACAGATAGTTCTACACTTGATAACCTAGAGGTTCTGTGTCGTGTTTGGGGGTACACGAAGTACCATCACCCAATTTTTGCCGATAGTCTACTTAATATGGACTATGAACTTTTCGAACTTTTACCAAAAATTGCACAAGAAAATAAAGAGACTCGTAACAAAGTATTATATACATGGATCTCTGGGCTTGGCGAATTTGAACACAGTAAAGAGTTCTATCAGGAGCATCTTGATGTACCCCATGAGTTTATAAATAATTACGATTGGACATCTAATACGGCAGTTCTAGGTGACGAATTGAGCCAATTGTTAATTAAATTACGTTATGCGAAACGAAAATCTAATATATATGTATCTCAAGAGAAAGGACAACATATATCTGATAATGGGATAAAAGAGGCTTCTTATTCGAATCACTCCTCTAAATATAATTTTGATTCAGGTTTTCGTCTACTTCAATTGTTTCGTTATTGGACTATTATAGACAGCTATTGCCCTAATCGTAATATCACAGATACTCCTTGGGATGATGTTTTGAGAGAGTACATTCCACGAGTGATCAATGAAAGAGGCATTTCTGTTATACTAGAGTTGATTTCTGAATTGGACGATACCCACGCCTACATGGAGTCTGTACATTCACTATTTGGCCAATTTATAGCACCAATAGCAGTAAATTTTTTCGAAGATAAATTAATTGTAATAGACACAAACACTTATAATGGATTTCAGGTAGGAGATGAAATTGTTTCGGTATCAGGACTAACAGTTCCAGATCTTATTGCAAGAGAGAGAAAATATGTATCTAACTCTAATCAGGCAACAGTACTGCGTGGTGCGACAACGACAGCACTATTAAGTAGAAAAGGTTCGGTTTTAGTTGAATATATTCGTGACGGAAAGAAGAAGCAAGTAAATGTTAAAACAATTTCCTATTATGATTACTACCATTATAAAGAGGGTATTAAAAGGGGTAATAAGAAGGCGTTTAGGATGCTAGATGATAGCATTGGATACATTAACGCAGGCATCTTATTAAACAAAGATGGTGAGCGGATAATGGATTCATTAAAAAACACCAAAGCTGTAATTGTTGATATACGCAACTATCCAACAAATTTTATTCATTTTGCTTTCTTCGGAAAATATTTTTTTCCAACCCCAAAAAACCACGTAATTTGGAAGCAAGTGCTAGTTACTCTTCCTGGATACGTTTATTTAAATTCACATGAAGTAGGTGGGTATGATATATTTGGACAATTTAAGGATAATCCAAGTGCATATGGGGGGAAAGTTGTTATATTAGTCAACGAACAGACTCAAAGTTCCGCAGAGTATTTAGCTATGCTCATACAGGCTAGACAGAACACAACAACAGTCGGATCGCAGACAGCAGGAGCGGATGGGAATGTTGTCATAATCACACTGCCTGGCAATATAAAATTCCGGTTTTCTGGTTTGGGGGTACTTTATCCTGATGGAACAGATAGCCAACGCAATGGAGTGAAAGTAGATGTTGTAGTCTACCCTACTCTCGCTGGGATAAAATCTGGGAGAGATGAGGTTCTTGAAAAAGCGTTAGAGTTAGTAGATTAAAAAAATGCCAGCGAATATAAATATCTGTATAAGTTTCATTTGACCAAATAGGACTATCAGTGTAAAATTACACTCGACTGCACGCTCTTTAAGAGTGTGGCTATATACCCCTTTTATTCTCATTTTGCTAAGTTAATTCTTTTTGCTTAACTATGTATGCAGAAAAAGGTAGGAATTCCAAAAATATATTATGATATTAATATGCACGAACTGCAACATAATAAATTTCCTCCCGCCACAATAACAACAGAGAGTAAGCCAGTTACAAAGTTTGCACACATATTTACGCACGAATAGAGATATTCGTGCGTTTTTTTACACCTTAACTTTAAGGTATTATTACACACACTACCCTATTACTATGGAATGATTATTGCATGTGTCCTCTGTAATTTAATCATTTATCCTAAATTATCATAATTATGAAGAAAATACTACTATTTACGATGTTATGTGCCATAGTAGCACTAACATCATGCAGCAAAGATCTTGATCTAGCTACACCAGAAAACTCCTCAACAAAGGAAACTAGAGCTATTGTTGAAGGTCTCAATATCCCAGATGTTAATTTCAAGGCATATTTGATTGAGAATTTTGACACGAATGGTGATGGTGAAATTTCAACTAAAGAGGCCGAAGTAGTCACTCACATTGATTGTGAAAGTAGATATATAACGAAACTAGACGGGATTGAATATTTTACTAATGCAACAAGTGTAAATTGTCGTTATAACAAAATTTACACTATTGATTTCTCTAATAATCCAGCATTGGTACTTATATTTTGTACTGAAATGCCAACATTGAAAACAATAACAGTAAAAAAAGGACATCATATTAGGTCCATGGCTATACCAACTCACACTGAGATTATATCTGTAGATACTTTCGATCCGATTATCTATATTCATGATGCCTACTTTAAAGCGTATCTTACTGCTAATTTTGACATAACTGGAGATGGTGAGATCTCTAGGGAGGAAGGATTGTATATCAAACAAATATACTGCAATTCTAAAAATATACAATCTTTAGACGGAATAGAATATTTTGTTAATTTAACATACTTAGATTGTTCTAGCAATCAATTAACAGCTCTTGATGTTTCTAAAAATATATTATTAGAAGATCTGTGGTGCACTTTCAATAAATTGAGAACTATTTATTTTTCTAGTAACTCAATATTAAGACGCTTATATTGTTATCACAATCAATTAACAACTCTTGATGTATATAAGAACAAAGCATTATCAGACTTTTCTTGTTCTGATAATCAAATAAAGACTCTAGATGTTTCTAGTAATACAGCATTAATGGTATTTGGTTGTAGTCCAATGCCAACACTCTCAACTCTAATTTTAAAAGAAGGACATGGATTTAGAACTTCGGTAATACCCGATCATACTAATATTATATATGTAAACTAACTCTAAGTCAAGATATGAACGAGTATTAGTAATATAATACAGCTCAAATCATAAATAAAAGAGGTTGGAACTATACTATCTGATCTGCCCCCGAAAAGTTATACATAATTTTCGGGGGTATTTTATGTATATAAAACACATATATTATACACAGTATCGACAAATCCTCCATATTTAATAGTCTTGATTATCGATCCACAGAACTGCACCTCAATGGCAGAAATACAAAATATTTCACTTACTCCTGATGGGTTCGGAATACAAACCTTAGTATGTAATAATATCTCATTATTTTGCTCTCCAAGCACCCCCAGAACTTTACAGAATCTAAAATATATGTAGCTATGCATGAACTCTGATAAATCGGTATGTTAAAATATCGATTGTCGCCTCCCAAGGATCTTTACCAAATGATGGTGCACACGAGATTTTTTTTACCTTCTTACCGTCAACGAAGTCAAAAAATATGTGATATCCAAATGGAACAAATATATAGTCATCTCTCCAAACTTGATCGCCTTTGATTACTTATTCTTTGCCTCAATAATACTATTCACAACTTTATAATTAATAGGAATTTTAACGACATCTAAATCATTGGTATAAATTTTGTCGGTTAAGTCTAGTGTTTGCGATAAAGTAGATACCCTATTGTTCATATGAGAAGAGCTTCCTGCCAATGGAAAAACAATATAATTTTTCTGGAAAATTATTACATCACAACTCCGTGAAATGAGTCTGTGAAGATATATTTTGCATGATTTATATGATGAATCCACTCATCAATTGGTTCCTTTTACAAATACCTCCCTTATTTTTGTGCTATTTATTGATCTAAATAATTATTTCCAGTGGAAATTTGTTTTATTGGAAAACAAAACATACCTTTGTATCGTTACATTCCAAGGGAATATTATTCCAATGGAATCAATATTGATAAATAAAAAAAAAGATATGAAACATTTGATTATTGGAGGAGTTGCAGGTGGGGCAACAGCAGCAGCAAGGATTCGTAGGGCAGATGAATTTGCAGAGATAATACTCTTAGAAAAGGGACGATATATATCTTATGCTAATTGTGGACTACCCTACTATATTGGGGGAACTATTACGGAGCGTGAAAAATTATTCGTACAGACTCCTACCACATTTGGGAAGAGGTTTAACGTTGATGTTAGGGTCGAGAATGAGGTAATTGGGATTGACACAGAGACTAAAAATATTACTATACGCAACTCGAATGGTAATACATACCAAGAGAGCTACGATAAACTACTACTCTCACCTGGGGCATCGCCAGTGCGTCCTCCTCTAGAAGGAATTGACTCTGAAGGTATATTTACACTACGTAATGTAGATGACACAGATAAAATCAAGAGCTATATAACCAAGAATAAGATAGATCGTGCTGTTATTGTTGGCGCAGGATTTATCGGTTTGGAGATGGCAGAAAATCTACACAAGACAGGTGCTAGTGTGTCAATAGTAGAGATGGGGAATCAAGTTATGGCTCCTGTTGATTTCTCTATTGCCTCTCACGTACATCAATACTTAACTCAGAGTGGTGTCCAGCTATATTTGGAGCAGAGTGTCGAGCGATTTGAGAGACGTGGTGATGAGATAGAGGTATTTTTTAAGAGTGGTAAAAGTATTTTAACTGATATTGTTATCTTATCAATAGGTGTTCGTCCAGAGACAAAACTTGCTAAAGTAGCAGGAATTAAGATTGGTGAGATGGGCGGTATTTGGGTAGATGAATATCTGCAAACTTCTGCCCAAGATGTATATGCTGTCGGTGATGCTATTGAGTTTCCGCACCCACTCACTGGGAAACCTTGGCTCAACTACCTTGCGACTCCAGCCAATCGTCAAGGACGTATTGTAGCGGATAATATGGTATTTGGAAATGGAGTTAAATATGAGGGTGCAATCGGAACGTCTATTGCCAAAGTTTTTGATATGACGGTTGCTTCGACAGGATTGGCAGCTAAGAGATTAAAGTTGATGGAGATTAATTATACAAGCTCTACTACTCACTCTTCATCACACGCAGGCTACTACCCTAACGCTTTGCCTCTTACTCTGAAGCTTACATTTGACCCAAAAAGCGGAAAATTATTTGGTGCTCAATGTGTAGGATATGATGGTGTTGATAAGCGCATTGATCAAATCGCATTGCTTATTAAAAATGGCGGAACCATATATGATCTTATAAAAGTAGAACATGCCTATGCTCCACCATTCTCTTCAGCAAAAGATCCAATTTCCATAGCAGGATATGTGGCTAGTAATATAATAAGTGGAACTATGCCAATCATCACTTGGAGGGAAATTAATAGTATTGACCGTGAAAAAGTTATCCTTCTTGACGTTCGCACAAAAGAGGAGAATTCATTTAGTGCGATTGAGGGCTCTCTAAATATTCCATTAGATGAGTTACGAGCAAGAATATCTGAGATCCCTCAAAACAAACAGATATATGTATATTGTGCAGTAGGTCTAAGAGGGTATCTAGCTCAACAAATATTGATGGCTAGAGGTTATTCGGATGTTAAAAATCTCTCTGGAGGTTGTAAAACATATTTAACGGCAACAGCTCCCATTGAGAGTATCAAACCAAAATCAATTGATTTAAAGGGTAACAAAACTGACTCTGATATACAGACAGTGAATGATAAGAGTAAAGTTATAAAAATAGATGTTTGTGGTTTACAGTGCCCTGGTCCAATAATGAAGATCAAACAGACAATTGACTCTATGAGCGATGGCGAGCAGATAGAGGTCGTTACCACAGATGCTAGTTTCTCTCGTGATGCTGAGGCGTGGTGTAACACTACGGGAAACATACTAATAAGCAACAACGAGCTACGAGCAGGGTATCAAACTATTGTGATAGAGAAGAGTTCAACCAAACCAAGTAACTGTATTGCTCCGACAAGTGGAAAAGGAAAGACTCTTGTAATGTTTAGCGATGACTTAGATAAGGCTCTCGCTACTTTTATATTGGCAAATGGTGCAGCAGCAACGGGAGAAAAAGTGAGTATATTCTTTACTTTTTGGGGTCTTAACACCATCAAAAAAGTAAAAAAGCCAGAGGTTAAAAAAGATATTTTTGGTAAAATGTTTAGTATGATGTTACCATCCTCATCCCTGAATTTAAACCTCTCTAAAATGAGTATGTTTGGAATTGGAGATAAGATGATGCGTCACATAATGAGAACTAAAGGCGTTGCCTCGTTAGAGTCACTTCGCCAGCAAGCTCTTGACAATGGAGTTGAATTTATTGCGTGTCAAATGTCTATGGATGTTATGGGAGTCGCTCGTGAGGAGCTTTTAAACGAGGTCACAGTAGGTGGTGTCGCAACATATATGGAGCGCGCTGAAAAAGCTAATGTTAATCTATTTATATAATGATGAAATTTATTAAAAACAATATCCTCTACTTAATTGGGGGGATAATCGGAGCCTTAGGTGGTTACATATACTATATTTATATTGGTTGTGATAGTGGTTCATGTTCAATAACGTCATCGCCGACTATGAGTGTGATATGGGGAGCCTTGATGGGTGGATTATTATTGAGTATATTTAAAAAAGAGAAAAAATAAAAAGATGAAAAAATTAGTTATTGGACTACTCGCAGCCCTATCATTATCGGCATGCGGCAACTCTCAAACAAATAAAAATAATAAAACAGAGAATAATATGAAAACAATTGAATTAACAAAAGAGGATTTCTTAACAAAAGTTGCTA
>CAMQVY010000023.1 GCA_947038405.1 uncultured Rikenellaceae bacterium | reverse complement strand
AGATCTAGGAGAATATTGACTGAATTTGGGTAACGCGGATACGCTTACTATTATAATTACATATTAAAAGAGTAAATAGATTATGAAACGAACAACGTTTGGAGTATTGTTTTATATAAACAAGGCTGTGCTGGTGAACTTTCGTTTGATTATGTACACTAGGTCGAGGGATTACAGTAAAATTTTAGTACTGTCCGAAATGAAATTAAAGACATAAAAAAAGACTACAAGTTGAGTTCTGATATAAAGTCAGTTACTCACTTTGTAGTCTTTTTTAATTTTAGGCAGTACAAATAAGATAGTTGATAATTTTCTTGTAACTATCTTATTTGTACTGATTTAAAATAATTTATTTTTTAAGTATAATATTCCATTAATGTCTTTTTTACTTAATTTGCGACGATGAAATACGTTTAAGTGGAATTCTAGATTGTGAATATCAGTACCTACAAAGTCATAACACCCAGAATGTAATAATTTCTTTGCCCTTTGCTCTGCTCCTTTTCCGTATACCCCAACTATTGACAGCAAATTTAGTTGAAATAGTACTCCTATATTTTTTAACTGCTTATAATCATCATTTTGCATATAATTATATCTTTCAGGGTGAGCTAGAACTACAAAATATCCTTTTGATTGTATTGCCCTTAATTGATCCATGAAATTAATAGGAGAATTTATATATGATGTCTCAACTAGAAGATAATTGTCTACTATAGGTAACAAATCCCCTGAATTAAGATGCTTTTCAAACTTAGCATCCAACATATACTCTGCCCCGAGTGATAGTTCTATCTCACCAGTATACAGTCGCTTAAACTCCTCAAATTTAGAACGGAGAAATTGAGCTGAGTTCTGTGGATAATCCGCCATAATATGTGGAGTGAACACAACTCGTTTCACTCCTAATACTTGGTAAGAGTCCAATACCGCTAAGGCCTTTTCTACCGACTTTATTCCATCGTCAACATTAGGTAAAATATGCGAATGGTAATCAGTGAAATCAGTTAATATTTCCGATTTTATAATTATCTCTTTGCGTAAGAATCCAAACATAATAAATTATTTAATGATTTTAGTTCCTAAACTGTTGTACTATTCTATCGCAAGCAAGTCCATCTCCATAGGGATTAAGAGCTTTGCTCATTGAATTATAATACTCATTATTGTCTAATAATTGTGATACTTCATTAACAATCTTGTCATAATCAGTTCCCACAAGTTTTACGGTTCCTGCCGACAAAGCTTCTGGACGCTCTGTTGTGTCTCGCATAACCAATACAGGTTTACCAAGTCCTGGAGCCTCCTCCTGAATACCACCGCTGTCAGTCAGTACAATAGTCGATTTTTCCATTAAATATACAAATGAAAGATACTCAAGAGGCTCTATGAAAAACATATTATTTAGTGTATTCAGATCTTCTCCAAATACCTCATGTATTGGCTTACGAACATTTGGATTTAGGTGCATAGGATATACAAAATCTACATCTGGATACCTCTCAGTCAAGGTTTTTATAGCACTACACATACCAATAAAACCATCTCCAAAATTCTCTCGTCTATGTCCTGTTATAAGCACTAACTTTTTACCATTAGACAATCTATCTATATCATAACCAGATGAGTATAAAATTGATTTTAAATCTGTACTCAGGATTGGGTTAGTTTTCAGCTTATCGACAACCAAATACAACGCATCAATTACTGTATTTCCTGTAACTGTTATATTTGATTCATCTATATTTTCAAGAAGTAGGTTATCTTTGCTAAGTGGTGTAGGTGCAAAGTGATAAGTTGCAATTCTACCTGTTATTTGACGATTAAGCTCCTCTGGCCACGGACTGCTAAGGTTATGTGTACGAAGTCCTGCCTCGATATGTCCAACGGGAATTTGCTGGTAAAACGCTGCAAGAGCAGCAGCAGTAGAGGTGGTGGTATCACCGTGAACTAATACTACATCAGGCTTTACTTCACTCAAAAGATCTCGCATTCCAAGCAATACACGACTTGTAATATCATATAAATCTTGTCCTTGCTTCATTATGTTTAAATCATAGTCTGGCGTAATTTCAAACAGATTAAGGACTTGATCCAACATCTCTCGATGTTGTGCCGTAACACATACTATAGTCTCAAAATCACTACTGTTCTTCTTAAACTCCTTAACTAAAGGAGCCATCTTAATAGCTTCTGGTCTTGTGCCAAAAACTAGCATTATTTTTTTCATACTACTATATTTTTTTTGTAATCAACCAATAGGCATATTTTACTAGATATATTTGTCTTTTTATTCTTTTAGGCTCTTTGATAAGTCTATATGCAAATTCTAGATTATGATCTACCCACCATTTAGGAGCACGATTAACACGATCAGTATATACATCAAAACTGCCTCCTAATCCTTGGAATATTGCGTTATGACTTTTCTGAATTTCTTCCATCAGGAGCTCTTGCTTTGGCGACCCCATAGCAACAAATACGATATCAGTTTTTTTAGCTATTATATCATTAATTAACTGTTGCTTTTCATCATTTGAATTAATATATCCATCACGATAACCAATAATATTAATTGAGGGATACTCTTTCTTTAACTTGCATACAACCTCATCAATAACTATTTTAGTTGACCCAATTAGATAAAATGACTTACTTTTATAGAATTGCTTGACGATCTTAAGCCACAACTCGCAACCAGGCATTTTACAAGCATTAACAACACCTTTTTGTCTAAGAGCAATCATCGCACCTGCACCATCACAATAACCGACATTTCGATTAATAATAGCACGTGTTTGGTCTGTTGCATGTAGTATCTTTTCTGCATTTATGGCAACAAGAATACCTTTTTTATGATCTACAAAATTTATTAATTCATTTTCAGAGCAAAAAGGATACAGTTCAACGCCATTAAGAGTAATTTTTTTAAAATCCATATGTATTTTTAATTATTTACTAATTGCCCAAATTTATTTGTTTTGATCCCCTCTCTTAATATACGTGCAGGATTGCCAACAATTATACAATTAGAAGGGATATTTTTGGTTACAACAGCTCCGCTACCAACAATAACTTCATCTCCAATTGTAATACCTGCCATTATTATGACATTTACACCTATAAAACATTTTTCTCCAATATAAGTATCACAGTGTAAATCTCTAGAATAATCATGTGCAAAAACAATAGCTCCAGAAGTAATATAAGATTCTTTACCAATGTGAATACCCTTTGGATTCATTTTATCTAGCTTTGCACCAAACGATATACGTGCCGTTTTATGAATACTCATTACATAAAATCTTACATATAGTAAATCCATAAAAAAAGGACTATTAATCGCATAAACTCTCTAATTTTCACCATTTTGCTTATCTAAATTTATATATAACGGAGTCTTTGCATTCGCTAACTTGTGCATAGTTTCATTTAAGCAGATTATTACCTTTTTATTAATTCGTTCTTTTGCAAACGTTAAATACTTATCATCTACTTCTTCTTGTGTGTAAATATCTGATAATAAATTAAGGAATAGTGTATTGTTTTTTTCAACTAATTGATACTGCATGACGTTAGTATCGTGTTTAATGAGAGTGTCAAAAATCAATGCAGAGACGACATTCCCATCAATATCTTTAAAATTGTATATTGTACGTCCATTTAAACCCTGCAGACGAAAAAGGACTCTGCCACACTCACATTTTTCCTTTTTGAGTGTTTCCCCTGCTGCTAAATCTCCAACCTGATATTTAATAAAAGGGAAAGCTTTATTCTTTACAGCAGTAAGCAATATTTCTTGATTCAATATCTCTAATGTACAATATTTATGATTAATGTGTAATCCATCGTGTAGCGAACATTCAAACCCAAATACATCACCATCATGAGCACCATATTGATCATAAATATCGCAATTACAATATTTATCAGCAAGCTTTTGGCTATATGGTATTCTATTTTCGCTTGTAGTTACTATTCCTTTAATATTAAGATATAAGTCATTTTCTTTCAAGTATAATAGAAATTCATTAATTGAAGATGCAAATCCATATATGATTTCTACTTTTTTGGACTTTATTGTATTATATATTTTTTGTTTGTTCGTAGTTGACCTATCAAATGCATTGAAAGTAATAATATTTGACAATTTATGGTACACTAATGTTATTTTACTTTTCTTCATATTACCAGACCCCATTATCATAACCATCTTAGAATATGGTTTTGCCCCGAATACATCATGAAGCATCCAATGCGAAGGCCATGTAAACAAAGCACTTTCAATACTTGCAGGGTACTTAAATGGCTTGTTTGTTGACCCTCCCGACGAAGAATAGTTATAGATTTCAGATTTTATTTCTGGATAATATTCACGTAGATCAGCTTTTGTAATGGTTGGTATTTTACCCCAATCAATATTATTTAAATTAGAGTAATCAAAGCCCTTGCTATCCAAGAATTCGCGATATTTGTTGTTGTTTTTAACATGAAACTTAAAAATATTTAACGCATTGTCATCCATCTCTTTTTGAATAGATATTTCGTCTCCTATATACTGAGAAGTAATATTTTGATTATACATATTCATCAAATTAAATCTCCTTACAAGGCTCATTAGAAGTACTCTCCAATTCATTTTATTCTTTAATTTTAATTAATAAACTATTATACATTTTAATTAACTCCTCCTCTACATGCGATGGAAGATGACACTGTACTTTATCATAAGACTTTAATCCCATTTTAATAATATCATCCTTGCTCTTAGCAAGCATTTCATCTAATGCACTTTCAATTTGCTCCTTGTCACCTGCATCTATTAATATTCCATTTTCACTACCAACAACTTCGGGGATACCACCAACCTTTGTCGAAATAATTGGCATTTTATATGTCATAGCCTCAAGAATCACAATAGGCAACCCCTCATTGTATGAAGGTAAAATCAAAATATCAGCTTGAGATAAAAGTTTATGTTTTAAATCACCTTTTACCCAACCCTCAAATGAGATTAAATTATGTAAACTATTTTTATCAATAAATTCGATTAACCTATCAACCTCGTCATTTCCACCTACTCTAAGTCGTAATTTCCTATCATATTTATCTCTGCACTTCAATATTACATCAAGTAGGTCAAAAATTCCTTTTCTGTCACCTATAGCTCCAAGGAAAAGCAATTCTAAAATTCCATTATCTTTTTCCTTGTGATTATCTGAAACACAAGGAACTGTATTTTTTATAATCTCGACTCTTTTTAAGAGTAATTCGTTTTCAAAAAAATCTTTCCAACTCTGAGATAAAGCCACGACAACATCTACTTTATCCAATGTCTTTTTTACCAATTTATAATTTTGCTTAGTGAAAATCATGAATTCGGCACCATGGCAATGAAATATAATCTTTTTGTTAAAAAAATATGCTATACATATGAATATGCGTTTTTTAAAGAAGCTTATATTGGAAGATCCATGAATATGTAAAATAGAATAATCATTTTTTATTGTATGATATAAAAAGATTATTAGTGCCCTGATGAATTTTAATAGTTTTCTAAAATATGATCCCTCTGAAGTTGTTGTAATCGTTCTAAAAGATTCAAAAAATGATGAATAATTATAAACAACCATCGCTATGCCACCTTTGGGGTCCTTATATTCGCAAGATAAAGTAATTACTTTATCTGTTATTTCTTTGTGAATCATAATTTAATTGTTTTTATTTAACACACCTTATAATATATCCTTCAGAACCATTATTAGAAATCACCCTTGCTGGGATACCTACTACTACAGAGTTTTCTGGAACGTCTTTTGTAACAACTGTATTTGCTCCTATGGATACATTATTACCTATCTTGATATTGCCGATTATTTTAGCTCCAGGTCCGATGTACACACAATCACCGATTATTGGATATCCTTTATTTTTGCCTCTACTTGACATTCCAATAGTAACACAATGACTTATATTCACATTATTACCAATGATAGCAAGGGGAGATACTACAATACCCGAAAAGTGTCCAATATAAAATCCTTTTCCAATAGATGTAGATGGGTGGATGTCTATTCCAAATAGATATGAGTAATGTTTTTGCATAATTCTACAAATTATATATACTAGAAAAAGCACCTTATATTTGCCTACTATTTTTGACGATCTCAACCAAAACAGGTACCTAAATCCAGGAGTTGAAAAGTAATATTTAAAAAAAGACAAACAAGTTGTACTTCCACTATACTTATACAGATCAGATAAAATTATATTATCAATTTTTTTCATATTTTCTATTATTAAAGTAATATATAAGCTATAATTAATTATACTACTATCAATTTAATTACGACTACTTTCATACGCCTTAGTATAATTATTTGCAGTTTCATTTATATCATATAATTGTTTAACTCTTAAATAAGCAGGTTCTATTTTCTCGCAAACTTCTGAATAGTTATTATATATATATAACAACTTATCCACACAATCATCAATATCACCAACTTTAAAACAGACTCCATATTCTCCGTTATTTATTATCTCCATAGGCCCATCATTATCAGACACTAATACTGGAATCTTTGCAGCCATTGCCTCTGCAACAGTTAATCCAAAACCTTCAAATCGTGATGGTTGAACGTATAAGTCATAATCTTTAAGTCTTGAATATATGTACTCTCGATCTCTCAAACCTAAAAATATCACTCTATCCTCTATATGTTCACTACTCACAATCTCTCTAAGATATTCCATTGACGGACCCTCTCCAATTAAAGTTAGGTTAATATCTAAACCATATGTATTAACCAACCGAGATACCGCATAAATCAATATATCCTGTCCTTTTTTATCTGAATCTGAACGACCAACTTGAATTATATCCTTTAGTCTCTCGCTCTCTTTATGCTTAACTATGATTTGACTACTATCAATACCATTTGGTACTGTTACCACATTATAGCTGCCTTTTTTTAAAATATCTTCACAAACAGCACCTGATATAGCGAATAGAGCATCATATCTACTGAAGTAGGTGTTGGAAATGCCCATATCATGTACTGTCAAAAACAATTTTGCAAATGGATAGAAAATTAGTTTAGCAATTGGACTATTATGAGAATGGATTATATCAGGAGATAATTTAGCTATTATATAGTTAAATTTTATAATATCAAAAATACTACGACTACCTTCGCTTCTACCAATCTTTATAATTTGCACACCCTCTTTAATTTTAGATAGTAGTGACTCATTAACAGAATCATTGATAATTATGACAGAAACTTCATTATTATTCGATTGACAATTTGCAATATCAATCAACATTGTTTCGGCTCCTCCCGTATGAAACGAGAATATGATATGTGCTATTTTCATTTTTATTTTTATAATTATTTTTTTACTCCCAGAAAATCCGGTTTACTCATGGTAATCAAAAGAAGAGGTATGATATAAAATTCAGAATACGTAATTATTGTATTTCCAAAAGAAAGAAATAATAAACACACTATCATATATGCTGCATATACGGAGAAAATGGTGGAATTAGATCGCTCTAGATAAAGTTTGTAAAATATATTTAGATAGAATGTAATAAAACCAATACAGCCTAAAACACCTAACCGCAGTATGAGTATCGACCAAGCTATATCACCAGTATCAATTTGTGCTTTTGCACCATATTGATTAGGTTGACCTAGCAAAAATGGGGTCTTTTTAAAATTTCCCTCACTTACATATCCAATACCTGTTAATGCAGATGCCTCATCCGATACAACATAATCAAGCCTCTCTAAAAAGTGCAAAATTCGGTAAGAAAAATTACCTGTAACTTTATCTCCTCCCAGATCACCCACCTGAGAAACAGTCATTATAAGTCGCTCTTTAAATATAGGTACTGTCGTAAAAATAACAACCATAGCTACAATCATAATGAATGCGTACTTAAATAGCTGCTTAAATTCGAGCCCTTTTGAGTAGATCAAAAACATTAATAACGACAATGCAATAGCTACGGGATAAGTCATCTTTAAAGATATAATAATAGAGAATAACACAATACACAGCTTAATTATTTTATCTTTTGCAGATATTCCCAGGTAATTGCTATATAAAATTAAAACGACAATTATTGAGTAAACTGGAGGTTTAACTCCTCTACTTTTCATTACCCCATCACTTGCCAAATACGCTACATTAAAATCCTCTAAAATAGGTAGTGGATATATCATATTAATTATAAGCACAATACTCATAACTACCACGATATTAACAATATATTTAATGAGAGTATCTATATCATCTTTGGTGAACATTGGCGCTATCCATATTATGGATAAAAATACCCAATGGCGTAGATATCTTATTGTATCTCCAGCGGTAGTTTCGCCAAGCATACCTATCAAACCTATTACAATCAAGAGTGCATAAAACCCAAATACTGAAGTGCTGAGTGGTGTATTAAAATTCACTCTCTTATTTACTATAGCAAATAAAAACAAGATAAGGTATAGTAATATACCTATGTCTTGAACATTGAATGTTAAAGAATCTGCATTATAGGGCAATTGCAAGAATCCACTTGCTAACAAAACAATAGACGTTAATGTAATAGAGAATCGATGTGAGAATATACTAATAATTCCTACTAAAAATACAAAAAACGTTATGTATATCATAGCTGTAAATTTTTTCGAAGAAAACTTAACGATTTTTCTTTCTCTTTTTCTAGTACTATTTCAGCACCTGTATAGTCAATATTAGTTTTCCACCTATTATCTGTATATATATCATTGGGGTTAAGATAAATTCTATCAGATAGTCTCAGCATATTCAGCAGATTCACCAAGCGAGTTATTCTATCTACGTGAGCAGGTAATATAATAAAGTTTTTTCTGAATATAATTGAAAATGATAAACAATGGAATGAATCGGTAACTATGAAATTTGCATTTCTGATCTCCTTCAACCATCTAGAGACAGATGAAAATCTAATTATTTTAAATCCATGAATTGGTTTTCTACTAATTGTCGTTGCAACAAGCCCTAATTCATCACTCATATATTTAACTATTTTGTGATTTTCAGGTTTATGCATCAGCGAGAAATAAAACAATTTATTGTTTTGTTCTTTGCGGTCTCCTATGATTTCACTGTAATCGTCAATCAATAATGTTGGATCAAGTACAATAGTTGCATTAATATCAAAGCTGTTCTTACAAATATCTACACCACTCTGCTCTCGCACACTCACATCTTGAAATCTATCTAAAAGTTCTTTTATCTTTAACCTATTTTCGACAAACGGAGATCCTACTACTCCAAAACTTGCGGCATACGAGATAAACTTGCTTGTTTTAGGTAGAAAATCAAAGAAATATGTTTCGGGTGATAGTCGCTTTGTAATAGCTGGATTCCACACTTGATCACTACCTACAATATACAAATCTGCCTTAGGTGGATTTTGCTTCAGATCCTCAATATTACGATACTTTTTTGTAAATCTAGGTAGGTATTTACTACGAAATATAGTATTTATTACCACATTGATATATTGTAATATATTTCCAGGAAACGAGTATTTGGGTTTATTTAATTGTGCATCAATTATAGATACGTCACAACTCATTTTCTGTAATATCTTAGAGAGTGCATAACACTGCATATTTGCACCGTAGCTGTTTTCTTTAGAAAACGTAAGAATTGAAACCTTTTTTAATTTCATATTAATAATTATTTTTTATATGTAATTTTCTATATGATCATTATCATAGTCTCTCATTACATTACGAGTTAATATTTTTAGAGGACTCCCCCCGTGTACACAATATGATTCAAATGGGAATCCTCGGTTAACAATACTTCTTGCACCGAAAATACACCTCTCAGGCGTTTTTGTACTATGCATAATCAAACACTGCGTACCAAACCAATTATAACTTCCAATTTCAACTTTCCCATATGATTTTTTGAATGATTGTGTTTTAATGTCATATAATGGATGAAAATTAGCATCCATTAGTGTTGTTTCCCAACCTAAGCTAACATATTCTCCAAAATAGACACCTATCATAGAAATTAATTTTAGCGAAGTCGTTGCTGCAAAACAATCTCCAAATTCAATATTCCCATTTTTTCCTACAACGATATAAGAATCATTTCCTATATTACATTGACCCTTAAACACTATTTTGCCTTGATTATGTATTTTAATACCAAAATTTGGATATGCCTTGGCAGTCATAAAACCTAACCGGATCATTCCTGTATAAATCTTCTCAGAATCAATTATTATTTTACCCTTTAACATCATATCATGAGGCTTGTATATGAGTATTGGTAATTTTATTGCCTGCTTAAATGGAAGGTGCTTGAAATTAATATATAAGGATGGTAAGAAGGCTCTAACTAAGCTGAAAAAATGTTGCGCATTCATATATTATTTATTGTAGTTTACCTTTGTTTTTATTAAATTCATCAAATATTTTCTATCCGAACTATCTATTATGATATAAGTAAGTATAGTCTGTACAAGAAGTGATATTATACCAATAAAAATTACCCCCATTATATTGTCAATAATATAAGAACCAATATATACTGATATTAATACTGATAATATGATATATAATAACAGCTTCACATATAGTATATAGTATTGGCTTAATTTAATTTCCATCTCTTTATTTAGCATATATGTACGTACAAACATGTTTATAACCGAACAAATTATTGATATAATTATTGTGGATTCAGGAGATGCTCCATGACGTAGTAAAATGTATGATATTGGCAGATTTAATAATGATATTACAGATACAACAATTTGAAATTGTTTAATCCTACCTGTTGCTAACGATACTGCAATTATAGGCCCAGCAGTAGTGTCAATCATCGCATTTATCAGAGTTAGCTTAGTGAATATTATAGTGTACAAAGGAACCTCTTTTAACCACAATGATAATACAAGTTCTGTTTTAGCGATCATTGGAACTGTAATTATTCCGATCAAAAACATAGAAAATATAATTGATCTTCGGACAAGTCTTCCCATCTCATCTAAATCTCCTGTGGTATATGATTTATAGATTTGAGGTTTAACGGCAGTGAAAAAATTAACTGCTAGTTGATTAGCCGCAGAGTTTACTTGGAATGCGATTGCCCGAGCTGCATTTATAGCTGGGTTAAAAAACATATTTATCAAAATATTAATACCTTGACTGTTTAACGAAAGTGACAGTGTCCCTAAAAAATGCCAACCAATTAGGTTTATTAACTCTTTAAGTTCTTTTATATTCCAGTAGAGAAAAAGTTTTAATTCTTTAAAACTGTATTTACAATATACAAAATAAGTTATATTAATCAATAGAGAGAATATAAACATTAATAATGCATATACAATTAATTTATCTGCATCCAAGTATGAAAGGAAAAATACTAAACCTAATTTCCCCAGAGCCTCAATTATAGCTATGTAGGCAAAGGCTTTCATTTTCTCATAAGATACAATTAGTGAGTTAAATGGGATTGTAAATAAGTTAACGACAAACGTAGCTATTGAGATTTGATACACCCAATTTGCCGCACTAATTCTATCTTCTGGAATTACTAACTGATTGTTAATAAACCATAATCCAATACTTTCGGATATAATAAAAACAACTACAGATAATAAAGCAAATAATGAAATATTTAAATTAAATAACTTATTTAGTTTTTTGATGTTATTATTTGCTATTTCAATAGAGAAGAAACGTTGAGATGCAGACATTAAGTTTCCATTAAGGAATGAAAACATTGTAACAATACTACCTATTACTCCATAAATTCCATAATCTTCAACTCCTAATACATCCAAAACCACCCTTACTGTATATAGGTTAACGATCATCAATATGATCATTCTTATATACAGAAAAACTGAATTTAGGATGATTTCTTTATTGTTAATTTGATGTTTCAATCTAATCTTATTTTTTTATTACGGCAATTATTCTTTTTAATGTAATTCTATAGATAAGCCTAACAGCCCTTTTACATTGATATCTCCACCCAATATTACCATAATGGTTCAAGATGTATTCAAATCCATGTTTTTCAAAATCGTGCTCAAATTTATCAGATTTTGAATTTATTACACTAGGTCTACATAAATTTGGTTGAACACACTCTTGTTTATTTGATTTTAACACATTAAACTCACTAGATATACTATTTAATATAGTTTCACCCTTCACCGTATTAATCATAATAACCGAACACCCTTTATTATCTGCTGCAAATGTATCAGATACTTTCTCTATTCCCCAAAAATCTGCAATAGTTATATCAGACGCACGTGAATAATTTGTATATCGACACTCCCCACAAGATGGACGTAGCATAATATGACTATAAAATAAAGAAGTGTATGAGGTCGAGAATATTTTAGTATTGTCCGTGAAAGTAAATGATTCAACATGTGATTTCCAACCTTTTACCTTATCACGAAACTTAATACCTTTTATCTCTTTATTATATTTATTTGATATGTAATGAGTGTAATCGCTCCATATTTTAGGAGATGGCACACCGTGACATATTATATCACATAATATTAAATTTTCGTGTAACTTTTTAGGGATATAAGATTTCAATCCAGATGTTTGACAACTTGTACCCGTAAATAACACTAGCTTACCTGCTTTAAGATCATCTCTGATATAGCTAAATACATTATTCAGATCACTCTGAACATATTTAGAACCCCTTAAATCTTCGCACTCTTCAAGTGTTGTACAACGTTTATGAATAGCTGTAAATGTATCATCTAATACACATCCATAAACTACACCAGATTGATTTATTACACTCTTACATATTGCAGCAGAAGCTCCACCACTTTGACTTAAAAACAACTCGTTAGCATCCTTGTGTCGAGCTGCATATATCAACTGTTCATTAAAATTACTACTCGTGTCATATCCATTTTGAAAAGCACACACTCTATCGCATAAACCACAATTAGTACACTTTGATTCGTCCACAACAGGGTATTTAAACCCCATAGCATCATCTGTCATTGTAATTGCCTCACTATTACATATCATAGCACAAGCAGTACATCCACAACAGTCTGATTTGTTTGTTATAAGAATCATACTTCTATTACTTATATATTCCGCAGAAATCCAATATCATCTTACTATCATCATAAGGTAATGTATTAAACTCAGCATGAGCAACTAACATCACAACGATATCTGCTTGTTCGTAGGCTGCAATATAATCTGTAAGTTTGAATACTTTATGTTTGATTATATTAGGCTCCACAATTAATATATCAGCATTGTTGCATTTTTGCATTACTTTCATTACGATCTCTTTTGCTGGTGATTCACGCAAATCATCAATATTCGGCTTAAACGCTAGACCCATCATTGCTACTACGGGCTTGCGATTGTTCTTTAATTCGAACTCCAACATTGCATTTTTAACTCTCTCAGAACAATAGAACGATTTGTAGTTATTAATTTTCCTTGCACTTGCAATGATATTTGCCTCCATTGGAAACTCGGCTGTAATAAAGTATGGATCTACCGCGATACAGTGTCCTCCAACACCACATCCTGGTTGTAATATATTGACACGTGGGTGTTTATTTGCAAGTTCGATTAGTTTCCATACATTAATGTCTGCTTTGTCACATATCAGTGATAATTCATTGGCAAAGGCTATCTGAACATCACGAGAAGCATTCTCTACAAGTTTACACATCTCGGCAGTTTTGCAATTTGTCTTATGCAATTTACCCTTCACGAATTGTCTATAAAATTCTATTGCCTTATCAGTTGAAGCAGCATCTATTCCTCCAATTACTCTATCATTATGTACCAATTCGTAAATCACATTACCAGGCAACACACGCTCAGGACAATATGCAATGTAGATATTACCTTTCAACTCTGGACGTATTTCAAATATAAGATTTGTCATAGTCTCTGTTGTTCCTACAGGAGAGGTGGATTCTATAACATATAAATCACCCTCCTTCAGTAGTGGAAGTATTGCACGTGTAGCAGACTCTACATAAGAGATATCAGGTTGATGATCACCTTTAAAAGGAGTTGGTACAACTATAAAATATGCATCTGCAACCTCTGGTGTTGTAGATGCTTTTAATTGACCATTAGCAACAACCTCCTTGAGTAGTTCTTCCATTCCTGGCTCAATGATATGTAGCTCCCCTTTATTTGTTTTTTCAACAACTGATGGGTTAATATCTACACCAATAATTTTAATTCCATTTTTTGCTGCTATAATAGCAGTTGGTAGGCCGATATAGCCAAGCCCAATAAAACAAGCTTTCATGCCGTATATGTTTTTATTATTAATAAATATTTGATTGCATAGTTATTATTTCTCGCTATTTTCAGCCCCGTTACCATAATAGCTATAGCGGCGGTAACCATAGTAACCTTTACCCGAATATTTCACATCATTGAGTAGTAAACACATATTGTTATACTTCTTACTGTCATATATAGTCTCAATATCTGGCAGCTGGCGTTTATCAAGCAATCCAGCTCGAACTACAAATATTGACATGTCGCAAAATTTTCCAACAATGGCTGCATCTGGTACAATATCTACTGGTGGACAATCTAAGAAGATGTAGTCGTAACGACTTTTCATCTGTGTAATCAGCTCTTCAAACTTCGCTTTTAGTAGTAACTCTGATGGATTAGGTGGTATGGTTCCAGCAGATAGTATATCTAAATTTTCATGTAATTTACCTTTTAATATTAGCTCATCAATATTATTACTTTTGCCACTTAAGTACTCACAAATACCCTTTTGAGTGGTTTTCAAATATGTACTAAGTGTTGCCTTTCTAATATCTGCATCTATAAGTAATATCTTGGAATCTTTAAAAGCCATACTTAATCCAAGATTAGCAGTAATAAATGATTTACCACTACCGGGGTGTATTGAGATTACTTGTACCACTTGAGCTACGTCACTTTTATTGACTGTCATAAAGTCGAGATTGGTTCGCACAACTCTAAATGATTCATTTGTAACATCACGACTTCCGACACTAACTAATGGCACCTCTTGCTTATTAGATTTATTTTTAGATTTTGGAGTTACAATATGTGGAATACTACCGATAAACGGGATTTTACTTATCACCGCCAAATCCTTTTTATTTGTAATAGTTGTATTAAATGACTCTTTAATTATCAGATAGGATATCGGTAAAATTACACCTATTACAAATGCAAAGATAAGTACATTTGCTTTCTTTGGTGCAAGAGGGAACGGAGATCCATCAGCCATGCTCAAAATCTTGGTATTGTATGCTGAAAATGCCTGTGACAACTCATTCTCTTCGCGCTTTTGCAGAAGATATAAAAATAACTCTTCTTTAATTTTTTGTTGTCGCTCGACACCTAACAATTCTTTTGCTTGTCTTGGTGTTGATGATAGATTTTGTCTATTCTTAACGCCCTCTCTCTTTAAGTTCTCCAATTGTATTGTTAAAGTTGAAAAATAGTCGTTTATAGATGTATTTATTATACTCTTTATTGACTTTAGGTTTGCAATCATATCAGCAATCAAAGGGTTACTTTTACCACTATTAGATAAAAGTATATTCTTTTGCAAAAGAAGTTCATTATATTGACTTATCTGAGACTCAATAGCACTACTCTCTATACCAGTATTAGCTGGAAGTAGTTGCTCCATATTTGTGTCCTTTTGTATATATTCTTGAACGTAACGAGCCATAGAGAGTTGGTTCTTCACTACAAGTTGCTCATTGTTATTGTTTGTTGTTTGTTGTAGCTGAATACCTGCAACCGCAGCTATATCTGGTATTAATTGCTCACTCTTAAAGTCGGCGATACTCCCATCTACACCCTCCAATTCATGTTGAATTACAGATAATCGATCATCAATAAATCCCGAAGTGTTAAATGTGACCTCATTCTTATCTTTAATCCAATTCTCGTTATAGATAGATATTAGCGTGTTAAGAATATTCTCAGCCCTCTCTGTGTTTTCGTCTGTAATACTAAGGTCAATAATTGAAGCTTTTTCACTTCTCAATATTACAGATAATAACCTAAGATGTTTTTTAGCTATTGACTTTGTCGTATTTTTAGAAAATGAGTATTTAGTACCAACTATTTCTGTGATATCTGATATAAAAGGAGTTGCTACTAACGTAAATTCACCGTATGGAGTTGTGACCGGCTTCCCTATCTCACCTTTAAACGTTCCAGACACCTCTTCTTGATTAAAGGTAAATTCTGATGCTTCATACGTCTGAGGAGTTATAAAATCTATCTCAAAACTAACACTTGAATTTATTATGCTATTATCAAGCTCCACCTTAAATGGAGTACTCTTGTATAAATCAATCCAACGAATCCCATTTTGCTTAACTTTATAATTGGACTCCAATCCTAATCTTTCAACCACTTCAGACATAAAAGCGGTAGTTTTTAATATATTTATCTCATTATTGATATTTGTATTGGATTGAAACAGCCCCATACTTTCGAAACCTTGCGTGGCTTGAGAAGATATAGACTGACCTTGTTTATCATCTTTAATTAAGATTGATGCGCTGCACTCATACACTGGAGGGGTAATTACGATATACATTACAGCGAAAGCTAAAGATAGAGCAACAGAGACAACAAATAGCCAGATGTTGTTCACGAATATATCCCATAGATCTTTGATGGTTATAAATTCTTTTATTTTAGTATCCATTTATATTATATATGGTTTAGTTAATAAATAATATTGTAATAGTGGCAAGTAATGAAGTAACTGATATCCAGAATGATGTAGACTGAAAACTATTACCATTCACCGTTGATTGATTAGCTTTTACTTTATTAGGCTCTACATATATCAGATCATTTTGCTGCACGTAAAAAGCAGGAGATTGGTATACATCCTGCGAGCGTAGGTCAATTTGATATGTTATCTTCTTTCCATTTTGATCTCTGGTCAAAAATATTTTATCACGCTGTCCAAAAATAGTTAAATCACCAGCCATACTTATAGCTTCAAGAAGTGTTGTTTGGTTTTTCACTAAATTATATCGTCCAGGTCTTAACACTTCACCTACAATTGAAAATTGCAGGTTGATGAAATTTACTGTCACAATGGGATCTTTGAGCAAATCGTTAGATATTAATGTATTTTTTATCGTAGCAACAATCTCTTCTTTGGTTTGTCCTGCTATATATATTTCTCCAACAATAGGAAAATCTATTTTACCCTTAGAGTTAACTGTATATCCAGATAATTCACCACGAGAAGAAGAGAGTGATAAATCTTTGCTATCTGTACCAACTAATTGTTGTACACGTGGCAGATTAAACAACATAGCAAGCTCTGGGTTTTTACTCGATACCACAATTGATAACATATCATCAGTTTGAACTGTTATATCCTTGCCTTCAATGTATTCGAACTCCACATTTGGTTGAACATTCTGAAAATAAGATATTTTTTTTTGCGTAGCACAAGAGCTAAATGCTACAGCGATTAAGAGTGAAAGTAAAATTCGTTTTATCATATTATTAGTTTTTTAGTTTTTTAGTTATTAAAATATGAAGAATTGTCCATATTACTATGTCAATAATAGTTATATAGATTATAGGTAGCTTATTTGTCAATACTGTATTTAGTAAAATAAAAAATACGTTTATAGCTAAAATAAGCACTAATGACTGATGATGCGTACATCCTAATGCTATAAGTTTATGATGGAAATGGTTCTTGTCTGGCAGGAATAAAGGTTGATTGCTTTTCGCTCGATGCAAAACAACACGTAATACATCTAAACACGGAACTAATATCATTGTAAAAGCCATTACATGAAAATAAGTTGAAGGAATTATATCAGATTCGGTTGGTTCAATTCCCCATAGTTTTATCATCATAATACTTAAGATAAGGCCTATGACTAATGCACCTGAATCTCCCATTATAATTTTTGTGCTAGCTCGTTTTTTTACCCTTGTTAGATTGGCATATAGGAATGGTATAAGAGCTCCGACAGTGGCGAAAGCTATGAGCATATCTATACTTTTATTGCACATAAAAAATAGAATACCATAAACAGCGAGTGCCATTATCGATAGCGACGAAGCTAGACCATCTAAACCATCTATGAGATTTAGTGCATTAGTAATAAATACGATAAGTAATATTGTCAGTGGGATTCCAACATATTCAGGTATTGTGAATACTCCAAAGAGTCCATTTAAATTGTGAATATACGTACCAGATGTTATAATGAGTATTGCTGTGAAAATTTGAAATATAAATTTTTTCCTATATATAACACCAGATAAATCGTCTGAAAGTCCTACAATGTATAGTATAAATATTGCACATATCTCAAGTGTAAATCTGTTTGTTATGTCAATTTGTACTAGCCCCAATATGTTAGAAAAAGAGACTACTAATAATAAAGATATAAATATACTCACAAAAAAGCTAACTCCGCCTAAGCGACTCGTTACTTTAGTATGAATTTTCCTTTCATTGAAAGGATCCAATAATTTTTTCTTTAAGGATAGTAGTACTATATGTGGCAACATAAAAGTCACTATTGAACCACTTACTAGTATTGTAGTAACAATCACAAGTAACTCATTAATAATTTGCATAAGTATTATGGTTTTTCTATAATTTGACTTGGATTTTGAGTCTTGATAGATACTGCTAAAAGTCCATCTATTGCAACAACTATCTGCTTACTGCGCTTTCCTGCTATTTTAATAAAAGTTCCCTCTTTGCCTTTGAAAATTCCTGATATGATCTTAACTCGTTCACCTTTTTTTATATCAAGACCTTTGGTGTCTACATAGTCTATATGTTCGAAGTTATTCCCTACAAAATTCACAAACTGCTCCATTTCAACCATTGGGACAATCATTGGTTGTTTTGTGCCATTTACATTATGAGTTATATAATATAAGTAAGTACATGTTGATTTTATCTCCTTAATACGTGCTAATGTGCTTTTAACGAAAATTAAATTAAGAAAGATTGGCATTAATTTTGTAATAACCTTTTTGCCTTTAACTGTAATAGATTTTTGCTCCATAGGGACAAAATTTTCTATGGATAACTGTGAAAATAACCTTTGTGCTACCATAGCATTTCCGTGCATGGCATGTAAAACATGCCATTGTACCTGTTCAGAATTATTCATTATTTATATTATAGATGCAACAACTAGTTTGGAATACGCATGTATCCATCTGATTGTCAGTTCATTGTAATGAACTAAGTGAATTTACAATCTCATTTTAGCACTCTGTAATATTTGTATTTTAGCCTTTCTATAATGCCTTTAGCTTTTAGACGAAATAAATACCACTTTTACCCTACAAAGGTAGTAAAAATAATTAAAACTAAGGATAGAGATACGTATATTATAAATATATTATAAATATATTATAATATACATAGTATCATTTACCACACACACATACTTCGTATAAATAGCTAGCATATAAGTCGTTGTAATAGTGATAACTGAAATAAAGCTATTTGTAGGTGGGTTAGTTTGACCATTTTTTTCACCACGAACCGTGCAAATAATAATATCATTTGGATATTATTATTCGATTTAATATGTTTGTATTATGGAGCAGATAAGGTGAGAAGTTGCTCGGAAAAATGAGGAAAATAGATCTTCTGTAATTGGTTGGAATGAGTTTTATATTAGTTGTAATATTTTGATATATATGGTATTATACAAAAGGGTCAATTCTTGGTGGCACCACTTGAAACAAAAACGAAAGTGTTATAACTGAATAAGTTATGACACTTTTTTTTATGTGGGTAAAACAATGGCAACCATTTTACATAATACTATCCAACTACCTTTGTGTTTAGGACAACTACGATAAATTCCACATCTATATATTATCGTTCATCTTAAATTTTAGGGCATAAAAAAAGTAGCAGGAGTTCCCCAACCCACTGCTACTATAAGAGGTCACCCTCTTTAACTACTAACCTAAACTTAAATAAATGAAGAAACTTTACTCGTTGCTTTCACTTACAATAACGCACCTAAACTAAATTTTATTATATGTACTTGTATTATATGAACTCAAATACACTTAGGATAGTTACAAACTCCGTACCAAACATTTAGGAACGAAGCAAAAAAAGGTTATTTTGTATAAAAATACTCTTCACTATTGTGTTTAATTGTAAGAGTCGGTGCATTTGCAGACTCAACTCTACCAATTATCTGTGCATCAACACCATATAGTTTAGATATCTTTATTATATCTTCAGCAACACTTTCGTCTACGTATAGCTCCATTCTGTGTCCCATATTGAATACGCTGAACATCTCTTTCCATGGAGTTAAACTCTCTTCCTGAATTGTTTTAAACAAAATAGGAGTTTCAAAAAGATTATCTTTAATAATATGAACATTATCTACAAAATGAAGAACTTTAGTTTGACCTCCACCGCTACAATGCACCATACCATAAAGATTTCCACGATACTCATTTAATATCGTCTTGATTATTGGAGCATAAGTACGAGTTGGAGATAAAACTAACTGACCCATGTTTAACTCTGTTCCAGGAACTTTATCTGTCAGTTTATACTTTCCGGTATAAACTAAATCCGCAGGTACTCCGCCGTCAAAGCTATCAGGATACAATTTAGATAGGTAGTTATTAAACACATCATGTCTAGCAGATGTTAAGCCATTACTACCCATTCCTCCATTGTATTGGTTCTCATACGTAGCTTGTCCGAAAGAACTCAAGCCAACGATACAACAACCAGCCTTAATATTGGCATTATCTACAACGTCAGCTCTTTTCATTTTTGCAGTCACAGTACTATCAACTATGATCGTGCGTACAATATCGCCAACATCAGCAGTTTCTCCACCAGTTGAGATAATATTAACGCCCATATCTCTCATGGTTTGCAAGAACTCCTCTGTTCCATTAATGATTGCTGAGATTACTTCTCCAGGAATTAATCTCTTATTTCTGCCAATAGTTGAAGATAAAAGGATATTGTCAACTGCTCCGACGCATAACAAATCGTCAGTATTCATTACAATAGCATCTTGAGCCACACCTCTCCATACAGATAAGTCACCTGTCTCTTTCCAATACGTATAGGCTAAAGATGATTTTGTCCCAGCTCCATCTGCGTGCATAATCAAGCAAGAACTATCGTCTCCACTCAATAAATCAGGAATAATTTTACAAAAAGCTTTTGGGTATAGCCCTTTATCAATATTTTTAATTGCATTATGAACATCCTCTTTCGACGATGACACACCGCGTTGCGCATACCTTGATTCTAAAGTCATATTTTAATATCTACTTGGTGGTTAGTAAAACAAACAACAATAATCTAGTTGTTGAACTATCTTTGAAAAGGCAAAGTTATGAAAAGTGCACTAATAATAAAAGCACATTCTGATCTTATTGTCATTTTTAAACCATTTAATACTTTTTATCACTGAATTTCAAGTGAAAATTAATATATTTGTGTAAACTTATCGACTATTTATGATACCTATTGAAAAAAGTGAGCCTATATTTGATTTAGTAAAATCGATGAGCAAAGCAGAGAAGCGAAATTTTAAACTATATGCAACTAGGCTTTCGGGAAATCAGAGTTCAAACTTTATTGCATTGTTTGATCTGATAGACTCCTCTGATGTTTATAGTGAAGAGCGGATTCTTGCTAAGTGTCCAATAAAAAAGGGGCAGTTACCAAATACAAAGGCTCACCTGTACAAACAAATTCTTATAAGTCTTAGAATGCTAATGGTACAACACAATCAAGCCATGCAGGTTAAAGAGGGTGTTGAGTTTTCAATAATACTATATAATAGGGGACTATATAAGCAGGCTGAAAAGAACTTGCAAAAATTAAAAGAGCAAGCAATTTTTTTAAATATGCACACTACATCCCTTGAAATCATATCACTTATTAGGCGTATTGAAGATGGGCATCAAACAAAAAGTATTGCAAAAAATATAGATACTACGGATAAGCAAATTGCTCAAATTTTCAATGAATTAAACAATGTGTCGGAGTTATACAGCTCTTCAATTAGGTTGCTATCACTTCATCAAACACTTGGATATGCTAGAACTGAAAAGGATATAAATTTAATTATAAACTACTTTAAACCTAGATTAGACGTATTTAAATCAAAGAAGTTATCCTTTTTAGAGAGTGTATTTTTCTACCAGGCTCAAGTATGGTATTACTACATACAGCACGATTTTGTGATGTGTTACAAGTATGCCTCTATGTGGACTAGACTATTCGACACATCACCTGATATGAAAATATTACATTACGATAACTATTTAAGAGGGTACTCTAGACTGCTGGAGGGATTGTACCTCACAAAAAAATATAATTTATTTTGCGTATACCTTCATAAGCTAGAGACTGAAGTTGAATCTATTTCTACTCTTAATCTAAATGCCAATATCATATACAAACAGATTATATATATAAATCAGCTACACAAGAACTTCTTAGATGGCGATTTTGAACAGGGATTAGAAGTTGTTAACAAGATAGATAATTTCTTATTAACCCATGGAAAGCATATAGATATACATCAAAGAATGTTGATGAATTACAAAATAGCTTGTCTTTACTTTGGGGATATGAATTACAGTAAGTGTCTTGAATATTTAGCCGAGATATTAGAGACTAAAGATCCTCAAATTAGGCGAGACTTGCAGTGTTATTCTAAGATATTAAAACTTATAGCATCGTATGCAGCTGGAATAGATCTTAATATTGATTATCAAATACGTTCTGTCTACTCATATTTGGTAAAGATGAATGATCTTCATCAAGTTCAACGAGAGATGTTAAGGTTTCTAAAAAACCTTAATAATATCTATGAGTATGAATTGAAGCAGGAGCTTAAAAATCTTTATGAGAGACTCAAAGTTTATGAAAACCATCCTGTTGAGCGTCGTACTTTCTTTTATTTAGATATACTTACTTGGTTAGAGAGTAAAATTACGGGAGTGCCCATGAATATAATCATCAAAAATAGGCTTAAATAGCTACCTATGTAGTTATAGTGACTTTGTACTAAATAAAAGAGAGAGGATTTGCTTGTAAATAAGCAAATCCTCTCTCTTTTGTTTATAATAGCATTAATAATATGCTATTTACCCTCTATTTTCTACGTCTCTTAGATGGTTTTGTATATTTGTCTTTACCATCAGTCAACCAATCTAATGAGAATACTGTAACCTCATTAGCTTTGTAATGATCTTTTTCAAAGAATACAGCTATATCTCCATTTTTAAGTACTGTAAGTGAAGAGTAAGCAGATCCTCCAGGGAAGATTACTTTACCATCAGTCCAAGTCTCGCCTTCATCATAACTAACACGAACAGTTAAGTTAACACGACCTTTAACGCTATTTGCATTTGAGAATAGTAGACGATTTTTATCATATCCATCAGCTTTTGAAGTATAGCGAATAATACTACCATTACAAGATGGGTCAATTAATTGTGTATCTGCGTGACTTTTCCAGCTATTTCCTTGGTCAGAAGAGATATGAATGTGACGTTTTCCATGACCATTAACTCTACTGTTAATCATCCATCTACCATCGGCTAACTCAACAACCTTCGACTCATCAGCAGGTTTTACTGGAGTATCAATAACATACCAGCTCTTTCCGTGGTCATCACTACCGAATAGACGTAATCCATTGTGTAGATTTACTAGAGTATGTAACATTCTTCCATCACTAGTATATATACCACGTCCAGATGTTATGAATTTAAAGTCTTTTTTCCATTCTGGCTTACTAATTTGAGATGTAATATCTATAGGTTCACCCCAAGTTTTACCATTATTTTTACTTACAACAACGTGGAAGTAGTATATGTTACGCTCTTTATCTAAGTCCATAAAGTTATAAAACATAAAGATGTCTCCTGTTTTCTCATCCACAATCATTGATGGATCAGAAGCAGATTGACCTATAGGGAAATCTACTACAGTCTCAATATCACCCCAAGTTTTACCATTATCTTTACTTCTTCTTATGATAACATTAATATCTTTACAACCATTTAAGTCTGCACAAGATAGGACACGTTGATCAATAGCTGCAATAAGATCGCCATTTTTAGCAGTAACGATCGCTGGAATACGGTAGCATGAAACACCCTCTTCCATAGTTGTATTAAACACATCATTAGAGCATATTACACCATCTGCAATCTTCTCTTGAGCAAACAGAGTAGAAGACAATGCAAATGCAAAGGATAGAGTTACAATAAGTTTTTTCATAAAATGTTTTTTTAATATTTAGATAGTAATTTTAAGTTTACAATACAAAGTAATTTACTTTTATTGCGAAAATATATTTTGTAAAGATAAATATATTTTCAATAAATACACTATTTGTCAGGAGGTATTTCGAATGGTATCATTAGTACACAGAGTCGTCAATATAATCTATATAATAGGAGAATTATAATTATAACAATATTATAGAATAAATAAGTATATGATGTCTCCCTCGAAATATTATGTACCTTTGCAGGATACACAACTCTTAAAGAGTATAAAGATAAATCAAAGTACATGAAAATTTTAAAACAGATATCAATAATATTAACGGTATATATCATTAGTGATATGATTGTTAAGTATATTCCATTTGGAATCCCTGCTTCAGTTATAGGATTATTATCATTTCTATTACTACTTAAATCAGGCATAATTAAAGAGAGTGCTATCTCAGAGAGTGCCACTTTTATAACTAAAAACATGGCAATGTTTTTTATTCCGGTATGTTTGAAAATATTTGAAGACTTTGTACTGTTTAAGGATCAGTTTTTATCTATATTGATTATTGTATTAATAACTTTAATTATAACTTTTTTAAGTTCGACTTATATTACAATTTTGGTTCAACGAATTATAGATCGCAAAAAAATATGAAAGAGGCAATCTTACTGAGTCCTATATTTGGAGTATTGTTGACAATATTATCATTTGTCATTGCAACCACTATATCGAGGAGATTACGATGGGCGATAGCTAATCCGCTACTCATGGCTACATTAATATCATTAGGGGTAATGCAACTTCTGGGTGTGTCATACTCGGAATATATGATAGGTGGTGAGTTTCTAAATATGTTTATTGGACCATCTACTGCGCTACTAGGAATGAATATATACCATCAGCGCAAAATTCTAGGAGAAAATTTCATTCCAATCTTTGCTGGGTCAATAGGTGGATCTATATGTTCAATTGGAAGTACATATATATTATGTCAGCTTTTCGACATAAGTAATTTAACAATTTTATCTATGCTGCCTAAGTCTGTTACAACAGCTATTGCAATGGATTTATCTACAATATTAGGAGGAGATAGATCCATTACTGCACTATGTGTAATTATGTGCGGAATATTTGGAGCTGTACTTAATCCAATATTAGTAAAAATACTTAATATTAAAAACCCAATAGCAACTGGTGTTGGAATGGGAACTACAAGTCATGCAATTGGCTCTGCTAGAGCACTAGAGATGGGTAAGATTGAGGGTGCGGTTAGTAGTGTTTCAATGTGTGTTGCGGGGATATTTACTGTGTTTATTTTGGCTTTTTGGTAGAGATTGAGGGACCTCTCCTATGTGGGTTGAGCTGCGTGATCTCAGAGAAAATAGAAAGAGTATTTACAAACATTATATCGTTTGTAAATACTCTTTCTTGTAAGTATATAGATATTTATTATACCAAACCTTGAGCCATCATTGCATTAGCTACTTTTATGAAACCTGCAATATTTGCCCCTTTAACATAATTTATATATCCATCAGCCTCTGTACCATATTTAACGCAGGCAGTGTGAATATCTAACATAATTTGTTGTAATTTAGCATCAACTTCCTCTGGAGTCCATGATAATCTAATTGAGTTTTGTGACATTTCCAATCCAGATGTTGCAACACCACCAGCGTTAGAAGCTTTTCCTGGAGCAAAAAGAATTTTAGCTTTATGGAAAATTTCAATAGCCTCAGGAGTAGATGGCATGTTAGCGCCCTCTGCAACACAGATACAACCATTTGCAACGAGTGTTTGAGCCTGCTCACCATTAAGTTCATTTTGAGTTGCGCAAGGTAGTGCAATGTCGCACTTTACGCCCCAAGGAGCTTGTCCCTCAAAATATTGAGCTTTAGGGTATCTATCAACATACTCTTTCACTCTACCTCTAAATATATTTTTAAGCTCTAAGATATAAGCTAATTTCTCCGCATCAATACCTTCTTCGTCATATACATAACCTGCCGAGTCTGAAATAGTAACAACTTTACCACCTAACTGAGTTGCTTTTTCAACTGCATATTGAGCAACATTTCCAGCTCCAGAAATAACGACAGTTTTACCTTCAAAACTAGTACCTCTGCTCTCTAACATTGCATTAGCGAAGTAGCATGTACCATATCCAGTTGCTTCAGGACGAAGTGGTGAGCCACCCCAATTTAATCCCTTACCAGTAAGTGTTCCAGTAAATTCATTACGCAATCTTTTGTATTGACCATACATAAAACCGATCTCACGACCACCAACACCAATATCTCCCGCAGGAACATCTGTGTGCTGTCCGATATGTCTTTGTAGTTCTGTCATAAAACTTTGACAGAATTTCATTACTTCATTATCAGATTTTCCTTTAGGATTAAAGTCTGAACCA
This sequence comes from uncultured Rikenellaceae bacterium, assembly GCA_947038405.1. Lineage (GTDB taxonomy): Bacteria > Bacteroidota > Bacteroidia > Bacteroidales > Rikenellaceae > CAMQVY01. Next base: position 5,464 of record CAMQVY010000023.1, on the reverse strand, counting down.
CCTTTACCTCCACCCATAGGAAGAGTTGTAAGGCTATTTTTGAAAACTTGTTCAAAAGCTAAGAATTTCAAGATACTCAAGTTTACACTTGGATGAAAACGCAAGCCACCTTTGTATGGGCCAATCGCACTGTTCATCTGAACTCTATAACCTCTATTAATCATCACCTCACCCTTATCATTCAACCAAGGTACTCTGAAGATTATAACTCTTTCAGGAGCTGCGATGCGCTCTAAAACCTTCATTTTTTGAAGTTGTGGATTTTGAACAACATACTCTGCAACACTCTCAACAACTTCTGTTACAGCTTGGTGAAACTCTTTTTCATTTGGGTTATTTGCGATAATTTCAGACATAAAACTATCTACGTACTCTTTTACTACTTTTTCCATACAATATTATTATTTTTATTTTCTTACAACCACAAAAATAACATTATAATGTTGAAAAAACAAAGGTTAAATTAAATTTACAGTAAAAAAGGTTTAATATGTTAAAATATAAACATATTATTTGTAGATATAGCTATTAAAGGCTCTTATATTGATTTAGTCAATATTTATATTGTAAATATAAGGGGTTCCAATTATTGAAAAATAAATCTTTAATCTTAATACCTAGATAGGTTGCAATTTTGTTTAGTGTTCCGACTGTTAAATTACTTCTACCTGCCTCTATTCTACACATATTTGATGTTTCCAAATAGCATAATGATGTTAATTCTTGTTGTGTCATACCTCTTTGCACTCGAATAGTTTTAATATTACGACCTAATTCCTTTAAAATGTCATTTGTTTCCATAACCCATTACTTATCATTTGTGATAACAAAGATTTGTAATTATATCTGCATTCATATTATTATATATGATAATATGAATGGTAAGTGCACTAGAGTATCTGTATTTAATAAGAATATATAATAAATTAAATAATTTGAGGTATCGGCAAATACTAAGGTGTGACCAAGTAACCAGCGACGTACAAGATGAGTCGCACATTCCCTATCACGAGTTGGTAGGGAATACTTTTTTAGAGCATAAAAACAGTATGAACAGTGTATGTATTGTCTGACTCTCTCGCACTGTTATTGGCTTTGGTTATAATTTCAGATTGATTAGTTTCTTAATAAGGATAGGGTGATTGTGGTCTACTTATTTTTGAAGTGCAAGATTTGGTATATGTAGCAAAAAAAAAGGTTATCAAAAGATAACCTTTTTTGAAGTGCGGATAAAGGGACTCGAACCCCCACGTCTCACGACACTAGATCCTAAGTCTAGCGCGGCTACCAATTACGCCATATCCGCATTTCCTGATTGCGTTGCAAAGGTATGGAAAATATTTGTAACTCCAAATTATTACAGCACTTTTTTACAATTATTTTGTTTTTTTTATGTAAATAGGTCTCAAATAACTGTTTTTAACGATTAAAACATAGAGACATTCCTCTATATTCTGTATTTACCTCTCCATTGCGACAAACAACTTCACCATTAATTATGGTTGTATCAACATAATTATTGAAGTTTACGCCATCAAAAGGAGACCATCCACATTTATATAAAATATTACTTTTGCTTACCTGCCAATTTTTGTTTGGATTAATAATAACTATATCTGCATAGTATCCCTGACGAAGAAATCCTCTTTTTTCCACTTTGTATCGAATCGCAGGCGCATGGCACATTTTTGTTACAACATTTTCAATTGAGAATATACCTTGGTTTACCATCTCCAACATTGTTACTAATGAGTGTTGGAGTAGAGGACCGCCAGACGGAGCTTGCCAATAACTTTTCAACTTCTCTTCTATTGTGTGTGGTGCGTGGTCTGTTGCTACAATATCTAATTTGCCGCAGATCAAGCCCTCTCTAAGAGCATCTCTATCTCTCTTAGATTTAATAGCAGGATTCCATTTTATTAAGTTTCCTTTTGTTTCATAGCTTCTGTCGTCAAACCATAAGTGGTGAACGCACACCTCTCCAGTTATTTTTTTCTCTTCAAGTGGTTTTGTATCGAAGATAGATAACTCTTGTTCAGTACTTATATGTAATATGTGTAGATCTGCTCCATACTTACTAGCTAACTCTGCTGCGCGTGAAGAGCTTTTATAACAAGCCTCACTACTTCTAATTAAAGGGTGCATTGATGGAAGTACATCATTCCCATACTCGGCTCTAAACTGTTTTATATTAGCTTGTATTGTAGCCTCATCTTCACAATGTGTTGCGATTAGAGTTGGGCTCTCGGCAAAAATTGCGGATAACATCTTTTCACTGTCAACAAGCATATTCCCTGTCGATGATCCCATAAATAGTTTAACACCGCAAACACGCTTAGGATCTAATTTTGAGATACTCTCTATGTTATCATTAGTTGCCCCCATATAAAATGAGTAGTTTGCAACTGAAGTTTCCGCAGCTCGCTCCATTTTCCACTCCCATTGAGTGAAATCTGTAGTTGAAGGCGAGGTGTTTGGCATCTCCATAAATGATGTCACACCCCCTGCGACACCAGCAATAGATTCACTATGAATGTCCCCTTTGTGAGTAAGTCCTGGCTCACGAAAGTGTACTTGGTCATCAATAACTCCAGGGATTACTAATTTGCCCTTAGCATCAATTGTCTCTCCATGGAAATTTTGCTCTAAGAAGTCAGGTACGTTACCCTCACCGATTTCGATTATTACTCCATTTTCAGATAAAATATATCCACAAAAAGATACACCTTCATTTATAATCGTTCCGTTTTTAATCAGTATTTTTGACATTGTACTCTATGATTTTTTATTATTTACTTTTTTGCTACAATCATCTATTTATGGTTGCAGTATATAAGAATTATAATGTTCTATTTTTGCCTTTTATTCTTCTGAATCTCAACTTCATTACTCCCCAAAATGCTTCACCAAATATGCTACTACTCATTTTAGATGTACCTTGTACTCTCTCCGTAAATATAATAGATACCTCTTTGATGTTAAATCCCAATTTCCATGAGGTGTACTTCATCTCTATTTGAAAACCATATCCTTTCATCTCAACATTTTCAAGGGCAATGCTATTTAATAGCTCTTTTGAGTAGCAGACAAATCCCGCAGTTGCATCTTTCACTGGCATTCCTGTAATATATTTTACATATTTAGATGCGAAAAATGAGATAAGTAGGCGAGACATAGGCCAATTAATAACATTAACACCTTTAATGTATCGTGATCCTATCACTAAATCACTACCATTGATAGCCTCATTATATAGTCTAATTAAGTCATCAGGATTGTGTGAAAAATCACAATCCATTTCAAATATGTAATCATAATTACTCTCTAAGGCCCATTTGAATCCAGTAATATATGCTGATCCAAGTCCCAGTTTTCCACTACGTTCAATGATGTGTAGTCTGTTTTTGTACGTCTCTTGCTCTTTTTTAACTATCTTAGCAGTGCCGTCAGGAGAGTTGTCGTCAATAATTAGTATATCAAACTCTTCATTAAGAGAGAATACTTTATTTATCATTAAAGATATATTCTCTTTCTCATTATATGTTGGAATAATTACGATTTTTCTCATACGTAGCTCTTTATTTAAGTTCTATTTAATCTCTTTAATGCTCAAAAGTTAATGCAATTTAAATAAAACATCTATAAAAGCATTAATACTAACTACAAAAATAGTAAATTTGAGACGAAAACAATTAAAAAATACGTAAATGCCACAACAAATATCACTTGTTTTGACTCCAAAACAAGCTGCAGACAAAGAAACATATACTTCAATAGCCGCAGATCATGCTGATATTGAGGTCTCTCAGATTGCAATGATTCGAGTTTTGAAACGCTCGATTGATGCTCGAAAAAGAGTTCCGAAAATAAATTTGACTTTAGAGCTCTATATTGACAATGAGCCAACACCATCGTTATTACATTTTGACTATCCGAATGTAGATAATGCAACACCTATTGTAATTGTCGGATCTGGTCCTGCGGCACTTTTTGCTGCGTTGCGATTAGTGGAGCTTAATTATAAGCCAATTTTATTAGAGAGGGGAAAAGATGTTTCATCTCGAAAAATTGATATTGCGGATATAAATAGAAATAAGGAGATTAATCCAGATTCAAATTACGCCTTTGGAGAGGGTGGGGCAGGGACATTCTCTGATGGAAAACTATTTACACGTTCAAAAAAACGTGGAGATTATAATAAAATACTTCAAACATTAGTATTTCATGGTGCAAATCCTGAGATACTTTTTGATGCCCATCCTCATATTGGAACAGATAAACTTCCTAAAGTAATTAGTAATATAAGACAGACTTTGATCTCTTGCGGTGCGATTTTCAGATTTAACTCAAAGGTTACAGATATTATTCTAAAAGGAGATAAAGTAACTGGAGTTAAGTGTGGAGATGAGGTAATTGATGGTGCAGCCGTTGTTCTTGCAACTGGACACTCTGCAAAAGATATATATATTATGCTCCATGATAAGGGTGTACGTGTAGAGGCTAAACCTTTTGCTATGGGAGTGCGAGTTGAGCACCCTCAATCTTTAATTGACTCAATCCAATATAACCAACCTGAGCGAGGGGAGTGGTTACCTGCTGCTTCATACTCTTTGGTTAATCAAGTTGGTGGACGTGGAGTATATTCATTTTGTATGTGTCCTGGAGGGTTTATCGTCCCAGCAATGACAAACTCTAAGGAGTGTGTTGTTAATGGTATGTCGGCATCGGATCGTAACTCAGTGTATGCTAATGCGGGAGTTGTTACAGAGGTTCGATTATCGGATTTTGAGCATCTTAGAGCTGAGCATGGTGAGTTAGCAGGATTGTATTATCAGCAGCAGTACGAAGAGCTTGCGCGTAGTCATGGTGGCGATGGTCAGATTGCTCCTGCACAACGTGTCGGTGATTTTGTGGCGGGTCGTCGTTCATCGACACTTCAAAAGAGTTCGTATGTTCCAGGTGTGACATCTTCGGATATGCATAATTGGTTACCTAGTTTAGTTTCTGATTCATTGCGTGAAGGTATATCTGCATTTAATCGTAAAATGAGGGGATTTGTAACAAATGAAGCGTTGATAATTGGTGTTGAGTCAAGAACATCAACACCAGTACGTATTCCAAGAGATAAGGTTACATTGGCACATGAGCAGTATTCAAATTTATATCCAGCTGGAGAGGGTGCAGGATATGCAGGAGGTATTGTTTCAGCTGCACTTGATGGAGAGAACATTGCAAATGCAATTAATCTATCAAAGTTGTAAAAATACTTAGAGAGACTCTCATAGTTCTCTGCGATCACGCAGCGCCGCCCGCGAAGGGCAGTTCCCTGCATTCATAAATCTAAAAAGAGTCTCTCCAAGTGAAAAATCCACTTAGAGAGACTCTCATAGTTCTCTGCGATCACGCAGTGCCGCCCGCGAAGGGCAGTTCCCTGCATTCATAAATCTAAAAAGAGTCTCTCCAA
>CAMQVY010000022.1 GCA_947038405.1 uncultured Rikenellaceae bacterium | reverse complement strand
CAAAGGTAAAAAGCATTAATTCGTCTCACAAGATGGTATCGCGGAGACGCTTACTTATAATACGAAATAAACAGGGGAATGTTATAGAGTAAAGTACTGATATATAAAGAATTAAAACCATATTGGTTGGAATTTTAGATGCTGAAAACAACTATATTTTGCATATATGCTAAAAATAAAAACTCCTGAAAATCAATGATCTTCAGGAGTTTACGGCTAATTGCCTTTTTGAAAGTGGTGCCACCAAGAATCGAACTAGGGACACAAGGATTTTCAGTCCTTTGCTCTACCAACTGAGCTATGGCACCAAATTGTTGTTAATTGTCTCATTTGGTATTTAAGACAGCGCAAAGATACATCTATTTTTGAATAAAACAATATAGTTTGGAATAATATTTAAAACTATATTGTCTTTTTACGCTTTTTTATGAATATGAAGTCTTTTTTGCGACCTAAAAAGACGATGGAAGACTTATATAGTCTATAAAAAAGATTAATTCCCTCAAAAATTACTATTGTATTTTTGAAGTTAGTGCTACTCACATACTCTGCCATTACAATATTTTATAAAAGTAAGCGAAGTATCATATATAATTTCGGAAAATGGAGTAAACGTAGTGTACATTCACAATTAAATTATTACATATACAAATATAGGTAATTAATGAGCTTATGCCTTTTAAAGCACAACTATACTACATCACAACAAATAACACAACTAAAGGGCACAAAAGGTGCTTTATTGTCAACTCCTAATGCGTTAGACTTAAAGTATTACAAGCAATTATATAAAAAAGTCTATAAACTCAATTTACAAAAAACAATAACACCTTATATACAAAAAAAACTGTCCCAAAACATAAGTTTTGAGACAGCCTCTTTAATAAAAATATTTTGCATAATTAGGTTATTAGCACAATGCCGACTTAGACAATGCACTGCCTCCTTAATCTAGTTAATATTCAATTTCTTGCGAATATTCTTAGGAACACCTCTCTTATTTACAACGATATTCATAGTTTTGTAAGCTACGAATGGAACTGAAGCGTAAAAATATCCTTTGTAAATATGGTTAGTTCCCCATGAGTTCTTAACTTTATAATATTTTGCTCCATTTAGATCTGTTGCCAAACCTACAATCTGCATTCCATGATCATCCGTAGTTTTGTAGTTATCGAATGCCTCTTGACGTAAATCTTGAGTAATCGCCTTCTCCTTACCAGGACCAACTCTCTCTTTATTCTTCTTAGCATTAATTGCTACCCACTTAGATAACTCTGTTCCTGATAAATCCTCAGGCGCAGCATCATCCGATACGATTGCATAACCCTTATTGTAGTCAAATCCAGCCTCACTAACATCAGATGCCCATAGAATAGAGTATCCGTCCATTACAGAGTTCTCAAACACCTCTAAAAACTCTCCTAAAGGAAGATTATATGACAATCCATTAGCCCAATTATCTGGTACTTCAATAGCATATTGGCTATAGAATGGCTGGTGATTATATGATGTAAGTGATACATAGTTATCTTTTTCGAGACCTAAGTACTTTGCAAACTCCTTTGGAGTATAATCTTTGCAATCATATTGAAAGCTCTCTGGCAACTCACCTAAATAAGCATCAAGAATACCATTAAGACCTGCAATCCAAGCAGTTGATAATGTTTTATTTGGATTCTTCACAACTGCCTCAACATATGCAGTTAAAACAGCACTTAACTCTCCATGTTGGTGTTTATCAGTACCGTAGTTAAGTCCCATATAAACAGACTCAGGTACAATACCATATTTATCAACAACATTCAATACGTCATGTGTTGCACCACCCTCAGAGAAGTTTACCTTACCGTGCATTCTAACATATTTGATCGCTTTCTCGAAATAAGTAAAACGTACAATCCACATAGGAGCTAGATCAACTGGCTTTTTACCATTAAGAATAACTTCACTCTCCAAGAAGCCTAAACCTGAAAAACTCCAACAAGTACCACTACTACCTTGATCTTTAGGAGATGTACAAGGAATATCTTTTACTGATTTAAAAAAATATCCGAAGGTTGTATCCTTTTCAACCTTTTTTTTCTCTTCCAATCCATTAGATGCAAATGTAGAGATTGCTACTAACATCATAGCAATACAACAAATCTGTTTTTTCATAATTTTAATTAAGTAGATTAAATTAATTTTAAGCGACGAACGAGATCAGTTATATAAATGACTCAAAAGTGCTCGTAATGTCTGAGCGTAAAGTTACAAAAAATAATTTAATTGAGACTAATATAGATTAATTAAACCCGTCAATTATAATCCATGCTCTTTACACTCGCACTATAAACTGATTATTAGGATTGAAACTATAAACCCCAAAGTGTATCCAACGGCAACTTGAGCAGAATTATGACATCCAAGATATAGCCTAGCAGATGCTAGTGCTCCTGTTGTTATTATTGTAAGGATTAACACCCAAAGAGGGATGCCATACCCATAAAGAGAACTATATACAAGCATTGCTACTAATCCCCCCATAGCTATCATATGTAAACTGATCTTCCAAAATAGATTAATAATAAATGCTGTTACAATACACCCTATTGCTGCAAACAAGAACTTATTAATAACAAATGAAACGATTGACACAGGCATATAATTTGCACATACAATATAGCATGACACAACAATTAACAGGGGCAATATCCGTTCCCTCTTAGTTGAAAAATCTAAGTTTTTCACAACTCCCAAATACCTCATTAATAATATCGAGAACAGTGGTAGACAGAGAGTATAAAGGGCAATTGTCGCAATAAAATAGAGCTTGACCTTTAGTGTTATTATATTTAGAATAGACGATAAAAATAAAATAATAATCGTTGCATATATTGGAACAAGAAAAGGGTGTAGAACCAACGATAAAATCCGACTCAAAATATATCCATTTCTTTTTGCTCGATCACAACCCATTAATTTATCGCCACCAATATCAACAGTATTAACACTCGTATCACTCATTATATCTGTCGTCTTAATCTAGCCACCGAAATACCTAACACCTCACGATATTTTGCTACTGTACGTCGCGCAATACGATAACCTTTCTCATTCAAAATATCCATCAACATCTCATCTGTCAATGGCTTTAACTTATCTTCATCCCCAACACACTCGGTTAAAATCTTTTTTATCTCATAAGAGGATACCTCTTCTCCATCATATGTCTTCATTGCTTCAGAAAATAGCTGTTTAAGAGGAATTATACCAAAGTTTGTTTGAATATGCTTACTATTCACAACTCTTGAAATTGTAGATACATCTAATCCAACATTATCGGCAATATCCTTCAAGATCATTGGGTGTAATCTACTTTTATCACCCTCCCTAAAGTAATCCAATTGATAATTAAGAATCGATGTCATCGTTGACATTAAAGTGTCGTGACGCTGCTGAATTGCAGAGATAAACCACTTTGCAGATTCAATTTTATTTTTGACGAATTGAATAGTCTCTTTCTCTTTAGAAGTAAGTGTTTTCTTTACTGAAGACTCCTTCATTAAATCAATATAACGCCTATTAATCTTAATCTCAGGAACATTATTAGATGTCATTCTAAGATCAAACTCACCATCTTGATAATCTAATATAAAATCGGGCATAATATATGGCGCACCAAGAGTACCCCCCTCATTATATAAATTTGCAGGTTTGGGAGATAACGAAACAATAACATCTATCGCACTTCGGAACTCATCTTCATCAATACCCAAACGACTAATCAACTTATCGTAATGTTTTTTTGTAAAGTCATCAAAGTATCTCTGTAAAATCACTAATGCAACCTCTTGATATTTATCTGTTAAAACGACTCTTTTAAGTTGCAACAACAGACACTCTTGCAAATTCCTTGCACCAATTCCTGGAGGTTCAAGTTGATGAATTACACTTAATGCCTCATATAACTCTTGACTACTAACCTCCATTCCTTGCGTAAATGCAAGATCATTAGATATTGAGTCTAAATCTCGTCTCAAATACCCATCATCGTCAAGACTTCCAATTAGATACTCTGCAATTACCTCTAAATCTTCACTAATATTTTTATAACGTAGCTGCTCCAACAAATAGTCACTTAGAGAACACCCTCCAGTAATTATCAACGGCATCTCTTTGTCATCCTTAGAGTAGTTGTTTACACGATATTTATATGTAGGAGTATCATCTTCACGTAGATACTCATCTACAGAGATATTCTTCACTTCAGTATCATCGTCACTATCCTTACTATCACTAATCACATCCTCTTCTAACATCGGATTTGACTCAATCTCCTGCTTTACCCTCTGCTCCAATTGCACCATGGGCAACTCTAGCAATTTAATCATCTGGATATGTAGTGGAGATAACTTTTGTGTCAGCTTTAGTGTCTGATTTAGACTTATTTTATGCATTATACGGAATTTTAATAACAATATTCGGTTATAAATTAACAATAAAAAGAGATTACAAAAAGTACTTAAATGAAGTATTCCCACTTATTACAGTGGGAATACTATATTAAAACTCAGCATTATTAGGTGTTCGTGGGAACGGTATTACATCTCGAATATTTGCCATACCTGTTACAAATAGCAATAATCGCTCAAATCCCAATCCAAATCCACTATGTGGTGCAGAACCATATTTCCTAGTCTCAAGGTACCACCAAATATCTTGCTCTGATACACCAACCTCAGCTGCTCTATCTTTTAGTTTTGTATAATCTGACTCACGCTCAGATCCGCCAATAATCTCTCCAATTTTAGGGAACAAAACATCCATTGCTCTCACTGTCTTAGAGTCGTCATTCTGCTTCATGTAGAATGCCTTAATATTTTTAGGGTAATTTATTAAAATTACTGGTCTCTTAAAGTGTGTCTCAACAAGGTAACGCTCATGCTCACTTTGAAGATCCAATCCCCAATCTACTGGAAATTCAAATTTAACTCCACTATTTTTAAGTATCTCAACCCCTTCAGTATAATCAAGTTTAACAAACTCACTTTCAGAAACTGATTTCAATCTATCAATAAGCTCTGGATCAAACATCTTATTTAAGAACTCAATGTCATCTTGACAATTATCTAATGCATATTTGATTAGATATTTAAGCATATCCTCTGCAAGTTCCATGTTGTCATCCAAATCATAGAAGGCCATCTCTGGTTCAATCATCCAAAACTCAGCTAAGTGTCTCGGAGTATTTGAATTTTCAGCTCTAAATGTAGGTCCAAAAGTATATATATTAGAGAGAGCTAAAGCGGCTAATTCACCCTCCAACTGCCCTGAAACTGTAAGACTACACTGCTTACCAAAGAAATCTTGTGTGTAGTCAACACTACCATCTTCACTCTTTGGCACATTGTTAATATCAAGAGTTGTAACATTAAACATCTCTCCAGCACCTTCACAATCTGCTCCTGTAATCAAAGGAGTATTTATATAAAAGAACCCTTTATCATTAAAATATTTATGAATCGCAAATGCCATAGCATGACGAATACGTAAAACTGCACCAAATGTATTAGTACGAGGTCTAAGGTGAGCTATCTCACGAAGAAACTCTAATGAGTGACCTTTCTTCTGTAAAGGATAACTTTCAGAATCTGCTGTACCATATATCTCAATACTCTTTGCTTGAACCTCTACAGGCTGTCCTGAACCCGCAGACGCAACCAATAGACCATCAACTTTAAGACATGCACCAGTTGTAATCTGCTTAAGCATAGCATCGTCAAACATAGCAACATCAACAACAATCTGTATATTATTTACTGTTGACCCATCATTCATGGCAATAAAAGCCACATTCTTATTTCCACGCTTAGTTCTAACCCAACCTTTAACTACAACATCTACATCTGTCTGTTGGCTAGCTAATATATCCTTAATTTTAATTCTTCTTACGCCTGACATAATTTTTCAAGTAATTTGTTTAAAAGACAAATATCGTTATTTTTTTATAAAAAAAAGAACTGAAGTTAAGAAACTATATATTTTTATTAAAAATAATAACAATTAACATAAAAACTAAGTGCGAAAACGGAGTTTTACGAATATAATATCAATTTCGCAAAGCTTCATTTTCGCACTTGTAATTAAATATACAACGACAACTATAACCCTAATTACTCTTCTAAGTTAGGTAGTGATGTTACTGTAAATCCATTATATGTTAAATCATAATACACAGAGCCTTCAATCGTACTTTTCCACATAATTACAACCTCTGATGATGGATATTGATGTGGATCTAAAATAGTTAAACCTGGAGCATTAACAATCTCTGTCCCTTCATATAGAATAGATCTATTCAACTTTGCATTATACTTGTATCTAAGTGGTGATGGTGCTTGTACATTATCATCTATCTCATATTCATACGTTAACTGAGTCCCATATCTAGCAACAGAACCCGAAGCATCTCCAACCATTTCATACAATGAATTACGCAGACCTAAAAGTGTGTAATCACTACTATTCTTATTTACATAGAAATCTAAAGCCCATTCTGTTTTTATCTTTTTTTCTGGATCAATAAGGAGGTTATACAGAGTAAATTTACTCACATATATCCAAAACCTATCCTGCTCTAAATGAGCAATATTAACTCCTCTAGACTCATCCATTACAATTCCGCCACCTCCGTACGACATATCTTTGTTAGGACTATTTGTTACATCCCAATTTGAACCAACTTCACTTAATAATTTACGATTAGTTGAGATCAACAAAGAGCCATCATATGTATTTTGAGGAATATTAGGTACGAACGTAAGCTCCCATTGACCTGACTCCAACTCTTTAAATGATATATCTATATCTTTAAAGAGTTGATCTACACCATTAGATTTAATCTCCTTGCCTTTTTCTGTTCCGCTCACAAGCAAAATCTCATCAAGTGGCTGATCTCCATCTCTTGACTCTAATAACACGTTCAATTTAAACGCTAATTCAGCGCAAAACATAACATAGTTATTAGATAATTTCGCATCCTGATACATCATAACCCCTGAGTGTGTCGGAGGTATATCAATATCCGATTTAAAACATGAAGTAAATGCAAATAAAGACACCACAAAAGCAATAATAACTCTCTTTCTCATTATATCTATTTTTTTAAAATTACAATAAAACACTACCTATTAACGCAAAATTATTCATATATATTATAAAACACTACACCATGTACAATATAAATAGATAGAAGGACAAAGATAAAAAAATAAAATAACAAACAGATTATAACTATATTGGATTTAGTTCAGAAAATATTTACTTTTGTCTCTACGTTATTATACTGGTAATGTAAATATCATAAACACAAGATAATCTAAGGCTAATCTAAATTAAAAATAATAAAATGAAATACGTTGCATTCTTCGCTATTGCGATCCTTTTTTCCCTTCACAATGCTGAAGCACAACAAAAAAATATTACGGATTTATCTAATAAAACAACTATATCTTCAGAGGGATTAGCTCCGTTTAGAAATGAATTTATTAGCTACAACATAAGGGCTATTGCAGAGAAAGGTGATCGAACTAAAACAGAACACTACAAAGTCTTAACGATGAGTGAGAATAAAACTAGTGACAATTCAACTCAACTCTCTTCAAATGTGGAGATTCCTTATATGTGGTTAGATCGTGATGTGTTTGTTCAAGTTAATGGTATTGCATCATTTACGCTATCAATAAACGGCAAATCTATCGGATTCTCATCTGATAGCAGATGCCCATCTCAATTCAATATATCTAAATACATAACTGACGGGAACAATACCATTACAATAAACACCATTGACAATGGAGCTGGAGTACATATGGATGGTACCTGCATATCTAAAGATCCATATAAAGTATTCATATATTCTCAACCAAAATTAAGAATCGAAGATTATAAAATAACAACAGCACCTGATACAACAAGTAAACACACAATTTTTAAATTCAAAATTGGTGTCGCAAACAGCTATAATTCTGGAGAATTAATGACCGTTGGGTACGACATATACTCTCCAAAAGGCAAGTTACTAAACTACGATATGAGAGAGGTCTCTTTAGATGGAATGGGACGTGATACTATTACATTTCAACACATAGAGTACAACACAAAATCTACGCAATGGAACGAAAAGTCTCCATCTCTATACAAGGTAATGCTCACTGTAAAGTATAACGGTAGATTGATTGAGTATATTCCACTAAAAGTTGGTATCTCTGATATTACATATAGCGATGGGGTTATATATCGCAATGGGAGTGCAATTAAAATAGAGCCAACTAACTATAATGCTGCAACAACAGAAAAAGAGACTATATCTGAACTTAAATCACTAAAAAAACAGGGATTTAACTCTGTGATAGTAGATTACCCTCAAGATTGGTGGTTCTATGATATATGTGACGAACTAGGAGTTAACGTTATTGACCAAGCGAATGTTAACAACACAACAAGCGCCAACAATAGAGATATAAATGGTTCAATAAGTAACAACCCAGAATGGACTCAACACTTCACTGAGAGGACTATTAGAGCTATAAAAAGAAATAATAATCGTGCCTCAATAATTGCATTTTCACTTGGTGGGTCAGTAGGAAATGGTTATAATCTATATAAGAGTTATCAAGCAGCAAAACTAATTGAGCAAACACGCCCAATAATACTTAGAGATAATAATGGTGAGTGGAATAGCGATATGAATCTACCAAAATAAAAAAAAGCCATGCAACTCTCTGCCTTATGCAGTGTTGCGTGGTAATAATTAACTTTAATATCTTTGTATTTCAAATGTGTGCCCCTCTTTTGCCTCGAAGCTATCTTTAAAAACATCTCTAGCTTCATTTACCAATAGAGATGTATCACTATATCGCGCAGAGAAGTGACCTAATAAAAGTCTTTTTGCTCCTGCATTTAATGCTAATTTCGCAGCTTGTGTTGTGGTTGAGTGACCTGTTCTCTTCGCCAGAGCTTTATCAATATCTGCAAAGGTTGATTCATGGAAAAGAAGATCTACACCTTGAATTAATCCCGCAAGTTTTGCTGAGTACTGAGTATCCGCACAATATGCGTAACTTCTAGGTTGGTATGGAATATATGTTACACTCTCACTAGTGATACACTCACCATCTTCTGTGATTATATCCTCCCCTCTTTTAAGTGCTACAACTTGAGCGATGCCCAGTTGCAACCTATCAACAATATCTTTTCGGATATTAATAGGCAGGGTCTTCTCCTTAAATAAGAACCCTGAACACGGTATATTATGTCGCAAGGGTAAAGAGTAGACTTCCATAACTTTATTCTCGAAAATCAAGTTATTTTCACGTGTACGAACCTCACAAAACTCAATTTCATATCCTGTACCAATATCAAAGTATCTCTTGTGATTCTCCATTATCTCATCAAATGGACGTGGTGCAAATATCTTTAATTTCGTTCGTCGTCCCATTAGACTCATAGTTGAGATTAATGGAAATAGTCCGTAAATGTGATCTCCATGCAGATGAGAAATAAATATAGAGTTAATTTTAAGAGGATTAATCCCCATCTTCATCAATCTATTTTGAGTCCCCTCTCCACAATCTATTAAATAAAACTGCTCAGATACATTAAGTATCTGAGCAGAGTGATGTTTATCTACTGTAGGCATTGCTGCACTGCTTCCTAGTATAGTTACTTTGAAAGTCATGCTTACCTACAATTTTATAATTTGAAATTACTTCTTTTCAGAGTTTTCCATCATAGCTTTCAATTCAGCTAAACCAGAGATATCACCAAGAGTAGTTTTCTCAACTTGAGAGTTGATCTTTTTTACACTATTCTTAGTAGCACTAGCAGTCGCTTTTTTCTCAGCTTTAACAGTACCTTCTTCTTCAACTTTAGCATCTTTGTTTAGACGTGAGTGAGAAAGAACAATACGCTTAGTAGCTTTAGAGAACTCGATTACTTTGAAATCAAGAACTTCACCTACAACAGCAGTAGTTCCGTCTTCTTTAATAATCTGCTTCGCTCCAGCAAAACCCTCTACATTCTCACCTAAAGATACCAAAGCACCTTTTTCGTTGATTTCGATGATTGTACCTGAGTGAACTGAATCTACAGTAAATTGAGCCTCAAACTTATTCCAAGGATTCTCTTCTAGTTGCTTGTGACCAAGACTTAGACGACGATTCTCTTTGTCAATTTCAAGAACAACAACTGAAATATCGCTACCGATTTGAGTAAACTCAGCAGGGTGCTTAATTTTCTTAGTCCAGCTAAGGTCTGAAATATGGATAAGACCATCGATACCCTCTTCGATCTCAACGAATACACCAAAGTTTGTAAAGTTACGAACTTTAGCAACGTGCTGAGAGTTTAAAGGATATTTCGCCTCGATACCATCCCAAGGATCTTGAGTAAGTTGTTTGATACCTAAGCTCATTTTTCTATCTTCTCTATCAAGAGTTAAGATAACAGCTTCGATTTCGTCTCCAACTTTCATAAATTCTTGAGCAGAACGTAGGTGCTGACTCCAAGACATTTCTGAAACGTGGATAAGACCCTCTACACCAGGAGCGATTTCGATGAATGCACCGTAATCAGCCATAACAACAACTTTACCTTTTACAGTATCTTTGATCTTAAGCTCAGTATCTAACGCATCCCAAGGATGAGCAGATAGTTGTTTTAAACCAAGAGCGATACGCTTCTTAGCGTCATCAAAGTCAAGGATAACAACGTTAAGTTTCTGATCTAATACAACAATCTCCTCTGGGTGGTTGATACGTCCCCAGCTAAGATCTGTGATATGAACAAGACCATCAACACCTCCAAGGTCAATAAATACTCCGTAAGAAGTGATGTTTTTAACTGTACCTTCAAGGATTTGACCCTTTTCAAGTTTAGCCATAATCTCTTTTTTCTGAGCCTCAAGTTCAGCCTCAATAAGAGCTTTGTGTGATACAACAACGTTACGGAACTCTTGGTTGATTTTAACCACTTTGAATTCCATTGTTTTATCAACATATATATCGTAATCACGAATAGGTTTTACGTCGATTTGAGATCCAGGAAGGAATGCCTCAATTCCGAATACGTCAACGATCATACCACCTTTAGTACGGCATTTGATATAACCTTTGATGATTTCGTCATTCTCAAGGGCAAGATTAACTCTATCCCATGATTTAAGTTGACGAGCTTTTTTATGAGATAGGATTAGTTGACCTTTTTTGTCCTCTGCACTCTCT
The DNA here is from genome assembly GCA_947038405.1 of uncultured Rikenellaceae bacterium. Lineage (GTDB taxonomy): Bacteria > Bacteroidota > Bacteroidia > Bacteroidales > Rikenellaceae > CAMQVY01. The sequence goes on along the minus strand of CAMQVY010000022.1, from coordinate 21,648 downwards.
ACATAAACTTCAACCTTCTCACCTACTGCTAGGTCTGGGTTGTAGCGAAACTCACTAACTGAAATGATACCTTCACTTTTGTAGCCAATATTTACAACTACTTCTCTTTTATCTACAAAGATAACTGTACCATCAACAACTTCTCCAACTTGGATGTTGAAAAGTGTTTTGTCATACATTTCTGTGATAGACTCTTTTGACTCGGTATAAATACCTAGTTCATTCTCGAACGAATTCCAATCGAAATTCTCATTCTTAATAATTTGTTTTTCTTCCATTTTTTTCTTCTGTAAACTTGTGTAAACTAATATGTTAGACAATATATATAGACTTCCCCTATTGGGAAGAGCGCACAAAGATAGTAATAATCTTCTTAAAACCTATGACAGACAGTCAATTAGTTGTTTTTTTTTACGTTTTACACATCCACTAACTTTATGTAAGTAGTAGAAACAGAGGTGAGTGGTTGTAAAATAGTTCTTTTACCAAAATAACATGTAATTTAAACAACAATCTCTGTTGTAAAACTTTAGTAAAATCTACATTTAAGTGATTTACTTTGTTATTAAATATAAAAAAATCAATATCTTTACTGTGTAGCGATTTAGAGCAATTAAAAGACTCTTACCTACAATACTTTGTTAAATAGTAAATCGATTATTATGAATAACACAATAACTGTAATTTGTGAAAATACTCAGAATGAGATATGTGTAAATATGGGAACATCACTTAATGAGATCCTCAATATTATAGGACTCAAGAGTGAATACCCCTTTATCATTGCCTACGTCAACAATAAGTTCAAAGAGTTAAACTATCGTCTTTTCAAACCAGCAACGATTCACTTTCTGAACACAACTCACATTGAAGGGGCTAGAACATATCAAAGAACTCTATTCTTCATCCTCAACAAAGCAATACATGACATATACCCAAATAGCAGTCTAAGGATAAAGCATGCAGTTTCGAGAGGATTCTACTGCGAAATCGAGGAGTTAGAGACGATTGAACAGTCAGATATAAACAAAATAAAGAACCGAATGAATGAGCTGATAGCTCAGGATATACCTATAATAAGAAGTGAAGTTCAAACAGACGAGATAGTAAAGATATACAATCAAATGCACTTTGATGACAAATTGGAACTACTCCATAGTCGCCCTAGACTCTACTCCACTATATATAAACTAGCTGATATATTTGGATACTTCTACGGATCACTAGCACCCTCAACAAAGACAATACATCTTTTCGACCTTAAAAAGTACTATGATGGAATGTATTTAGCTGTACCAAAACTAACGAACCCAAACAAACTTGAGTCAATGATTCGTCAAGATAAGATGTTTGATATATTTAAAGAGTATGCAACATGGGGTGATGTGATGGGGCTATCAAATATTGGATCACTAAACAATAAGATCAGTTGTGGAGAACAGAGTGAGATGATTAAAATAGCAGAAGCTTTTCACGAGAAAAAAGTCGCTATCATTGCAGACAAGATTTATGATGTTCACAAATCTAAAGGACTAAAACTAATCCTCATCTCTGGACCATCTTCAAGTGGCAAGACAACGTTCTCAAAACGCTTAGGTATTCAACTAACTGTTCTTGGTCTTAAACCTGTTCTACTCTCGATGGATGACTACTTTGTTGATCGAGTAAACACTCCACTAGACGAGAATGGTGAGTATGATTTTGAATCTATATACTCATTAGATCTGGTGACATTCAACAAACATCTACAGCAACTATTAAATGGTGAGAGTGTCAACATTCCTCGCTATGACTTCATTAAGGGCTCGAGACAGAGCCACGATAAACCACTACAACTAAATGACCGTTCGGTTCTTGTTGTAGAGGGAATACATGGACTAAACCCAGAACTCACAGCTCAAATTGAAGATGATTTGAAATTTAAAATATACACATCTGCACTCACATCTATATCAATGGACAATCTTTCGCGCATATCAACTTCAGACAACAGATTAATAAGGCGTATTGTTCGTGACTATCACACACGTAATTGTAACGCTTCAGAGACTCTGAAACGATGGGCAAGTGTTGGACATGGAGAGAGAAAACATATATTTCCATATCAAGAGAATGCAGATATTGTATTTAACTCTTCACTGTTTTATGAGATTTCAGTACTGAAGAAATATGTAGAACCAATGCTTCTTGAAGTTCCAAATACTATTCCAGAATATGGCGAAGCGAGAAGACTACTTAAATTCTTAGAGAACTTTAGACCTATTGACGCTAAAGAGATCCCCTACGCATCAATTCTTAGAGAATTTATTGGAGAGAGTAATTTCTAAAAGAACTAACCTCTGCAACAATGCAGCGTAGTCCACGTAGGACAACAAATAGAAAATAGCCTTATGATCTATGACGTAACGGCTACAATCGAAGAGTATTTGAAAATCAAACAACATAAAGTGTGATTATCAATATCTACAAAGTAATTATTCAATTAATACCAAGTAGCATACTACAATAAACCCCAACTACATATAATTTATAATGTAATTGGGGTTATTTTAATTTAAAGACAACTCACCTTCGTGGGATAGTCTACGTAATAATATATAATAGTTAAAATATTTGCTTACGAGTGTGACAATATGGCTCTGTCCCCTTGCGCTCATAATAATCTTGATGCCTCTCCTCTGCAACGTTGAATGTTTTAGCTTCTGTTACTTTAGTTTTCACATCGTAACCTTTCTCCTTCAACTCTGCAATAACTTTTTCTGCAATCTCTTTCTGCTCATCCGAAGTGTAAAATATCTCCGAACGATACTGAGGTCCGAGATCAGGACCCTGTCCATCCTCTTGAGTCGAGTCGTGTATTTCGAAAAAGAGCTGTACTACCCTCTCAAAATCAATAACCGTTGGATCAAATGTTATTTTAACTGCTTCGGCGTGCCCTGTACTCTTATCAGATACTTGCTCGTATGTTGGATTTTCAACCTCTCCTCCAATATACCCCGAAATAGCACTAATTACCCCCTCTTGCTTCTGCATTAGGTGCTCAACACCCCAAAAGCAACCTCCAGCAACTATTGCAATCTCTTCAGTCGGTTTAAAAACCATGGAAATTGAGTTAACACAGTGACGTAGATTTTTTAAAGTGTGATTCTCTCCTTTAAAAACGTGCCCCAAATGAGCACCACACTTCGCACACATTATCTCGGTTCTAACTCCATCTGCATCTATTTCACGTTTGATAGCCCCATCAATCTCATCATCAAAGCTAGGCCAACCACATTTTGAATCATATTTATCCTCCGACAAATATAATTTCGCACCGCATAACTTACATAAATATACACCTTGTGCCTTATTATTCGTATATTTACCTGTAAATGGCAACTCTGTACCTTTATTAATAAGTACGTGCTCCTCCTCTTTCGTCAACTCTTTCATAGTTATTGTATCTTTTATATTTTGTGCTTTTAATGGCGTTACATTCTGCATCGATAAAATGCAAGCAAAAATAATAATTATTATCTTCATATAGCTACTTTTTTATAAATTTGTTATATTATATTAAGGGTAATATATAATACTAAACGCTCATTTCCATGAAATATTTTAGTCCCCACACCACTCCCACCTACTACTATAGTATAAGTATCAAACATTATGATCAATTTTTAAAGAAAAAACAATCAAATACCTTCAAAAAAACACTATTTTAGCCTAATTTGATAAAAAAAACACTTTGAATGCAATATATATCAGAAAATTAGCGTACCTTTGATGCGGACAAAATTGCGACATGTTAATCTTGTTGATATGCGGTTGTGTAACAGAGACACATAATATATAGTTTAGGCTAGAGCTGAGTATTGACAATTTATTAACCTTGGTTATAATTAAAGGATATTGGGCTCATCAGGAGACCCTATTTTTTTGTCCATAATTTAATTAAATATTTAATGAATCAATTATCAGATTTTCAGACATTAGGTCTGTCAGAAGAGATGTTGGAAGCCATCAAAGAAAAAGGTTTCGAAAAAGCATCTCCAATTCAAGCTTTAACTATTCCTATCCTAACAAAGCCAGGTGGTGATATCATCGCTCAAGCTCAAACAGGAACAGGTAAAACAGCCGCTTTCGGACTTCCGATTTTGGACTTGTTGACTCCAGGTGGAAACGACGGGGTTAAAGCTCTAATCCTTGCCCCAACTCGCGAGTTGGCATTGCAGGTTACTGAAGAGTTACTATCTTTCAACCGTAAAAAACGCCTTTCAATTGCTGCTATTTATGGTGGTGCTTCTATTACAGAACAACTTCGTAGATTAAGTAAAGGTCTTGACATTGTTGTCGGTACTCCAGGTCGTGTTCTTGACCACATCCGTAGAGGTACGCTTAAACTAGCTAATTCAGAGTATTTAATACTTGATGAGGCTGACGAGATGCTTAATATGGGATTTATTGAGGATATCGAAGAGATCATGGGTAGCATGAACGATAAGAAGCGTACACTTCTTTTCTCTGCAACTATGCCTGATCGTATCAAGTCGCTTTCTAAGCGTTACATGAACGATATTCAGATCGTAAAAGCAATCAGTACAAATATCACTACATCACTTACTAATCAAATCTATTTTGAAGTAAGAGAAGGTGATAAATTTGATGCTCTTACTCGTATTATTGACGTTGAAGGAGAATTCTACGGTATCGTATTTAGTCGCACAAAAGTTGGTGTTGACGATATTACTAGTAGATTAATCGAACGTGGTTATGCAGCTGAAGGTCTTCATGGTGATGTTTCTCAAGGTCAACGAGAGAAAACTCTTAAAAGATTTAAACTGAAAAATGTAAATATTTTAGTTGCTACTGACGTTGCAGCTAGAGGTATTGACGTTAATAATCTTACTCACGTAATAAACTACTCTCTTCCTCAAGACTCTGAAAGTTATATCCACCGTATTGGTAGAACAGGTCGTGCAGGTAAAGAAGGTACTGCTATTACATTTATATCTAACTCTGAATTACGCCAATTTGGATATCTTAAAAAAGATATTAAAGTTGATATTAAAAGAGAGAACTTACCAACAGCTCAAGATGTTGTGGTAATGAAACGTAATAAAATTATGAGTGATCTTCAAGAGATCATTGATACTGAGACATATAGCGATTGTGCTACAATGGCTACAGAAATACTTACTACTAATACACCTGAGATTGCTTTAAGTGCTCTTCTTCGTTTGGCATTTAAAAATGAACTTAGTGAAAATAACTACCCTGAGATTCGCTCATTCAGCGTTGACAGAAAAGGTACTTCAAGATTGTTTATTTCAATTGGTAAAGTTGACGGACATGATGCTCGTTCTTTGGCTCAATTACTTAAAACAGAGTGTAATATATCTGACAACTCAATTGATGATGTCAAGGTATTAGAGACATACTCTTTTGTAACTGTTCCTTATACTGAAGCTGAAGCTGTTGTTCGTAGCTTAAATGCTTTACGCGAAGGTTCTAGACCTATGGCTGAAGTTGCTAACGAAAAGGGTTCTGGTTCTTCTCGTGGCGGCGATAGACGTGGCGGTGGTGACAGAGGTGGTTACAGATCTTCTGACCGCAGAGGCGGTGGTGACAGAGGTGGATTCTCTGATCGTAGAAGCGGTGGTGACAGAGGAGGTTCTTCTGATCGCAGAAGCGGTGGCGATAGAGGAGGATTCTCTGATCGCAGAAGTGGAAGTGGTGATAGAGGAGGATTCTCTGATCGCAGAAGCGGTGGTGACAGAGGAGGATTCTCTGATCGCAGAAGTGGTGGTGACAGAGGAGGATTCTCTGATCGTAGAAGTGGTGGTGACAGAGGAGGATTCTCTGATCGTAGAAGCAGCGGTGATAGACCAGCTTCAGATAGACCAGCTTCAGACAGACCAGCTTCAGACAGAGTTCGTAGCGAAGGTTCTTCTAGTCCAGAGCGTCGTTTCTCAAGAGACCGTCGTAGAGACTAAATAAATAGATACTTCAAAAGGGTGTTAAACTGTAATAATATATGGTTTAACACCTTTCTGAGTATTATAGATTATATGTAACAGCATTTTTTGAGATTGATATAACTTCTCAATATGAGAAGCACTGTATGTTAGCAGCGAGCAAAATATTTATATGTATTAAAATATTTAGACCATTTCTTATAATAAATATTTATATATTTGCGTCTCAATTAAAAACAATTAATTAATAACCAATAAAAAATTTAAGTTATGAGCATAAAACCATTATCTGACAGGGTTTTAATTCTACCTAATCCAGCTGAAGAGAAAACAGCAGGAGGACTTTTTATTCCTGAGACAGCTAAAGAGAAGCCACTAGCAGGTAAAGTTATTGCAGCTGGACCTGGTACAACAGAGGTTACAATGGAAGTTAAGATTGATGATACTGTATTATACAGCAAATATGCTGGTACAGAGGTTAATGTTGATGGAGTTGATTACCTTATCATGCGTCAAAATGATATTCTTGCTATTATATAAGAAACTTATTTGGAGTCTGGATTAAACTTAAGTAGAATATTCAGAGCTAAATAAAACTACCCAGTACGGGTATAGCTGCATAATTGCAGTAAACAAATTAAGAATAATAAAAAAGATATAGAATACAAAGCTATGGCTAAAGAGATTAAATATAATGTTGAAGCGAGAGAGCTACTAAAAGTAGGTGTTGACGCATTAGCAAACGCAGTAAAAGTAACATTAGGACCTAAGGGTCGTAATGTAATCATCGACAGAAAATTCGGAGCTCCACAAATCACAAAAGATGGTGTAACAGTAGCAAAAGAGATTGAATTAGAGGATAAGTTTGCAAACATGGGTGCGCAGATGGTTAGAGAGGTTGCTTCTAAGACTAACGATGACGCTGGAGATGGAACAACAACTGCAACGGTATTAGCTCAATCAATTATTAGTGTTGGTATTAAGAATGTTACAGCTGGAGCGAATCCAATGGATTTGAAACGTGGTATTGATAAAGCAGTTGCTTGTGTTGTTGAGAATTTAAGAGCTCAAAGCCACGAAGTTGGTGACGATATTGATAAAATTGAGCAAGTTGCTACAATTTCAGCTAACAATGACAACACTATTGGTAAACTTATTGCTGAGGCAATGGGTAAAGTAAAAAAAGAGGGTGTTATTACAGTTGAAGAGGCTAAAGGTACTGAAACTCACGTTGAAGTAGTTGAAGGTATGCAATTTGACAGAGGTTATATCTCTCCTTATTTCATTACTGATTCGGAGAAAATGGAGTCTACATTAGAGAAACCATATATCCTTATCACAGATAGAAAAATCTCTACAATGAAGGAGTTAATGGGTGTTCTTGAGCCAGTTGCTCAAAATGGACGTTCTCTTGTTATCATTGCAGAAGATGTAGATGGCGAAGCACTTGCTGCATTAGTTGTAAACAAACTTAGAGGTACATTAAAAATTGCAGCTGTTAAAGCTCCAGGATTTGGTGATCGTCGTAAGGAGATGTTAGAAGATATCGCTGTTCTTACTGGAGGTACTGTTATCTCTGAAGATAAAGGTCTTAAACTTGAGCAAGCTACAGTTGAGATGTTAGGAAGTGCAGAGAAAGTTGCTGTAAACAAAGAGAATACAACTATTGTTAATGGTGATGGTGAGAAAGAGGCTATTGATGCTCGTGTTGCTCAGATTCGCAAACAGATGGAGATTTCTACTTCTGACTATGATACAGAGAAACTTGCTGAGCGTTTAGCTAAGTTATCAGGTGGTGTTGCTGTACTTTATGTTGGTGCAGCTACTGAAGTTGAGATGAAAGAGAAAAAAGATCGTGTTGATGACGCTTTAGCTGCTACTCGTGCGGCTGTTGAAGAGGGAATCATCCCTGGAGGTGGTATTGCATATATTCGTGCAATCCCTGCATTAGAGAACCTAAAAGGAGACAATGCAGATGAAACAACGGGTGTGCAAATCATCAAGCGTGCAATCGAAGAGCCTTTACGCCAAATCGTTGAGAATGCTGGTGGCGAAGGTTCAGTTGTTGTAAATAGAGTGAAGGAGAGTGAAGGTAGCTTTGGTTACAACGCTCGTGCAGATATTTATGAGGACCTATTTGCAGCTGGAATTATCGATCCAACTAAAGTTACACGTGTTGCTTTGGAGAATGCGGCTTCTATTGCATCGATGTTCTTAACAACAGAGTGTGTATTAGCTGAGATAAAAGAAGATTCTCCTGCTATGGCTGCTCCAGGAATGGGTGGTATGGGAGGTATGATGTAATATAATCACATCACACAAAAATAGAAAACGAAGTTTTCAGAGAAGTTTTATAAATTTCTTTGAAAACTTCGTTTTTCATTTCAAACTATAGAGCTTGTATTATCGCAATTAATAGTTTCCAAAACTTATCAACTGTTGAGATTTGCAACTTTTCATCTGGCGAATGAACACCACGTAATGTAGGTCCAAATGAGATCATATCTAAATCAGGATACTTCTCTAAAAACAATCCACACTCCAACCCTGCATGAATAGCTTTTACTTTGGCTTCAACTCCAAATAAATTTTTATAACTCTCTTTTGAGACCTCTAACAATCTTGAATTTGTATTCGGACTCCACCCAGGATAGCCATCTGTATGTATTACCTCTGCACCTGCAAGCAAAAAAAGAGATTTTACACTAGATGCAGCACATTTTTTTGCTCCATTTAACGAAGAACGCTGTGAGGTAGCAACAATAATTTTATTGTCATCTACAAACTTAACCGATGCCAAATTTGTAGATGTCTCTACAAGTTCAGAAATAGAGCTACTCATTGCAATTACTCCATTATCAACCGCAACCAAAGCACTAATAAGATTAGTTGATACTTCTGACGATATAACACTCGTTTGAGATGGTATTGTAGTTAATTTAATTTTCATATTTTGCTCAACAGTGCCATACTCCTCAGCAATCTCAACAACATACTCATTAAATATCTTATCTACCTTATTGCAGTCGTTTTGTGGGATTCCGAACGTAACTGCTACTTCACGAGGAATAGCATTCCTTAGGTTACCTCCATCAAAGTGACTCAACACAAGATTTGATGCTCCCATAACTCTCCAAAGCAGGTGTGCAGCCATTTTATTTGAGTTAGCATACCCTTTATTTATATCATCTCCAGAGTGTCCTCCCTTCAACCCACTAATAGTTAAATTGTAGTATTGATACTCCGCTGGTGCACTTACGGTTTCGTAATTAAATGTTGCCAATGTATCAACACCACCAGCACAACCAATAAAAAGCTCTCCTTCATCTTCAGAATCAAGATTTATCAAATACTTTCCAGTCAGTAGATTTGGAGATAACTCAATAGCTCCTGTTAGTCCACTCTCTTCATCAATTGTAAATAGAGCCTCAATAGCTGGATGCTCAACAGTTGTATCGACTAGTAGCGCAAGAGCAGCGGCCATACCTATTCCACAATCAGCACCTAATGTTGTCCCATCTGCACTAACCCAATCATCAAGTAACTTTACCTTAATCGGGTCGTTCATAAAATCAAACTCAACATCAGAATTTTTTTCACACACCATATCCATATGACTTTGCAGTATCACAGTTGGATTGCTTGACATAGATGTAGTCGCAGGCTTCAGTATTACGATATTACCGACCTCATCACTCTTATATTCAAGACTGTGTATTTTAGCGAAATTTATTAGATATTCGCAAATCTTCTCCTCATGTTTAGATGGACGAGGTACACGAGTAATCTCCTCGAAGTATTGCCATACTAATTGTGGTTCTAAACCCTTTAAAACGGACATATTTTTATTTTTTTACTGTTTATCAATTTAAAATAGTTGAACTAACACTATATAAGTGTAAAAATAACAAAATATTTTGTTATTTTTGTTATTCATGTATAATATAAATTATGATTAATTTACCAAGAATAGGTCACGGTTACGACGTGCACGCACTAAAAGAGGGGTTGAGACTTGTACTATGTGGCGTTGAGATTGAACACACTAAAGGGTGTATTGCCCACTCAGATGGTGATGTTGCCATACACGCTCTATGCGACGCTCTTTTAGGTGCAGCGGCTTTGGGTGACATAGGTTACCACTTCCCAGATACATCAAATGAGTTTAAAAATATAGACTCTATGATACTTCTGCGCAAAGTTGCATCTGTTCTAAAAGAGAATAACTACGCAATAGGTAATATTGACATAACAATTATAGCTCAAAAGCCGAAAGTTAATCCATTTACATTAGAGATGAGAGGGCGGATTTCCGACGTACTTGACCTTACACTAGACCAAGTGTCAGTAAAGGCAACAACGACTGAAAAACTTGGGTTTACAGGTAGAGAAGAGGGTATTGCATCTGAAGCTGTTGCCTTAATATACAGAAACTAAGAGATTGAATCACTTTTGGCATAACAATTGTTTTTTATCTCTTTACACTAAAAATAAAATATTATGAAAAAGAGTAAAGATATTACAACAAAAGCAGGAGAAGCTATCACATTACTAGGAGAACAAATAAAAGTTGGAGATATAGCTCCAGATTGCTCTCTAGTGAACCAAAATGGAGAGAGGATCAAACTTTCGGATTTCAAAGGTAAACTTATAGTTTTATCGGTCTATCCTTCAATTGATACTCCTGTATGTGCAGCGCAAGTAAGACACTTCAATAAAGCTGCCTCAGAGTTGGGAGAAGATATTGAAATAATAGGTGTGTCTAAAGATTTACCATTTGCACTTGGACGATTCTGCGCCGCAGATGGTATAGAACGAGTTACTACCCTATCGGACTACATGGAGAGTGAATTTGGTCTTAAGTATGGTTTTCTAATCGAAGAGATGATGCTACTAGCTAGAGGAGTTGTAATAATTGATAAAACTGGCGTAGTAAGGTATGTTGAATATGTTGATGATATTGTTAATGAACCTGATTATGAGTGCGCAATGGACAACTTAAAACGACTGTACAAAGAATAATTTAAAATTTAACTAAACTGCCCTGCAAATACGGCGCTACGTGGTCGCAGGGAGATAATATACTTTATTGATAAACAAATGACGAAGATTAAGAATATTGTATTTGATATGGGTGGTGTACTCATAGACCTAGATTGGAATGCGTGTGTAAGCGCATTTACTGACAATGGATTTCCTCAAGCTAAAGATATGCTGAGCCCATACCTGCCAAGTGGGATTTTCATGCAATTAGAGATGGGAAAGATTCCTACCTGCGAGTTTTATCAGCATATTAAAGATAATGCAGATAGTCCTATTACTGATGAACAGATAGATTATTCTCTAAATAAATTCCTCGTAGGGCTACCGATATATAAACTTGAAATGCTACGAAAGCTTAAAGAGACCTACAATGTATATATGCTTAGTAATACAAGTTCGATTATACTTAATTACGTTGATGCACACATGTTCACTCAAGAGGGCTTCACTTGGGAGGCTTATTTTGATCGTCGCTACGTTTCATTTGAAATGCAACTTCTAAAACCTGATAGCTCTATTTATGAATCAATGTTAGCAGATAGTGGAATGATCCCTTCCGAGACTCTATTTTTAGATGATTCACCAGCGAATATTGCCACAGCACAAAAATTAGGGATTCAAACATATCATGTATCACCGATGGAAGACTATCGAAACTACCTATTTTCGCTATAAATTCATATTTATTGATATTTTTTTGAGTTTTTTGAAAAAAAAGCATCAAAAGTTTTGGAAGTAATAAATTTTTACTTACTTTTGTACCACAAACAACAAACAATGACTCTTCACCGAGTCTGAAGTTTTAAAGAAACCCAAATCTTATGAACAAGTTTGACTGTTTTAATACACATTTCGGGGTGTAGCGCAGCCCGGTTAGCGCACCTGCTTTGGGAGCAGGGGGTCCCAGGTTCGAATCCTGGTACCCCGACAAAGAGAGAGGTTTATGAATCAATGATTCATAAACCTCTCTCTTTTATTATATCACTTTGCCAACTTTGTAAGTGCGATGCCCTTGTCCGTTGTTTTGTTGTATATCTGAGTGAGCTCCATAGATATTTTGTAAGCCTCTAGTATATCAGGGTATTGTTCAAAAAGTATTTCGGCTCTCTGCTTTTGCGAAGCAGTCCACTTGGAGTTGTTTTTCAACACATATACCTACTTCTCGCCAGTAGTTGTCTACGCAATGCTGAGCTGTCGTATTTAATGGTATCAAAATGAGACAATACAAAACTAGGTAGTAGTAAACTTATAAAATCAGATGTAGCAATTACAAAATTTAGAAAATATAACAAAGTATATTATAGCTCCACCTAATATTAGATTGATACGCTTATGGTATGTTATAAAAAGGATTAGCAGCAAGTCACAAAACAAAAAAAGCTGATCATCTATTACTAGATAATTAGCTTTTTTGCTTAGCGGTATGGACGGGACTCGAACCCGCGACCCCCTGCGTGACAGGCAGGTATTCTAACCAAGCTGAACTACCACACCGTTTCTTGGATTGCAAATAAAAGTGTTATTTCTTAAATGCAGTGCAAATATAGGGTAAAATATTATAATTTCCAAATCATTCAACCTTATTATCAATACGATTATGAATAATTATGAAGCTAATATAAACTATATTGACAATATAGTGATATTAATTATCACATTACATGATACATAAATACTAGACAATCAGATGCTTTAGTAGCATTCTCAAAAGAGTGAAACTTACACTGAGTTGTTAATTTTGTGTTTAACGAACTAAAAATATATCAGATGGAATTCACACAGAAGCAAATCTTATACAACAGAATAGCTGCAAGAGCAATAGAAAATTCATAAATTTTAAGATAGATACCGTTAAGGCTAGAATACTCAATGGAAGTAGAACATAATTTGAACAAGTACAGGTTGTGACGATAATCCAATATAACCGTTACACGCATATTTCAGATTGATCCAAAAAAAACACCAATTCACACCTATACCAAAGATGCAGACATAAAAAAACCACCTACATTTCTGTAAGTGGTTGATTGACTTGTGACACCACCAGGACTCAAACCTGGAACCTTCTGATCCGTAGTCAGATGCTCTATTCAATTAAGCTATGGTGCCGATTGCGAGTGCAAATATAGGTCATTAATTATCCGCATGCAAGTATTTTGCAATCTTTTTTACATTAAAATGCATATTAATTTATATATCATTGATAATGAGATAATTGTATATTTACTTTTTATGCACTCTATTTGGATTTTCTTCTAAAAAGCTTGCCCAACTCTTACTCCCTCCTTTTTTGTTGCAGAGTAAACCACCACCAAGACCTTTGACATTAGTAGAGTTTCCAAACCGTTTACTTAATGTATTGCTTTCAAAATAATGACACATAGCTACAGCTAATCCATCTGTTGCATCAAGCCTTTTTATATCATATTCAACACCTAGTATAGCTTTTAACATAGCAGCAACTTGCTCTTTTGATGCCGCTCCTTGACCCGTAATAGATTGTTTAATTTTACGAGGAGCATACTCAAACACTGGTATATTACTAACTAATGCAGCAGCCATCGCAACTCCTTGTGCTCTACCCAACTTCAGCATACTCTGCACATTCTCACCAAAAAACGGAGACTCATATGCAACCTCATCAGGAGAATACTCCTGAATAAGGGCACTTATGCGTAAAAATATATAACGTAACTTAGAGTATGGGTCATTGTACTTAGAAAGCTCAATATCACCAAGAACTAGATACTTTACAGAGTTTCCTCTAACTTCAATGACTCCATATCCAGTTCGATTAGTTCCGGGGTCAATCCCCATAATCACTCTAGGCTTAACGATACTCATACTATTTCTCTATCTCGAGCTTAATCTTCGCAATATCTTTTTTAATTTGGTGTACATCACTACTTAGACTAGGAAGATTGCGGTACACTGCATTCGACCTACTGAATTTACTAAGCGGAAGTGAAGGATATCCCATATGAACCTCTCCATCTGCAATACTATTAGAGATACCAGCTTTAGAACCTAATTGCACTTTGTCTCCAATATTAATATGACCTGCAAGTCCAACTTGACCTCCCATCATACAATTTGAACCAACTTTTGTTGACCCTGCAATTCCAACTTGAGCTGCACAAACCGTATTCTCCCCGATAACGACGTTATGTCCAATCTGGATTTGATTATCTAGCTTAACCCCTTTTTTGATTAACGTAGAGCCCATTGTAGCCCTATCAACACACGTATTTGCACCGATCTCAACATCATCTTCAAGAACTACATTACCAATCTGCGGTATTTTAGAAAATTCACCCTTTTCATTTGGTGCAAAACCGAATCCATCAGCTCCAATAATAGAGCCTGCATGAATAATTACTCTATTTCCAATATTGGTTTCATCATATATCTTAACACCTGAATATAGAGTTACATTATCGCCAATAACAACATTAGTATCAATGAATACTTGAGGATATATTTTACAATTGTTACCAATCTTAACGTTGTCTCCTATTACTGCAAACTCTCCAACATAACAATCTTCACCCAATATCGCAGAGTCACTAATTGATGCTTTTTCGCTAATTCCTTTTTTCTGCGGCTTATTCGCAGCGTATAGCTCTAGTAGTTTTGCAAAACAAGAGTAAGCATCTTCAACCTTGATTAAGGTTGCTTTTATTGGTGCTGTTGGCTCAAACGAACTATTTACAATTACGATAGATGCGTTTGTATCATATATGTAGTGTTCATATTTTGCATTTGAAAGAAATGACAAAGATCCAGGAGCTCCCTCTTCAATCTTTGCAATTGTCCAAACTTTTATATCTTTATCTCCAACAACCTCTCCCGAAAGAAAAGCTGCAATCATCTCTGCTGTAAATTCCATAGTAAATTTATTTATATTTAATTATTATACCACAATATATGACTCATATATCGCTTATAAATACTTTTTAATATCTATATTCTGCGGCAATAGCTCACTTGGGTCTTTCCCAAAGTGCAATAACTCTCGAATTATACTAGACGATACAGACACATACTCCGGAGGGGTAAAAAGAAGTACTGTTGTTATTTCTGGGTATAATTTTTGATTTATCAACATCATATTACGTTCACACTCATAGTCGACAGTGTTTCTCATGCCTCTCAATATAAACTTAATCTCTTTCTCACGACAATAATCTCCAGTCAAGCCATAGTACTCTACCGCTTCGACTCTATCTTGATTCGGATATATAGACTCTATTAATTTAAGTTTATTTCCTGTTGTTAGGAGTCCTCTCTTCTCGCCATTAGCTCCAATGCCAATAACTATTTTATCAAAGACTTTTAAACCCTGCTCTACAATTGCATAATGACCTAATGTAAATGGATCAAACGAGCCGGGGAATAGTGCAATTTTACTCATTATATTATTTTATACATTTTACAATCCGAAGGTATTTAAAGACATCTAAACACCTTACAATACTCTCCAAAACAAAAAACTTAGCCCTGATACCCTCCAATTAAATTTCCTAACCATAATAGAGTGTATATAAAAACGATAAGTATCAAAAATGAACAGACAAACATCAATAAACTTTTAAAGGTATTATTTTTACGCTTCTCTCCACCAGATTCTCGTTTATATATCTCTTCGTTCTCATTTCGAGTTTCGAGGAGTATTCTCATCTCTTTTTTAGTTAGTCGATAAGACATAATTTAAAATATTTTAGTTTATAGTTTTTGATACAGTCTCTTCTGATTTAATAGGAAGAGTGTAATTTAACGACGTTTTAACCAACTCTAAATCTTTTGTCAAAAAAGTTAATGAAGAGTCGTTATATAGTAGATTCATAGCATCCGCAGTAGTATCAAAATCAATAAATTGATACACAATTGCCGTAGAGTCACTAGGGATACCGTTAACAACGCTCCATCTACCGCTACTTTTAAACGATTTATCAACACCATCCTCAGCTTCAATATATGTTAAATTCATCTCATATACACCATCCGTTGCACTCTTTACATTATAAAGAGTAAACTTGTATATCATACCTGGACAAGATGCAGCAGGAACAGTATCTTCATATACCGTTGTGGTATACGCACCATTTTTAGCAAATAATGAATCGATAAAAGCATGTGTGTATTTGTCCGAGTTAACATTAGGGGCACATGATGATGTTACTACATATGCAAATAGTATAAAAAATAGTTTTTTCATAATAATATAATATTTTAGTTTATAGATTTTGACACAGTCTCTTATTATTTAATAGGAAGGGTATAATTTAACGACGATTTGATCAGCTCTAAATCTTTTGTCAAAAAAGTTAATGAAGAGTCATTATATAGTAGATTCATAGCATCCGCAGTAGTATCAAAATCAATCAATTTATATACAATTGCCGTAGAGTCACTAGGGATACCGTTAACAACGCTCCATCTACCGCTACTTTTAAACGATTTATCAACACCATCCTCAGCTTCAATATATGTTAAATTCATCTCATATACACCATCCGTTGCACTCTTTACATTATAAAGAGTAAACTTGTATATCATACCTGGACAAGATGCAGCAGGAACAGTATCCTCATACACTCTTTGTTCAACCTCACCCAATTTAAGCTTTACTCGTTGTTCTTTAGTAAGTGAATCAAGTATTGTATCTGTTTTTACATCAGTAACTGTATAGGTAAATCCACATGATGTAAGGATCAATATCGATAGTGCAACAATTAATCTTTTCATAATAATTTAAAACTTTAGAGTACTTTTAAGAGAGTATAATATAAGCACAATATTACACATAATTAAATGTAAATGCAAACAAAAACTTTTACTTTGAGTTCAAATACAATTTGTCCACCACGACCAAGCATTGCCAATCCACATAAGGTCGTTCATGCAAACCCAATATTCTATTATATCTAAGCGAGTAGGCTTGTGATAATTGTAGTAAATGACTACCTTTGTGAGATAAAGAAAAACAATGTGTACCATGATAATAAAGGGACTAAATATAAACACTGAAACAACAGGAACAAAAGAGGGTAAAGATATAATTTTGTTACATGGCTGGGGTTCTAATCTCAATCTATTTAGGGCTCTTGCCAAAGAGTTAGAGAGTAATTTCAACGTATATAACCTTGATTTTCCAGGCTTTGGAGAGAGTGATGCACCTGAATCAGTGTGGGGAGTTGAAGATTACACAACTTTCATAGAGTCATTTGTTGCCCAGAATAACATCTCGAATCCGATAATTATTGGACACTCATTTGGAGGGCGAGTTGCCTTGGTCTACGCTTCAAGAAATCCAACGAATAAACTTATATTAATAGATGCCGCAGGGGTAAAACCTAAGCGTCCATTAAAATACTACTTAAAAGTATACTCATTCAAATTATACAAAAAAATATTACCTTGTCTGCTTGGATCAAAAGAGGCGACAAAGCGTATCGAACAGTATAGAGCAAAGGCAGGTTCGAGTGATTACAGTAGTGCGCAGGGGATCATGCGTAGTATTCTTGTAAAAGTAGTAAATGAGGATTTAAAATACCTAATGCCAAAAATTGAGTCACCAACACTACTTATTTGGGGCGAAAATGATACAGCAACACCAGTAAGAGATGCCAAAATCATGGAGAAACTTATAAAAAACAGTGGTCTAGTCGTTTTGAAAAATGCAGGACACTTTAGCTTTTTAGATAAGGCTTACGATGTAAATATAATTATAGATAACTTTTTAAATGGAGACAAGATAGATGGATAGTTTAAATTTAGCACTCAATATATTGTGTGTATTCTCTACATTTCTGTATCTTTTAGTAACTCTTAGATATGACTTGCAGATGATTCAACAAAATTCATATCGCAATAAAAGATATCTGAAATGGTTGAAATTAGGTGTGTCGACTAGGCGTCTATCTATCAATTTTGTACTCTTCTTTATTGCTCGTTTTTTTATCCATCTCATAGCTGTTAAAGCAGTTATTTCAGGAGTATCAATAATAGGTATAATAGTCGAGTTAAGAAAAAAATATAAGAAGAAATTGGTTTTTACACCTAGAGCGATTAGATTGTATGCAACATCAATACTTATATCACTGCTACTATTTACAGGTGTATTTGTAGCAACTAAAGATATTAACTTCTCACTTATTATCATTTTAGCTATTAATGCACTCTCTCCTTTGGTCTTAATGGTAGCTAATATCATCAACTCTCCAATGGAGCGTGCAATAAACAGATGGTACTATAATGATGCAAAGCGAATTTTAAACCAAAATCGTGATATTATCATTATCGGTATAACGGGGAGTTATGGTAAGACTAGCACAAAACACTATCTGCATAGAATCTTATCAGAGAAGTATAATGTATTAATGACTCCAGGAAGTTACAATACAACTTTAGGCGTTATTAGAACGATAAGGGAGAACTTGAAACCTTACCACGAAGTTTTCATTGTAGAGATGGGTGCAAAACAACCTGGTGATATAAAAGAGATTTGTGACTTAGTCCATCCAACAATTGGAATCTTAACCTCAGTTGGTGAGCAACATTTAGAGTCGTTCAAAACAGTATCAAATGTTCAGCGCACAAAATTTGAGTTAATAGATTCCCTTCCAAAAGATGGACTAGCAGTTCTAAATCTTGATTTCGAGTATGTTGCCTCAAGGGTGGTTGAGAACACTTCAAATGTTAAATACTACTCTGCTTCAGATAAAAGTGCAGACTACTATCTTGATAATATTAACTACTCGAACATGGGTAGTAATTTTTCAATAGAGGGAGAGGGTGTTGTTTCGGAGAGTTTATTCACTCAAATAGTCGGAAGTCATAATCTATCTAATATCTTAGCAGGATCTATTGTCGCGAGAGAATTAGAAGTCCCTGTCAACTCTATTCAATATGCAGTTAGCCATATTGAACAAGTTGAGCATAGACTAAATATAAGAAAAACTAGTGGTGGCATCACAATAATAGACGATGCTTTCAATTCAAACCCAAGCGGAGCAAAAATGGCATTAGATGTTTTGGGCAGATTTGAAACAGGTAAACGTATTATTGTTACTCCAGGTCTAATTGAGTTAGGAGATAAGCAGGTTGAATATAACACCAATTTTGGAGCGCAAATAGCAACCTCAGCTGATTATGTTATTGTTGTTGGATCTTACAATAGAGATGCGATAATGCAAGGGCTATTATCGACTCCTTTCGACAAAACGAAGATATACCAAGCTACATCGTTTACAGATGCAATAAGCCATTTAGGAGGCGTTTTAAAGAGTGGTGATATAGTATTATATGAGAATGATTTACCAGATACATTTAAATAAAATTTAGTGATGAATATTAAAGTTGGCGTTTTTTTTGGCGGGAGATCCGTTGAGCACGAAATTTCAGTAATTTCAGCGTTACAAGCTATTAATGCTTTTGACAAAGTGAAATATACAATTGTACCTATATATATAACAAAAAAAGGTGTTTGGTATAGTGGTGATGCCTTGCTAGATGTAGAAAACTATCGAGATACAGATCAACTATTAAACCAATGTAAAGAGGTTTATATGGCTCCAAATTATGGAGATTATAATCTTTATAAGAAAAAAAGTTGCCTATTTGGTAGTAATGTTTTGACTTCGCTAGATGTTGTACTACCTGTACTACATGGAACAAATGGTGAAGATGGCACTTTCCAAGGATTAATGGAGCTTATCGGGATTCCTTATGTAGGATGTAATCCAGTATCTTCAGCGAATGGTATGGACAAGATCTACATGAAGATGATTTTAAAAGAGAGCAATGTTCCAGTTATCGACTACGTATGGTTCACTAATAGAGATTGGTTTACTAAGAAGGAGGCATTCATACAACGAGTAGAGACAGAACTAGGCTATCCAATTATTGTTAAGCCAGCTAATTTAGGCTCTAGTGTTGGTATATCTACTGGACACGACAGAGAGGGTTTCATTAAAGCTGTTGAGTTAGCAGAGCGTTTCGCAGATCGTATTCTAGTTGAGAAGATGGTTGTGAACCTGAAAGAGATTAACTGCTCTGTATTGGGCGATTATGCGGAGAACCAAGCGTCTGTATGTGAAGAGCCTGTTAGAAGCGGAGATATTCTAAGTTATGAAGATAAATACATGAGTAGTGGCGGTGGTAAGTCATCAAATGGTATGCAAAGTACAAAGCGTCGTCTTCCTGCTGATCTACCACAAGAGGTTACTGAGAAGATCCAGTTCTTAGCATCCGAGACTTTTAGAGTACTATCTTCAAATGGTGTTGCAAGGATAGACTTCATTATAGATGAGAGTGATAATATGGTATATGTTAATGAAATAAATACTATTCCTGGATCACTGTCATTTTATCTATGGGAAGCAAGCGGTATTGCATTTGATAAGCTAATGGATAAATTAATTAAGTTAGCTTTAAAGAGAGATAGAGAGGTTAGATTGAAAACTTTCAGTTACGATCAAAATATATTCAGTTTGAAAGGTGGTTCTAAGGGTGGTAAATTAGGCTCAAAAAGATAGACATAATATCCTATTAAACTAAAATTAATACCAAAGAGAGTTAACATCCTAGTCGGAAGTGTTGACTCTCTTTTTTTTATAAAATCTAGGGGGGCCCTATACTACAACATAATATATTAGAATATAATTTATAACTTTACGTTTATGCACTACATATAATTTTTATTTTATAATAATAGTATGTCATATGGAAATAGCTAAATTTATTGAAAATTTCAGAAAAGCCTTTGGCCCAAAACAGGTACTCCCAATTGCAATATGGTATTCAGAAAACCCAACAGCTAAAACTCCAAAAGTAGGCGGTTGTTATTTTAAACACCTAAAAGATATGCGCAATGGTATTACTGTGAGTTTAGATGGAGAAAATATTGGCTGTGGCGGGGGTAAATTTTACAGTGGATACTCTGAAATGCCCGAATTTGTTCCGAATTTTGTATCAACCAAAGAGCGTTACAAACAGACGCCTGAACTCGTAACTGACATCGTTGATAAAATAGGAGTTCAACGAAAAGATGGTAAATACCTTAACTTTTCAAGGATAGATAATCTTAGTTCATTTGATGATGTAGAGGCTCTGTTGTTTTTAGCTACAGCAGATGTATTAAGCGGATTATCAGCTTGGGCATTCTTTGATAGAAATGACTCTGACACAGTTACTGCACAATTTGGATCTGGTTGCTCCTCAGTTGTAACTCAGGTTATAAATGAAAATAGTCAAGGTGGCTATAGATCGTTCATAGGCTTTCTTGATCCATCTGTTCGCCCACACATAGAACATAATGAAATTGCATTTACAATCCCGATGTCACGCTTTAAAGTTATGTACGACACAATGAGAGAAAGTTCTCTTTTCGATGCAAATGCTTGGAGTAAAGTGTTAGATCGTATTAATAATTAGAGTAAATTAAAATATTTATTTTACATGACATACGGCAGTTAATCCACATCGTCATAAAGACTAAATAATAATTAGACGACTACGAGCAAGATCGATTTAACACATAATTAAACTGACTTGACATACGATTTTGTTGCTTTAAAAAAAGCAACGAATTGAGTCTAGTGCTATTAGCATTAAAACGATAGGTTTGTTTTACAATGTA
>CAMQVY010000021.1 GCA_947038405.1 uncultured Rikenellaceae bacterium | reverse complement strand
ATATTCATAAAACAAAGATAGAAAATATTACATAGAAAGATTAATACTCCACCTAGAATTCAGATTGATCCGTTTTAATGCTAATTGAGTCTAGCTCTATTGATACTAAAGGACAATTTTACGTATGCCCATAAAAAAAGACAACTACATTTCTGTAATTGTCTTTTTTGTGGGAGTACATGGATTCGAACCAAGGACCCTCTGCTTGTAAGGCAGATGCTCTGAACCAGCTGAGCTATACTCCCATTCTTCACTAACTTTGCAACCCCACTTCCTGATTGCGAGTGCAAAGATAAGTGAAAAATATTATATTCCAAATAAAAAGTAGTAAAAATTACTTTTTATCATTAATTTTTGTAACTTCTAAACATAATTCATTTAATTGTGCATCTGCAATTGTCGATGGAGAGTCAATCATAACATCTCTACCTGAATTATTTTTCGGAAATGCAATGTAGTCACGAATAGAGTCGCTTCCTCCAAATAGAGAGCAAAATCTATCAAAACCAAACGCAATACCACCATGAGGGGGCGCACCGTACTGAAAGGCATCCATTAAGAATCCAAACTGCTTCTTAGCCTCTTCATCTGTGAATCCTAACACTTTAAACATTTTATTTTGTAAGTCAGAGTTATGAATCCTGATAGATCCTCCTCCAACTTCAACACCATTAACTACAAAGTCATAAGCATCAGCTTTCACTGCACCTGGATCAGTTGAGAATAGATCTAATTGATCCTGCTTTGGAGATGTGAAAGGGTGGTGCATTGCAAAGAATCTTTGTGAGTCCTCATCCCACTCAAGAAGAGGGAAGTCAACTACCCATAGAGGAGCAAAAACAGTTTTATCTCTAAGTCCCAACTTGCTACCCATCTCAAGACGTAGCTCGCAAAGTGCAGATAATACCTTTTTACGAGTACCAGAAGTGATTAACATTAAGTCTCCACCTTTAGCGCCACATTTATCTCCCCAAGCTTTCAGTTGATCTGAAGTAAAGAATTTATCAATACTAGATTTGATATTTCCATTCTCTTCAAATTTAACCCAAACTAAACCTGTTGCTCCAATTTGTGGTCGCTTTACAAATGCAGTAAGTTCATCAATTTGCTTACGTGTATATGATG
Source organism: uncultured Rikenellaceae bacterium (assembly GCA_947038405.1). GTDB lineage: Bacteria > Bacteroidota > Bacteroidia > Bacteroidales > Rikenellaceae > CAMQVY01. The sequence continues at coordinate 32,065 of CAMQVY010000021.1, read as the reverse complement.
CACATCCCTCTGCAACAATAGCTCCAATGTGTTCTGCTGAATTAAACACAACAAAATCAGCACTTTTCGCCTCAGATGTAATATCATTTAGCTCCATTCCGAAACGGATATCAGGCTTATCAGAGCCATATCTAGCCATTGCATCATCCCATGTTATGCGAGGGAATGTATTCTCAAGTTTAACATCTAAAGTCTCTTTGAATAGAAACTTAGCCATACCCTCAAATGTAGATATAACATCATCTCTATCAACGAAAGACATCTCACAGTCAATCTGAGTAAATTCAGGTTGGCGATCTGCTCTAAGGTCCTCATCACGGAAACAACGTACAATTTGGAAATATTTATCATATCCCGAAACCATTAAAAGTTGTTTAAATGTTTGAGGTGATTGAGGTAGAGCATAAAATTCACCTAAATTCATACGAGATGGCACAACAAAGTCACGAGCACCTTCTGGAGTCGATTTAATTAAATATGGAGTTTCAATCTCAAGGAATCCCTCTTTATCAAGGAATGTTCTAATAGATTGAGCCATCTTATGTCTAAGAATCATCGCTTTTTTCAATGGAGCTCTTCTCAAATCAAGATAGCGGTACTTCATTCTCAGTTCGTCACCACCATCGCTATTCTCTTCGATTGTAAACGGTGGAGTAATTGAAGCATTTAGAACTATTAGTTCTTTAACAACAACCTCAATATCACCAGTTTCCATCTTTGGGTTTTTAGAAGCACGTTCAATAACATCTCCCGTAACTTGTATCACAAACTCTCTTCCAAGATGAGTTGCGATACTCTTAATCTCTTCAGATGAGTTCTCTTCAACAACAAGTTGAGTTATACCATATCTATCTCTAATGTCGATGAATGTCATCGCCCCAAGATTTCGCACCTTTTGCACCCAACCCGCAAGGGTTACTCTCTGATTTAGATTCTCTATGCGAAGTTCTCCGCAAGTATTACTTCTATACATTACCTAATTCTCTATTTATTTGTTTATTATTTCTTATATTTGTAGAGTATATTTTATAAACTTCAAAGATAGGCAATTTTATGAATACATCTAATAATGAGGATGAAATTTTTATGCGCAAAGCAATAAATGAGGCTCATAAGGCTTTAGATTGCGGCGAAGTTCCAATTGGAGCGGTTATTGTGTGTAATGGACTTGTGGTCGGCAGGGGCTACAATATGGTTGAGACCCTATCCGACGCGACGGCTCACGCAGAGATACTGGCTATTACGGCGGCTACTTCGGCAGTTGGTGCTAAGTACCTAAAGGATTGTACGCTATACGTAACAGTAGAACCTTGTGTTATGTGTGCTGGTGCATGCTATTGGAGCCAGATTGGGAGAGTCGTTTACGGTACTGATGATGAAAAAAGAGGATATAGTACTCTCGAAAAAAGTATTTTACACCAAAAAACAGTGGTTGTGAAAGGGGTCTTAGAGTCCGAATGTAGGGAGCTTATTAAATCTTTTTTTGCGAAACTACGAATTTAGTATTGCATATACGATGAAAAAAATTAATTTTGTATGAAAGATTGGCACATAGTAAAAACTATGGTTAAACTGAGATAATATTTTTATAAAACAAACTTTAAAATCATATAACATTTAAAAGATTACTTGTATTATTATGAACAAAATTAAAATGATGGTAGTGGCATTTGCCACTTTGGGGTGCATTGCTAGCGTTGATGCCCAAACTGCTGCGGAAGTAAGCGCAAAATATACAAAAGGTGCTGAACTTTTAAAGCTAAAGAAGACTGCTGAAGCTATTCCTGTATTTGAGGAGGTTATTAAAATGGGCTCTAGCGCGGGTGCAGAGGCTGCGGGATTCGTAACGGGTGCGAAAAAAACTATCCCTAATTGCTATTATGCTTTAGGTATGGGATTGGCGAAAAGAGGTAAACTTGAAGAGGCAATTGTTAAATTTAATAAGGCTGCTGAATTAGGTGAACTTTACTCGGATATAACTGTTACTGTTAAGAGTAGAAAAATGACATCTAAAGCTTACACAATGTTAGCTACTCAGGCTTTTAATTCAAAAGATTATGCTAAAGCTGCTGCGATTTTTGCAAAAGGTTATAAAGCAAATCCTAAAGATACTGGCTTGGGATTGAATTTAGCAATGAGTTATTGCGAGATGGGTGATGCTAAAGGATACACTATCTACAATGATATTATTGCTCTTGGTAAAACTCACTCTAAATATGAGGCTGCTGCTGTAAGTGCAAACAAAAAGTATATATACTACAAGATGCTTGATGCTAACAAGTGTGCAGAAGCTAAGGATTATGCTGGTTTTTACGCTGGAATGGACGAGATCCTAAAATTAGATCCTAAAAATTCAACTGCTCTTATGTTGACACTTCAGGTTGCAAATAACTCAAGAAATTTTGACAAAGTTATTTCATACGGAGATAAGGCTATAGCTGCACAAACTGATCTTGCAACTAAAGGTGATGCTACATTCTTGGTTGCTTCTGCTTATGATAATAAGAAGGATAAAGTGAAGGCTATGGAGTATTACAGCAAAGTTACCGCTGGTAACAATATTGCAAAAGCTAAAACACAAATTGATCTTTTAAATAAAGAAGCTGCTGCCGCTGCTAAGTAATAGATTTAAATATAATAAAAAAAGCGTCGTTCTCAAATAAGTTTGAGAACGACGCTTTTTTATTGCAAGATAGTTTTACTTCTTGATGTCACCTGTATATGTTACCATATGTCCCATACATTTAAATTCAACTACTAACTTAGTAGCTTCATCTGAAATAGTACCTGTTAGGTCTGTCATTTTGAAATCTTTATATGGTTTAACTCCGATATAAGGAATTAAATTAGTCCCTACCAAATTAATATCATCACCACTAGTTTTCCTCGCAATTCCTTTTACCTCCATGTCAAATCTAGCTGGCATACCATTTGCAAATTGAGGCTTATACATCCAAAGAGTTGCACTCTCTGTTCCGATGTTTATAACCTTAAACTCCACTTTCCCCTCTTGAGTAAAGGCTCCACCTCCTGCATTTACAGACTTCAATGTTCCTTCAAATGTAAGCTCCGTTGGTACTGGTTTAGGTGTTGGTGCAGGTGTCTCTTCATCTTTACTACATGAGGTTGCGAATAGAGATACTAACGCAATTGCAAATACGAATAATTTTTTCATTTTTAAAACTGTTTTATTTATAAATTAATATTTAGTGTAACTCCAAATGTTTGTGGACGCCCTTTATGTGTAAATGAGTTTCCTATTGATTTAAAATAATATGTACTATAATCGGTATTTGTTAAATTTTTGCCCCAAATACCTATTGAGTAGCCACTGTTCTCTAAGAAAATAGAACTATCCAAAAGAGCGTATGCTCCCTGGTCGGTCGTATTACTTTCATCCCAATATATCTTACCAATACCTCTAACTCCAGCATTTATCACTAGGTTTTCGCCCCATGATTTATGTAGAGGTATAGAGTATCTCAATTGAGTCGATAGCGTGTGGCGCGGAGCATATGGCACATATTTACCCTTATAATCATTCTTACCATCTTTGTAATCTACAAATTTAGCATTGGTATATCCATAACTTGCTGTGGCAGTAAATTGATCTGTAATATCTGCATTTAATGAGAATTCAACTCCATAGTTGCGTGTTTGACCTGCATTTGTCATCATGCGTCCTGTTGTCATTCCCTCTGGGAAGATTGTTAGTTGTTGGTCCCTACAATCAATATAGAATAGTGCAAAATCTGCCTTAATTCCAGTGTCTCTCCATAAAAAGTTACCTCCAATTTCATAATTCCAACTATACTCTGGCTTATATTTTACTATATCTTCTGCATTATATTGAGAGCTCATACCTGAAATTTCTGACATCATCTGTTGTTGTAGAACATCCGAGAACATCTGTGTATTGAAACCACCAGCTTTGTAGCCTTTTGAGATAGAGCCATATAACGACCCTATACTATTTATTTTATATAATACAGATACTTTAGGTAGAACCTCAATAAAAGATTGTTTAAGCTCTTCATTGTTATCTATAATAAGGTTTGCTGGATACTTATCTCCACTCTCCCTATGTATAGCCTGGTAATTAGTATTTGTATAGTTGTTATATTTAAGTGTTGATGTTTCATAGTCAACACGTACTCCAGCAGTAAAGTTCCAATGCCCAATCGAGTATTCAGATTGGTGGTATAGTGCAAAGCCATAATTAGGGATTTTGAAGCGACTCTCAAGTAATAGAGTTTTGTCAAGCCACTCATAATTGTACTCAGGATCGTGTTCATTAGCATTTGATAATATTAAATCATTAATACCATCCTCTTTAAACGTCACAGGTGCATCCATATTGGTATGCTTAAAGAAGCCAAATGCTCCAAATAACCAACTATAAGATGATGCTCCCTCTTGTGACTTAATAACTATATCTTCTGTAATATTGTGCTCTTTAACTTTTTGTTGTAGAGTGAAATATGATACAGGTCTAAAGTCATTATCAAGAGTCATTATATTATCAGTGTAGTGATAACTTGAGATTCCAGATATTGAAAATTTATCGTAATCTTTACGAATTGTCAAACCATAGCTTATATTTGTTCGGTCGAAAGAGCTCGGATCATTATAATCTATCTCATCATTATCAATTAAGGCGTAAGCATAGCCCCCTTGTTTGAGAACTGAAAATGAAAATGTATTGTCTATTGCTAGATCACTATCTCCACGCCATTGTAAGCGAAATCTTGCACCTCCAATACTCTCCCAATCAAGTTTTTCATCGGTTGCTACGTTTGTGAAAAATCCATCTGTATGAGAGAAGTAACCCGAAACGCCAAGACCTAAATTCGTTCCTAGTTTATTGTACGACGATGCACGGACTTTCCAACTATTGCCATTGCCATAATCTATACCAACTCTTGTGCCCTGATACGACAGTGGTGAGATCGTGTACACATTAATCAACCCCCCCATTGTGTTTCGCCCAAAAAGTGTACTTTGAGGCCCTCGCAGAACTTCTATTCGCTCAACGTCAGCCATCTCAAAGTCAAAGTTATCTTTACTTAATATGGGTACATTATCGACATTAAGACCTATTACTGGTTGGTCGATACGCGCGCCAAGTCCTCGTATATAGACAGAAGAGGTGATGCGAGATCCATACTCAGGCATATATAAATTAGGAACTAATTCAGATATGTTTTTGAGACTGAAAATACCACACTCTTCAATTTTACGACGATTTATTATCGATGATGTAATTGGTTTATTATAGAAAGTTAAACCTTGCTTAATACTTGACACTTCAACGTAGTCAATAGATACAATAGTATCCAGAGTCTCACTATTAGGAGAGACCTCGGTATCGTGTGCAGAAAGGTGCGTTATGGATATTAAAAATAGTAATATAAGGGATAGTTTATTGATAGTCATAAGTGTGTTATATTCAGACTACAAATAAACGCTATTATTATGAGATACGCAATCCTCATTTATGAGGAATTTAGCAACTATAATATATGGTCGAATTGGGTAAAGATAGATTTGTTAATGTTTTGTTACTCTATAATGATTCAATATTGACATACCCGTTAGCAATTGCATATATTGTCAATCCTGCAACAGATTTTATCGCTAACTTGGAAACTATACTTTTGCGATGAGATATAACTGTTGTTGTACTTATGTGCAGTGTCTCCGCAATCTCCTTATTTATATAGCCTTTGGCAATTAATTTTAAAACTTCACACTCTCTGACAGATAGTGCTTGTTTTGTATTTACAGTGGGTGCAGCATGGCTGTGCATACTATGCCCTATTGAGTGTGGATGATGGTGACTTCTATTTTCATGTAGCTTCAAAATGCAGTGTACCAACATCTCTTCACTTTGATTCATATTAATAGTTTGCATATCGTGATTCTGCTGCTGTAGAGCATCATCTATGATAAGGATAGTTTTATTCTTACTCTCAACGAAAAAATTTCTGTGCATACAGAAAAGATGAAACGAGACAAAATAGTGAGAATATCTATTCGAGTCAGATTCAACTAAGTCGTTAAAATATTGAAAAATTTCAATATTTACAATAGGTATAATCTTCTCAATAATTGACTTGAGTCCTAGTCCCATCAACATATTTTGAGTCAAAATAGCTATTTCTGGTTGTTTGTGCATTTGTTTTTTTTGTTGTAAAATTGAAATATTATATACTTTTTACTCTAGTTCTTTTATTTGATCGAGATTGTCAGCATTAGCATCTATAGTAATTATCTATAGACCTTGCAGTGTACTATCCGTAATTGTCTCATTACGCTCCCACCAGATGCCATCTTGGATCATCTTCTCTTTATTTTCAAAAATACTCTTGGTAATATTGAATATTGGAACTGACTTTGATTCGTACTCTGGTCTTCTTGAACTTCTGATACTACGGTTGAAAACAGACTTTTTACTCATCGGACGCCTAGCCTCTTCCCACTCAAAACCAGGAAGTATAATCTCTTGCGTCAACGGTATTTTATCCATTGGATATAGCTTATATACCGGATTTACTTTGTAATTTATCTTCTCAATTGCATTACTATCCATAGCAAATGTAATATCCGCAGACTCTACTACAAGGAAACCCTTAATGCTTTGATCCTTATCATCCTGCATATAATAGTATGTTTGCCCATTACCAATAACCTCGATACGCTTTATCTCATTATTAATCATAATAGCCTCCATGACTTTACCCTTGATTTGATTGAAGTAGTCATCTCCAACCTTAGATGCCATAATAGGCTCACCTCTAAATACAGCCTTATCCATAGCTTTATTCTTTGTATATATATCTATCTCTTCGGATGTAATTTGGTTCGCCTGATTCCACAATATAGGCTTGATATATAGATGTAGTGTTGAGTCTAAACTGAATCCAATCATAGAGTCACAGACTGCTTGAAAATCACTTCTGTATATTCGTACATTATTATATGCCTTTATTATGTGCTGAACAGAGTCCTTCTCAATAGGCAAAATCTCAGAAATAGAGTCCATAACGATGCTATCACCTAACAACTCTAAATTGATCGAGTCTTTAGCAGCAGCTTCAATGGAATCTTTTAGTACCTTAGCTCTATCTCTTAACGCAATTCTAGCTCTTAATTCAGCTAACTTCTCCTCTTTGGCTAGTCGTTTCTTCTCCCTCTTTAACTCCTTTTTTCTCTCTCTTTTTAATTTTCTTTGTTCGGAGCGACTTAACTCTTTTGCCTCACCTATCTCTGCTTTGATAGAGTCTGATTCAACTATTTCAGTCTCACGAATACCACTTAGTCCTAAACTATCAGACTTAATACTACTATTCAAACTGTCTGTTACGATTACGCTATCAGATGAAATTGGATTACTCTCGACCCCTCTATTCTCAATATACTCCTCCTCTTCCACTACAGTAGAATCAACAGCAAGTAATGAGTCTGTACTAACGGTCTCTATAAATATAGTGTCAGATCTCATATACAACGTGTCAGGCTGGCTAGGATCAAAGTTAATAATCGAAGGATCGTCTGTTATTAACGCATTATTTAAAGATCCCCAGTACTCTGCAAAGTCTCCAAATAACATAACCTTTTGTCCATCATCTAACATCTGAATATTGTTAAATAATATAGCGTTTTCAGCCTTACTATCGTAGTTCAGAGTATCAGACCACAACTCTTGTTTCTCTGTAAGAATGTATGAATCAGAAGTGAATTTATAAGTTGTATTGCGTTGATCGTATAGCCCTTTTTTAGCACTAAGTATCTCCCCTTTAGAGTTCCATATGTATGTTTGTGTATAAAACGTGGCAATATCGCTATTTAGATTATATGAAACAGAGTCCGATTGAAGTTTATAATCAGGATTTTTAATCTCAACATCATCAACGCAGACAAGAATACTACTATCAGCATTAAAGAATCCTCTTTCAGACTCTAGTAAATTTTCATTTTGGCTCATCGTTGCGCCACCACCAAAAGTTCCAATATTTGTTAGAGTATTAAATGCAAATTTATGCGTGTACATTGTCGCATCTTTATTTACCATTTTGATTATTGGACCATAAACATTTGCAATATTCATATCTCCATTATAATCTACTCGATCTCCATATAGATAAGTCTCTTGTTTGTTAACCACCACATTTTTAAAACACTCAATACGTGTATTATTGTACCTTACGGCACTATCACAAGTAATTATCGTTCCATTATCTTTGTGGTAAAAAACTACATTGCCGAGAAGATTAATAGCAGATGAGTCACCGACCTTAACGGGTCGAATAAAATCAGCCTTAAAATTTACTGGACTTTTTCGTGTATTGTCAGTGTTCGTTTGTGCATATGTGATGAAAGTTGCGCACAGTAGTATTGACAAACAAACGAGCCAATTGCGATTATTATATAGTTTCACTCCAAACAATGTGGTAAAATTAAAGTATTCTAAATTTATTATCTGCTAATCTAGTGGGAAAGTTTTATGTTGTTAACTACTTTGCCCAATTTTGGTTCTTAAAAAGAGATGTATCAACATCTGTATCTATTCTGATATACATTGATGATATTGTCTTATTAATCCACTCTTGAAATCCTTGGTCTTTTTTGTCCGCTAGTGCAGTCTCCTCAATTAAAAGGTAGTCATTCTCTAAATTAGGATAGTGTGAAGGTATAATTTCAATAAGCTTAACTACTTTACTTAGCATATTACCATGTAAATCGTTAGATTTAAATGATTCCGAGATTTCACCTATTTTTAGGTTTTGTAGTTCACGATACTCCGTAGGCATCAACTCCTCTTTCGAGATTTTTGTTGATGTATGGTTTGCTCTAGCCATAGGATAGTATGCTTTTAATATCTCATAATTACTTACAATTCCACCATTCTGCTTCGAGTACTCATCATCCGAATGTAATAATGCCGCCTCTGCAAAGCTAATTGAATCTGACTTAATCATATTAGCAATACTATCAAGAGTTGTGTTAGTCTCCAGAATCTCTACGTTTGAAAATACAGGTTTTATCAATATATGACGACAATGGTACAAATCGCCTTTTTGACCTATCAACTGTATTATATGGAATCCAAACTCTGTCTCAATAACTTCTGAAACTTGATTTGGTTTTAGTTTTATAAGGGCATCTGCAAATGGTTTTACATAGTTGGCAGCTGGACAAGGATCCATCTCACCACCCCTAAGTGCACTACTCTGATCAATAGAGTACATACGAGCAAGGACCTCAAATCTTGTTCCGTTAACAATTCTCTCTCTTAGTCCAAGAAGAGTCTCTTTTGTGCGCTGCTTAGCCTCTTTAGTTGAAGTTGGAACTTTTGTTATTTGGGCATAAACATATTGTTCAGGAATCTTAGGTAGAGAGTCTTTAGGAAGAGACTTGTAGTAACGAGATACCTCCCCAGGTGTAATTTTGATTTTATCCTGAACTGTTTGTTGCATTGATTGAGCATATGACATCTCCTCATATTGAGTAATCATATCCTTTTTTATCTCATAAATAGGCTTTTCATACTTCTTCTCAACCGCAGATATAGAACCTAGATCAGCTATGATTTTTTGTACATTCTCCTCAACACCCATCTCAATATTGCTAGATTGAATCTCAACAGAGTCAATAAGAGCTTGGTTGTATAGAAGCTTTTGTAACATCAACCTCTCCAATGCCTCATTTTTAACATCTCTATCAAGCGTATAACCCTCTTCCTTGCGTTGCTTATCTATTTGTGCTCCCATATCTACTAAGTCCGAGTAGAAAATTGCAGAGTTTCCGACAACTGCAACAACTTTGTCTGCCACAAATTGTTCTTGAGAAAATGTGCTAGTTGCGAAACTTAAAGTCGCAAAACAGATTAAAGATAGTGTTTTTTTTAACATATTATATAGTTATCTATTTTTATGGATTAAAGGTATAACAAAATTACAACGAATCTACTATTAAAGAGTCTATTGATTCTGCTTCATTTTTATATATATTTATACTTATTCTATTTGCTTGTTTAGCTTTGACATATAAGCTATCCTCGTAAGCCTTTATAACATCAACTCGTCGTTGGTTCAATATAATTTTACGAATTTTATCTTTTGTAAACTCTATTGGAGCAATATCTCCTTTGTTTTTACTTTCGTATATATTGAAAAGATATTTATTTGATTCGTCAGACATGAACTGCACCTCTGATTTATTCAGTAGTTTTGTGTAGCTCTCCTCTTTCCTTGTCGGCAGGTATCCTAACAGTTTACTGAAATCTACCCAATCGTCAAAGTTAACTAGTTGAAAATTGTTCTTATCACATATATCGATAAAATCTTGCTGTTTTTCAGAGTTTGGACTCTTCATCAACTCCAAAAGCTTAACCGATTGCCTATATGATTCAGGGATAATAGCAACTCTACCTTTGACAATAACATTGTCTAATCGAAACTCCTTTGAGTTTTTACTATAATAATCATTGATGTCTGACTCTGTAATAGTCCCATCAATATTTTTATTTATGTAGTGTTGGTCTAATTTATAGTTTAATAGTGAATTGCGATACTCCTCAACCATATTATCAATATCCTCTTGACTTTCAGAAAACATTAACTCTGCTCGTTCTAATTTCAACTGATTATTAATCCACATATTTATATAGGACTCTAGTATGACAAGACTATCTTCTGTTGTCATGTTTTCAGTAAATATGTACTCGACATCATCACTGAGTAGTTTTCTCTCGCCGACACTAGCCACAACGATCTCTTCAGTCGTAAAAGGATCAAGTAATCTTTTGCAACCAAACGATGCCATTGTAAGGCATATAATTAATATGTATTGTAGTTTCTGCATCTTTAATTCACAAAGGTATGTTTTTTCATAGAAGTATCAAACTGTTTTTTTAGATAACGTCTACAGAACTCTTTATGTTGTGTAATTTTGCTTTAATATGATTCGTCAAGTTTGAGAATATAGCTCTATTTTGATAGCGTTACATCTTAGATGAGACTCTCTTTCTTTAGCTTATCTGCTTTTGAACTCTGCTGGAGTAGTAACACAAGAGCAGTAATAAACAGTATTGTTATAATTGAATATGTTATCCAATAGAGTGTATCATTTTTTATAAGCTCTCTAACAGTGACGTTTGATAGATCATCCCCAAAGATACTCTTTTGAATAAATACTAAACTATTGTTAAAGGCATGAATTGTGATTACCGACATAATAGACTTCGTCTTCCAATATACGTATCCAAGGACTAGTCCAACGACAAATGCGTATATTACCTGTTGGGGCATTATATGGATTAGTCCAAATACAGCCGACGATATAAATATAGCTCTCATAGCACCAAATCTCGACATTGCACTACCCTGTATTACCCCCCTGAATAGGATCTCTTCTAATATAGGAGCCATAACTATAGTTGTCAACATTGACCAACCACTAGACCCAATCTGTTTATTCAGAGTCGTCATCCACTCTTTCGGAAATATACTGATCACAGGCTCAAGAACAACACTAGATAGAATAAGTAGTACGCAACCATACAAAACTAGCGGAGCATTAATAAATGACATTGAAAATTTAGGTAGAACATTTTTATATCCTTTATGCAAGAACAACCAAATCGCAAATATAATTGTCAACGAGAATGGTATTGTATATGATAGGAAGAGTGCAAATGCTTTACTTGCACTACCTGTATTGACTAGTACACCCATAATTAAGCTACTAGCTATCATAGTGATTCCTAAAACCCCAATAACAGAAAGTATATCCATTACGTACGATGATTGTTCAATTTTATGACTTGACTGTACGATTTTTTTCGACTCGATATTAACGTCATTATCTCTTAAATCACCGTTAAAATCCACTTTTTGTTCCTCCATAATTTTAAAAAGTAATATTTATTAGCATCAAATATACGCATTTTTTAATAGATACTAATTATTTTGATTAAATTTGCAGGGAATAAACTTTAAAATTGAGGAAAATAATGGGTAAAATTGTCTCTCTAGCCAATCAGAAGGGCGGAGTGGGTAAAACTACAACATCAATAAATATTGCAGCTTGTCTTGCCGTAATGGGAAAGAAAGTGCTACTCGTTGATGCTGATCCACAAGCTAATGCAACTTCAGGGTTGGGACTAGACATAAATAGTGCAAATATTTATGACTGTATTATTGGTGATGCAAAAGTGTCGGAGACGGTTGTTAGATCTCCTGATATTAAAAATTTATGGATTCTTCCCTCTAGTATCAATCTAGTGGGAGCGGAGACTGAATTGTCTAATATGGACGATGGACACTTTAGATTGAAAAAAGCTCTTAGTGAAGTGAAAGATTCATATGATTACATATTTATCGATTGCTCGCCATCTCTTGGTTTTACTACAGTTAATTGCCTAGTTGCAGCAGATAGTGTCTTGATTCCTGTGCAGTGTGAGTATTTTGCACTTGAAGGGTTGGGTAAACTTTTGAACACAATTAAAACAGTTAAATCAAAACTAAATCCTCAATTAGACATTGAAGGCTTTGTCCTGACAATGTATGCCCGAACAAGGTTAGCAAACCAAGTTGCTTTTGAGGTCAAAGAACACTTTGGTCACTTAACTTTTGAGACAATAATACAACGAAATGTACGTCTTAGTGAAGCACCTAGTTATGGAAAACCTGTTTTGTTACACGACGCGGCATCTGTTGGAAGTGTCAATTATATGAATCTTGCAAAAGAGTTTGTTAAGAGAGAGAAGCGTGCGCAACAAGAGAAACAATAATTTCTCAAAACAGTATATTATTATCATTAATAGTCTTGAAATTTATTTATAAATATGCAAAAAAATAGAGGGGGATTAGGTAGAGGACTTAGTGCCATATTTGACATAGAGGCTCCAGTTGTAGTTGCTAAAACTAGCGCTAGTAACATGGAAGAGATTGATCTAAACAAAATCATATCTAATCCAAAGCAACCAAGAACTCTTTTTGATAAAGAGAGCTTGGATGAATTGGCTAATTCAATAAGAACATTGGGGGTTATTCAGCCAATTACTGTACGTAGAAATGGAGTAGACTCTTTTACAATAATAAGTGGAGAAAGAAGATGTAGAGCGTGCCAGTCTGCAGGACTAACATCTATCCCTGCATACATTAGAGAGGTTGATGACCAAACTCTGCACGAGATGGCTATAGTTGAGAACATTCAAAGACAAGACCTAAATCCAATAGAAGTTGCTTTGAGTCTTCAACGTCTCATTGATGAGTGCAACATGACGCAAGACGCACTATCTATTAGAGTTGGAAAAAAGCGATCAACAATTGCAAATTACATGAGATTGTTAAATATGTCTTTGGAGATTCAGTCTGCTCTAAGAGATGGATATATAACAATGGGGCATGCAAAAGCTATGGCAGCAGCACCTGATGAGCAACAACTTTTAGTGCTGAAGAAAACGGTTAAAAAAGAGTTCTCTGTTCGTCAAGTTGAAGAGTTGGTAAAAAATATTGCAGAGCAAAAGCCTGCCAAAGAGGTGGTTGATGAAGAGTATCCTGATAGTTATAATAAACTAGTAGAACACCTTGAGAATCTATTTTCTCAAAATATTAGTATCAAGAGAGATAAGAGAGGCGGAGGTAAGATTGTTGTAGATTTTGAAAATGACCTAGATATTGAGAAATTTATATCTAATTTTGAGAAGCACACAATTTAAAAGTGATATATTCTGTTTAATAATATCTATTTATGTTTAAAAATATCAAATTAATTAATCGTTATTTATATCTGGTTTTGATTCTATTAATATCGTCAGACTTTACTCTGTACGCTAGTGATAAGAGTGCGACACTTGGTGTATTTAATAGTTCATTTGATGGGGACAATGATTCAAGTAAAAAATCAAAAAAGAGGAGAAAAGATCGAAATAGTGTTGACGCTGTAAAAGATACTCTTGATGTAAATATAAGGTATAAAGTTGTTGGTGGTGTATTAACGCAAGTGGGATTAAAAAAACCATTATTAGACTCTTTGAGTACAGATTCATTACGAATGGACTCTACTCAGATGGATTCTATTCGCAGTGTCGATTCAATCTCTGTGGATAGCATAGCTTTAGACTCATTAGGCATGAATATGTTACCTGACTCAACAACAATGTCCGATAGCTTATTTCAGTCATTGCCTAAAAAGGAGCAACGAAAGTTAAATAAAGATATGAAGCCTGCCAAATATAATAGATATTTTAGAGACTCTATTCCGATATCAAGAATGACAGCTATATCTTTGGTAGTTCCAGGTTTCTCTCAGTTGTACAACGATCAGGTATGGAAAATTCCTGTATTGTATGGTACGGCAGGATCTGCATTATTTTTTGGAATTAAACAAAATAAGACCTACTCTAAATATAAATCGGAGTATGATGCTATGTTACGCCGTAACGCTACGAGAGAGGAGCTGAATCCAGTACAGACAAGGATGATACAACATAACACATATAGGCAACTTCTATTTGCAGGGGCACTTGTGTCGTATGTTTATTTCCTTGGTGATGGTGTTGTGAATTATGACGGAGCGATGACTTCTGTGAAAAAAGCAACAACTTTATCTACAATATGTCCTGGTGCTGGACAATTTTACAATAAAAGTTATTGGAAAGTGCCAATCGTAATGGGTGGTTTTGCAACTATGGCATACGTTATTGACTTCAACAATCGAGGTTACCAGAGATTTAAACTAGCCTCAGACCTTGTTTCCGATGGAGATGATTCTACTATCGACGAATTTAATGGCAGGTATGACGCTGACTACCTAAATAATCTCAAGAGAAGTTATAGAAGGAACCGAGACTTATCTTTAATTATAACCGCTGGATTATACCTCCTTAATATAGTAGATGCTCACGTAGATGCTCATCTACAAGATTATGATGTTAGTGATGATTTATCAATGAACTTAGAGCCTATTTTCACTAACATATACTCTCAGAGTAAAGGAAATCAAAATCTATTTGGTATGACTTTTAATATTAAATTTTAGTTTAAACATTTTGAAGAAGAGGTACTAATACCTCAAATAAAATTATTTTGATATGAATTATAAAATTATTTTCACCTCACTGTTATCCTTATTCATATACTCTGAGATTATGGCGATCAGTAATGAAGATGAAAATTTATTCGATGTCCCATTAAACTTAAAATATGAACCAGAGCAGTATGATTCAGTACTGTGTGAGTGGTATAATAAAGGTATTGTAAGTAATTACGATGAATACTACTCAAGTTTGATAGATATTGATATGACAGAAGTGATGACATCTAGTACACCTGACTCTATATATATTGAAAGAGTTCAGAACTTGATGTCTCCAATCGCATTCACATATAATGATATTGTTAAGAGATATATAGTATCATATACGGGTAGAAACAAGAGTCTTATTAGTCGCGTGCTTGGTCTTTCTCAGCACTATTTCCCTATGATCGAAGAGGAGCTAATGAAGAATGATATGCCTTTAGAATTAAGGATGCTACCAGTTATTGAGTCTGGATTATCATCTGTTGCAGTCTCAAGAATGGGTGCTACAGGGTTATGGCAATTCATGTATGGTACAGGTAAAAGTTATAACTTAGAGATCACATCTTTTGTGGATGAGAGACGAGACCCAATAAAAGCCACTAAAGCTGCATGTAAATATTTAAAAGATATGTATAACTTGTATGGCGATTGGACATTAGCTATTGCATCATACAATTGCGGCCCAGGTAATGTAAATAAGGCATTAAAGCGTGCTGGTTCTGGAGCGAAAACTTTTTGGGATGTATATTACTATCTACCCAAAGAGACACGTGGATACATACCATCTTTTATTGCGGCAACTTATGCATACACATACTCTGCAGAGCATAATTTAGCATTTATAGAGACTTCAATTCCTCTTGTTACAGACACTATTAATGTGAATAAATTGATGCACTTTCAACAAATTACATCAACTATTGGGACTCCAATTGAGGTAATTAGAGCATTAAACCCTCAATATAAATTGGATATTATTCCTGCTCAGAAAAAGAGTTACTCTCTGAAGCTTCCTAAGCCAGATATTATGAAGTATTTGGATAAAGAGGAGGATATATTAAAAAAAGACACTCTATTTTTAGCTCAATATTTAAAGCCTAATGCAACGAATAAAACCCAAAAGTTCTTTGCTTTGGAATCAAATTCGACTACTTATAAAGTTAAGAAAAATGATAATCTAGGTGCAATTGCACTTAAATTTAGGGTTAGTGTAAGTCAACTGGTGAAGTGGAATAATCTTAAAAATTCACATAGTTTACGTATTGGTCAAGTTTTAAAAATTAATAAATAGTGGAAATCAGAGATAATAATGATACTATAGTTGCAGTTGCTAGTGGAGTCGGAGGGGCAATTGCCATAATTAGAATTAGTGGTAGTAGTGCAATTGCAATTTGTGATACTGTAATTCGATGTCGATCGGGTAAAAAACTTGCTGATGCAAAAGGATATACTCTACATTATGCTGATATTGTAGATGGAGATGGTAGTGTTGTAGATGATGTTATCGTTTCATTGTTTCGCAATCCCGTATCATATACAGGTGAAGATATGATTGAGCTATCTTGTCATGCCTCTTCTTATATTCAGAAAGAGATATTAAATTTATTAGTTAATAATGGTGCACGAGTTGCAACTGCTGGTGAATTTACGATTCGCGCATTTTTAGCTGGGAAGTTAGATTTATCCCAAGCAGAGGCAATTGCGGATATGATTTCGTCAACAGATAAGGCTTCTCACGCTATGGCATCAAATCAGATGCGTGGAGGGTATTCAATGGATTTTATCGACCTTAGAGATAAGTTGGTTGAACTAATTTCATTGATAGAGTTAGAGCTAGACTTCTCTGAAGAGGATGTTGAATTTGTGGATAGAACAGCATTATTAAATATTTTGGATCAGATTATATCTAAGGTTGATACATTAAAGAGTACTTTTAGTCTTGGCAATGCGTTGAAAGACGGAATTGCTGTTGCAATAGTTGGTAGTCCCAATGCAGGTAAATCAACGCTTTTAAATGCACTTTTAAAGGATGATAGAGCTATGGTTTCAGATATAGCTGGAACAACTAGAGATGTTATTGAGGAGTCTTTAATTCTTAATGATGTACGCTATCGCTTCTTGGATACGGCAGGTATTAGAGCTACAGATGATGCGTTAGAGCAGATGGGTATTCAGCGTACTTTCAGCACAATTGAGAGAGCTCAGGTCGTTGTTTTGATGATTGACAGTGCAACGTGCATATTGGATAAAGATCATATATGTTATGTTAAGACACTAATTGATGCGTTAGATGTACATGAGGGACAGCAACTTGTATTAGTATTTAATAAACTTGATTCATTAACATATCTGGAGCTAAAAGCAATTGATACTCTCGCATGTACATTAGCTGATAATGGTTACTCTATTGTCTCTATGTCAGCAAAGCAAGGAGATGGTATTGATTGTTTACGTGATGTTTTGGTTGATCTCGTTGATACTTCAAAGCTATACTCAGGGTGTACTATTGTCTCTAATGCTCGTCATTACGATGCTCTTAACTCTGCATTTACTTCACTTCAAATTGCAAAACAATCTCTTGAAAGTAATATTTCATCAGATCTATTATCTCAAGATCTCAGAGAGGTATTACATAATTTAGGATTAATTACTGGAGATATAACGACGGATGACATATTAGGATCTATATTTTCTAAATTCTGCATTGGTAAGTAAATTTTGACTAGCAGAATTTATACATTACAATAAAACACGAAAAGCACCCATTTCTGGGTGCTTTTCGTGTTTTATTGTAATTTTTAGAAGCCGCTGGTAATTGTTTCCATTAGAATAATTTATACAATCACAACTTCAAGTCCATGTATCAGCGATATTACTTCAGGGAAGGAGAACTTTGCCCCTTTAATCGAGTTTGTTGTACCATTAATAGAGTAGTTTTTAGCACTTGAAAAATCAGCCTTTTTAAGATTTGTATTTTTAAAATGAGACTCTGACAAATCACTGTTTTCAAAATTTGCACACTCTAAATTCGTATCTTCAAACTCTACCTCCTTTAATATTGAATCAATAAATGAAACAGAATACATATCCAGCCCTATAAATATAGAGTAATTCAACGTACTATTATAAAATGAAACAGGGAATTTGACCCTCCTCTTAG
Organism: uncultured Rikenellaceae bacterium; assembly: GCA_947038405.1. GTDB lineage: Bacteria > Bacteroidota > Bacteroidia > Bacteroidales > Rikenellaceae > CAMQVY01. The sequence goes on along the minus strand of CAMQVY010000021.1, from coordinate 13,815 downwards.
TATGACGTTTTGTCCAAACAATAGAGGTCCAGTCAATTCCGATTAGTTTACAGCTTCTGAAGACAACGTCAATAAGATTCACATCACAAAATCTCATTAATGAGAGATTGCAATTAATAAATTCACAATCGCGAAATGTTGACTTGTTTACATCACAATCCGATAGATCACAATCAATGAAAACGGAAGAAAAAAAGTATTTTTCTGTCAATAAACTATCCGTAATCTTTAACTTCTCTATTTGACACTTATCAAACTCCTCAGTCTCTATTATCTCTACGATATCTGTAATTATTCTCATGTCAATATACATCTAAACTCCTGATATAAAACAACTAACCAAGATAAATAACAACTCATTATTATAATTTAATTTTATCTTTAAGTCGTATATTCTTAGATGATGATCCTATCCAAACTTCATACACTCCTTTTTCAAATCTCCACCCACTATGTTTTACTGAGTAGTAACTCAAATCCTCCTCAGATATATCTATTGTCACTCGTTTTGACTCTCCACTATCCAAATAGACCTTATCAAAGCCTTTCAACTCTTTTAAAGCTCTCTCAACCTCACTCTTTGGTGCGTGTATATATAATTGAGCAACCTCTGCTCCAGCCATATTACCACTATTAGTAATAGTAAAACTAACCTCTAAATTATTATCACCCTCTTTTTTTATCTCTAAATCACTATACTCGAAAGTTGTATATGATAGTCCATATCCAAATGGGAATAATGGCTCGATATGCTTTTTATCGTACCCCCTATATCCTGTAAAAATAGTCTCATTATAGTACACTTTTCGCTCTTTTCTAGTCTCATCGTAATTCCCATATGCCGGAGAATCTTCCCATCTCTTCTCAATTGAGAAAGGTAGCTTAGCTGATGGATTAACTGCTCCCGATAGTATCTCAGCAATTGCCGTACCCCCTTCTTGACCTGGGTATAGGGAGTGTAAAATCGCAGGTGCTTTATCTATCCAATGAGTCATATTAACACCGCCTCCAGCAATAATATTTACAACTGTATTGGGATTTACACCTGAAATAGCAGAGATTAGGCTGTCCTGACCAAAAGGTAGATCAAATGGACGATCTCTACCCTCAAATTCAATTGCTCCATCTAATCCTCCGCAAAAGATAACAGCATCTGCCTTTTGTGCCAAACGAAGAGGCTCGCTAAAGTCCAAAGCAGGGTCACTCTGATAACAGTAGCCTAATCGTATCTCTGAAGGGTATGAACGCTGATTTCGATACTCTAAAACTATTTCGGTCTTATCTCCTTTACTTACATCAACAAATGTCTGTCCAAAGTGAAACGATTGAGACTCCCAAGCATCTATAACAAGATGACCATTAACCCTTAACCTATAACCTCCTTGAGCATCGACAAACAGTAGAAGTTTATCATCCCTCTCATTATCAATATACCCTTCCCACTGAACTCTATAATTATCTCCTAACTCTTGTAATCCATGAGGAGACCCTCCCCACGAAAAATTCACATTCCTATCAATTAATGTCTTAACTTCATCTCCACTGCGCTCCGCATCTACATATGTATTTACAGCAACTACTTTATTCTCAAACCCTGCTGCTTTAGCTTGATTTTTTTGCAACTCTAAATCCTCTTTTGTAACTGCATTACTACCTTTAATACTGTAATATGTAGCCTTTAAACCATAATATCCATTATTTGTCTTAAAGCGACTACGATTAAAAAGATTAGTTTTAAACCTATTAGAGATACCTTCATGGTACAACACTTCGCTATCAGGAAACTCTTGTTTAATCCCCTCTAAAACAGAAACAACATACCAAGGGTGCACTTTTGAACTACCTCCACCTCCATAAGTTATCCCACTTACGTTATGAGCCCTATCTGTTGTGACGTTTGATAGTGCTGTAGGTCCGATAACGGCAATAACTTTAGGAGCAACTAATGGTAGCGTTGAATTATCATTCTTCAATAAAATAACACCCTCTCGAGCCGCTTCCAATGCCATTTTATTAGCCTCTGGGTTAAATGTTGGAATAGTGTTGTCTTTCTGCTCTCTATCGAAAAACCCCATCTCAATACATGCTCCATAGATTCGGCGCACCTTATCATTGATTACTTCAATTGGAATTTCACCTTTCTCAATCAATGGAATCAAAACTCCTCTATTAAACCATCTCTTACTTCCCATCTCCAAATCTAAACCATTGTTTGCTGCACCAATTGCAGAGTAAGTACATGCCCAGTCAGACATCAACATACCTCTAAATCCCCAATCTTGTTTTAGAATATCAATCAACTCCTTATTCTCAGTACAATAAACACCATTTACTGGATTATATCCTGTCATCACAGCATGCACTCCAGCATCCAATACGGCAGCTTTAAATGGCGGTAAGTATATCTCATGTAGCGTACGTTCATCTATCTCACTACTTACAGTATAACGATCAAACTCTTGATCATTGACCGCATAGTGCTTTATTGTCGCAATAACACCTCCAGCTTGCACAGATTTTATGAATGGGACAACCATCGAAGAGGATAAAAATGGATCTTCTCCATAATACTCAAAATTCCTTGCTCCTTTTGATGCCCTATATATATTTACTCCAGGTGCTAACAGAAAATGAATACCTCGCGACCTCCACTCTTGAGCATACATAGCTCCAACTTCACCTGCTAGCTCCCTATTCCACGATGCAGCAACAGAGAGTGACGATGGAAATGCAGTAGCCTTACCAAATAATCCCCAAGATGATACTCCCAATGGACCATCAGCCAATTTAAAAGCAGGAATACCTAAACGCTCACAAGGGTGAAGGTAGAAATCCCTATAACCCGCCAAAAGATCAATCTTCTCCTCTAACGTCATTCGCTCGATCAAATCCTCTATACGCAGATCATCACTTACTGTAGAATCTCGATATAACTCGACCTTTTCATCTCCACTAACAGAGATAAAATCCGATTTAACACCAAGACTAAATGCATTACTACTCAATATTGTTGATAACAATAATAATATTACTACTCTTAATCTACACATTTCGTTATTTATTATAAAATTATGACTGTTTACCGTAATAAAATCTAATTGTTTGCTTACAATCAGGATGGAGACTATGAGCAACTGGGCAGTGGTGGGCTGAATTTTCTAATATCGCACGCTCTTTTGCAGTATGGTCACTAGGGAAATAAACATCTATAAGTAGCTCCCCAATACGACGTGGCTCAGCCGACATAACCTTCGTGATCTCTAAATTAGCACCCTTTATATCAAAACCCTTCGTAGAAGCCGCAATGCCCATAATAGTCAACATGCAACTCCCTAAAGCAGTAGCGACTAAATCAGTTGGTGAGAAGTACTCGCCCAAACCATGATTATCTATTGGTGCGTCCGTTATAATTTTTGTGCCAGATTGTAAATGGGTAGCTTCAGTACGTAAGTCTCCCAAGTAGATAGTTTTTACAGTTGCCATATTTTCTGAAATTAATTTAGATTAAATATATATTATGCCATCAAGGATATTTAGGGTAAATATGAAATACTCTCTACACATTATACAAATATAACCTTTTTTTTAGATTAATACAACTAATTTTAATACTTATATATTATAAATTACATTCGAAGCCCCTGCGCCTAAAGTGTTGATAATTCAATACTTAATCTTACTTATAGCTAAGTATTCTCGCCTATTACAATTCATACAATCAAATTAAAATGAAAAATATTTGAATTAAACTTGTATGTTAAATAAATAATTCATATCTTTGCATCGCAATTAAGGAGAAACACACACGATTGCTAATGACCGATTTCGTAGCTCAGCTGGTAGAGCACAACACTTTTAATGTTGGGGTCCTGGGTTCGAGCCCCAGCGGGATCACGAAAAAGATGGAAACATCAAAAAAAATCACTGAAACTTAGTTGTTTCGGTGATTTTTATTTTACATATATATGGTAAAAATGCGGTGGTGATCTGAAATTTAGTGGATCAATCTGAATCTCTTGTTGGTGATAATGTCTTAGGCAAAAAGTTTAGTTAATCTAAAATAAAGTCGGGTATATCTCGAATCACTCTGAATTGAGATCTGAATGCCTTTAATTTTGCATTAAAAGATTCAACCGAAGCATTTAGGCGACTCTATTGTCAGAGTAGTTTCTTCTCGTACTGTTTTAGGTGCGCCGTACATCAATAATTGAGCTTCGATTCTCTCATTTTATGCCGTTTAAAAATCAGTCATTCCTCTTAGCATAAAGTTAAATGGCATATCTGACCCAATTTCAAAGAGCTTCATTAATTTATATTGAAATTTGATTTTCTCATCATCACCTAGTTTACTAAATCCTTTCCGATTGTACGATAAGGGATGTTTTCTAGTTTAGATGTGTATGTCGTTTTTTTTTCATATGTTTTACTATTTAATTATAAAAACAAAGGTGTTATTTTTATTGTGTGGTTGTGTCTTATTGCAAATACAGAATAATATATAATCCGTATTATAAGGACTCGGTTCAATCACTTATAAAAGATTTTGGCTCTTTTTTGCAAAATTGAGATATTTAATATATTTTTACCTCTCATAATTTACATATAATAGTCTATCTTTGTTTCCTATTGCAAATAGGAGTGTAAATATTTTCATTATTGATTTATTAAGAGGTAGATTGCTGGTAATGGTTGTAGGTATACTATGAACGGTTCTTAAAATATTGTATTTTAATACATGTAGAGTACTTAAGAGATGTTCTATACTATTATACATGTGATTTACAATCAGGTTGCTACTAAATATTGACATATAAATATTTATAAATTACCCTTTAATACATGTGAATATGGTTTTAATAGGCTATTTTATTGGTTTCAATGTGATTTAATACTAATCTTTTTGTAATAATATCTAAATTGATAGATGTTGTAAATAAAAATATGAGTTACATAGGAATATCGTAATGTTTATTAAATTAAATGTTACTGTTAAACTAATATCAATAATTTTATTTCAATATTCACCCAAAGTTACAAATATCGTAGTTAATTGCGATATTTCCAAATATTTCGCAGTTTTTTGCGATTAATTTATGTTAAATTAGAATGTGTAATAATATGTTACAGAGAATAAGGCAAATAGTAGATGAGGTGTTTAAAGGAAATAAATCAGAATTTGCGAGGTCGATTGGTGTTGGAGAGTCAAGTATCCGCAGTTATTTATCAGGTACAATACCAAAGGCAGATGTATTGGAAAAGATAATATATAATACATCGGTATCGTGCGAATGGCTACTAAGTGGGAATGGGGATATGCTAAATAAAGATACAATTCAACTGTCTAAACCAAATATTGAGCATAAATTTAGTTTAAGAAGCGACAATTCGTTAGAAGAACAGCGTATTCCTCTATACGAGTTAGATGCAAGTGCAGGAATAGTCTCTTTATTTGGAGGTAGTTCAAAGCTTGTGCCGACTGATTACATAACAATACCTAATATCCCTAAGTGTGATGGTGCTATGCACGTTGCTGGTGATAGTATGTATCCAATCTTAAAGAGCGGTGATATTGTGATGTACAAAGAGGTTACAGACATATTAAATGATATCTTTTGGGGTGAAATGTATATTATATCATTTAATGTTGATGGAGAGGAGTATGTAACTATAAAATACGTGCAAAAATCTGAGATTGAGGGTCACATAACGTTAGTTAGTCATAATAAGCACCATCAACCTAAAGATATTGCAATTAGTCGTATTTTAGCTATGGCAATTGTGAAAGCAAGTATTAGGTACAATACGATAAAATAACTTAGATTAACTGACTATAAGTTGTAAAAGAATGATCGAGGGTATCTATATTCATTTAGTATGAATATAGATACCCTCGATCTTATGTGGTTTAAACTCTTGTTATATAGATCTTATGTTTTAGAAGTGGTGTTTTTTTGCTATTGGGCAGATCGAAGATATCATATTTAAAGATTTGCTTTTATTCAAATGCCAAACCATTTTATTTTCGTTGTCTATCTCAGCAACAATTGGTTGTGGAATTTCTCTAGTATCGTGACCACTCCAGTTTGCAAATATAATATTTCCATTTTTTAATATGTGACCCTCTCCAACAAATAGAAGTTTACAATCTTTTATATCAGCCTCTTCAATTTTCCTTGTTACTGTTTCTGATTTTGGATTGATTAAAGCAATAAAGCTACCGTCTCCGCCTGCAACTAGCCACTCTTTTTTAGATATTATATTTACTTGAAATGGATTACCACCAACATATATACTTCGTAGTTCACTCCCATTTTCATCCAATTCCAGTATGTTTCCCTTTCCAATAATAGGCACTATATAGTTTCCATTATCTAACTTAGAGACCTGTCTAAATTGAGAGTGAATGCTTTTAACCCCAGTTTCAAATTTAATCTCTTTTATAATATCGCCTGATTTAGAAAGTTCAATGATTCTTGCAGGGTGTCCGCTAAAAGTCAAAACGTACTCTCCATTTTTCTGCTGAGTTGCAGAGTAGATCTCTTCATTGCTTTTTGCCATATGACTCCATATTAACTCTTTGTCTCGATTAATAAGGTATGCTCCAACTCCATTTGAATATAGTATATTTCCCTCTTTAGTAATCTGTACATCATTACAATTGCTGTTACTTACTGGTGCACTCCAGAGTATCTCTCCAGTTCTATTAATTACTGCGATTTTATTCAGTTGACACCCTCCGACAATAAATTGGTCATTTTGTCCAACTGAAATTTTAGATATGCTACATAGTAGTACTACACTTAATAGAAGATAAATTCGTCTCATTAGTTTTATTTTTTTATTAAAATAGTTTTATCTGTAAAGGTAATAATTTAGCGGAAGAATTTCAAGAAATAAATATGAAAATAAAATAACGTAAATTAAAAATATTAGTGATTTCATAAATTAGTTTGTGCCATAATTTATTAAGAGAGTCGCATTTACAATTTTATAAATCGTAACGATAAAAAGAGGGTATCTAAAATTCATACTAAATGAATCTTAAATACCCTCTTTTATGTGTAGAGCTATAATTAGCTCTATTTTTTTATCTGGTAAAAACATCTTTTAGGCGAAAAAACCTTCTCTTCGCTAACCAGTTTTTTTATTGTTTTAGTTACTACATCCTTATCTATACCTGAGGCAGTTGCAATATCACCAGCTTTCATTGGCTCACCAGCTTCCATCGCTTTTAAAATCTCATTTTCCATAATTAGTCTTATTTATATTTTATTTTACAAATATAGTGTAACTCTTTTTAATGTACAAATTGGAAATTCTTATATAACTATAAGAAAATCTTATTGTCTGATTCTATTTCTTTTATGTTGTTTAGCACCATCTCTTGATTTCCTTTGATGACTATTATTAGAGCTACTATTATCATCCCTATTTTGGGCAACAAACTCTAATGCTGTCTCTTCACCTGTCTCAAAATTTATTGTTGCAGTAATACTAAAGTCAAGCTGTTTACGAGCTAAATCGGCTCTTAGAACTTTAATCTTCACAGCATCACCTAAAGTAAATGTTCGACGAGATGAGTTACCTACAATGCAATAGTTCTCAGAGTCGAAAGTATAGAAGTCATCTTGCATTTCGCGCAGAGATACCATACCTTCAATGTGAGTATCATCAAGCTCTACATATACTCCCCACTCAGTGACACCAGATATATGACCAACAAACTCTTCGCCAAGGTTATCAAGCATATACTCAACCATTTTGTACTTAATAGATGCTCTCTCTGCCTCAGCAGCTCTTACCTCCATCTCAGATGAGTGTTCGCAAAGCTCGTTGTATATAGAGAGTTCTGGCGATTGACCTCCTTGAAGATAGTGCTCCATTAATCTGTGTACTATCATGTCGGGGTATCGACGTATTGGAGATGTAAAGTGAGTATAGTGTTTGAATGCAAGTCCGTAGTGTCCAATGTTTTCAGTCGCATAGTATGCTTTAGCCATTGTTCTAATAGCTAGAGTTGAAATTACATTCTCTTCACTTGTACCTTTTATTTTACTCATTAATTTGTTAAGCTCTTTAGCAACAGAGATACCCTCTTCAGCCTTGAAGTTATATCCAAATTTCATAATAAAACTCTTGAAGCTAGCAAGTTTATCCATGTTAGGTTGATCATGGACACGATATACAAATGTTCGTTCTGCATTTGCACCTTTACCACGTTTTTTACCGATAAATTCAGCTACTTTTTTGTTTGCAAGTAGCATAAACTCCTCAATAAGTTGATTAGCCTCTTTTTGTACTTTAAAATGTACACCTAGTGGTTTCCCATTCTCATCTAAGTCAAATTTGGCTTCACCTCTATCAAAACCGATTGCTCCTTTTTTGAATCTTTCGGCTCTCATTTTCTGTGCTAGCGTATTAAGAGTCAATACTTCTTCTTTTAGCTCGCCTTCAGCTCCCTCGATAAGTTCTTGAGCATCAGCATATGCGAATCGTTTATCTGAACATATCACAGTTCGTCCAAACCACTCATCAACAACCTTTGCATCACTATCAATCTTAAATACCGCAGAGTATGTTAATTTCTCTTCGTTAGGTCTAAGAGAGCATAATTTATTTGATAGTTTCTCAGGTAGCATCGGAATTGTTCTATCCACAAGGTAGACCGATGTAGCTCTCTGTATCGCTTCAGTATCTACGATAGATCCTGGAGTTACATAATATGTTACATCTGCAATGTGTACACCAATCTCCCAGTTGCCATCTTCAAGTTTTTTGATAGATAGAGCATCGTCAAAGTCTTTTGCGTCAGCAGGGTCTATTGTGAATGTTGTAACATCTCTGAAGTCACGTCTATTCTTATACTCCTCTTTCGGGATTATCTCTGAAATCTTTTCAGCAGCTTCTTCAACCTCTTTATCAAACTCATATGGCAGGTCGTACTCGGCCAAAATAGCGTGCATTTCAGCGTTGTTGTCGCCAGCTAGACCAAATGTATCGACAATCTCACCTATTGGATTTTTACTACCTTTAGGCCAGTTCTTTATCCTTACAAGGACTTTCTCGCCACTTTGAAATTTGTGGTCATCAGAAAGTGGTATAAAGATATCGTATGGAATTTTACGAGAATCAAGTTTTACGAATGCAAAATTCGGAGATAACTCTACAACTCCAACATATTTCTTTGGATTTCGTTCTACTATTCTAACTAATTCTCCCTCAGGAGTTCCATTTTTTGCAGTGTGTGTTACTATCACTTCAACAATATCCCCATGAAGGGCTTGTCCTGCGCTTCTTTGGTTTACAAATATATCTCGCTCTTGTCCTTCAACACACACGTACATAGAGCCAGATGCAATCATATCTGCCTTTCCAATAAAACTCTCTAGTGCAGCTGCATTTAACTTATACTCTCCAGCTCTACAATATACAATTACCTCCTGCTTCACCAAGCTCTCAATAACATCCTTAACTGCATATCGTCCCTCTTTGTCGGGAGCACCAATTGCAGATGCAAGAGATTTTATTGTATATTTTTTGTTCGGAGATGCTTTGAATTTAGCTGTAATAAATTCAGCTATCTCAGCAGCAGAGTTCTTTATAATATCTCTCTTTATCGTTTTTTTTTCGTCTTTTCTCATATCATCAATGTTATTTTATAACATATTTTTTTGAGGCTTTTTACCTCTTAAATTTTTATCGTCTCCAACAAAAGTACGTAAATATAATGAAATTTTATGCTTGTTTAGTATAAATGTTATCTATTTTTGGCTATATTTTCACTAAATAAGTATCTTTTTTTGTATTTATTCCCTTAGATATGCTTTCAAAATGGGTGTTTTAAATGTCATTTCATGTTTTTATTTTACAATATTTACCTATTAACGTAGTTTGTAGGAATAAGGAGTATATTATTTCTCCTCGCAATGTTAATTAGAAAATAGTATGACTAGATTAAAGTTAGTGTTAATTTTTATAGCGTTCTCTATACTAGGAGGAGTATCAGCACAGAATAGTGATAAGTTTGATATATATTTATGTATTGGGCAATCAAATATGGCAGGGAGAGGGTATCTTGAGCCGATGTATATGGATACACTGAACGGTGTTTATCTATTAAACAGTGGTGATGTTTTTGAAGAGGCTGTTAATCCTTTCAATCGCTACTCTTCAATCCGTAAAGAGTTACCAATGCAAAGAGTAAGTATTAGCTACGCATTTGCAAAAAGGATGGCAGAGGAGAGTGGTCGTGAGATTGGGCTTGTGGTCAATGCTAGAGGAGGGTCGGCGATTGAGTCGTGGATCAAAGGGGCTAAAGATGGCTACTTTGAGGAGGCTGTAATAAGAGTGAAAGAGGCGATGAAGTATGGTGAACTAAAGGGTATCATATGGCATCAAGGCGAAGCTAACTATAAATCACCAGATAGCTATTTACCAAAACTTAAATTACTTGTCGAGACTTTACGCAATGAGTTAAAATCTCCTGATGTACCATTTATATTTGGTGAAATCTCAAGGTGGAATTGGACAAAAAGAGAAGGTGGGACTAAACCATTCAATAAAATGTTGCGTAAAGCTACAAGTGAGATTGATAACTCATATTGCATATCATCGAAGGGATTAACTCCAATGATAGACAAAGATGATCCGCACTTTAGTGCAGCTAGCCAAGTAATTTTTGGTGAGAGGTATGCTGATGTTATGTTAGATGTTGTCGACTAGCTATATCTAAGTTTTGTGTTATTTTTGAATCTGATTCGTATCTTCTGGGATATCCCATTGTGATCCCTCTGGTTTGACGCTATATATAAGAGTCTCTAATAGATTGTTTGCATTAGCATCGTTCATGTGTTCACAGTCTAAACTGATTACAGTTAGATTGTTGCTAATATCAAGAGTAGTTAGTTGATTCTCATAACAGTGTAGATTATCTAATTTGACATTGTTACTTACATCTAATTTAGATAGTTTATTGTTATTACACCATAGACTTGTTAGATCAATATTGTTACTAAGGTCTAAAGTCTCTAAGTTATTTGAAGAGCAAGTTAATCCCGATAGAGTGGGGTTGTTGCTTATATCTAATGTAGTTAGTAGATTATAGCCTAAGTCTAGGCGAATTAAATCTGGGTTTTCGTTAAGGTTTAATTCACTTAGTTGATTTGAAGAGCAGTACAGTAATCTTAACTCTTTATTATTGCTCACACCTAAAGTCCTTAGTTGATTTGAAGAGCACAATAATTCACTTAGAGCAGGATTGTTACTTAAATCTAAAGTGCTTAATTGATTGTTATGGCAATATAGGTCTATTATAAGAGAGTTGTTTTTAATATTCAATTCAGATATTTTATTGTCATAACAAAATAGGGATAGTAAACTCTTATTTTTACTTACATCTAGCGATGTTAGTTTGTTAGTTTGACAAAATAGTGTTGTCAGTTTTAAGTTATTACTCACATCTAATGTTGGTAATAGGTTATCTTTACAGCTTAAATGTTGTAATTCTTGGTTTTGCTTAATATTTAATGAACTTAAACTATTTTTATCACAATCTAAACTATTTAATTTTGGATTATGACTTAGGTCTAATAAACTAATATTGTTTGAGTAACAAGATAAATAGATTAAGTTCTTATTCAGGTTAACCTCTAGTGTAGTTAACTGATTGTCATTACACTCTAGGTCAATTAACTCTATGTTGCTACTTAAATCTAAGGTAGATAAGGTATTGTTAGAGCATATTAAACGCTCTAGTTTCGTGTTTTTACTTAGATCAAGGGAGCTTAATTGATTAAATGAACACTGTAAGTGTGTTAGACCAATAAGATATTCAATCCCACTCAAATTACTTACACCGATTGAATTTAATTTAAGGTCATAAATTTCTGAGAGTTTTATTCGTGTAGATTCATCATTAGTGTTAATGATACCATTGATGAGTGTGACTCCATGTTCTGATGTTAGGTGGTCAATAAATATAGGGTCATTAAATGAGCTTGATTCAGTCGTGTCATCTTCACCTTCTAACTCTACGTTGTCTTTATCACATGAGCACAAAAATAATAAACAAATAGCTAATGTACTTATAAATAATTTTAGTTTCATAATTATTGATATTTTAGAGTATATTATTTTGATGAGGAACAGCTTCCACAACCACCTGAATGGCATGGCGTTATGTCGCAATCACTCTCGCCTCTAAGCATGCGCTCCTCTTTTTCAATCTGTTGACGTGCACAGGTGATTCCTAAATCTTTCATGTGCTGATTCTCTTCAATTTCAGACTCAATGTTCTTACCCTTAACGATAAGGGTTATTGACATGGCCAAGGCAAATAGTCCAAAAGTTACGATAGATATAATGATAACTAATATTGTTGTTGACATGATATTATTATTTTTACATAGATTTATTATGCTTTTTCCGTACAAAGTTATAAATTTGTACGGAGAATTACTAGAAAATTGTAAATATATGAAAATTGTAATAGCTGGAGCTGGTGAAGTTGGTAGTCATTTGGCTAAAATGCTTAGTGGTGGTATGCACGATATAACTGTTATCGATTATCACTCGAAAAAATTAGATGAAATTGCTGGATTTGCTGATGTGGTGACAGTTGAGGGGGATTGTACTGCTTTTGCTGTGCTGAAAAAAGCATCTGTACGTAAATCAGATCTATTCATTGCTGTGAATCCTGATGAAAATATGAATATAGTATCTTCAGTCTTGGCGAAACAGATGGGGGCGAAGAAGTCTATTGCTAGGATTGATAATAATGAGTATTTAGAGCCTAATAATAAAGAGATGTTTATTAATATGGGCATTGATTACCTATTTTATCCAGAAAAGGATGCAGCTAGAGAGGTTATTAATCTCCTTGGACATACATCTACAACGGAGTATGTCGACTTCTCTGGTGGTAAACTATCTCTTGTCGTATTTAAGTTAGAGAGTACTTCACCTCTTGTAGATATGACGCTATTTGATGTCACAAAGGATAGGGTACATCTACCGTATCGTACTGTCGCTATATCAAGAGCTGGGAATACAATTATCCCTAGAGGTAGTGATCGATTTATGGAGGGCGATACAGTATATGTTATTACTACTCAGGAGTCTACCAAAAGTGTGGTGGAATTCTCTGGTAAAAGTAATATTGATATTAATAATTTGATGATTCTTGGTGGTAGTAGAATTGGTGTTAGGGTTGCAATGGAACTACAAGATAAGGTTGACGTTAAATTAATTGACTATAATTCTGATAAAGCGTATAAATTAGCAGAAAAATTAGATAAAACTCTAATAATAAACGAGGATGGCAGGAATATTGAGTCTATGTTAGAAGAGGGACTAAATAATATGGATGCGTTTGTCGCTGTTACTGGGCGTAGTGAAACTAATATACTAGCCGCAATGTTGGCTAAAAGAATGGGTGTTAAAAGGGTGATTGCTGAGGTCGAAAATCTTAACTATATAAACCTTGCCGAGAGTATTGGTATTGATACGATTATTAATAAAAAATTAATTACGGCAAGTAATATTTTTAGATTTACAATGAGTACTGATGTGCAGGCTATTAAATGTCTTAATGGTTGCGACGCAGAAGTACTTGAGTTTATTGCGAAACCTAACTCCCTTGTAACTAAGCAGAAGATTAAAGATATTGGATTCCCTCATGATGCTATTATTGGTGGAATTGTTAGAGGAGATAAGATATTTATTGCAGTAGGTGATATGGAGATTAACGCATATGATAGGGTCGTTGTATTAGATCGGAAGAGCGTCGTGTAGGGAAAGAGTGTTAAGATTAGTGTA
>CAMQVY010000020.1 GCA_947038405.1 uncultured Rikenellaceae bacterium | reverse complement strand
GTAGTTTTCACAGAAGTTTGATTAAACTTTTTAAAGTTTATTGCCAAAGGCAGTTCGTTGTCTAGTTTAGGTTGCATCACGCAGGGAACTGTCCTACGCGGACAGCGGTGCGTGATCGCACTCAACAAATAATCTCAGAAAACGTAGTTTTCACAGAAGTTTGATTAAACTTTTTAAAGTTTATTGCCAAAGGCAGTTTGTTGTCTAGTTTAGGTTGCATCACGCAGGGAACTGCCCTCCGCGGGCGGCGGTGCGTGATCGCACAGAACAAATTATTTCAACTTACTCTTTAAATCTCTTCTGTCCTAACACATATTTCAACAATATTGATTTATTATATATTTGAGATGACTCCATTACGGCAGTTGATTGAATATGCTCTCTTTTAATCTTTAACGTTTTACGCCACTTATGAAAATCAATATGGGCATTAAAAACGGCTTTAAATAACTCAATTTTATTACTCAATAGATATACTAAAGCAGAAGCACCATCTAATATCATTCTCAAAAACAACGTTATATACAATCTTCTCTTAGGTAGATTTTTATACAACATTGCCAAATTATTTCTAAAATTTAAGTACGTTTTTCGTGGAGATGTCACAGACAATGTCCCCCCTCCGAGGTGGTACACCACACTTTGAGGAACAATACCTATCTTATATCCAATGAGTTGTGCCCTCCAACATAAGTCAATCTCCTCCATGTGAGCAAAAAAATCTCCGTCAAATCCACCCAACTCCTTAAATACGCTAGATCGAATACAAAGCGAAGCACCCGAAGCCCAAAATACCTCTCGTTGGGTATCATATTGCCCACAATCTTTCTCAATCGTAGATAGAATACGACCTCTACAAAAAGGGTAACCTAGCCAATCAATAAATCCTCCGCACGCTCCAGCATACTCAAAATACTCTTTTTCGCAATATGATATCAATTTTGGAGCAATAGCAGCATAAGAATTATTCGCATCCAAAAATTCAATTAAAGGTTCACACCATTTAGGAGTGACCTCAACATCAGAATTTAATAATATATAATAGTCGCTATTAACCATCGTCAAAGCTCGATTATACCCCTCCGCAAATCCATAGTTTCGATCTAGTTCAACTATTTTTACACTAGGAAAACTATCTCTAATCAAATTTAATGATCCGTCATTAGAACCATTATCCGCAACGACTACATCAATATACTCTGGAGTATTATCGACAACAGATGGAAGAAACTCTTTCAAATGTTTCTCCCCATTCCAATTTAATATAACAACACTACAACTTGACATTATATTCAGCTCCTTTTCTAGGTTGATGTTTCCAACGTTTGTGAGACCACATCCACAGTTCAGGACATTCACGAATCATAATCTCTAACTTCTCAGCATATCTAGTAATAACTTCATGTGGTTCGACCTCTTCTACCCCATCATAAATACGTTCAAAATTCACTTCATAATGAGCTCTTGAAGTTTTTTTAATATTTAGGAAATAAACAGGCATTCCAAATTTAGTAGCTAATTTCTCCATACCTGGGAAAAATGGAGTGTGCTGATTTAGAAAATCATACCAATGGTCAATATCATATACATTAGGAGACTGATCCGCAATTAAACCAACGATAAGAGGTTTTGGTGATCTTATATTCTTAACGATATATCTAAGCAAAGAGTTCATAGCCACTGTTGTCACACCAAAGCGAGTACGAGATTTCACATAAAACTCCTCAAAAGACTGATTATGAAGAGGTTTATATACTGCAACGACTTGCGAATTTGTATAGAATTGCGATACTCCAAAATATTCCCACGATCCATAATGAGCAAATGCTGCAATCCAACTTTTACCACCACACTCAGTTTCAACTTGCTCAATATTATTAATAATCATACGCTCTTTAAGCTCCTTCGCACTAATGTTTGAAAGATCAATCGTATCAACAAATATCTCTGCTAGGTGTCTATAAAACCGTCTCTCAACATCGAGTAATTTAGCATCTGAATACTCTGGAAATGAGTTTTTAAGATTCATTCTAACAACACTCAAACGATACTTAACGACTTTATATACAATAAAGTAAATAAGGTCTAATAAACAGTGGTAAAGAAACCATGTTGGGAGTGCACCGACAAATCGACACCCAAGTGAGAGAGCCCAATACTCTATTCTTTTTAATACCTTCATATATTACTATCTTTTTGAAAAATTCTAACTAAATTTACAATTCATCTTGATCTTGCTCTTGCTCCCTTTTTCTAGAAAGAGCTTTCTCTTTTTTCGCACTTTTACCCTCAACAATAATAACAAACTCACCTTTAGGATTATGTTCTGTAAAGTGTGCCGCTACTTCAATAATTGACCCACGTACCGTTTGCTCAAACTTCTTGGTAATCTCTCTTGACACCGACACATTTCTATCCTCTCCAAATATCTCACTCATCTGAAGTAGTGACTTTACGATACGATATGGTGATTCATAAAAGATCATTGTTCTCTCCTCTTCAGCCAATCCTAATAGGCGTTTACTTCTCCCCTTTTTTTGAGGAAGAAATCCCTCGAAACAGAATCTATCACAAGGGAAACCACTCTGCACAAGAGCAGGAACAAATGCAGTTGCACCTGGCAGTGTTTCAACTTCAATTCCAGCCTCTATACAAGTTTTAACGAGTAGAAATCCAGGATCCGAAATTCCAGGAGTTCCAGCATCCGAAACTAACGCAATACTTAAACCTGCAGCAATTTGCGAGGCAACTAACTCGACCTTAGCGTGTTCATTATACTTATGATGAGAGATCAATCTCTTTTCAATTCCAAGATGTTTTAGTAGAAATGCAGTTGTTCTTGTATCTTCCGCAAGAATCGTATCAACCTCTTTCAGTACTCTTATTGCCCTTAGTGTTATATCCTCTAAGTTACCAATAGGCGTAGGGACAATATATAATTTAGACATAATTTATCTTCTAAAGTGTAAATTTATGATAATTTTCTATTCAGTAGTTCAATCAATAATTTAACTCCTGTTCCATTTGGATTCCAATCAAAATTATCGTGAATAAATATCAATGCGTCATCCATATCTGAAAACTCCTCTAACATCTCTATTGTAGATTGATATGAAGTTATATCACCATTAAACATCTCTTTTAGCATCAGGAATTTATCATTTATTCCGATTGAACCTTTCAATGTCTGGCTATTTCCACAAGCTATAGACGTAGCTACATCTCTTGTGACGTTATTACGACTAAACTCATCTCCAATTGTATGCGTACCATTCAACATGATATCACCAATAATTGAGCAAGTAGTTGACTCTATTATAGACGCAGGACTCACGACAGATTCTACACTAGTTGTTATTTGCTCTTCAATATGAGTCTCAACAATAACTGTTTTGTTCTTAACAGTACAAGTATCATCGTCATAAAGTGACTTTATTGCATTTCGATCAAACATATGCCTAACCTTTGCAGTAGCAGTTTTAGTACTATGCTCTTGTTCTACATTATGCTGAACATTACTCTCTACCACCTCATCAATAGTAATTTTAACGTCAGCAGCCACTTCCGCAGATTCAGCATCTGCTTCAACCGTGTCTTCTGTAGTTGGCTCAGTATCTATTTTTTCTTGTTCAGAGATCTCCTCTTCCTCAGTATCACTACTTGCACATACAACGCTCTCATGTAGAGTTGTTGTCGTAACCTCTGTCGTAGTTATAGCACACTGTACCTCCGTTTGAGGATGATTATTTATATCACCCACGACTTCGTCAGTTCCACTTGTACTACAAAACAGTATCTGCTGATATACACTCTGCAACTTAGACAATACTATATCACGCTCTATGTAAGCAACATCAACAGAGTTCCATCTCTCAATTATTTTCAATATTTGCTGCAATTGTTCAGATAAATTTACTCCACTCATACTATTTAGTTAAATTTCTTATTCTACACTATATTAAGGCGATAATACATATCACTTTAACTCTCAAAGATATGATTTCTTTTAATATAATCAAAAAAAACAACTCCATTTCATCAAACTTCTTTTAAAACTATGTTTTCTTCTTTGAGTTTATCGAAGATTTGACTAATAGTTAGTATCTTTGTGATGAAAATTTGAAAATTAACTATAATAAATTATATAATGGCATTACAATGCGGTATTGTTGGTCTACCAAATGTAGGTAAATCAACACTTTTTAACTGTTTATCAAGCGCAAAAGCACAAGCTGCGAACTTTCCTTTCTGTACAATTGAGCCTAACGTAGGTGTTATAACTGTTCCTGACGATAGATTAATTGAGTTAGCAAGAATCAATAAAACAAGGAAAATAATCCCTACAACTATTGAGATTGTTGATATTGCGGGACTAGTAAAAGGTGCATCAAAAGGTGAGGGATTAGGAAATAAGTTCCTTGCAAACATACGTGAAACGGACGCTATTATCCACGTGCTACGTTGTTTTGAAAATGACAATATCACGCACGTAGATGGAAGTGTCAATCCAGTAAGAGATAAAGAGATTATAGATACTGAGTTGCAACTAAAAGATCTTGAAGCAGTTGAGTCTCGCATGACAAAGGTTCAAAAGCAGGCGAAAACTGGAGGAGATAAAGTAGCAAAAAAGGTATATGAAATTTTAGAGTTGTACAAAGCAGCACTAGAGCAAGGTAAATCAGCTCGTACTGTTGAACTTGAGAAGGAAGATAAAAAGCTTGTAGAGGATCTACAACTTCTAACAGACAAGCCTGTGTTATATGTATGTAACGTTGACGAGGCTAGTGCAACAACTGGTAACAACCATGTTGAAGAGGTTCGCAAAGCTATTGCAACTGAGAATGCACAACTTATAATCGTTGCCGCAGCAACAGAAGCAGATATTGCAGAGTTAGAGGAGTACGAAGAGAGACAGATGTTCTTAGCTGAAGTGGGCTTAAAAGAGAGTGGCGTTAACAGATTGGTTTGTGCGGCATATGATCTACTAAACCTAGAGACATACATTACGACAGGAGAGGTTGAGACTAGAGCTTGGACATACACAAAAGGAACTAAAGCACCACAAGCAGCGGGAGTTATTCACACAGATTTTGAGCGTGGATTTATCCGTGCAGAGGTTATAAAGTATGTAGATTACACAACTTTAGGATCAGAGAAAGCGTGTCGTGAAAATGGAAAAATCTCAATCGAAGGAAAAGAGTATGTTGTTCAAGATGGCGACATCATGCACTTCCTATTTAATGTCTAAAAGTGATTACATCACAAAGAAAATAGAGGTTTCAAGGAAGTTTGAGTAAACTGTTATAAATTTAGCATCACAAACAATCCAAGAAAACTAAAGAAACAAATAAAACATAGTTTTCAAAGAAGTTAGATTAAACTTTTTAAAGTTTAGCATCTCATACAGTTCAAGAAAACTTAAAAAAATACAACTATGGAGAGACGTGTAAGGGTAAGATTTGCCCCAAGTCCTACTGGACCACTACATATTGGCGGGGTACGTACCGCACTTTATAACTATCTATTTGCTCGTCAGCATAAAGGCGATTTTATTTTACGAATTGAGGATACTGACTCACAACGTTTTGTTCCAGGAGCAGAGGAGTATATCAATGAATCACTACGTTGGTGCGGTATCAATATAGATGAGGGTGTCAACGAGGGTGGCGATTATGCTCCATACAGACAGAGTGAGAGAAGAGAGATATATCTCAAATACGCTATGGACCTTATCAATTCTGATAATGCCTACTACGCATTTGACACCCCTGAAGAGCTAACATCACTTAGAGAGAGTGTTGAAGCAAAGGGTGAGGTATTCGCCTATAATTACACTGTAAGAACAGAGTTTGCAACATCACTTATATTATCTAAAGAGGAGGTTGAAGAGAGAATAAATAGAGGTGATCAATGGGTTGTTCGTTTCAAGATGCCAGAGAATGAGATAATTCATATGAAAGATCTGATTCGTGGAGATATTGCTGTGAATACGTCAACACTAGATGATAAAGTTCTATACAAATCGGCAGATTCACTTCCAACATATCACCTTGCAAACATTGTAGATGACCGTTTAATGGAGATCTCTCATGTTATACGTGGTGAGGAGTGGTTACCATCTCTACCTCTACACTATTTACTATATAGATCATTTGGATGGAGTGATATTCAGCCAGAGTTTGCGCATCTTCCTCTACTTCTTAAACCTACAGGAAAAGGTAAGTTGAGTAAAAGAGATGGAGACAAGATGGGATTCCCAGTATTTCCACTGAAATGGGTTGCACCTACAACTGGTGAAACAGCTAGAGGCTATCGTGAAGATGGTTATTTTCCGGAATCATTCATTAATATGATAGCTCTTTTGGGCTGGAATCCAGGAAATGATCAGGAGATAATGAACATGGAGCAACTAACAGAGTTATTCTCATTAGACAAGGTTGGAAAATCGGGTGCAAGATTCGATCCCGAAAAGGCTAAATGGTTTAATTCTCAATACATGCAAAAAAGAGATAATAGTGAACTAGCAGAGTCATTCTTAGTCGAGCTGAAAGAGAGAGGAGTTGATTGCAGTTTAGATATGGCTATAAAAGTAACTAGCATGATCAAAGAGCGTACAACATTTATTTCTGATTTCTGGGGTGAGTCATTTTTCATCTTTGAAGCACCAAAGAGCTTTGACGAGAAAGTTGTTGCAAAATTCTGGAAAGGAGAAAATCCAATTCGCATGGCAAAACTCAGAGAGCTACTTGCAGAGGTTGAAGACTTTTCTGCATCAAATACAGAGAGTCTAGTTCACAATTGGATTAAATCAAATGAATTGCCTATGGGACAGATTATGAACTCTCTTCGTCTAGTTATTGTTGGCGAGAGCAAAGGACCAAGTATGTTTGATATATGCGAAATGATAGGCAAAGAGGAGACTCTAAAACGAATAGACTTCGCAATAAGTGAATTAGCATAAAAAACGTTCTGTGCGACCAAGGACCTCCACTCCCACAGAAGAGTTACAATAAACAAAAAATCAGATCAGTGAAAACACTGGTCTGATTTTTTTTAGCACTATCGTCAACATAATAGATACTCTGGCAAGAATTTTGATACTAATTATTACGAATCAAAACTTAAAACATATGAAGTATCTATTATTAATTATTGCTAGTGCTTGGTGCTACTCAGGCAGTTGCTTTGAATCTACAAAGGACAAAAAAGCAGATAACCCTGCACACCTTGAGAGAGTGCAGAATCGAGAAGTTCGTCATGCCGCTTACATAGAGCATATCGATTCACTAATTTTGTCACATGATTTCTCATTTAAGCCAACATCCTACCAGAGACAACCTGCAGGTTTCCCTCAGGAGATGTACAACCCTCTTTTTGCCGTTGGGATATTCAAAGATTTCATCGATGTTGACATACCTTACATTAAAGGAATCGCACCACCTTACGCTCTTGTTCATATGAACTACACTCTATCTCCAATTGAATATAACAACTACAAAGCAGTGCAAGACAGTGAGGGATGGATCGTAAGTTTCACGACTGATTTCTTTGGCTCAAACCCTTATACTTTTTCATTTAAAGTTTACTCACTTTCAGGTGCAGCGGTATTAACAGTTTCAAATAGCACATATGGAACAGTTACATATAATGGCTATCTTGTAGCTCACTATTAATCTGTAATAAATTATTTAATATCCTACACTACAACGTCAGTGAGATTAGATAACAAGTGTTCAAAAAAAAACGATTGCTCTTAATTAAAGAGCAATCGTTTTTTTTGAACATATAGCTATATACTATTTATACTCGTTCCAAGATCTGATTTGAATATCAGTCTCACCAAGAGTACAAAATGAGTTTATAAATGCTGCCGCAAGACGCGCATTAGTCAATAGTGGAATGTTATAATCAACCGCCGCACGACGAATCTTATAACCATTAGTTTTCTCTCTACTGCTATAATCTCTAGGGATGTTTACAATAAGATCAAATTTCTTATCAGCAATCATCTTCATGATATTCTCATCACCACCCTCATCAGGACGATTTACTGCAGTAGCTTTTATACCTTGCTCTGCAAGGAAGTTTGCAGTACCTTCAGTAGCATAGATATCGTAACCACACTTATCAAGGTTGATACAAGCTTCAAGAAGGTCAACTTTAGATTTAGCCTCACCAGAAGATAACATCACACCTTTTTTAGGTATTGAGTAACCTACAGATAACATAGAGTTTAGAAGTGCCTCATTGAAGTCATCACCTAAACAACCAACCTCACCAGTTGAAGACATATCTACACCTAATATTGGGTCAATGTTCAATAGACGAGCAAAAGAGAATTGAGATGCTTTCACACCGATACACTCAACATCAAAAGAAGTCTTATCAGGCTTCTCGTAAGGAGCGTCTAACATAATCTTAGTTGCAGTCTCAATAAAGTTTCTCTTAAGTACTTTAGATACGAATGGGAAACTACGAGAAGCACGAAGGTTACACTCAATAACTTTAATTTCGTTATTCTTAGCAAGGAACTGGATATTGAATGGTCCACTAATACACAACTCTTTAGCGATTTGTCTACTAATTTTCTTAATTCTACGACCAGTTTCAAAATATATTTTCTGAGCTGGGAATACCAATGTAGCATCACCAGAGTGTACTCCAGCAAACTCAATGTGCTCAGATATAGCGTACTCAATAATCTCACCATTGTGAGCAACAGCGTCAAACTCCACCTCTTTTGCGTTCTGAAGGAATGAAGATATAACAACAGGAAACTCTTTAGATACTTTAGCCGCAATATTTAAGAAATGCTCCATCTCCTCGTTATTGTGACAAACTTTCATTGCCGCACCAGATAACACATAAGAAGGACGAATCAAAAGAGGGAAACCTACTCTATCAGCAAACTCCTTAACGTCGCTCATAGAAGATAGCTCTTTCCACTGAGGTTGGTCAATCTTTAAAGAGTCAAGCATAGATGAGAATTTATGACGATTCTCAGCTCTATCAATTGATATTGGAGATGTTCCTAAGATAGGTACACTTTGACGATGTAATTTCATCGCAAGGTTATTAGGAATTTGACCTCCTACAGATACCATTACACCATTTGGATTCTCAAGATCGATTACGTCTAACACTCTCTCAAGAGAAAGTTCATCAAAGTAAAGACGATCACACATATCGTAGTCAGTCGAAACAGTCTCAGGATTACAGTTGATCATAATTGAAGTATATCCCAATTTACGAGCAGTTTGTGTAGCGTTTACAGAACACCAGTCAAACTCAACCGAGCTACCAATTCTATATGCACCAGATCCTAATACGATAACAGATTTTTTATTCTGGTAGTAAGGAATATCATGCTTAGTCTTATCGTATGTAAGATATAAGTAGTTTGTTAATTCAGGGTGCTCAGAAGCGATTGTACTGATACGCTTAACTGTAGGAAGTACACCTAAGTCTTTACGTAAGTTACGAACTTGAATTAACTCTTTTTCTATGTTACCTTGCGTATCTTCAACAAGACGAGCAATCTGGAAGTCAGAAAAACCAAGACGTTTAGCTTCAAAAAGCACATCTTCAGTTAAGTCAGAGATTTTATTATAACCAGCAATTACTTTAGAGTAAGAGTGGATGTTTTCTAATTTACCTAAAAACCAGTGGTCAATTTTAGTAAGATCGTGAATCTGCTGTACAGTATATCCTCTATCGAATGCAATTGCAAGCGCGAAGAATCTCATATCACTAGGGTTTGCAAGCTCATAGTCAAGATCCTCATACTCAAGACCATTATTACAAACAAAACCGTGCATTCCTTGTCCAATCATACGAAGACCTTTTTGGATAATCTCCTCAAAGCTCTTACCAATTGACATGATCTCACCAACAGACTTCATACTAGATCCAATCAAACGAGAGATACCGTCGAATTTACTCAAATCCCAACGAGGAATCTTACATATCATGTAGTCAAGATCTGGAGCTGCGTATGCAGAGTTAGCTGTACCCATCTCACCAATCTCATCTAGACCGTAACCTAAAGCAAGTTTAGCAGCAACGAAAGCAAGAGGGAAACCAGTTGCCTTAGACGCAAGTGCAGAAGATCTACTCAAACGAGCATTTACCTCAATCACACGGTAGTCACAAGTTTCAGAAGTGTAAGCAAACTGAATGTTACACTCACCAACGATACCAAGGTGACGTATAGCTCTACGGCTAATATCTTGAAGCATTGCAACTTCATCTTCTCTCAAAGAGCAAGTTGGAGCAACAACGATACTCTCACCTGTATGAATTCCAAGTGGGTCAACATTCTCCATACTAGCCACAGTGAAACAGTGGTCATTTTTATCACGAATCACCTCAAACTCAATCTCTTTCCACCCTTTAAGCGACTCTTCGATAAGGATTTGTGGAGCATAAGAGAAAGCGTTAGTAGCCAATTCAACTAACTCGTCCATATTGTAGCAGAAACCGCTACCCATACCACCTAATACATAAGCAGAACGAACAATAATAGGAAATCCGATAGTGTCAGCAGCTTTGATTGCGTCATCCATTGTTCTAACAGCTAAACTTCTAGCAGTTTTGATATCAACTTCAGTAAGTTTCTCAACAAAAAGCTCACGATCTTCAGTGTTTGTGATTGCTTCAACAGTTGTTCCAAGAACTTCAACACCATACTTAGACAAAGTACCTGCGTTATAAAGCTCAGTTCCAAGATTTAAAGCAGTCTGTCCACCAAAAGCGAGTAAAATCGCATCAGGTGCATCTTTTTTGAAAATCTCCTCAACAAAATATGCTGTCAAAGGAAGGAAGTAAACCTTATCAGCAATACCTTCAGAAGTCTGAATTGTTGCGATATTAGGGTTAATCAAGATTGTAGATATCCCCTCTTCTTTCAACGCCTTTAGGGCTTGAGACCCTGAGTAATCAAACTCTCCTGCTTGACCAATCTTTAACGCTCCCGAACCAAGTACGAGAACTTTTGAAATTTTTTTCTTCATGTGTCGACTAATTTATAATTTAAAACTTAAATAATATTTCTTTTAATACACCTTCGTGCTTGCATACTGAAAATTCACAAAAAAATAGCCTAGCAACTAAATGCGAGGCTATTGAATATAATAGATAGTGAATAAACAAATACAGAGTTAATGAACAATAAGAAAAACGAGTACTTGGCAAGAGGTTTTGTACCATCCTGTCCCTTAATCTCTACGTTATGTGAAGAGAGTCCTGCTCCCTTTAAAAACAATTTCATATTCTTCATAATATCTGTGCAAAGATACAAATAAATTTCATACAACCAAATAAGAATACAACTATTTATTTCTTTTTTTACACAAAACACCCTGAGTGCACGATATGACATCCTCACCCAGGGTAGTTTCAGTAAATTATTTAGTAATTGTTGTACCTCCGTAATCAGATCTTGATATATTTTCTGCGCTACAAATAACAACTCGTCCAACACCACTATCAATAGCTTTAAAAGCATTCTCTAGCTTAGGAAGCATTCCATCTACAATAATACCATCTGACTTTAACTCTTCAAAAGATGTTGCATCTATTTGAGATACTACTGAGTTATCATCGTTGATATCCATTAAGACTCCTTGTTTTTCAAAGCAGTACACCAATTCAACCTCTTCATCACACGCTGCCATTGCAACAGCAATCGTCTGTGCTACTGTATCAGCATTTGTATTCAGCAACTCCCCATCACCACTACTAGTAATAGGAGCGATAACAATAGTGTATCCATTAGAAGAGAGTAAACCCAATAATTCAGAGTTTACACCCTTTGGATCTCCAACATAACCATAATCAATAGGTTCTGGAGAACGTTTATTAGATACAATCAGATCTCCGTCAGCTCCACAAAGTCCAACACATCGACAATCTAAAGAGTTGAGTTTATTTACGATACTTTTATTTACACCACCAGCATATACCATCGTAACGACTTTCAATGTCTCAAGATCAGTAACCCTACGACCATTAATCATCTGTGTCTCGATACCCAATGATTTGCTAATTGCAGTAGCTATTTTACCTCCACCATGAATAAGTATCTTATTTCCACTTATTGATGCGAAATCTTGTAAAAACTGATCTAATTTTAGAGGATTATCTACGATATTGCCCCCTATTTTTACAACTTTAATCATTATCTATTGAGTTTTATAAAACTACCCTACGCGGGCAGCTCTGCACAATTGCAGACAACAGTATTATTTATGCTAAAACTTTTTTGAAGGCACTCAAAAATTGATCTGCATGCTCCTTTGTTATATTAAGTGCTGGAAGTAATCTTATAATATTTTTACCAGCCGCACCTACAAATACATGCTCTTCAAACAGTAGTTTCTTTCTAAGCTCAGAGCTATCATAAGGCATCTCAATGGCAATCATCAAACCCTTACCTCTAATCTCCTTGATACCCTCTATTTTTTTCAACTCCTCAATAAGGTAGTCTCCAATCGTAGTTGCATTTTCGATCAACTCCTCTTTTGCCATCACTTCAACAACTGCTATTGCAGCACGACATGCAAGATGGTTTCCACCAAAAGTAGTTCCCAACATACCGTATTTTGGAGCGATATGAGGAGCAATAGATATTGCACCAATAGGGAATCCATTTCCGATACCTTTAGCCATAGAGTATATATCTGCATTCACTCCAGCCCAATCATGCGAGTAATATTTACCACTTCTACCACAACCACACTGTACGCTATCCGCAATATAAAGTGCACCAAATTCGTCACACACCTGACGTATAGTCTGTAAGAACTCATCAGTAGCAATGATGATACCTCCAACTCCTTGAATACCTTCAACGATTACAGATGATACCTCTTTACCATGCTCTGCAAAGTATGCTTTTAAAGCATCCACATCATTATATGGCAAGAAAACGATATCATCAGTTTGGTTTACTGGCGCAACAATACTAGGTATATCTGTAGCTGCAACAGCCAAAGATGTTCTACCATGAAAAGCTCCTTTGAAAGCGACAATTTTAGATCTATTATTGTAGAAAGATGCCAGTTTAAGGGCATTTTCATTAGCTTCAGCTCCTGAGTTACATAGGAAAAGTTGATAATCCTCTTTTTTACTCAATTTACCTAACTTATCAGAAAGCTCCTCTTGTTGCTCAATAATAACAGAATTTGAGTAAAATCCAATTTTATTCAACTGATCTGTCAAAGCATCAACGTAGGTAGGATTTGTGTGACCAATAGATATAACAGCGTGACCACCGTACATATCTAAATATTTTTGTCCATTTGCATCCCATACCCAAGAGCCCATTGCCTTTGTGATTGAGATGTTATTCAATGGATATACATTAAACATTTTCATAATAAAAATAATTTAAAAGTTTCGCGACACAAGCTATTCAAGGAAACTAGCCTACAAACTGCCCTGCACGAGCAGCAATGAGTGTCCGCAGAGAACTATAATTAAAATGCTGCTGGTTTAAGTTTCAAACCACATCGCTGATCTAATCCAAACATAATATTCATATTCTGAACCGCTTGACCACTAGCGCCTTTAAGCAAGTTGTCGATAGCACTCATTATACATACATTATCTCCATGCTTAGATACATACAATAGACATTTATTTGTATTTACCACCTGTTTAAGTGCTATATTTGTATCGCTTACAACCGTAAACTCTGCATCCTTATAGTACTCCTTATATAGCGCTACAACCTCCTCTTCACTCAAATTACACTTTGTGTATATTGAAGCGAATATACCTCTAGGGAAATCTCCTCTATAAGGAATGAAGTTAATTGCAGAGCTAAAGTTAGGCATTAAAGAGTGAATTGTCTCTCCTATCTCATTTAGATGTTGGTGGTCAAAACACTTATATGTAGAGAAGTTATTTGCTCTCCAGCTAAAATGAGATGTTGCTGCTAATTTCTGTCCAGCACCAGTAGAACCTGTTGCCGCACTAATATGCACATCATCAGTCAATAGTCCTGCTGCTGCTAAAGGCAACATACCCAACTGTAACGCTGTCGCAAAACACCCTGGATTAGCGATATTTTTAGCTTTAGATATTTCATCAAGATTTTTCTCAGAAAGACCATAAACAAACTCTCTACTACCAATAGTATGACCTGCATCAAGTCTAAAATCTTGACTTAAATCTATTACTCTTACAGTTTCAGGCAACTCGTGACTCTCCATAAACTTACGAGCATCACCATGTCCAACGCACAAAAATAAAACATCAACATCAGTACTCATCTGCTCAGCAAACTTCATATCAGTATCACCCAACAAATCTGTGTGCACTTTATATATATAGTTTCCTGCATTAGAAGTACTCTGTACAAAAGAGAGTTCAACCTCTGGGTGGTTTATTAAGAGACGAATCGCCTCTCCTCCAGTGTAACCAGCACCACCAATAATACCTACTTTTATCATAATTTCCTACTCCTCTAAACCATTAATTTTATAGAAGATAGTATTTTGGTTACCGAACATTTTACCGAATCCTTTAACATCTTCACTTGTCCAGTCACTCATTGTCTCACCATAAGCACCAAACTTATCGCTCATCAAATCGTGCTCACTCTCAACTCCAACCATAACGAAACGGTATGGATGTAACTCAACGAATACATCACCTGTAACGTATCTTTGACTCTTCTCCAACATAGCTTCCATATCACGCATAACGGGATCATAATATTGACCTTCGTGTAGGTGATTACCATAAAATGCTGAGATTTGATCTTTCCAGAACAACTGCCATTTAGTAAGAGTGTGTTTCTCTAACATATGATGTGCCTTAATTATCACCATCGGAGCAGCAGCTTCAAAACCTACTCTACCTTTAATTCCAATTATAGTGTCACCAATGTGCATATCTCTACCAATTGCATATTTTGCTGCAATTAAGTTAAGTTGTTGGATAGCCTCTATTTTATTCTCAAAACGCTCACCATTAAGACCAACAAACTCACCTTTATCAAAAGTAAGAGTTACTTTAGTTGGCTCAGTTTCAGTCAACTGAGAAGGATAAGCAGCCTCAGGAAGAGTTTCACTTGAAGTCAAAGTCTCTTTACCTCCGATTGATGTTCCCCAGATACCTTGATTAATTGAGTATTCTGCTTTATGAAAGTCAAAATCAACCCCATTGCTGCGTAAATAATCAATCTCCTCTTCTCTACTAAGTCTCTTCTCTCTCACAAGAGCAATAACCTCTACTTCTGGTGCTATAATATTAAATACCATATCAAAACGGATCTGGTCATTACCAGCACCCGTAGAGCCATGGCAAAGAAAATCAGCTCCCATATCCTTAGCATACTTAGCAATTACAGTAGCCTGAGAGATTCTCTCTGAACTTACAGAGATTGGGTAAGTTGAATTTTTAAGGACATTACCAAATACCATATATTTAATAGTGTTCTCGTAGTAATCCTGCGTTACATCTAAAGCAACATAACTCTTCACACCTAAACCAAGTGCTCTTCGTTCAATATCCGCAAGCTCCTCTTCAGAGAAACCACCTGTATTTGCTAATGCTGCGTGCACCTCAAGCCCCATCTCTTTGGCGAGGTAAATTGCACAATATGACGTATCTAAACCGCCACTAAATGCTAAAACTACTTTTTTCATCCTATTAAAATTTCTTAAATATATAAAACTATATAGTTTTTTTAATATTTTATATTTTAAAAACTACTACTCTTTAACAATTGCTTTTTTTACCTTAACAACATCGACCTCTGGGTCGAATAACATCGCAGTGCATAGGCAATTCTGTCTATTCTTACTCTGTAATATTGGGTAGTTCACACAATTTTGGCAACCTTTCCAAAACTGCTCATCATCCGTCAATTCGGCGAAAACGACAGGTCTATACCCAATTTCGTTATTAATCTTCATCACAGCAAGCCCCGTGGTTAAACCAAATAGTTTAGCCCCCTTATACTTCTCTAATGATAGGAAAAAAGTTTCCGTTTTAATTGCCTTAGCCAATCCTAACTTTCTGAATTGGGGATCAATAATCAATCCCGAATTAGCGACATAATCTCCATGTCCCCAAGTCTCTATATAACTAAAACCAGCCCAAGTTCCATCATTATGAAAAGCTATTACTGCTTTACCTTCTGTCATCTTATTGGCAACATACTCAGGAGTTCTTTTTGCGATACCTGTACCACGTGCCTTTGCCGACTCAGCCATTTCATAACAAATAGCAGCAGCAAACTGGGTATCATTCTCTGTAGCAACTCTAACTACAAAATCTTCGATTGTCATATCTATCTATAAAAACCATTTATTTAAGTCGACAAAGATACCAATTTTGACTCTAAAAAAGCAAGAAGTGTTTGTTTTTTTACAAAAAGATTACATTTTAAAAGCAATATACTGGAAACTAACCCTTGAAAACAAAATTTTCAAAGAAATTTGATTATTTTTTTCATATATTTTATTCTTATGTGAGTTTCTAGTTTAAATAGAGTATATTTAGAGACAATGGTACGATTATTGACCTTAACAATTATACAAAACACAATTATTTTAACCTTTAAATACTTATAATAATGACAACAACAATTAAACTTCCAGAACTTCCTTATGCTCTTAACGCACTAGAGCCATATATCAGTGAAGAGACAATGAACTACCACTATGGCAAACATCACCAAGCATACGTTAACAATCTAAATAATTTAATCCCTGATAGTGAGTTTGAAAACATGTCACTAGAGGAGATAATTATGAATAGTGATGGAGGCATATTCAACAATGCAGCACAAGTGTATAACCACTCATTCTACTTCCTTGCACTAACACCAAATTCAGGAACAACACCATCAACATCTCTAGAAGAGGCAATCATTCGAGATTTTGAATCTGTTGACAACATGAAAAAAGAGTTGAATACAGCGGCAATGGGACAATTTGGCTCAGGATGGGCATGGTTAGTAGTTGACAAAGATGATAAATTATCTATCGTAAAGAGATCAAATGCAGAGACTCCAATAACCGATGACCTTAAACCTATTCTATGTATAGATGTTTGGGAACACGCATACTATATTGATTACAGAAACCTAAGAGCAGAGTATTTGGAGAAATTATGGAACATCGTAAACTGGGATGAAGTTTCTAGCAGATGGGATAATAAATAAACTTAAATTTAGTCCCCTGTATGTAGTATCACCGCCAACTGACTGCCCTACGTAGGCGAGGATACTTAATTGCAGGGGACTAATATTTAAACTAAATCAATCGTTTTTAATGAAAAAATAACATTTCAATTTAATTTGTTAAAATAAAAACAAATAACTATCTTTGTGCCTTAAAATATATATTATGTTTATAATAATGGGCATTATGCTATCCGGTGTGTTATTCGGATACTTAATTAGAGATAAGAAAATTCAATTTACACACAAAATTATTACCGTTCTCGTATGGCTACTTCTACTCCTTCTTGGAATAGAAGTTGGAGCTAATAAAGAGATAATCAACAACCTTCATACAATAGGTTTAGAGGCTATCTACATCACTATCGGTGCAGTAGGTGGAAGTGTGCTCGCATCTTGGGCACTGTGGCGTGTCATTAATCGCAAACAAACTAACATTAAAAAACAATGAAAGGGAGTTTAATTATTGTATCGTTATTTATAATTGGAGTCCTGATTGGACTATACCAAATTATACCCACAGAAATATTAGAAAGCAACATTAGCTACTATACAATTTGTACCTTAATGTTTTGCGTCGGAGTAAGCATCGGAAGTGATCCGAAAATACTTAAAAGTCTAAAAACAATAGATTTAAGATTAGCTCTTCTTCCTGTAATGACAATCACAGGGACTATACTAGGCTGCGCATTCGTAAGCCTATTCATAGATCGCTCTGCAACAGAGTGCATGGCTGTTGGCGCAGGATTTGGATACTACTCACTATCAAGCATATTCATCACAGAGTACAAAGGTATTGAACTTGGAACAATTGCTCTTCTTTCTAATATAATTAGAGAGGCTATTGCTCTTATAGGGGCCCCTCTTCTTGTATATTATTTTGGAAAACTAGCGCCAATCTCAGTTGGAGGAGCTACAACAATGGACACTACACTACCTATCATTACTAAATATTCTGGTAAAGAGTTTATTGTTGTTGCAATATTCCACGGATTCGTAGTAGATTTAAGTGTACCGATTCTTGTGACCCTATTCTGCACAATATAAACAAAGTTGAATACGATAACACAAGTGACAGTACGCTACCTCACTCAAATAAAAAAAGCACCATATAGAAAATTCTATATGGTGCTTTTTAGTATAATATATACTTAGCTTACCATGAACCACCAGCACCGCCACCGCCAGAGAAGCCTCCTCCGAAGCCTCCAAAACCGCCACCGCCACCAGAAAAACCACCAAAGCCGCCGCCTCCGCCGCCACCTCTTCCACCAAGAAGAATACTAGCTAAAAGAACTCCGTTCAAGGCTCTGCTGCCACTATCAGTAGAACTCATTGTCTCGCCACCATTTCGTCCATTCTTAGAGAATGCACTTATTAGTCCAAAAACAATTAGTATA
The DNA here is from genome assembly GCA_947038405.1 of uncultured Rikenellaceae bacterium. Lineage (GTDB taxonomy): Bacteria > Bacteroidota > Bacteroidia > Bacteroidales > Rikenellaceae > CAMQVY01. The sequence goes on along the minus strand of CAMQVY010000020.1, from coordinate 17,994 downwards.
ATAACAAATATAAGAGATCCAGACCCTTTTTTATCTGCATGTTTCTTTACATATTGTTCTGCCGTAAACTCGCCAACTGCAAGAGACTCTATTGTATTGATAGCTTTAGCAACACCAGTAAAATAGTCATTTTGTTTAAATGATGGGATCATATCATTATCAATGATACGACCCGTAAGAATATCGGGAATAGCACCCTCTAATCCATAACCAATAGTGATAAAAGTACGTCCTATCTCCTGTTTAGTTTTTGGTTTTATTAAGATTAAAACTCCATTATTCTTTTTAGAATTACCTCCAATACCCCATTTATTAAATAGTTTAGTCGCATAATCACCTACTGATGTTCCGTCGAGTGTAGAGACTGTAACAACAGCAATTTGAGTAGATGTTTTTTTATCAAAATTAACCAAGTTACTCTCCAACTGCTGTCTCTGGCTCTCAGTAAATATCCCTGCAAAATCATTAACCAAACGGGCTGGCTTCATCGGTTCGGGCAATGCCTGAGACATCGCTGAGAACGTCACAAAGATGGCTAAACATATTAAATATATACTTCTCTTCATAATCATAATTTTAACTAGCCAATAGAGATTTCGTCAGACAATTCATTCACATCATCTGATTGATATGGGAAGTGCTCTTTAAGCTCATTCTCAAGCATACTTAGCGCATTACATACCCCCTCAACATAATCTCCTTCTGCAAAAGATGATCTCATAGATGAATCACACTCGCTCCAAAACTCCTTATGGACGCAAGCATTAACACTCTCATCCCCTATTATGGCACTCTTGCGAGATACAACAGATACATATATAAGAACGCCATTTCTAGCAGCCGTTTTTTTCATTCCAAGTTTTGCAAACACTTGAACCGCTCTGTCGAGAACATCGCTATTACACTTGTCCTCAAAATGAACTCTCAACTCTGCTGATGTAGATTTCTCAACCCTCTGTATAGCAGAAACAATTACTTGTTTCTGCTCTTTAGTCAATAACTTTGATGCTTTTGACATATCAATTAAAATTTTACTTCAGGAGCTTTTTCACTTCCAGTCTCTGCCTCAAAGTATGGAGTCTTGTCAAATCCAAACATCGAAGCTATTATATTGCGAGGAAACTGCAAAACATAGCTATTATAGGCCTTTGCAGATGTATTAAAGTTTCTACGCTCTACAGAGATTCTATTTTCTGTACCTTCCAATTGAACTTGAAGATCTCTAAAATTTTGATTTGCTTTCAAATCAGGATAGCTCTCTGAAACTGCCATTAAACGACCTAAACCTGAAGATACTGCACTTTGAGCTTTATTAAATTGTTGTAGAGTCTCAGGAGTCATCTCATCGAAATTAATCTGCATGCTTGTAGCCTTACTTCTAGCCTCAATAACAGATGTTAATGTTTTAGACTCATGGTCTGCATAACCTTTAACTGTATTCACAAGATTCGGAATAAGGTCTGCACGACGCTGATACTGATTCTCTACATTTGACCACTGAGATTTTGTCTCTTCTCTCATTCCAACTAATGTGTTGTATGTACTCTTAAATGACAATAGAGACAACACGATAACTCCAACTACAACAATCAGGATGATTGTACCTTTTTTCATATTCATAACCAATTTTTTTATTTAATTTTTATTTGTAAATTATTCACTGCAACCACGCAGCCTCGCCCAAAAAGAGCATTTTTTATAAAGTTTGTTTAACTCTCTATCTATTTTACTCGCAATGTTCTACCCAGTTTAAGAGTCGTATTCTTTGTTATATTGTTTAATTTACATAACGAAGAAACAGTTGTTTTATTCTTTAATGCGATACCATAAAGAGTATCTCCTGATACAATCTTATGGTACTTACCATTTGCACTACTTGGTGTAGGTTTAGAATCGCTGAATGTTGGGTGATCATTTGGCATATTCTCCTTAATATCAACACTAGACAACACTGCAAGAATACTTTTACTTCCAGGTCTAGTAATAGTTAAATTCCCAGACTGCAACTTCTTTTTCTCAAAATCTACTAATTTTCGTGGATTAAAATACTCACCATCAACTCGAACTTCAAAATGAAGGTGCTCTGTTGTTGCACGCCCTGTTCTACCCTCCAATGAGATTGGATCACCAGATTTAACAACGTCATTTACCTTTACTAAATTCCTACGATTATGCGCATATACTGTCTCTAATCCATTGTAATGTCGGATAACGATAACGTTCCCATAACCACTATAGCCTTTAGACATACGTACAACTCCATCAAATACTGCGTGGATAGTGTCACTTGCATTAGATTTTATATCAATTCCTGTATGTATACTACGACCTCTTATTCCATAGTCTGAAATCACTCTACTATCAAATGGAAAAGTAAACTCATTAGACAACTCATCTAAGTCTAACTTCATTCCATTTTTAGGCAATGTCTTATCGCTGTACTTTACATTTGCACTCTGAACAGATGTAAAAATCATCTTTGGATAGACTCTCTTGAGATTTACACCTATTACATTTGGCTCTATTACTACAACTGGGCGTAACGAATCACTATAAATACTTCCCTCTAATTCAGGGTATAATACAACTGTTTTCTGCTCTGTTTTTGGCGCAATAACCTCCACTTCACTTTTAGCTCCTCGCTTCAAAGAACCACAACTTACCATTAAGGCAATTGGTAAAAATGATAATAAATACCTTTTGTTCATTATTTATAATTTAATTCTAAAATAGTTATGCAAATATAACGTTATGTTTTTACAAATGACATAAATTTTTAATTAATTTCAAAATTATAAGCAGGGAACTGCCCTACGCGGGCAACGGTGCGTGATCGCACTCAACAAATAATCACAGAAAACGAAGTTTTCACAGAAGTTTGATGAAACTTTTCAAAGTTTATCGCCAAAGGCAGTTTGCAGGGAAGCAGGGAACTGCCCTACGCGGGCGGCGGTGCGTGATCGCACTCAACAAATAATCACAGAAAACGAAGTTTTTACAGAAGTTTGATGAAACTTTTTAAAGTTTATCGCCGAAGGCAGTTTAATAGCAGCAGGAAATTTATTGTTTTTTTATATCTTTGTCATAAATAATAATTATAAAATAGAGTAATATGAGTAATGTAATAAAATGTCTAATTATCGGAAGTGGTCCTGCGGGATACACATCTGCAATATATACTTCGAGAGCAAATCTATCACCAGTACTATATGAGGGTATAGAGCCTGGAGGGCAACTTACAACAACTACAGAAGTTGAAAATTTCCCTGGCTATCCAGAATCAGTAACTGGTGTTGAGATGATGGAAGATATGAAAAAACAAGCACAGCGATTTGGTGCAGACATTCGCTTTGGTATAGTAACAGCAGTTGACCTTAGTGAAAGACCATTTAAAGTTACTATAGATGACTCTAAAACATTGCTAACAGAGAGTGTTATCATTGCAACTGGAGCTACTGCAAAATATCTAGGTTTGGAATCTGAACAAAAATTTAGAGGAATGGGAGTCTCAGCTTGTGCTACTTGTGACGGATTCTTCTACCGCAAAAAAGATGTTGCAGTAGTAGGTGGTGGAGATACTGCGTGCGAAGAGGCATCATATCTAGCTTCTATATGTAATAAAGTGTATCTTATTGTAAGAAAGGATTTTCTTCGTGCATCACAAGCTATGCAAGATCGCGTGCTGGCAAATCCAAAAATTGAGGTACTATTCCAACACAACTCTAAAGAGGTCTTAGGTGATGATGGTGGTGTAACAGGAATGCTACTAACTAATGAGAAGAGTGAAGAGGTTAAAATAAATATTGACGGACTATTCCTTGCAATTGGTCATACACCAAACACACAACTATTCAAGGATGTAATAACACTTGATCCAGAGGGATATATCATAACAGAGGCTGGAACATCAAAAACAAATATCGAAGGTGTATTCGCAGCTGGTGACGTTCAAGATCCACACTATAGACAAGCTATAACTGCCGCAGGTAGTGGATGTATTGCAGCTTTAGATTGCGAAAGATTCCTACTAAACAATTTATAATAACTCTCTGCGATCACTCGCAAAAAGAGAAGGGAACTACCCTAAGCTAACAAAGCTGAGTGATCGCAGGGAACTATTAATATATAATAAACTATGCTAAACATTAATGATATACTCAACATTAGTTCTGAGGCTCAATTCGAAAGAGCTGCATTGGAACTTTTTGCATTCCAAGTAAAAAACTGCACCCCTTATAAGAGCTATGTAGAGTACATTAAAGTCAATCCGTCGAGTGTCGACACACTGGATAAGATTCCATTCATGCCGATATCTGCATTTAAAAACCACAAATTATATTGCGGAGAGAATGAGCCCGAAATAGTCTTCACTAGTAGTAATACAGGTGGAACAGATCCGTCAAAGCACTATTTAGCGCAACTAGATATATACGAAGCCTGCTTCACTAAGGCTTTTGAGCAATTCTATGGAGATATCAGCAAAATAAATATATATGGGCTACTACCCAACTATCTACAAAGAGAGGGTTCATCTCTGATATATATGGTTGACAAGCTCATTAAAAAGAGTAGAGGCAGTGGTGGTTTCTACCTCGACAACTATGAGAAATTAATCTCTGAACTATCTGAAGACAAAGGGGATAAGATCCTCCTTGGCGTAAGCTATGCGCTATGGGATATTGCGGAACAATACGCTCCAAAATTAGAGAATACAATTGTCATGGAGACTGGAGGAATGAAAGGAAATAGAGAAGAGATCCCAAAAGAACAACTTCATAAGATATTGACCACTGCGTTTGGAGTCGACAAAATAGAGTCTGAGTATGGTATGGCAGAGTTAACATCGCAAGCATACTCTCTTGGAGATGGTATTTTCAATACACCTAAGTGGCTAAAAATTCTTGTTAGAGATATTAATGATCCATTCGATATTAAAGAGCATGGACGAGGTGGCATCAACATAATAGATTTAGGAAACCTATTTTCATGTGCATTTATTCAAACACAAGATATGGGTGAGATATACCAAGACAACTCATTCAAAATATTTGGACGTATAGACCACAGTGAAATCAGAGGGTGTAATCTTCTTGTGCAGTAGCACACCCTCTGCACATTGCGGCAACTACAAAGTAGTCATCCAACGTAAAATACGTTACATTAAGATAACTCCTTTGCAAACAATCTCTTTTTTAAGAATATCCTAAGTCTAAACATGTCAATATATCCAAATATCGTCTTTATATACTCAAGCGGATATTTAGAAAATAGCGGATTACAGATAAGCATCCTAATGCTCTTCTTTTTAAGACTTATAATAAACCACCAAATAGTGGCATATTTTCTAAAGTTTACACTATTTAAATCTCGGTTACGGAGCAATTTATCTATTAAACCTATATATTCTTCTCTTTTTCGATCTGCACTACACTCAAGAAATGAAAATAATATAGGGTTCATATCCTCATCAACAATATCATTAAAATAGCGTTGATAAACGTTACGAACTAAGCCAGCCATCACAGTTCTTCTCTCTATACTTATATTATGCCCATGAAATCGGTAAAATAATAGAGGCTTTTTTATATTAAAAAATTTATATTTATCTCTCAACCTAATCCATAACTCGTAATCTTCAGCTACTGGAAACTCTTTTGAGTAGGCATTATCTACAAGAACCTCTCGCCTAACCATTACTGATGGATTACTTATAGGTGAGCCAAATAACATATACTCCTTAATAGCCTCATTTGAAATAGGAAATTTAGTCTTACCTATTCTCCGTCCAGCACCATCGATATATATAGTATTACTTCCACAGATAGAATAATCTAAATTATTCGTCAAGAAATCAAGCTGACACTTCAATCGATCAACATGACAAACATCATCGCCATCCATCCGAGCAATATACTCACCAATACACTTTGAAATTCCAAAGTTTACGGAGTCTATTATTCCCGTATTCTCTTTTCTAAAAACCTTAATTCGGGAATCGTGGATTTTAGATATAACATCATATGTTCCATCCGTAGAACCATCGTCAATGATGATAAATTCAAAATCACTAAACGACTGATTTAGTACACTCTCTACACACTCTTTAATATACTTCTCATCGTTGTATGTAGATAACAGAACCGATACTTTTGGGGTATTATTCATAAAAAATATTTTTTCAGAAAACTCTCTTACGTAGGCTATACTTTATTATCATAGGTAACTATATATTACTTACGCTTTATAAGGTTATAAACCTCAGTTAATTTATCCGCCATAGCATCCCAACTAAATCGCAACTTTTCACTCTTCATATTTTTTCTGAATCGCTCTGCATTGTCACCCTCATAAAACTTCTCATACGCCTCTGCAAGTGCATTTACATTCGTATCCGTAACGTATCCAACAACATCATCTGGAACAATCTCAGATAGTCCACCAACATTAGTTACAATCATTGGTAGCTCAAAGTTATATGCAATTTGAGTTACACCACTTTGTGTCGCACTCCAATAAGGCTGAATAACAACGTCCGCAACCGAGAAGAAATGCTTTACACAATCATCTTTAATAAAGTAATCGTGCATAACAATATCATCAACAAGATCATTTTTTGTTATCATCTCGACATACTTACCTTTATTATAGTAGAACTCTCCCGCAACAATCAATTTACGCCCCTTAGTCTTACCCCTACGTTTGAGTTCTGTCCATGTATCCAAAAGGAGATCCAACCCCTTATAATCTCGTATGATTCCAAAAAATAGCGAATATTCAATCGCAGGATCTAAATCAAGTTCCTTGCAAGCAACCTCCTTAGAAACCCTCTCACCAAAGTTTACAAACAATGGGTGAGGCGAAAATAGAGATGGTTTTGTTTTCGTAAATTTATCTAAATCATCCTTTACCTGCTGCGACATATAGACAAATCCATCTACCCCACTAACAAAATAACTCGTAAATAATTTATCCGAAAGATGATGCTCATGTGGGATAACATTATCTATCTGCACAATGGTTTTTGTATGTCCGTTACTTCGAGCGATTCTCCCAATAGTTCCAAAACATGGTCCCATAAACGGCGTCCAATACTTCATTAATATGACATCAGGTCGCTCACGTTTAATCCTTAATCCAACCTTAATCCAATTGAACGGATTAACCGTACTAACACAACGAGTGATATCTAAACCTTTAGGCGGTTCCGCATCAGAAAACTGACTCTTTCCTGGGAATAAAAAATTAGGATATTGTACCGTAAAGGTTTTTATATCCACACTTGATCCTCGACTAATAAACGTACGAGCTAGTATCTCCATTATTGAAGCCAATCCTCCTCTATAAGGATATGCAGGACCTAAAACTGTTATCTTTTTCATATCTATCTAAAATAATCTATCTTATACATTACCTCTATCACTATAACAACTCCCTCATGTGGTCACATAGCGTTACCAACATAGGGGAGTTATATAAACTATTTGTTGGAATACCCCTATTTTTTATATAGTTCAACTCCTCTCTTCAGAAACTCAACATAGCTCGCAACATTTAAATCATAGCCACGAGATACAAGCTCCTCACCATCTGCACCGACAACAATATAGTGCGGTTGTGAGTTCACTTTAAACTTCTCTTTTGCAAAGTATGAATTAATTTTACCTAAACCTTTGAGAACTTTCCCATTTGGAAGAGTAATCCAATCGCTCGGATCAACCTCCTTTTTATCATCTACATACAATGCAACAATTACATAATCACTCTTTAATATAGATAAAACTTCAGGATCAGACCACACCTTAACCTCCATCTCACGACAGTTTACACAACCATGACCCGTAATATCAACAAAAAGAGGCTTACCTACACTCTTTGCATATTCAAGTGCCTCATTATACTCAAAGAAACCTTCAAGTCCATGAGGAAGATGTAAGAAATCACTATATTTTACACTGCGTTGAACACTCTTATTCGGTGTAGTCGATGCACCTCCATCACTACTCAATTTAAAATCTTGAGTGTGCATAGGAGGAAGATAACCTGACAACGCTTTAAGAGGAGCTCCAAACATTCCTGGAATCAAATATACAACAAAACTAAATGTTATCATTGCAAAAAATAGCCTCTTAACTGATATGAATTTAACATCACTATCGTGAGCTAACTTTAATTTCCCTAATAGATATAATCCCATAAGAGAGAATACAACAATCCATATTGCTAAATATACCTCTCGGTCTAAAATACCCCAATGGTACACTTGATCAGCAACGCTCAAGAATTTTAATCCCAAAGCAACTTCAATGAATCCTAACACAACTTTCACTGAGTTTAACCAACCGCCACTCTTAGGCATATCCTTTAGTAGAGATGGGAAAAATGCAAAAATAGAGAATGGCAAAGCAAATGCAGTCGAAAACGCAAGCATCGTTATAATTGGATCCCAAAACTCACCTGCGGTAGATTTAATCAATACTGATCCAACAATTGGTCCTGTACAAGAGAATGAAACCAATACCAACGTTAATGCCATGAAAAATAGCCCTACAAATCCATTTTTATCTGCTTTTTGATCACTTTTATTCACTAACCACGATGGCATTGTGATCTCAAATGCGCCAAAAAACGAAGCTGCAAATAACATAAATACAACAAAGAATATTACATTAGGAATCCAGTGTGTTGCTAGCCAGTTAAATATATCTGCGGTTACTGCATCTCCACCAAGAACTCTGGTTATAAGTATAATAATCGCAATAGGTAAAGTGTATAAAGCTACAATAAATAGACCATACATAACTGCCATAAAACGACCTCGTGCGGGCGAACTACCACTCTTCATAAAGAATGACACTGTCATTGGAATCATAGGGAATACACACGGAGTTAAAAGTGCAGCAAAGCCCCACATAATTGCCTCTATAACAGTTGCCCACAACGATTTTGAAGTACTTGTACTCTCCGACTCAACAACCTCAGTTGCTGGCTCTAAAGGAATCATTGCAACTGAATTCTCTTCAGTTAGAACAACATCGCTCTTTTCATCACCAGCTGTTGCTTTTGCAGAGGTTCCATCTCCCTTAATTTTAGTAGTGAAATTATGCTCTTCAGGTGCAATACATCCAGTGTCATTACACAACATCCACTCAACAGTACTCTTAATCTCACCATTTGGACTCAATAACTTGAAACGCTGTATAAACTCTATACTTTTCTCATAGTAGCCAATCTCCATCTCAAAGATGTCATCATATAATTTTATTGGCTCACGTGATGCTTTAATATCACCAATTAACTCAACACCACTAAGTTTATTAAAAGTAAACGTTGTCGATACAGGACCATCAACATACTCCGTTAAATCATAAATGTGCCAGCTATCCTCAAGTTTAACACTGTAAGTGACCTCATATATATCACCATCAATATGCTCAAGGGAGCTCCCCCATTTTGCATACCCATCCTGAGCAACAACAGCTTGAGTAATAAATAATGCTATCAATATAGCGAAAATATGTTTTATCATAATATTTAGTTTTTTTTTATTTGAAACAAGATAAGTTTTTTTTATTTATAAATGGTATTTTTTTTCTGAAAATCGTAAAAATTAAAACTAAAATAGCTAAAAAGGTACGATACTAAATAACCTTCTTCTGCCACGGATAGTAACGCAAATATAGCATTGAAAGTATCGCCATCGAGACTGAATATACAATTTCAACAACCCATGCTCCAACAACATCCAACATAAGCACCTTCACCAAAAACCAAACCGCAAGTGCATACAACACTAAAACTACAAGCTCAATAAAAAGTGCATGGAGAGTGTTAGCTGTTCCAGAGATAGCCTCAAAATATATAACAGCTACAAACATTAAAGATACTGCACCACAAAGAACATATAATACATCAACACTTAAAGCCATAATCTCAAGATCATCTGTATATATAGATATTACCTCCTTAGGGAAAATGCAACACAAAGCAATTATTGGAGCTAATGTAATTCCACTTATTTTAGTTATTCTCCGCAATGTAGGCATAACTTCATCTATTTTACCCGCTCCTATTAAGCGACTTACGGTGGTATTTGCCGTAGCACCAAATGCAAATACAGAGACTCCCAGTAACATGTAAAGACTCCTAATCACCCCCGACACAGCAATCTGCAACTCGCCCATATGTTCTACGAATATAAAAAATAGAAACCAAGTCCCGAATGAGAATATTTTTTGTGCCATAGTTGGTGTTGCCAACTTGAATATTGCTCCAATCAACCACGGTTCAATTTTATGTATCGTCGTCATTGCATAACGTTTCAACGGTACAAAACTAATCGTATATATAACAAAATATACCAAAGCTGAGATCTCGGCAATAACAGATGCTAATGCACCCCCTGCAATTCCCATCTCTGGAAAGCCTAAATAACCAAATATCAACACATAATCAAAGAATATGTTGACTACAGCCATTATGAACGTCGAATATATGATAACCTTTGTTGTGGATAGGCCAACGTAAAAATAACGAAATAGAAAGTTAAAACTAACAAAAAATATTCCGAAATACCGATACTCCATATATTGCAACGACGCATTCAGTATATTTGGAGATTTCACAACATAACTCAGTATGGGTTCAGTCAAGAAGTGCATTAACGTCAACAGAGTCACTGCCAAAAAGGAGACAACCAACAATCCATGTTGAAAAATAACACCAACACGCTCTAATCGTCCCTCTCCAACACGTCTTGCAATGATGATCTGCAATCCAATTGCAAAACCCCACGCCAATGTTGCCCAAATATAGTAGTATATGCCTGCCATCATCGATGCCCCAAGCGCAATACTACTAACTCGACCTAAAAAAATTGTATCTGTTATTGAAATTAAAGTTTGAGCTAAACCTCCAAAAGCTATTGGATATGCAATATTCCAAATCTCACGACTACTTACACCACTCTTTTGCAACATATATTTATTTTAAAATGCTTCTGTCATATTCATATAAAACCCCCACTTCTGACCAGGTTCTTGGCCTAAATCCAATCTAAAATTCTTACCTGGTTGTATCTGAATACGTAAGCCAACGCCGTAATTAAATTTAACTTTTTTCCAATCTATCACAGGTCTATTTCCAATAGTTCCCGCTCCAACCCAACCGACAACGCCTAACTTAGAATAAAGTGCACCTCGCTCATAAGCAGCCTCTGATCCAAACATATGGCGGTATTCAACAATACCATACCCCATAGATTTATCTCTATATTTACCCCATAAATAACCTCTCAAATCGAATGGAGAGCCAAACATTGGTAAAGAGGTGTACGGCACATCTCCAATTCCAATCGAACTTCTAGCAATCCAACCCAAAGTACTTCTACGATTAAACATCTTCTGAAAATGTCGATATTCAAACTCAAGTATCTCATAATTATTACTACTCCCAATTAATTTTGAATATACCGTAGCTGTAGCACTCAACAACATACCAGAGGATGGAGTTGCTATATCATCTCTAGTATCATACTGAATCAGCGCTCCAACTCCAATATCAAAATATTTATCTCCATATTTCAAGTATGAACTATTCGCCGCCATTACTGGATTTATCTCGCGACTACTACTATAACCCACATCCACAAGTGCCCCTAAATATAAATTAGGTTTTACATCCCAAACAAAACGCGGATTGAACTTAAAAGAGGAGCGTTTAAATAGTGTCGTTGAATCACTCTGATGATTCGCCTCTATCTCATCATATCCTATTCCAAAAAAATTATTTGGCTCATTACGATAACCATAATTGGAATATATACGAAAGTTGTTTTCATTAAAAAACAGTGTTCCTGCACCTGCCAAAACAAAAGTACCATTCAATGAAATATTAAAACCCAATGGTAAAAATGAACGTTGACTAATTGTATCCGACTTGTCTAGACGAAAAGATAACAACGCCGCTCCCCCAACACCAAAACTTGCCTCTGGGGTATATGAAGGCCCTCCCAATATAGAAGTCCAAACCTTTTTTGTATTGCGGATTGAGTCTCGTCTATGTTGGCGTTCAAATTGCTTATTTTGAAACTTCGTAAGCTCGTCAGAAGAGGCCTCAAAAGTGATAAAACACATTAAAAATATTAAATAGCGCTCTATTTTCATAAATTAGACATCTTATAGTGATAATATTAGCAACGGTAAAATTGAAATTTTATTATACCTAAATAAATTTTTGAGTAAAGTGTTAATTTAAATCAATATAGTCAACAAAAGTAACTCAATTACACCACTCCACCAAATAAATAGATATTATTAGCATATATCGTAATTATCACAGCAAAGGGAACTTAATTACTTTTAACTTTTATTGGTTATTTTCAATTTCAACCATCTCAGTTTTAGGGATTATGGTATTTTTTTCATACCTTTGTGGAAATTTTATTTTAAGAATAAACAATAGTATGGCAATAGATTTAGATAATTTAAAAACAGGCGGTCTTGTTTTCAAAAAGGGTACAGATGATAGTGATCAAAGAAGATCTACTCCTGGACACTCTATTCGTAGAAAAAAAGGTCAACCAATATCAGGTGCAGCAAAAATGAGAGCAGCGTATAAATCTCGTAAAAACGGAGGCATTACAAAAGCTAAAAGTAGAGCACAGAAAAATTATACAGGCGTTATATAGAACCTACAACGTAGGTTAAACATAGCATAAAAAAGGTTGCAAATAGTAGTGAAGTTAGGTGTATTTATCATCAACCTTATTTCACTACTATTTGCAACCTTTTTGTATTACAATTAAATGCTATACCTATCTCTTCACAATTATCTCCATACCTCGCTTTATTGCCTTTTCATTATCTGGCAATAACTTCCATGCTCGCTCTGGAAGGGATCTCTTTAGTGCCATAAAAACACTCTCTATTGCAATTGATGGTCTAACTTTCAGATATCCACCAAGTATCAACGTATTAAACATCTTCGAGTTACCCATCTTCACTGTCTCTGCAACAGCATCAATAGTATAAATATCTATATCCGATCTTGTTGGAGCCTTAACTATACCATTCTCATCATAAATTAGTGCCCCGCCAGGCTTAACCATGCTCTCAAATTTATCCATACTCTGTTGATTCAGAATTATGGCTGTATCAAATTCATGAACCACGGGAGAACTAATTGGCTTATCACTTATCATAACCATAACATTCGCCGTACCTCCTCGCATCTCTGGACCATATGACGGCATCCAACTAACCTCTAAATCTTGAATAACTCCAGAATACGCAAGTATTTTCCCCATAGACAATACCCCTTGACCGCCAAAACCAGCTATAATTAACTCCTCTTTCATCATTTTCTCTTTTTAAATTCCGTTACTAAATATCCTTCAAATCACCAACAGGATAGGCTTGTAGCATATTATCCTCCAACCACTTATTAGATGCAACTGGTGACATTTTCCAACCACTACTACAAGTAGCTACAAACTCAATAAATGAAACACCCTTATTTGCAAGAGATTTTTCAAAAGCCTTTTTTAGTGCTTTTTTTGCCTTCCTAGTAGCCGCCGCCGTGTGAACACTCTGGCGAGTTACATATGAAACACCATCAAGATGAGCTACCATATCCGCAATCTTAAATGGATAACCATGAAGAGATGAATCCCTTCCTTGTGGAGAGGTGGTTGTCTTCATACCCATCAATGTAGTGGGTGACATCTGACCTCCTGTCATACCATAGGTAGCATTATTTACATATATAATAGTTATATTTTCTCCCCTATTACAAGCGTGAATACTCTCTCCAGTACCAATTGCAGCTAAATCACCATCTCCTTGGTACGTAAAAACCATCTTCTCTGGATGCAATCGCTTTACAGCCGAAGCAACAGCACAAGCTCGTCCATGAGCAGCCTGGATCCAATCTATGTCTATATAATTATACGCAAATGCAGAACAACCAACGGGAGTGATTCCAATTGTACTCTCCTCAATACCTAACTCTGCAACAACCTCTGCAACAAGTTTATTTATAGTTCCATGACTACAACCAGGGCAGTAGTGCATAGTGTTATCTGTAAGAAGTTCAGTCCTCTTATAGACTAAATTCTCTTTTTTAATTTCAACCTTTAAACCAGCCATCATTTACTTCAATTTATTAATAAATCGTTTAAGAGCTTCAAATGTCTCGCTTGGTGCGGGTATGATTCCACCCATGCGCCCATAATGCTCAACAGGAACATCAGTCGTCACACTCAATCTAACATCCTGAACCATTTGACCTGCATTCATCTCTACAACGAGAAAGCCTTTGACTCTTTTAGATAACTCATTCAACCTCTCAGTTGGAAAAGGCAACAAGGTTATAGGACGTAAAAGACCTATTTTAATACCCTCTTCTCTTCCCATCTCCATAACTTTACTACTTATCCTTGCGCAAAGACCATAAGCAACGATTACAAAGTCCGCATCTTCACAATTTATCTCCTCGAATCTAACTTCAGTCTCTCTTATCGTCTTATACTTAGCCTGTAATTTTTCATTGAACTTCTCCTGCTCAACTGAATCCAACTCAACTGATGTTGATATATTACGAGTTCTACCCCTCTTTCCTGTTACAGCCCAACTGCCACACTCCTCAATAATTTCATCATTTGTTTTTCTCGCAGTTTGAGGTCGAATAACAACCTTCTCCATCATCTGTCCAATTGCACCATCAGAGAGTATTAAAACTGGATTACGGTACTTAAATGCTAGATCAAAAGCATCATATACAAAGTCATACATCTCCTGCACTGAACTTGGTGCTAATACAATAAGATCAAAATCACCATGACCAGCAGCTTTTACCGCCTGAAAATAGTCTCCCTGAGATGGTTGTATAGTACCCAACCCTGGACCTCCTCGCTGAACATTTACAATAACACAAGGCAACTCAGCTCCAGCAATGTAGCTCAAACCCTCACTCATAAGGCTTATCCCAGGACTTGAAGATGACGTCATAACTCGCTTTCCGCAAGATGCACCACCATACACCATATTAATTGACGCAACTTCACTCTCTGCCTGCAAAACAATCATTCCCGTTGTTTCCCACGGCTTCTCTGCCATTAATGTCTCAAGAATTTCACTCTGAGGCGTTATCGGGTAACCAAAATAACCATCACAACCTGACCTTACAGCAGCAATTGCAACAGCTTCATTACCTTTCATTAATTTTATCTCTTCCATAATCTACTCTTGTTTTTGACGATACACAGTAATACAACTATCCGGACACATGACAGCACAATTTGCACAACCGATACAATCTTCATTTACCATCTGCGAATAGTTGTACCCTTTACTATTAACCATCGTTGAGAGTTCCAATACTCCGAAAGGGCAAGATGAAACGCAAACATCACAACCCTTACAACGCTCTTTATCTACAATTATAACTCCTTTTATTTTTGCCATATCTTCTAATGATATATTGGTGTTTATTTATATGATTTAGTACAAATGTAATATGTTAATAATTAATCTGAACCTTAAATAATTATGATATTACGACATTCAAACAGACTTTTAGGCAAGCGGCATAATATCTAAATTTATAGTAATATAACGCTAAGTACACCCTTTTTATGCTAAAATAGAGCTATTTTAATAACTTAAACCCCTATTCCAACTAGATTATTGACTCAATATACGTAAAATTTTGATTAAATTAAACTTATTTTCTTTGAAATTTTAATTTTATACCATTATTTTAATAGGCACATACAAAAGTCCCAACCAATTAGTAAATAATTAGTTGGGACTTATATTTTAGATTGTTATCTTTTAATTTAAAAAAATAACTTTGCGACTATGTTTAATAGATCTTTTAACTGTGTATTCCGTACCACCCTTAGTGCCATTATAGTTAGTAATGATTAGTGATGAATGGTCAATCAAGAAATTATTACGCACATTATAACAACCAGCAAAGTAAGTATCACTCAGCACAATAGAACTATCACAACTCTCAATAATTTGCCTATACCTCTCTTTATCCTCATCAGACAGCCCCCTAGGCTGACCTCTAAAAGGAATAACAGAGATTAAACAGATCAACGGATTACCTCTCTTTAGACGCGACACACACTCCGCAGCAAGCATATCAAAACCCTCTGCCATACCGCTAAGAAATGTTGTATACCCACAATCAATCGCCTTTGTTATCTCAATCTCAAGCATCTCCTCAAGGGTAGATCCACTCGTAAAAAGATTGACAGAAAGATCCTTTAACTTACAACTTCGGTGTCCCGTAAATGCAACACACTTAGCCTTGTCAATATCCATCTATAAACTATATATTGCGGTTTTGATAGTTAACAAACTCACTCTTCAACGATGTCATAGTCTCCTTTACTGAGGTTATTTTATCTGCTAAGTAAGCCTTAGATCCAGCAAAAACAAATCCTCGCTTTAGGTTACCCTTAGCCGCATTATACAACGCAAGCATTATACAATATGGACTTTTCTGATAGTCACAAGTCTTTATACAGTGAAATGGACAAGCCTTAGGTTTCGTTCCACCCGTCATCACATCTCTCGTAAACTCTCCACTGATAGCTCTTCCTGGCATACCTACGGGACTCGCAATAATACCAATATCACCCTCAATAGAGTTAATGTAAGCATTCTTGAACTTAATATCCGCATCACACTCATCTGTTGTAACAAAACGGCTCCCTAGTTGAACTCCGTCAGCACCTAATGCCATGATCTTATAGATATCTTCACCATTATAAATACCTCCCGCAGCTATAACAGGAATCTTTTTACCGTAAAGTTTCTCCATCTCTCTTGCACACTCAACTACTTGTGGCAAAACATGCTCCAAAGAGAAATTACTATCGTCAAGATCTTGCTTCTTGTAACCCAAGTGTCCTCCAGCTTTAGGCCCCTCAACAACAACTGCATCAGGTAGATAGTTATAATTATTCTTCCACTTATTGCAAATTACAGCAAAAGCTCTCGATGACGAGACGATTGGAACTAGCTTCGTTTGACTGAATTTATCCAAAAAAGATGGCAAATCTAGTGCCAATCCTGCTCCAGAAAAAATAATATCAACTTTCTCTGCAATGCTAACCTTTACCATATCTGTAAAGTTACTCATTGCAACCATTATATTTACCCCAATTACACCCTTTGTCTTGCTTCTAGCACGTTGAATCTCCTCTTTCAATCCATCGATACTTGCTTTGACATAATCTTTAGATTTATTTTTATAAATAAGACCTAGACCAGCTGCTGAAATAACACCAACACCTCCTTCATTAGCTACCGCAGAAGCTAATCCAGATAATGATACTCCAACACCCATACCTCCTTGAATAATAGGTAATGAGATATTTAAATCTCCAATTTTAAATGATTTCATTTAATTTTAATATTTAAATATTAACCCTAACTTATAGAGTAAAATATTTGATTTATTATACGGATTCAAAGATATATAAAATAAGTTACCAATCTACTTAAAATATAGAATATATACGATACCCAAAATATAGAGAGACTTAAATCAACACTATATTTTATATCAATGTAACGTTAATTATGTGATTAAATTATCTTAAAAACAATAAAACGAAGCCCTCAAATAAATTTGAAAACTTCGTTTTATATTACTCTCTAATTAAGATTATATTAGCACATGTACAAAATTTCTCTAACTGTTTCGGATGTAACATTAGCTTTCTCGCCAAACGAAACTCCACGAGAAGATAATCTATCTACAAGCTCATCGATAGTAGTTCTCTCTACATTTAATTCACTCAACGATGGAGCTAAACCTAATGAAGCAAAAAATGCCTTCGTTGCTGCTATAGTTGCATCAATCTTCTCATCTTTGCTGCCATCGACTATATTCCAAACTCGCTCTCCATATTGAACAATTTTGTCACCCTTTTGCTCTCTAAGAACACTCATTGTAGCTGGAAGGATTATAGCTAAA
>CAMQVY010000019.1 GCA_947038405.1 uncultured Rikenellaceae bacterium | reverse complement strand
GTCTCTCCAAGTGAAAAATCCACTTAGAGAGACTCTCATAGTTCTCTGCGATCACTAAACTAAATATTATATCTATTTAACTTTAGTACCATCAGCATTAAAAATCTTATCATCTAACACCTCTGCGTCATCATCAGCATCAATTTTATATACTGCCTTTTGTCCAGCAAGTGTAATACGCTCAATTTCGATATTCAAATCACTAGCAGTTGGAACAATTACTTTTAATGCATCTTGTAGTGCAATTGGAGCTTGAGAAAACTTCAAATCAGCCTCTTCCCTAAGGAATTCGTTGGTAGCAAATGCAAATAATAATTCAAATTCAATATTAGTTAAAGCCCCTTCTGTTTGACCTGCAATTAGCTCGACATCGTATACTTTAGCATTATTTTCAAGTTCAATATCAACCCCCAATATAATTACATCAGAGTAGTTTTCGTTTATGTATGATTTGATTTCACTAGGGATTGGAGTAACAGTATCCTCATTTTCATTACCATCTACATCAAGAATTTCTGCAATTAATTCACCATCATTATTGAAGTAAAGTTCGTATTCAATATCAGTAGCCTCACCATTTTCATACTCGACTTCAACTTTATATACATCTGTTTCATCAAATCGCTGAATGAAGTCGATGTCATCAACTAAAAATTTCTGTTGTGAAGAGTTAAGTCTATCAGTTAGCCAGCTATTTACTGCGGTTTGTATTGGTGCAGGCAGTTCCGTTAGATACTCAAAGTCAGTCTCGATAAGTTTATATTTCCCATCGGCAGTGTACCAAACTTCTGTAGATTGAATTGAGGTTGGAGTAGCTGTAGAAGCCGATCTGTCGAACTCCACAATATAATACCCACCTGCTTCTGTTGTCCACTCTACATTTTTCGCATTTGGAAACTCGTTGTTAAAAGACTCAATAATAGCATCTGTCGGTACTATTGTGTCGTTGAAGTCTTCATCATCACTACAAGCAGCAAATAATACTACTACTGCTAAATAAACTAATTTTTTCATATTTTCTTTTTTAATGTTTAAATACTCAATTATTATGTTTTACTATTAATAACGTAAATTGTTACAATTTTATTGTATAAAAAATTGTAACAATTTACGTTTGTCGCCTTATTTATTTTCACTACCATCAGCTTTGAAGTCTCTACCATCTAATACTTTAGCATCCCCCTCAGCATCAATTTCATAGATAGCCTCTTTCCCTGCTAATGTAGTGCGCTCAATTTCAATATTTACATCACTAGCAGTAGGAACAATTATCTTTAGCGCATTTTGTAACTCTTCAGGTACTTGAGTGAATTTCAAATCAGCCTCCTCTTGCATATATTCATATTCGTATGAAAATAGTAGTTCAAATTCAACTTTTTCTAGTTCGTCCTTTTTGCTATCTGCAATTATCTCTATGTCGTATACTATTGTTTCTTCTATTTTGATTTCAGTACCCAGTATGACAATATTAGTGTAGTTATCGTTAATGTATTTTAGAAATTGAGTATGTATCGGATAATTATAATTATTTTCATCTCCACCAAAATCAAAAACCTCACTTATTAATATACCTTCTGTATTGAAGAATAGGTCAAATTGAGCACTTTGATTAATATCATTTTGTACATCAACTCTATATATTGTCTCTGATTTGTCACCTCTTTCAATACGATTAATATCATCAACTAAGAATTTTTGTTTATGTGACTCTAACCTATCGGTTAACCATGTGTTTACGGAAGTTTGAATAGAATTGTGAATTTCATTTAGATTTTCAAATTCTGTCTCAATAAGCTCCTGCTCGCCATCTGAAGTATACCATGCCTTTATTGATTGAATTGAGCTTGGAGCTGTGGTTGATGCCGAGCAATCAAACTTTGCGGTGTAGTAACCTGTTGATGTGCACCATTCAATATTTTTTGCATTTGGGAACTCTTTGTTAAAAGCCTCAATAATAGCATCTGTAGGGGTAGTCGTTTTGTTGACATCTGGAGTTTCATCATTGCATGCAGCAAATAATATTACAACTGCTAGGTAAAGTAATTTTCTCATTATTTTCATTTTATAAGTTTTAGAATATATTACACTAAGTCTCTTTTAAATATAGATGTATATTTAGTCAATAATGTTGCACTACCTTGAATAAAAAACTCCCCCACGATTACTTAATTTTTAATAGTAATAGTGGGGGAGTGTAGTATTTTGTGCTCATTGAGAGCAAAATAACTATTTTGATATATGAACATCCATTTGAGGGAATGGAATATTTAATCCAACCATAGGGAATGTTTTATATATCTTCTCATTAATGTCGAAATATAGATCCCAGTAATTTTCAGAATTAATCCATGCTCTAACTACGATATTAACAGAACTATCACCAAGACTATGCAATGCGACGAAAATATCAGGGTTTTTAAGGATTCTTTCATCTTTTCTGAGTAGTTCAGTTATAGTCTCTTTTGCGATATCGTAATTGTCTCCATAAGCAATTCCGAAAGTCCAATCAACTCGACGTATAGGCTCTTTCGAGTAGTTGTTTATAATTCCAGTAGAAAGTCCACCATTTGGAATTATAATTGTTTTGTTATCAATTGTATTAATTAGAGTGTTAAATAGAGATATCTCTTTAACAGTTCCAGAGTATCCTTGCGCTTCAATGAAGTCTCCAACTTTATATGGCTTAATGAATAGTATCATAAGTCCCCCAGCAAAGTTTTGCAGTGTACCGCTTAGCGCCATACCAATAGCCAAACCGGCAGATGCAAAAAGAGCAATAAATGAAGATGTGTTAATTCCAAGAATACCAACAATCGATACAATTACGATTATATTCAGAGAAATTTTAATTAAGCTAACCAAAAATCCCCTTAAAGATATATCAATATGTCTGCGTTCAAATACCGTTGTCATTAATTTTACAATACGCTTTATTGCCCATTGCGCAACGAAGTATATTAGGATTGCACCGAATACCCTTGCAGATAAATCTAATGCCATTTTGATGATAGATGATATTAGCTCTTGCGTTGACATATTGCTGATGCTAGTAACTAAATCAGTTAGTTTGTTTACAGACGTAGAATCTGCTGGAATAATCTCGTTGATTATAAGATTTAAAAAAGCCATAATATTATTATATAATTTGTAAAACAATGCACAAAGATATAAATTGTTCTTACAATATAATTGTAATTAATGTAATATCATGTTATATTTGTGAAGTAATTTAAATAGAATATGACAGATAAGAAGGTTGAAGTAATTCAGATAAATATTTCAGGAGAGGATAAACCTGGAGTAACGTCGGCATTGACCGATATATTAGCACTGCATGATGCTTTTATTTTAGATATTGGACAAGCTAATATTCATCAAAGTCTATCGTTGGGAATATTGTTTAAAACGACGACAGAAAAGGCTGGAGAGATAATGAAAGAGTTGCTCTTTAAAGCATATGAATTAGATATTAGTGTGAAATTCACCCCCGTAACTACAGATGAGTATGAGGAGTGGGTTGCATTGCAGGGTAAGAATAGACATATTATAACGTTGCTAGGAAGACAGATTACAGCAAAGCAGATTGCAGAGGTGACTAGAATTGTATCTTATCAAGGTTTGAATATTGATTCGATCATAAGAATGACTGGTCGTATTCCGCTTAAAGAGGATAAAAGAGCAGCTAAATCTTGCGTTGAGCTATCTGTTAGGGGAACTCCTAAAGATAGAGCTCTTATGCAGGCTGAATTTATTGCACTATCGAATAGCTTGGGATTAGATATATCTTTGCAGTTAGATGACATGTATCGTAGATGCCGAAGGTTAATATGTTTCGATATGGACTCTACTTTAATTACAACAGAGGTTATTGATGAACTTGCGGATCGTGCAAATGTGGGTGAAGAGGTACGTGCTATTACAGAGTCGGCAATGCGAGGCGAGATAGATTTTAACGAGAGTTTCTTGCAAAGAATCAGTATGTTGAAGGGGTTGGATGAGTCTGTTCTTGAGGATGTAGCTCACAATCTACCAATCACAGAGGGATTAGATCGATTAATGAGTGTATTGAAGCGTGTTGGATTTAAAACCGCAATTCTATCAGGAGGTTTCACATATTTTGGTGAGTATCTACGAAAAAGATATGGCTTTGACTATGTCTATGCAAATGAGCTCGAAATAGTCGATGGTAAGTTAACTGGGCGACATCTCGGAGAGATTGTTGATGGTAAGCGTAAAGCTGAGTTACTAAAACTTATATCTCAAGTAGAGAATGTAAATATTGCGCAAACTATTGCAGTCGGTGATGGTGCAAATGACCTTCCAATGCTGAACATGGCTGGACTAGGGATTGCATTTCATGCTAAGCCTAAAGTAAAGGAGAGTGCAAAGCAGACGCTATCTACAATCGGATTAGATGGAATCTTATATTTCTTAGGTCTTAAAGATTCTCATATAGAGTAGTATATATAATTATAAAAAAGAGACGTAAGTTTTCAAAAATAAATTCTATTTTTGAAAACTTACGTCTCTTTTTTAATTAAAATTGGCTTTTATGTAATCTTTTATTGAGAACCTATCTTTGACTTTCGCTTTAGATGTATTTGTAGATGTTTTTGTAATCTCAAGAGGTTGACCATCTTTCACTAGCTTATTCAAAAAAGCATCAATATCCTCTCGATTATTATCCATAGGTAGTATCGCAATCTCATGTCCAGCACCTTCAAATGTGTAGAAATAGTATGGGCTTTTTACCTTATGAAGGCTTTCTGCTATCGCTTTTGAGCCGAAGAATCCATATTTAAAGACTCTTTTACTATCATACGGTACATTCATATCAGCACTACCTTGAAGCATCAACATTGGAGCTACCTTATTATTCCATTTTAACTTGCCATTTGTTGAGAAGATCGCCCCTGCCATGCTAATTGCTCCCTTGTATTGAAAGTTTTTAGGTAGTTTATTAGCTAAAGCGTGGTTGTTGACACGATAATACTCCGCTTGTAGTATGCTTATAGCTCCAGCACTTGATCCAAATGAGATAACCATAGATGGATCTACTCGCCACTCTTTAGACCTACCCACAATATATGAAGTTGCATCATATAGATCCTCTACCGCAATATCTATTGTATTTTGTATTGTTGTCACTAATTGAGATACGGGTTTTATATCTTCGAGTTTAACACCCTTCATTCCAAGTCTGTAATCTATCGAGAAAACTTCATACCCTTTTCCCGCATAGTACTCAAAGCAGGAGATAAAACGCTCCTCATCTCTTGTTCCCGTGTAGAATGCTCCTCCAAACATAAAAATGATTGCAGGTTTAAGTTCGTCATGGCACTTGAAATTATTCGTATAGTATCGGTCCAGTCTTAAAGAGTCTGCACCTTTTACAGAGTATAAGTGTGTCTCTTTTATCACCTTTTGGGCAAATGTGTTGAGGCATATAACCTGCAATAATGAAAATAAAATAATCTTTTTCATATTAAATAATTGCTAATTAATAAAATGGTATTTCTTCTGTAGATTCAAAAACCATACCAATGCTATTTAGACGACTTCTTCGAGTAAATAGTCTGTGTGTATGTTCTCTTAAATCCAACAACGCAGATAATTCGTGAACCTCTTTTTTTGCTAGGTTACAAACTATCTGCGATGTAAAAAATATGGTTTAATAAGATTTAAGTAGCTACGTAATTACACTATAATAAATCTCATATAATTTAAATTTGATCCTCTACGTTCCAAACAAAAGCACGTAGACCTTGTTTTTTTGTCTGTTCGTCTAGGTCACGAAGAGCATCCATGATTGGAGTAACTTTGCGATCTTCAACAATAGTTAAAATAGAAGAGTTCATAGATGGCCACGCATGGTTTCCATAGTGAGGCTCACCGTCAATACCACCTCTACCATATGTAAGATCCCATTTAGAAAAACCTCTAGCAAAGTGTCTGTCTAGAACTTCGTGAACCCTATCATTTAATATCTGATTGTATGTTATAAATATAGCTTTCATATTATTAAATTTTAATTTATTACCATATGGATCAATTTAGTATGAATCCATATGGTAATATTTAATTAAACGACTAACTTCTATTTAGAATTAGCTTTTTTCTTTCTACTAACCCCAATTACTCCAAATATAGAGTATGCAACTGGGATTACGATTAATGTTAATATTGTAGAGAATGTAAGACCTCCGATAACCGCAATACCCATCGGTTGCCAGATCTCTGATCCTTCACCAGTTCCGATTGCAAGAGGAACCATTCCAAGAATTGTAGTTAAAGATGTCATAAGTACTGGACGAAGACGACTCTTTCCTGCACTGATAACAGATTGATTTACAGAAGCACCTCTCTCTCGAAGAAGGTTCGTAAAGTCAACCATTACAATTCCATTCTTAACAACGATACCAACCAACATAATCGCACCAATTAAGGCTATTAAACTTAGAGGTGTGCCTGATATGTATAGTGCAAGGAATACTCCTGTAAATGCAAATGGGAGTGTAAACATGATAATCAGTGGCATAATAAATGACTCAAATTGAGTTGCCATAACGATATACACTAAAATTACGATCAATAGAAATAACATCATTAAGTCAGAGAATGATTCATTTTGATCCTCTACAGTACCACCGACTTCTAGTGTAATTCCGTCAGGAACTTCATATGTTGCAAGTAGGTCATTAATCTGCTTCACAACATCACCCAATGCGACACCATCAGCCAAAGAAGCCTCTACACTAACAACACGTTGACGATTAATACGAGAGATTGTAGGAGGAGCAAACTCTTCAATTACTTTT
Source organism: uncultured Rikenellaceae bacterium (assembly GCA_947038405.1). Classification (GTDB taxonomy): domain Bacteria; phylum Bacteroidota; class Bacteroidia; order Bacteroidales; family Rikenellaceae; genus CAMQVY01. Next base: position 32,872 of record CAMQVY010000019.1, on the reverse strand, counting down.
CCTATGTCCTTAACTCGAATACCTGTACCCTCATTATTGTAGACAAGGATATTTTCAATATCTTCGATTGATTTACGGAATGGTTCTGCATAGCGAATAACAATATCATACTCCTCACCATCTTCACGATATTTAGATGCTTCTAGTCCATTAATACGGTTACGGATATATGAAGATACTGTTGCACTATTCAAACCATAGAATGCTAATCTATCTCTGTCTAAATTGACATTATATTCAGGTCTTAGGTCATCACGAGATAATTGAACGTCACGAGTGCCATTTAGTGCAGCAACTTTCTCTTTAAGGTCTGTTGCGATTGCATTTGTTGTATTAAAATCGTATCCAAATACTTTAAGTTCTACCAGACTTGCGGATGATGCACCACCACCTTGAGATCCTCCAGGGATTACTGTGTATTGGCGAATTGCAGGGATTTTATCCAAGTCTTCACGCAGACGATCACTAATCTGATATATCGTTCTATCTCTAGTTCCAGCAGGAGGAAGACGGAAGTTATAGTTGATTAGGTGTGATCCAGTTGTTGTCATTGCAGCGAATGCATTACTACTTGACGACACACCAGCACTTGCAGATATGATAGTAATTTCAGGATACTTTGAGTAGATAATACTGTCTATTTGTCTAGCTACCCTCGCAGTATATTCTACTCCGATATTTTGTTCTAGTTGAACCTCTGCAGCTATAATTCCGTTGTCTGCAGGAGGGAAGAATTCAGTAGGTACTTTGGATATTAAAAAAAGACTGGATATAAAGATAGCTAGAGAGAAAAGAATAACTACCGTACGGTGTCTTACTGCCCATGTTAATATTTTAGCGTACCCATTATCTAACTTATCAAGAAATGCTTCAATAGGACGGAATATAACACCAAGTCCTTTGTATTTGTTTTTTCTAGATTCATCAGTTTCAGGTTTAAGTAGGTAAGCAGACATCATTGGAGTTAGTGTAATTGCAGCAACTGTAGATACACAAACAATTAAAGATACAATCCAACCTAACTCACGGAACATAATTCCAGCCATTCCTGATACCATTGTTAATGGAAGGAATACCGCAACAACAGTCAGTGTCGTAGCTATTACAGCTAACCAAACTTCATTAGTTGCATATATTGCAGCCTCTTTCGGAGTACTTCCTCGTTCAATATGTTTTGTGATGTTTTCGAGTACCACAATGGCATCATCCACCACCATACCAATTGCAATGGACAAGGAGCTAAGCGATATGATATTGATTGTACTTCCCGTTGCGTATAGATATATAAACGATACAATCAACGATACTGGGATTGTTAAACAAATAATAAATGTTGCTCTCCAACGTCCAAGGAAGAATAGAACGACAAGTACAACAAATATAAAGGCATACATAACAGTATCACTTAGAGAAGCGATACTATTTACGATAGACTCAGATCCGTCCATTATGACATCGATTTTAATATCATTAGGAAGACTTGCCTGTATTTGAGGTAAGATTGCAAATATATTATTAGCGATCTCAACAGTATTTGCTCCAGATTGTTTCTGGACAATAATACGTACCCCTCTTCTACCATTGATACGCTCATCCATAGTTGCTTTTTCAAGCGTATCTCTAATCTGCGCAATATCTCTTAGGTATATGTCTTTACCATTACGATGAGTAACAATAATCTGTTGAAGAACGTCACTATTTGTAAATTCAGCGTCTGTTTTAACGTTGAAAGTATTGTTTCCTATATCAATAGTTCCACTAGGGATATTGATATTCTCTTGGGCAATTAGTTGACCAATCTGCTCAACGGAGATGTTATATGCCTCAATTTTCTGCGGGTCAACGTTAACTTGAATCTCACGAACAGGCTCTCCAGCCAAACTAACAGCACCAACTCCATCGATACGATTTAGAACATTTACTAACTTTTCGTCAAGTATTTTTTCTAAAGCAGCATAGCTATCATCTGCAGTTGCAGATAACATCATTACAGGGATCATTGAGCTACTAAACTTAAATATTGTTGGAACATCTGCTCCATCAGGCAACTCACTCTGTACTCGATTTACTACATCTCGAATATCATTAGCTGCTTCGTTTAGGTCTGAACCCCACTCCATTTCAAGAGAGATAACAGAGACGTTGTCTCTTGATTCAGATGTAAGTTCTTTTAGGTTCTCTACAGTGTTTAGGTTATCTTCTAATAGACGAGTAATGTTTACCTCAATGTCAGAGGCATTAGCTCCTGCATATGTTGTAATAACACTAATCGAAGGGATATCCATCTCTGGGTACATATCTACAGATAGGTTCTTCAATGAGAACAGACCAAAGAACATGACACCAGCAAATATCAGTATTGTTGATATCGGTTTTCTTACCGATGATTCATAAATTTTCATCTTTTATTTGTCAGATTAGTTTTGTTTAATCTCTATTTTTGCTCCATCTGTTAATTTAGATACACCCTGAATTGCAACTACGTCACCGCCATCTAAACCGCTTGTAACATTTATATAGTTACCTATTTGGCGACCAGTTTTAACAGGAACCCTTGTTGCAATACTGTCCTTTATTACGAAAACATATTTTTCGTTACTTCCAATTTGTTTTTGGATCGCAAGGTCTTCAACCATAACCCCAATCTCACTTCCAAGTTTAATTGTTGAACGAGTAAACATCCCTGGACGTAATTTTGCAGAAGTATTTGGAATTGTCACTTCAACTGTAAATGTTCTTGTTTTAAGATCAATAGTTGGGTATATTAGAGAGACTTCACCTTCAAATACTTCGTTAGGATATATATCCGCAGTAATTGTTACAGGCATACCCTCTTTTACATATGGGAAGTAGCTTTCTGATACGTTAACACTAATCTTCAACTTGTTGATTTGCATAATTTGAATAATACTTGCACTTCCACTCTCGTTTGGTGTCATAGAGAACATATCACCTGGATCGAAGAAGCGACCAGTAACGATACCGTCAATTGGGCTTTGCAACTGAATGTTGTCACTCAAAAGAGCTAATGCTTCTTTTTGAACTTTTAGTTGAGTTGAAGCAGCATCTAACTGTTGTTCAGAGACACCACCCGCATCATAAACAGCTTTCAAACGAAGGTAGTCTGCCTCAAGGTTTGCAACCTGAACAGCTGTTTGATTATACTGAGTCTGATCCATAACAACAATGACATCACCCTTTTTCACTTTGTCGCCAACATCGACACTAATTTTGTCGATACGTACAGGCATTGATGGGCAGATGTTGTTCGTCTGAAAAGCTTCTACATTACTTGTAAAGTCCGCAATCATATCAATCTCTTGACTCGTAGTTGGACTTGTTTGTATTAAAATTTTTGAACTTACTTCAACTTTGGCAGCTTTTTCCTCTTTACATCCAGAGAAGACTGCAAGTGACGCCAATAATGCCACTCCAAATAGAGACCTTTTTTTCATTTTCATTATCATCATTTATATTATTTTATTTCACCTATTACTTTTTCGTACTCAGATTGTGCTGATAGATAGTTGTATATTGCTTGTGTGTAGTTTAGTTTAGCTTGTGTTAGAGATAGCTCAGCACTGTTAAGTTCAAGAATCGTTCCTGCACCTGCTTTATATCGAGTACCTGAGATGTTATATGCTTTCTGTGCTTGACCAACAGTTTTTTCATTTGCAAACATCTGCTCTCTTGCTGTGAAAATTTCATTGATTGATGAGTTTACTTCAACAATCTTACCCTCTTGTAGGTAGTCTCTCTGTAATTGTAGTTGGTCGATGCTATTTCTTAGCTGCTTCTCTCTATTTACGTTTGTTAATCCAGAGAAGATTGGAACGCTTAGTTTAAGTCCTACTGCAAGCGGTTTTTGCCAAATTAAACCATTGTCTGCGGATGCTGTAGGTGTTCCGCCACTTGAAAATCCGCCAAAAACATTCTCTTCTCCTGAGATTGAGAAGTTACCGAATGCAGATAAAGATGGCATACGTTGAGTCTTCATAACTTTAAGCTGACTCTCAAGTATATTCTCTTGGAATTCAAGCGATCTTAATTCGCTATTGTTTGCAATATCACTATTGAATACTGTCCCAGTTGCAATTATCTGATCTTTGTAATCATTAAGTTCTCCAGTTAGCTCTATTGATACGTTTTCTGGTAGGCTCAACAACATCTTAAATACCATCTTTGAAACTGTGATAGCACTCTTTGTCTGTATGATAGTTGGTTTGAGATTACTCAATTGTACCTCTGCTGTTATTAAGTCGTACTCTGATGAGAGACCATTTTTAAGCATAATTCTTGTATTCTCTACAGTTTCGCTTATTGTCTTTTCGCTTGATAAAAGAACATCTAATGATTCTTGAGACATTAGAATCCCGTAGTATGCTTTTTTTACCTCATTTGCTAGTGTGATTTTAGAACCACGAGCTGCTTCAAGTGCTGCAAGCTGTTGTTCGTCATTCATTTTTAGCGTACGGTAGATTCCCGGTGCAAAAAGTGGTACATTTAAGTTTACTTGTCCTGCAATACTGTTACTTCCTTGGATGTCGATTGATCCTCCAAGTTTTTGTTTCAGAATGTTGCGAGAGTATGTTCCCCCTGCCGATAGGCTAGGTAGAAGATTTCCTACGGTCTCTTTCCTTACGTAATCCTGTCTAATAATCTCCATGTTTGCCACTTTGATTGTTGGATTTTCGTCTAGTGCAATCTCAATCGCTTTGTCGAGACTGAGGTCGATTTTGCTGCTTTGTGCATTTGCCGTAACCGTCATTGCTGCGGTGAAACAAATAATTGCAATTTTTCTCATCATTTGGTTGATATTATATAGTTTTTTTAGTTATTAATTATTGTGCTAATGTAGAGCTACGATAAATATTTAAGTTTAGTTCGATATGTTTCAATAAGTTGTATCCCTTTGTCAGTTGCTATACCTCTAAAGAAGTATATTATTATGTAGAGTAGTGTCTCTTTGTGGGATATTGAATTTTTGTATAGTTGGTCATTGTTGGAGACAACGCCAAGCATTGAGTCCGTAAAGAGAGTTATTGCTATATCTAGATTTATATCATTTAAGAATAGTCCTTGTTTAACCCCTTTTTCTAGTTTTATTTTTAATGCTATATTACGGTCTTTGTGTCTATATTCTCGAACTATGGCGAAGGCTTTTGGGTAGTATTTTTTTAATCCTAGTATTAATTTATAGTTACTTTCAGAGTGCTTTTCCCACTGTTCAAGAGATAACATCAGCTCTTCTATGACATTCTTTGCATCTTTTGATACCAAATCTTGTTTTATATTGATTTGTTTGTGGAAATGTTTAATACTTTCTATTAGTAGTGTCTCTTTATCTCCAAAAAGTTCATATAAAGTTCTTTTAGACATATGTAATGCTGTTGCAATATCATCCATTCTAACGGATTTTACTCCATCATAGATGAACATATCTAATGCTTGTTCGATGACTCTATCTTTTGTTGACATTCGTATAGTGTTTAAATAATTTGTTTAATATTTCTATATGCAAAGATATGAGAAAACTTAGAAAAACAAGTAAGTTTTCCAAGTTTTCTCATGTCTTCTTTATTTATTTATGTCATTTAATTTAACTCCTATCTTTGGATTCTCTAGTATATTAACTATTTTGAGTAAATAGAGTTATTTTAATAGAGAATTTGTTAACTTTGTGCTCACTTTTTTTTATAAAATAATGGCACTTAAATTTATCATTTTTATTATATTTATTATATCGTTTACATCTTGTAAGGTCGGGACTACTCCTGATGATTTTGATGTTTGGGGTATTGATATATCTAAACATCAGAGAAATGTAGATTGGGACGTTATCTTAGAGGAGAATACTCCTCATTTTGTATTTTTGAAAGTTACGGAAGGTACCTTGATTATAGATCCAACATATGAAGATCATAAAGATGAACTAGAGGATAGAGGAGTCATTCATGGAGCATATCACTTTTTTGGACACAGAACTTGTGGTAAAGAGCAGGCTAGAGCATTTATAAAAAATGCTAAATTGAAGAGAGGCGATTTGATCCCTGTTTTAGATATTGAGAGGCATCGGTTTATGGTTGACCCAAAGAAGAGCGTAGAGAATGCGCTTAAATTTAGTCAAGAGATAAAGAGATATTATGGAGTTAATCCAATTATATACTGTTCAACTCTATTTTATCATAAGTATTTAGAGGAGGCTTTTGGTAGTGACGAATACACTTTGTGGATTGCGGACTATCGAAAAAAGCCAATTACAACTATTGACTGGCATTTATGGCAGTACACAGAGAGGCATAAACTTAAAGGTGTCTCTGGGCTTGTTGATAGGAATGTATTTATCGGAAGTAAGTTTGATTTTAATAAACTCATATTACAATGAATGTAACTACAGATTTTCTAATAATAGGGAGTGGCATTGGCGCATTAAGCTATGCACTCAAGGTTGCTGATTCAGGGCGTGTTATTATTGTGACCAAGGGAGAGATGAATGAGTGTAACACTCACTATGCTCAAGGTGGAATATGCTCCGTAACCTACAAACCAGATACATTTGAGAAGCACATAAATGATACGATGGTATGTGGTTCTGGTCGGTGTGATATAGATACAGTAAGGTTAGTTGTTGAGCAGGCTCCTGACTCGATCAAAGATTTGATACGTTGGGGAGTTAGTTTCGATAAGAGTAATGATGGAAAGTATGAGCTTGCCAGAGAGGGTGGACATACTGAATCACGTATACTGCATCATAAAGATATTACTGGAGCTGAGATTGAGAGAGCATTAATTTCTCAAGTTAAGCGACATCCAAATATTGAGGTATTGGAGCATCATTTTGCTGTTGATATAATAACACAACATCATCTTGGCAAGTTAGTTAGAAAGCATACTCCTAATATTCGTTGTTTTGGTGCATATGTATTAGATTTAAAGCACAAAAATATATGTACTATAACCTCTAAAGTTACTGTACTGGCAACGGGAGGTGTTGGAAATATCTACCATACAACAACAAACCCAAGCGTTGCAACAGGAGACGGTATTGCAATGGTACACCGTGCAAAAGGTGTTGTTGAGAATATGGAGTTTATTCAGTTTCACCCAACATCTCTATATAATCCAGGAGAGAGACCATCATTTTTGATAACGGAGGCTATGCGAGGATTTGGCGGAGTGTTGAAACTTCAGAATGGTAAAGAGTTTATGAGTAAGTATCATTCAATGGGAGCTCTTGCCCCTAGAGATGTTGTTGCTAGAAGTATCGACCATGAGCTTAAAATTAGTGGGGAGGAGTTTGTCTATCTTGACATTACGCATCGTAATGCAGATGAGATTATCGCTCATTTCCCTAATATATATAAGAAATGTTTATCTATAGGTATTGACATTACAAAAGATATGATTCCGGTAACTCCTGCGGCTCATTACTGTTGTGGTGGCATTACGGCTAACTTACATGGAGAGACATCTATAAAACGTCTATATGCGTTGGGAGAGGCTGCATCAACAGGATTGCATGGGGCAAATAGATTAGCCTCTAATTCACTTATTGAGGCGGTAGTTTTTGCGAATGAGGCTGCGAAGCACTCACTGTTACATATAGATAAGATTATACCTCAAGATGGTGTTCCTGATTGGAATTATGAGGGGACTTCAAATCCAGAGGAGATGGTTTTGATTACTCAGAACTATAAAGAGATGCAGCAGATTATGAGTAATTATGTTGGTATTGTTCGTTCTAACCTAAGGTTGGAGAGAGCAATGAGACGAATGGAGATTATATTTAATGAAACAGAGGAGTTATATTTAAAATCTACACTTAGCCAGAATTTGTGTGAATTGAGAAATATGATTGCAGTTGGTTATTTAATAATAAAGCAGGCACAGCAGTTAAAAGAGAGCGTTGGTTTGCACTACACGCTAGACTATCCAAAAAAGTAGTTTGTTCATTGCACTCACGCAGTACTGCTAGAGTGGGGGAGTTTACTCAATTACATACGTACAAATAAAAAATAAGAGAAATAAATAATATATGGGACTTTCAGAAGAGATTAAGCGTCGAAGGACGTTTGCAATTATAAGTCATCCTGATGCAGGAAAGACAACACTTACAGAGAAATTACTACTTTTTGGTGGTGCGATACACGTTGCTGGAGCGGTAAAAAGCAATAAAATAAAGAAGGGTGCGACATCTGACTTTATGGAGATTGAGAGACAGAGGGGTATCTCTGTTGCGACTTCGGTTATGGGATTTGAGTATAAGGGTGTTAAGGTTAACATACTAGATACTCCAGGACATGAGGACTTTGCGGAGGATACTTATCGTACACTAACGGCAGTAGATAGTGTTATAATTGTTGTTGATGGGGCGAAGGGTGTTGAGGCGCAGACTCGTAAGTTGATGAGAGTTTGTCGTATGAGAAATACTCCAGTAATGGTCTTTATTAATAAGTTAGACCGTCCATGTAAAGATCCATTTGATTTGTTGGATGAGATTGAGAGTGAATTGGGGATTAGAGTTAGACCGTTGGCATTTCCGATCAGTAGTGGAGATACATTTAAGGGTGTTTATAACATACATAAGCAGCATCTATCATTATTTACCTCTGATGATAGGCAGACAGCTTCAACAACGGTAGATGTAAAGTTGGATGATCCGTCATTAGATGACCATATTGCACCATACACAGAGCAGCTTAAAGAGGATCTTGAGTTTGTTGATGGAGTGTACAGTGAGTTTGACCATGAGGCATATCTTAGAGGGGAAGTTGCTCCTGTATTCTTCGGTAGTGCAGTTAATAATTTTGGAGTGAACGATCTTCTTGATTGTTTTATTAGCACAGCACCACACCCTAGAGAGGCAACGACAGAGCAGAGATCTATTGATCCTTTTGAGACTAAAATGAGTGGATTTGTATTTAAAATCCACGCTAATATGGACCCAAATCATAGAGATAGAATTGCGTTTTTGAAGATATGTTCGGGTGTTTTTGAGCGAAATAAGGCATATTTACACGTTAGAAGTGGTAAAAATATTAAGTTTTCGACTCCAAATGCTTTTATGGCAGAGAAGAAATCAATCGTAGATTTTGCATATCCAGGAGATATTATAGGTCTGCATGATACAGGAAACTTCAAGATTGGAGATGCTTTTACTGAGGGTGAAAAGTTACGTTTTATAGGAATTCCATCATTCTCTCCTGAACTGTTTAGATATATTGAGAATGCAGATCCTCAGAAATTTAAGCAGCTTTCAAAAGGAGTTGACCAATTAATGGACGAAGGGGTAGCACAGCTATTTACTAGTCGTTTGAATGGTCGTAAGATTATTGGAACTGTGGGCGTTCTTCAATTTGAGGTTATACAGTATCGTTTGGAGCATGAGTATAATGCAACGTGTAGGTTTGAATCTATAAATATACATAAGGCTTGTTGGATCGAGAGTGATAATAAAGAACAACTTGATGACTTCATAAAGCGTAAGTACACTAACATGGCGACGGATAAACATGGGCGAAATGTATTTCTTGCAGATACTAGCTATGGATTGGCAATTGCACAAGATAAATTCCCAGATATAAAATTCCACTTTACATCAGAGTTTTAACATAAATATTAGTTCTCTGCGTGATTGCAGAGAGCTAAAACTATTTGTATATGAGCAGAGAAAAGTTTATGAGGATGGCAATTGATATATCAATTGAGAGTGTCAAAAATGGGGGAGGTCCTTTTGGTGCTGTAATAGTGAAAGATGGGGTAGTTATAGCTAGTGCATCAAATAGTGTTACAATAACTAATGACCCTACTGCACACGCCGAAGTGAACACAATTAGAGCTGCTTGTACCCATTTAGGTACATTCAAATTGACAGAGTGTGAACTATACACATCTTGTGAGCCTTGTCCAATGTGTCTTAGCTCTGCATACTGGGCAGGGATAAAAACTATATATTATGGGAATACACGAGACGATGCTAAGAAAATCGATTTCGATGACTCATTTATTTATGATGAAATACCTATTGCACCTGATAAACGTACAATTCCATCAGTTCAGATTCTTGGTGACGAGGCTATAAAAGCTTTTGACGCATGGAGTCGAAAAGAGGATAAGGTTGAGTATTAGTTGACAAATTTAGATAAACTAGGCTACGAACTGCCCTACTCGGGTGGAGCTGCGTGATCACAGTAAAAAAAAAGAGTATATAAGGAGGTTTTACTCTCTTTATATACTCTTTTTTATTGGTGGGTATTTTTTAAAGTTGCTCGTCTAAAACAGCTTTGAAAATATCTATATCTTCAGAACTTGAGTTCTTGATGTATTCAACGTGTGATGCAATTTGACTCTCAGCATACTTAGCATAAATTTGTGCTGAATTTCTATAATCATCAACCTCTGTAGATTGACGAAGTAATAGATAAGTAACAATAATATGCCCTGCAATCTCAACTAATCTACGTGCATGGAAATCAATCTGCTCAGAATCCCCAGAAGTAACTTGCGCAACTACTGTCTCATACTCCTCTCTCATTGAAACCAACTTCTTGTAGATAGACTCCATATCGCTTGGGTAACACTTCTCAGACTCATACTCTTTGATCTTTGTTAAGAAAGAGCCAGTTGTTACGTGTCTGATAGCTGCAATAACTTGTAGCTGAGATGTACCCTCATAGATGTTTGTGATACGAGCATCACGAACAATTCTCTCAATAGGGTAGTCTTTCATGTAACCTGAACCTCCATGAATCTGTAACGAATCATAAGATACTTGGTTACAAAACTCACTAGTTAAGAGTTTCAATAGAGGTGTAAAGCCATCTGATAATTTTGTATAAGCCTTCATCTCTGCACGCTCATCAGGAGTTAATTTTCTATCTTTGCTTAGGTGAGCGTAGTTCTTGTATATCTCAACGAATCTAGCTGTCTCATATAGTAATGCACGAGATCCATGAAGTTTAGCCTTCATATTACTAAGCATCTCATATACCGCAGGGAATTGAATGATTGGCTTACCAAATTGCTCACGCTCATTAGCATACTTCAATGCCTCGCGATAAGCAGCTTCACTAAGACCTGTACTTTGTGCTCCAATACCAATACGTGCTGCATTCATCAATGACATCACATACTTGATAAGTCCCATCTTTCTATCTCCAACTAATTGTGCTGGAGCATTTGTGAAGACAAGTTCACAAGTTGGTGAACCCTTAATTCCTAACTTATTCTCAATACGACGAACCTTAACAGCTAAATGTTTCTTGTCATATACAAACATCGATAAACCACGAGCGTCAGTAGTGCCCTCCTCTGAACGAGCAAGTACTAGAGATACTTCGCCATCTCCGTTAGTAATGAAACGTTTAACACCATTAAGTAACCATGTGTTTTGCTCTTCGTCCCAAGTTGCCTTTAGCATTACAGCTTGGAGGTCACTTCCTGCATCTGGCTCTGTAAGATCCATTGCACAAGTTGCTCCTGCTGAAACCATTGGTAAAAACTCTGATTTTATCTCTTCTGAAGCAAATTCATTAAGTGTCTCTGCACAGTCTTGTAGTCCCCAGATATTTCCGAAGCCTGCATCTGCACGTCCAACCATCTCATTTGCCATTACAAAGCAAATTAAAGGGAAATTTAATCCATCATATTTTCTTGGAAGAGTAAAGCCTGATAAACCTGCTTGATTTAACGCCTCAATGTTGCGTGCTGTTCCTTCTGCGTAAACAACTCTGTCGTTTACAACGCTAGGTCCATCATGGTCAACACCCTCAGCATTTGGAGCAACAACATCTCCACAAACCTCTCCTACAATAGTAAGAACACGTTTGTAGCTATCCATTGCATCTTCAAAATCTGATGGAGCATAGTCATATTTATCTTTATCCTCGAATCCCTTCTCTTTCAACTCCACAATCTTCTCCATCAATGGATGGTTAAGGTGGTATTGTATATCTTTATTATCTAAAAAAAAGTTTGCCATTGCTGTTCTCTTTAAGTTTTTAACACTCTAATATATTGTACCAAAATGTAACAATAAATTATATTACTTCGAGTTCTGCTTGTAAGATTTAATCATCTTAGATACAACACTCATAACATCTCCAGTAATTGCATAATCTGCAAGTTTATTGATTGGTGCATCTGGGTCTGTATTGATAGAGATAATCATAGAAGATTGATCCATACCTGCTGTATGCTGAATTTGACCAGAAATTCCACACGCAATATATAACTTAGGTCTTACGGTTGTTCCTGTTTGTCCAATCTGGCGAGCGTGTTCTGAGAACCCTGCATCAACAGCTGCTCTTGATGCTGCAACCTCTCCGCCAAGTACCTCTGCTAGTTCTGCAAGTACTTTGAAATTAGCTTTAGAGCCAACTCCATATCCTCCAGCTACAATGATTGGTGCGCCTTTAATGTTGATTTTGCGCTCCTCAATTTGACGTTCAATTATCTTAACAACTAAATCTGTATCATTTACAAATTTACTACAGTCAATAATCTTAACTTCGCCTAAACCTGGAGTTGCAGCTAGCTCTTTTCTCATCACTCCCTCACGTACAGTAGCCATTTGAGGTCTGTGGTTAGGGTTGATGATTGTTGCGATAATATTTCCTCCAAATGCTGGACGAATCTGATATAGTAAGTTTGTGTACTCTGTACCTGATTTATTATCCTTGTGATCTCCAATTACTAGACTTGTACAGTCTGCTGTAAGACCACTGTGAAGTGCCGATGATACACGTGGCGCAAGATCACGTCCAATACTTGTTGCACCAAAAAGTGCAATCTGTGGTTTCTCTTGCTCGAAAAGTCCGCAAGTGATTGATGTATGTGGAAGTGTGCGAAATGGTGCTAACTCCTCATTATCTGCAACCCATATAGTGTCTGCTCCGTGAAGAGCAAGTTCTTTTTCAATTCCCGAAAGATTAGAGCCTATAACTAATGCCTCTAATTTACAACCTAACGTATTCGCTAGCTCTCTTCCCTTTGTTAACAACTCCAAACTAACATCTGCGACAATGCCGTTCTCAAGTTCGCAATATACAATGATATTATTCATAAATTATACCCCCAAAAGTTTTCTATCCTAGCGTGTGGCTTGAGATAAGTTCGACCATAAGTTCATTAATGTCAGCATCTGACGATGATAATTTTTTAGAATCTTTAGCTTGGAAAACAACATTCTCAATTGTTTTTACCTTAGTAGGTGATCCAACTAAACCTAACTCTACATCGTTAGCATCAACATCTGCAACGCTCCACTCTTGGATATTCAAGTACTCTTTATTATTCGTTGCTTCTGATATGTAGTCACGATTTAGTGCTTGTAATTCACTTGGTGTTTTTGCGTGTTTGTATTTCATAACACGTTTTGCGTGTTGTGAACGACACTCTGGTGCTGAGGCATTAACTGTAACAACCAATGGGAATGGTGACTCAACAACCTCAAATCCATGCTCTAAACGACGCTTGATTGTTATACTTCCCTCTGTTAGGTTTACAATCTCCTCTGCATATGTTACTTGTGGAAGATTTAACTTCTCTGCAACTTGAGGTCCTACTTGCGCTGTATCTCCATCAATTGCTTGACGTCCTGCAACGATAACATCTGGATTTATCTTTGCTAGTGCTCTTGATAGAGCATAAGAAGTTGCTAAAGTATCTGATCCAGCAAATTTACGGTCAGTTAACAAAATACCACTATCTGCTCCTCGGTACATTGAATCTCTCAAGATGTCCGCAGCACGTGGTGGACCCATGGTAAGGACTGTAACTTCACTACCTGGTGCCATGTCTTTCAGTACTAATGCCAACTCTAGTGCATTTAGATCCTCTGGATTGAAGATCGCTGGAAGTGCAGCACGATTAACTGTACCATCAGCTTTCATAGCATCCTTTCCAACATTACGCGTGTCAGGTACCTGCTTAGCCAGTACAACTATTTTTAACGATTTTTCCATCATAATAAAAATATATTTATTTACTAAGTTATATCTAAAATGTGTATGTCACAAAATATCAATATATTCTCTTTTAGTTTTTTCAGTTTGAGTAAACTGCCCTATGCGGGCGACCCTGCGTGGTCGCAGTGAACTGAAGTAAAATTAAATAGAGGTATTTTTTTGTTTAGCGAAAAATTGTCTCGGCTCTATCTGGACCTACTGAGATAATCTTAATAGGTACACCACACTCTTTTTCAATAAATTCTGTGTAAGTCGTAAATTCTATCGGAAAGTCCTTATACTCTCTAACATCATTTATATTACAATTCCAACCCTTAAACTCCTTATATATAGGTTCGATAACAGCCTCAGTCTCATATGGGAATTCATCTGTTTCAACTCCGTTAACCTTGTAGCTAACAGCAATTTTAAGTGTCTCGAAGTCGTTCAATACATCACTCTTCATCATAATTAACTCACTGATTCCGTTAATCATTACAGAGTATTTAAGAGCAACAAGGTCTAACCAACCGCAACGTCTTTTTCGTCCCGTTACAGAACCAAACTCACGTCCGATGTCACACATTTTATCTCCTGTTGTATCGAATAATTCTGTTGGGAATGGACCACTACCAACTCTTGTGCAATATGCTTTGAAGATACCCTTTACTGCGCCAACTGATGTTGGAGCAATTCCCAAACCTGTACATGCTCCTGCACATATAGTATTTGATGAAGTTACAAATGGGTATGATCCGAAGTCTACATCAAGAAGTGTTCCTTGAGCTCCTTCACAAAGAACTGGTCTGTCAGCTTGGATCAACTTGTTGATCTCATACTCACTATCAACAATAGAGAATTGCTTTAGGTATTCAATACCCTCAAACCATGTTTTCTCTATGTCAGAAATGTCATAACTGAAGTTCATACCTTTAAGTATATCTTCGTGACGAGACTTTGCTAGTGCATAAATTTTGTCGAAGTTATGTAGTATATCTCCTACACGAACACCTGTGCGGCTAACCTTATCTGTATATGTTGGACCTATTCCTTTTCCTGTAGTACCTACTTTTGCATCACCTTTAGATGATTCATACGCAGCATCTAAGATTCTATGAGTAGGTAGAATTAAGTGTGCTTTTTTTGAGATATGTAATCTCTTTGTTAGGTCGTGACCCGAAGCCGCTAAAGCCTCTGCCTCTGCCTTGAATAACGCAGGGTCAATAACAACACCATTACCTATAATATTAATCTTATCGCCTTGAAATATTCCTGACGGAATAGATCTTAGTACGTATTTCTGACCCTCAAATTCAAGAGTATGTCCTGCATTGGGGCCACCTTGAAAACGAGCAACCACATCATAGTTTGGTGTTAGTACATCGACAACTTTACCCTTGCCTTCGTCACCCCATTGTAGACCTAGAATTACATCAACTTTTTTCATTATTGTTTTATTAAGCTTCCTTAAATATTATTTATTTAGCACATTTATACATATAAATGAAGTATTCCGTTTCATAAAAACGCAAATTACCTCCAAAGCTACGGCTTTTTATCTTAAAAAAAAATAAATATGTAATTTTAACATAAATAAAAATATATGTTTATTTATATATAACGTAGCTAATCATTATTTTATGGGTTTATGTACGCTCTCCTACATTGGTGGTGTTCTATGGTCGTAGAGAGTGATCGGTTGGGTAACTATTTTTAGATTAGACTATGGCTGTGAGATACTTGAAATTTGTGTCTTCGCAATAAAAATATTACCTTAGTGCTCTAAATAAATGGTTTATGTATAGAATAATCGTTACATCTATAATATTATCTCTCATTGTTTGTTCTGATTTGTCGGCACAATTCAATAAAGCGTACTTCTATTATGTGGGGCGCACTCACTTGATGAATAACAATTATGAAGATGCTATTGGAACTTTGAATGTACTTCTTAAAGTTGATAAAAAAGCACATGAAGGTTACTTTTTAAGAGGAATTGCGAAGTATAATTTAGATGATTTACTTGGTGCTGAACAGGACTTTTCAACGGCGATAGGGCATAATCCAGTATTTACAATGGCATACCAATATAGGGCAATTACTAGATTGCAATTTGGAAATTATGACGATGCACTAAAGGATTTTCAAGTCGCAATAGATTTAAGACCTGATGTTGCGAATCCATACTATAGTAGAGGTATAACATACACATTAAATAAACAGTACGATAAAGCGATAGCTGATTTTGATCAATTTATTAAACAAGAACATAGGGTTGCTTCTGCATATATACATCGAGGGGATGCTTATTTATTGATGAAAGATACGACCGCTGCAATGTCTAATTATAGTACTGCCATAACTACAAATCGTAGAGACCCAAATGGATATAACAAAAAAGGGGCGATATACATGGCTCAAGATAGTACTAATTTAGCAATTGAGAATTTTAATATAGCTGTTGAATCGGATACAACTTATATTGCATCATATTTTAATAGAGCAATTGCACTCTCGTCGCTAAATAAATTACAGCAATCATTAGCTGATTTTGATAGGGTAATCGAATTAGACTCTACTAGTTCTCTCGCATATTTTAATAGGGCGATTTTACGTACGCAGATTGGGGACTACAATAGAGCTTTAGAAGATTACAATATGGTCGCAAAGTATAGCGTAGATAATGTTTTAGTATATTTCAATAGAGCACTACTACACTCTAAACTTGGTGACTTTGATAGTGCAATAAATGACTACTCTAGGGCGATATACTTATATCCCGACTTCGCAAATGCATACCTTAATAGAGCGAGCTTAAAGTATAGAATGCAGGACATGAGGGGAGCAAAGAGAGATAAGGAAATTGCTGAGAATAAGATTGCTGAGTATAAAACTAAATTAAAGGAGAGTAACTTCTCAATATATGCTGATACTTCTCGTAACTTTAATAAACTACTCTCATTTGAAACGGAGTTGTCGGGGAGTAATTTTAAAAAAATGGGGGTTAGTAGGGATAATATATCGCTTCTTCCTCTATTCAGATTTTCGCTTGCTACGACATATGATACTGAGGTGAAACTCGATCCAGAGAGATATTTGTTAGCCAGAGTTGATAAGTTTGAAGATGAGATTGGATCACCTGCTATTGTATTGACAAATAGTGATTGTGCGTTGTCTCCAGATTCGATAATGGTAATTGATGACTCTTTATCGGGAGATGTTATACAGAGCAGCCTTGACTGGAGAACGCTATTTAAATTGAGTATTACTCAATCTTTAATTAAACAGTACACAAATGCTGTAAATACATATACGCAGGCGATTGAGATAAATCCATCATCTCCGTTTCTATACTTGAATAGAAGTACTGTGAAGAGTGAAATGATAGATTTCATCTCTTCGATAGATAACTCATACAGTAATATTACAATAGAAACAGACCCTTCAAATAGATTGAATAGTCCATCTTCTAATAGGGTGTATAACTATGACGATGCAATTGTAGATCTAAATAAAGCGATAAAGTTATATCCAGAGTTTGCTCACCTATATTATAATAGGGCAAATCTTCAAGCTCTTTCAGGTCGATTCCATGAGGCTTATGGAGACTATACGAAAGCTCTTATATTATGGCCAAATTTCCCTGAAGCATATTACAATAGGGGTTTAGTTCAGATATTTATGAATGACACACGAAAAGGGTGTTTAGATATGAGTAAAGCTGGCGAATTAGGGGTGAAAGAGGCATATACCGTTCTGAAAATATATGCAAACAACAGGAATTTGAAATAAAAACATTCATTGATATTATACAATTATGCCAGTGGAGGGCAGCTTTTTACAATCAATAAAGAGTACAAAATATTTAAAAACTAAAATATAATAAAATGACAGAAAAATTACAAAAAAAATTAAATGACAACCCTTCTGCAAGATGGGGTGCGCTGATTTTAGTCTCATTAATGATGTTTGCAGCTTATATGTTTGTAGATGTGTTATCGCCTTTACAAACTATGCTGGAGACAGATTTGGGGTGGAGTCCTGATACGTATGGGACAGTTTCGGGGTCGGCATACGTGTTAAATGTATTTGTCGGATTTCTCATAATCGCAGGTATTATACTCGATAAAATGGGAGTTAGGTTTACTGGGTTGTTATCTGCATCTCTTATGATTGTGGGTGCTTTAATTAAAATATACGCAGTTACTGAGTATTTCTCTAATGGTGGATTTGGATATAACGTCCTTGATTCATTTCTAGTTTCACTGCCTGCAAGTGCAAAATTAGCGTGTTTGGGTTACGCTATATTTGGTTGTGGATTAGAGATGGCTGGTATTACAGTGTCGAAAGCTATCGTGAAGTGGTTCAAAGGGAAAGAACTTGCATTAGCAATGGGTATTGAGATGGCAATTGCTAGATTAGGTGTGTTCGTTGTATTTCAAGTATCACCTACAATTGCACATAGTGCAGATCCTTCAGTTGTGAAACCTATGGCAATATCTTGTCTGTTTCTATGTATTGGTTTGATCTCTTATATCGTATTCTCTGTAATGGATAGGAAGTTGGACTCACAAGTTGGATATATTGAACAGGAGGAAGAGGAGCAATTTAGAATCTCGGATATTGGAAGTCTATTTACAAATAAACCATTTATGCTTATTGCTTTTCTTTGTGTATTATACTACTCAGCAATATTCCCATTCCAAAAATTCGCTACTTCAATGCTTGAGAATAGATTAGATATATCTACTGCTGATGCAGCAGGATTATTCTCTTGGTTCCCAGTTGGAGCGATGGTATTAACCCCATTTTTGGGTGCGTTTTTGGATTATAAAGGTAAAGGGGCAACTATGTTGATATTCGGTGCTATATTGGTTTGCTTGTGTCACCTTACCTTTGCTTTAGCTCCATTGACTCAGCCAATCGCATACATCGCGATAATACTGTTGGGTGTGTCGTTCTCATTAGTTCCAGCAGCTCTTTGGCCTTCTGTTCCGAAATTAGTTGATAACAGATATTTAGGTTCGGCATATTCTGTGATATTTTGGATTCAAAATATTGGTCTAATGTTATTCCCTATGGTGATTGGATGGGCATTGAAAGCGTCTAATCCTGGTGTTTCAGAGAAGATCGCTCTTGGTGAATCTGTGGTATATGATTACACTGTGCCAATGTTGATATTTGCATCTTTAGGTGTAGTTGCTTTTGTATTAGGATTAATGTTGAAGGCGCAAGATAAAAAATATAACTATGGACTTGAAAAACCAAATCTCTAGTTTTTTATAGATTATAAAACATTCTTCAATAAAAAAAGATTAAAGTGTAAGCCGCAGAGCGAATCACTTTAATCTTTTTTTTATTGCATTATCTTAATTTACCTCTATTTCTTGATGTGGATAATCTTTTTAGTCTCAAAGAATTCCTCCTCAAAAATATCCGATATAGAGTATATTTTACACTTCTTTCTAGTTAGCGCAAGCTCTTCTGCAAGATCTCCCCCTTTGAGTGATATAATACCGTTTGGAAGAGAGCCACTTTGTCCTCGCTCTATTTTTGCCCATACCCAATTTATAAAGCTACTCATGTCTGTTACTGCGCGACTCACAACATAATCAAAGTGTCTATTTACTGACTCAACACGTGCATTTATTGGTGTGATATTCATTAGCCCAAGCTCACTACTCACCCCTTTGACAACGGTTATTTTCTTTGCAATAGAGTCAACACTCGTAAAGTGTGCTCTAGGGAATAGAATAGCTAGTGGAATAGATGGGAAGCCACCTCCGCAGCCAACATCTAATATCTTTGCACCTGGCTCAAACTCACATATTTTTGCAATTGACATTGAATGTAGAATGTGGTGTAGATATAGTTGTTCAAAATCTTTACGTGAAACCACATTGATTTTGCTATTCCAATCAGCATATATATCGTAAAGAGATGCTAGTTGCTTATATTGCTCTTCCGTAAGATTCGGAAAGTACTTCTTAATTAAATCCATAAAGTTATTGTGAAATGGGTTAAACTATAAACTTGTATATATTGTTTTTAGAGCCGAAGCCCTGTTGTTATGTATGTTAATTAAAGCACTAGGGTAGTATATCTGTATGGTCTGTTATGAATCGACACAACTGCTCTCGTGCTCTATGTATTTGTGTTTTAACTGTTCCCATAGGGATGTTAAGCTTCTCCGAAATCTCCTCATATGTAAGCTCTTTGAAGAACCTAAGCTCAATTAGAGTTCTATATTTAGGTTTCATCTTCGCCAAAAAGAAGTCTAATTGTTTCTGTTGCTGAGCTCTAATGTAGTTCTCTTCTGGATTTGGATCCAGATATATCCCATCAGATATATTAATGTTGTCTATCGGAAGAACCTCTCTGCGTTTCCTTATGTAATCAATAAAAGTGTTTCGTGCAATGGTGTATAACCACTGTCCAAATGTATAATTTCGATTATATTTATGCATATTCAAATATACCTTGACAAAAGTCTCTTGCAGTAGATCATTCGTGTCATCTACGTTACCAAAAGTCTTCTGTAGATATAGTTTGGTTATAGAGTCTCTATAGCGATTAAACAGATGTTCAAAGGCGATATTATCTCCCTCTAGGACAAGTTGTACTAGTTTTTGATCATCGTATGTTATATATCGCTCTATCTCCATATGCTTCTTATAGGTCTAGTTATTCTGTGAATATACATGATAAGACTATCTATTGGATAGATTAGGTCGTGTAGCGGTAGTACGGATAAAACTCTTTTCTCTCCAAATTTACGTGCTATTGTTCTCATCGTCAATGTTACAACTATTGCTCTTAAAACAACAGCTCCAATGATGGCAAGCTTTAGTGTTAATGGTAGGAGAAATAGTGATAGTAGTACTGATGTAAAAAATATTGACCTTGTTAGTCGCTCAAAAATAATTGAAAATTTAATATCTTTTTTGTAGAATTTAAATGTGTAGTCAAAGTACCTGCGACGTGCTCTATATGAGCATACATTGCCATACGAGCTCTCTAGTACTATTGCATTGCTTGATAGCAGTACTGCTGTGTTGTTCCTTGTTGCTATTTTTTGTAAGAAAAGGTCATTTTCGCCAATGTTCATATTCAAAAAGTTGAATCCTTTAGCTGTAAAATATAGCTCTTTTCTAAAAGCAAGGTTGTTGATAAACCCTCTGTATGGTTTGCCATCTACCGCAGATGAAAAGTATCGAGTTGCAGAGAAAATTCGCGTTAATCTCATTAGTCTCGTTGGAAAGTTGTTACGTTCTCGCTCAATACCTGTATATCCGAGAATAACATCAGACTTTCTAAATTCATCAACAAACTCAGATATCCAAAATTCAGATAAAGGTCGAGATTGTGTCGTTGTTAGTAGTATATTATCTGTTGAAGAGCATTTAATCCCAACATTATAAGCCATTTTATTGCTTATTGGGAATTTGGGGTTATGCGTAAACTTAGTGACAACAAGGTGAGAGTATAATCTCTTAAAGGAGTCTAAAAGTTCGGATACACGAGTATCTTCGCCCATATCAATTGCAACAACTTCAAAGTTATTGCAATTTTGTGCTAATATGAATGGTAATATATTCTCTACCCAATATAAATTGTCTCTAATAACTACAACTACAGAGATCGATTCTTTCTCTCTTATTGTACGTTTTTTTCTCTTCGACTTCCTGACTATCGTAAAAAAATAGTATATATAATAATAAATCTGAATGAGAAACGTAATTCCAATTAGGGCTAAAATAGCATAAATATATATGTTGTTACCCTCTATGTTACCTATCAATTGATTATATAAAATCACAAACTTTGCCACACCTACTAATTTTTAAAAATATAAACCCAAAAGAGCAAACACAAAGGTAGTTAATATTATCTTAACGATATGCAAAATTTCTAAAATAATATGTACATTTGCACATATGAAATTTGATTTACAAAATACAGCAAGTGGCTCTAATGCACGAGCAGGTGTGATCACAACAGATCACGGGACTATTCATACCCCAATTTTTATGCCAGTTGGTACTGCTGCAACGGTTAAAGGTATATACCATAGGGATTTAGAAGAGGATGCAGAAGCTGAGATTATTCTCGCTAATACATACCATCTATATTTAAGACCAGGACGAGAAGTACTCGAAATGGCTGGAGGGGTTCATAAATTCTCAAATTGGAATCTTCCATTGCTTACAGATAGTGGTGGATTTCAAGTCTTTTCGCTTGCGCAACGTCGTAAGCTGAATGAAGAGGGGTGTAAATTCTCATCGCATATTGATGGGTCTAAACATCTATTTACTCCAGAGAATGTTATTGACACTCAGCGAATTATTGGTGCAGATATAATGATGGCATTTGATGAGTGCCCTCCTGGTGATGCTCCTTACGATTATGCCTCAAAGTCTTTGGACTTAACGCATAGATGGTTGGATAGGTGTTTTAATCAGTATGCAGCGACAAAACCTAAATACGATCACTATCAATCGCTATTCCCTATAGTACAAGGGTGTGCTTACCCTGAATTAAGAGTTAAATCGGCTGAGTTTGTTCAGCAGTTTAATGCGGATGGATATGCAATCGGTGGATTGGCTGTTGGTGAGCCTGCTCCCGTTATGTATGAGATGATAGAGGTTGTGAATGCTGTATTGCCTAAAGATAAACCTAGATACCTTATGGGGGTTGGTACTCCTATAAATATACTTGAAGCTATTGATAGAGGTGTTGATATGTTTGATTGTGTTATGCCAACGAGAAATGGTAGAAACGGAATGTTGTTTACCAGTGAGGGGTACATAAATATCAAAAACCTAAAGTGGAAAGATGATTTTTCTCCTATAGATCCTAATGGAACTAGCTTTGTGGATAGAAGCTACACGAAAGCATATCTTAGACACCTAACAGTGTGTGGTGAGATGTTGGCTGCGCAGATATCTTCACTTCACAATATCGCATTTTACCTATGGTTGGTGAAAGAGGCGAGAAGAAGAATATTAGATAATACGTTTGCTCAGTGGAAGCCAATGATGATTGAAAAATTGTCGAGAAGGTTATAATAAATATAGTAAGTAATTTAGTGCTTAAAGGTAGGATATGAAATTTAAATTCCCTGGATTAAAGATATTAGATATATATATAATGAAAAAGTTTTTAGGTACGTACCTATTTGCTATTTCACTATTTGTTGTTGTTATCGTTGTGTTTGATGCCGTTGAAAAAGTTGATAACTTTATTCAATATAAAGCTCCTCTATCGAGTATCCTGTTTGAGTACTATCTGAACTTTGTCCCTTATTTCATTAATCAGTTTAGTGGGTTATTTACATTTATTTCAGTAATATTCTTTACCTCTAAGTTAGCATACAAAACAGAAATCGTAGCTATTCTATCTAGTGGAATTAGCTTTAAAAGATTGGCTTGGCCATATTTTTTATCGGCACTTGTGATTACAGTCGGTTCACTTGTATTGAACTTAACTTTTATTCCAAAGGCAAATGAGAAGCGAATTGCCTTTGAAAATGTTTATATTAAACCAGACAAAAATCACGAATATGCATCTCATACATATCGACAGTTAGAGCCTGGTACATTTATATACATACGAAACTATTCGGGAAAAGAGAAGAAAGCATCTTTTGTTGCTATTGAAAAACATGAAAATGGTGCAATTGTAGAGTCTATTGAAGCGTCTAATGTGATGTTTGATGAGGAGACGAAACGTTGGAAAGCACCAACGTATTTGCAAAAAAAGTTTAGTAAAGAGGGTAATGAAACTTTTAATATTAATCAAAATCTTGATACTCTTATTAATCTAACAGCAGATGAGTTGGGAAGGGTTGACCAGCTAGTTGAAACTATGGATATTGGTCGACTTAGTACATTTATAACTCAACAAAAAGAGAAAGGATCAAATATGGTACAGGTCTTTGAAGTGGAGAAGTATAAAAGGTATTCATACCCTATATCTACATTTATTCTTACGCTTATAGGGTTGTCATTGTCTTCTCGTAAGGTAAGAGGTGGTACTGGATTGCATATAGGAATTGGTGTCGGATTGTGCTTCTCATATATATTGTTTGCACGATTCGCAGAGGAGTTTGCTAAAAGTGGGGTTCTTCCCGCTGCAATATCTGTTTGGATTCCGAATATAATATACTCCTTTGTCGCAATATACTTATATATAAAAGCTCCAAAATAATACTATATTTCTCTGTGATTATACTGAGTCTGCCGAGTAGGGTCGTTAGTATATTAATATATTTTACATAGAGAATTTAATGCAAAATAAAACGTCGCAAACTAGTCTAAGAACTGTTTGCGACGTTTTGTTTAAAAAAGTTTAGTTAAACCTATTTGAAAACTTACGTTTTCTAAGTTATCTATAAATCTTTATTTACATCAACTTGTGGTTTTGTCCTTTTTGTTTCACGAGTGAATACAGTTCCATATTTCGTAGGTGTATTGAAGAACCCTCCATTTTGTAGGTAGAATGCTCCAGACTTAACTCCTCCAGCATAATCCATACGAACTCCAGCTCCAGCCGTAGCATCACAAGTAAATTTACCCTCTGTTAACTCAATCCACTCTCCTTCTGCTGTGCGAACCCACTGGTTTGAAAATAGTACTGAACGACCAAGGTAACCTTGAGATGGAGCGAAGTTCTCTAGGAACGAGTGTGCTCCTTTGTACCATGTATTTGTTTTAGGACGCTTGAACGATGCAATAACTTCCCACTCATTTGACTCTGGATTGAAAAACCATGCAGTGTATGTTGTGCTATTGTCGTTGTTTGGGTGTACTCTTGTAAGAAGTTTATATGTTTCACCAGCTTTCCAGTTGTATCTACGGAAACTTTGACCTCCAGAGCCTTCATTTCCAAACTCACCAATATTAACATCTTTACCCTTTTCAAGTAGAATCACACGCTGATCTTCAGGAATTGATTTTGGATCATCTGTTGTGAATGGACTCCATACAGAGAACAAAATTCTACGCTCACTTTTACTATTTACCTGAATACCGCAGTATCCCTCTCCAAAACCATTAGTCATAAAGTAACTTCCAATTTTATCGTCTCCCTCAGGGACAGTTATCTCATTGTAGAAGTACTCAACATTCTCTTGTGGAAGAGTATATCCCATGTGTACCGATGGTCCACGTAGTCCCCAGTATGGAGTGAAGTTGCGAACAAATGCTAAAGGCTCTTTTGCTGCATCTCCTTCAATCATCCACTCTATTGTTTTTGGATTTTGAGACTCTATACAGTGCATGTCGATACGTATGTATCCTGCCTCTTTGACGTTTACTTTGCCAACAAAGTATGGCATTGTGCTATCCTCGTTAAGCTTGATCTTGAATTTTTTGCCGTCTACTTCTATCGTTAGCTTTGTCTCAGCTTTAATAGGTGCTGTTTTAATATATAGGTTTAATAATCCAGTATTCGATACTTTAAACCATGATGATAGACAAATGGTTGTCTCTCCATCTTTAGATTCTGTTCTCTCCGTAACATATGTATTACCATCTATTGGGATTGATACTGCTTGTTGCGAAACTGTTGGTACTGTATGACAGAAGGTCATCGTTGATGCAAGTAGCGATACAAGCACCATTTTCATAGGTGTTTTTGTTCTCATTGAGTCTTTTTTTTTATATTTTTAAGTTGAAATTTAACTAATTTAGCTGTAAAGATAGTAACTTTATGGCTAAATAATAGTAAATAATAGAGTTTTACACGAAGTTTTATACCCCTTTTTTATATTTTCTTCTTTTTATTATTCCTAGTCAGTTTTCATTGAATTACAAATTTATATTATTTTTTGAAACTAGTGTTTCTGATTTGGCTTACGTCCCTATGTAATAAATATTACAAATATATTTCACTATATCTTTCGTTTAAGTTGAGATACCCAATTATATGCTACAATATCATCTTTATCTAATAAAATTTTTGTTTTATTAAAAAAAATGTATCTTTGTAGCAATGATTGCTTGTTGATTGTAAATGTATTATATGTTACAATTACAATTACTTTGATTACGAATTGTAATCGAGACAATGCAACTACTTTATAGTTAAGTATTTATAAATTAATTTAATCATATTTGTTATGAAAATTGTAGGTGAGCCAAAGGCATTTTTGAGCAACGAAGCTTTACAGTTACTTGACCTTTATAGAAATTTAGGTGAACGTGCTGACATCTTCTTACCAAGGCATATTTTTGACAATCTAACTAGTTTTGTCAATCTTTGCATGGAAGAACCTAATGATCCCGCAAAACAACAAGCGGAAATCAATAGGTATTTATTGCGTTTTAGAGAGGATATCCCTGGATATGTTGATGTCTCTTTAATGCTAATTCCTCACGATAACTCTAAGGCTTTTGAGCTTAGTAGTAAGCGTGGTGAGTTTACAAAAAGAATCGGTTCTCTAGTTGATACCGATAGTACTACAGCAGATTTGAAAAAATTGCTGACGAATATAAAAAATACACACGACTTCTCTGTTGGTACACCTCCTATTAATAGTAAGCACATTGACTTTATGTCTCAAGTGCAACTAGGTGGACACGTTAGAGATCTACGTAAATATCGTGATGTTGTTGGGGTTACTGGTGATATTAATGAGGCTCATTGGAACTATATGATGGATACTTTGGAGCAGATGATTAGCCAAAGTACACACTATACTACAAATGCTGAGAAAACAGATTTCTTAAATAGAAGTCGTTGGACAGTGAACTTCAAAGGACTTAACGGTATGATTCGTACTGTTGTCTCTGGAAATGCTGATAAGGCTGTTCAACTTCTAAAAGGTGACGTATTTAATGCAGCTTCGGTTGTAGTTATGGACTCTCCTCAGCCTGAAGAACTTTTTGAAAAAATGGAGGCTGATACAACAAGTATATTTGTTGTTAAGGTTCGTCATGCTCGTATTAATCACTATTCAGGAGCGGAGTGGTTCCCATTCTTAACTCGTTTGGTGATCATCGATGACTCGAAAGAGTCTAGAAGCTCAAATACTTCATTAGTGTTCTGTTTCCACAATGGAATAATCAAAACACTTAATAAAGTTCATACTAAGAAACTAGGTTCTGCTGCTAATACTCAACTCAATTTAAGATTGATACTTGAGAATGTTAATGCATCGTTCATTAGCGAATTCAGAGAGAAAATTGAGGCTCAAATCGAGACTTACTCGAAGGAGTTAGAGTATATGCTGAAAGAGCAGACGGGTGATAGTAATGATATCGATAAGCGTATATCTCTATTCAAGTTAGACGCATTCTCAAAACAAGTTGTTAAAGATAGATACTCGTTGGAGAAGTTAAGAGATTTCGTTTTCTTCTTAGAGAATTGCCATAAACAAGAGACTAAGCAGGTGCAGACTCAAGAGCTTATCGATGAGTTTGAACTTAGAATGAACCAGTATTTCTATGGTGGGAATAATAGTATTGATATTGTTACTATTCTTGAAGGTGGTGGTCGTAACCAAATCAAAATTTTTGGTGACTACTTGAGAGGACGTGAGTTCTCTAATCTAAGTAGCAAGATCAGATACGCATGTAGATTAATTTTGGATATTATCCCAAGTTGCTATGAGCGTACCCTTAAAAATCACTTCCATAAAAACTTTGGAATTAACCTTTTCCTTGAGAAGTATAAAGAGTACCTTACTAAAAGTAGTCGTAATGCTGACAATAAAGGTAGATTTGAAAAATTCCTTATTGACTTAGGTATTCGTGATAAGTATTTTGCATTAGGTGTTGAGGACCAAGATATCGTTAAGAGCTTCTTAGCGGCATTGGGTAACTTAGATCAAACTTCGGTTTCTGACTCTGTTCAGATGATTATTCGTGATCTATTGTTCAATCCAAACGGTAGACCAAAACCATATATCATATACAATGGTGTACAGGCTTGGGAGTACAAGGATCTATTACCTGATGACTGTTTTGATGTTAATCCATTTGATATTGAGATTGAAAATCACGCAGATGGGCGTTTAGCTTATGATAGATTGATCGACAAATTGTTGAGAATTAAGAGTACATTAGCTCTATTTGATGATAGCGGTTCTCTTTGGGATATGTTCTGTGAGAATACTACGCTTGTTATTAATGACCCTAATAACCCTACTGGTTATACGGACTTCAATAGCGAGGATATGAACCACTTCCTTAAATTCTTGAATGGTTCTAAGATAACTTTATTCTTGGATGAGGCGTATGCTGAGAGTGTGAAGATTGCTGACAAAGAGATGCCGAAATGGAGAACAATCTCTCGCTACATTATGAACAACATAAATGCGCAGTCGACAATTAAGGCTATATCTTCTCTTTCTACTACGAAAAATCTTGCTGCAACAGGTGAGCGTTTAGGTGCTGTTGCGACAACTCCAAGTGCTGCTGCTTTTGCTACTTATGCACGTAAGTGTAATAGTGCTGAGCATGGTAATAACAACTCTCTTCTTATGTTGAACAACTCTTTGGAGACTGCGCAAGTGGCTAAGAGTATTAAAGATAGAATTGAGTCTGAATTGCCTAAAAATGCTTCTCGTAGTAAAATCAAGAATAGTATTATTGGATTTATTAAGATGCAAATCCAAAAGACTGAACAATATAATAAAAAGAGTATTGCAACGCAACTTCATAAAACTGCTTGTTTTGAGGGGTCTCCACTATATCTATTCCTATTAGATGAGTTGGTTTCTCTTGATAAACTTGATGTGTTGGGATTGCCTGATGACTTTAAATATAAGAGTGAGCCGTTCTTTAGCTACTACCAAAATAAATTAGTTAAAAACTTAAATAGCTTCCGTGTAAATAAGAGCTTCCGTGAGGAGTCGTTAACACGTCTATCTTTAGCTAAGAGTATTGCGGGTCGTTTGATTACTGAGTACAATGCAGAAAATTATATGACTGCAATAAACTCTGATGGTAGTTACTTATTTAACTTCCAGATCACTACTTCGCCTATATACGCTGATATGGTATGTTTCTGTACATTTATGGCGAAATATAAAGGTATTGCAACTGTTCCTTATTCGACAGGTTTAGTTCGTTTTGCTGTGGGTGGATATTTAGAGGCTAGTAAGCAGAGCCTAAAAGTGTTTGGTGCTGAGATTGAAGATGCATTTAGTATCTTTATTAAGTATTGGATGTTGTTTAGTGATGCTAGAAAAAATAGTATTAATAAAGAGGTTGAGACTGACGATTTATTAACTAAGCTATTCTGTACTCCTAATCAAAAAGAGTTTATTGACTCTATCATTGCAGACTATAAAGTATCAGCTAAATTCGCTAAAGATAAAGCTCCATCGCTTCAGATTAGTGATGTACGATCATTATATCACGCATCGCCAGAGAAGAGCGGTATTGCAATTACAACAATTGGTAGATCTGCAAACTCTGTGATTGAGTTACATGGTGATTTAATTGGATCTTGTGCTGATGTATTTGAGTTCGTTAAGAGTACTGCATTTACTAAAGTTTATGAGAACCTTCTTGCTCAGATATATAAGAAAGTTCCTGCTCTTGTTGACTTAGATTTTAATACTGTTAGTTCTAGATACTCGAAGGCGGTTATATTGAAGTATATAACTAATAAGAGAACATTCCAACCTAACCACCATGTATTAGATAATCCAGAGGAGAAGAATATAATGCGTGAGGTGCTTATTGAGATGGAGAGTCTTCTTTTCTCTGATAGTAAGATGAAAATCCTTGCGATTAATGCCACTGGTGATATGGCTCTTGATAAAGCTAAACTTGAGGGTATTAACTCAATACTTAAAAAGTATATACGTGAGATTCTACTTCACTTCAATTTGCCTTTTGAAAAAGAGAGCCTGGAGCCTAGCAGAAAAGAGATTATTCGTACTGCTGGTGAGTGTTTTGAGGAGGTAACGGGAATCAAACTTAGTGAGCTGAATTTAAATATTTGGATTGACGAGTTTGTTAGTAAATTACGTAACCTTCCTGAGTTCAAAGATGCTACAATCTCGCATAAAAGTATCGGTTGTATTTTAGATACTATTGCTGCGGGTGTTACAGGTGCACAGGATGTTTCTGATAAGATATTATATCTTTACCTACTTAACAATGATGATTCATTCCACAAGATGGTATGTAAGAAGTTGACTTTCTTTAATGATAGAATCAACGAGTGTGAAGATGGTGAGATTAAGATGTTCACTGAGGAGTTTGTTGCAAGTATTCTTCCTGCACAACTACAAGAGGTGAGTAACTATATCATGCGTAAACGTGATATTAAGATCACTGAGAGTGAAATATCTGCTGTAAGCCGTAAGGTGGTGAGATTCTACATCAGCATGGTGAAGAGAACAAAGGGTACTAACTACTACAATAGATACACTCATACTATGGTGAGATTGGTGGAGACTATGTTCCGCAAGCAAAACTCTAGTGTGAATGAGATGGCACAACACGGTATATCACTTTACAAAGGGTTTGACATGGAGAATAAATCTCTTGATACTTTTGATGGTGGTAGTATATCTTGGATTAATCAACTTATGATTAAGTGTGGTGTTATATCTTCGGAGCAACCAATTCAGGAGCATACTCGTATTGTTACTGATGCTAAGAAGAGAGAGTACCCATTCCATAAAATTGATAGAGTATTAGTTAAAAAGCGTGATGGCGAAGTTGATGCTACTTCTCCTCTTGATTATATTAGATTCATCAATCCTCGTCCTGAGTCAACATTCTTTACTGATCGTTTAGCTAGATTTGTTGCTAACATGGATTCGGATGACTATCGTTGTAAAGTTGTTAAGCATGGTATTGTTAAGGAACTTGTTGTTTTCCAAAAGGGATACATGAAGTACTTGACTGATAACTATAGATTGAACTACACTGAGGATATAACTATTAATGATATTAAGAACTTTGTGCCTGATGTAATTAGTATTTTAGGTGCACCTGAGAAATTAATTTCATTCCCTCAGATCGGATTCTTCGATATTAAAGGTCCTGCGGGTAATATCAAAACTATTGTAACTCCTTTGAAATCGGAGGCTGACTACTTTGGTGATGTGAAAAAACCTCGTTTGACAATTATCAATGAGAAGGTGAAAGAGATGGGTGGTATTCCACGTCATGGCTCTCTGTTCCTTGTTGAGGAGAATGATGGTAGTGTATTCGTTCTTGAGATTAATGGTGATAGTGGGGTAGGTAAGAGTGAAATGATCGCTGCTTTCGTATTGAAATGGTTGAAGAATAACTTAGATGGTATTCGCTCTGTGAAGATGATTGCTGGTGATATGTTCCATGAGTTCCAGGATGGTGATGGTAACCTTTACGGTATCGGAACTGAAGTTGGTGACTTCTCAAGAACAACTGACTTTGACCCTGATTATATCAGATATTATAAGTACTTGTTTGAAAGTAGTGCTGACAGTAATGTTGATGACTTGAACTCACGTAGTACTGTTAGTGGTATGTGTGATATCACTATGCCATTTAAAATTGATATCATGTTGAGCGCTGGGAACTACTCGCAACAAGAGGGTGGTATTACTCGTGTGGATAATCCTGAAAACTTCCTTCTATACATCGATGCTCATGGTGAGCGTAAAGAGAAGGCGACTAGTCAAGATGGTCCTAACTTCCAACGTACTCTTAAAAGATATACGGCAGACAAAAATATCGTTGAGGTTATTGCAAGACATGGTAACTACTTAGATGATATTCTTGATTGGGATTATGTAGCTTCTGAAAAGCGTTACTACCTAAGCTCTTCATTCAAATTAATTGAAAAAATTGATGTTACGGATGTAGTGAAGGTTATATTTGCTGGAAAGAGTTACAAAGGTGATGACAAAGTTATGTATACAATCAATGATGTAACTTTTGATATGATTCAAAATAGATTCACTGCGATTGTTAGCTATATGGATGGGGATTTAGAGGTTTCTACTGAGACTCCTATTGATCGTAAGATATTTAGTTCTATATTTGACTCGGTTGCTAGTACTCCTGGTGGACAGCCATTTATCGACGAAGAGGGACAATTTGAGTGCGTAGAGCACCTTATCAACTGCCTAAGAGGTGGTAAAGATGGTAAAGGTAAAGCTAGACATATTCAATGTGGTGTGCTTTCTACTGAGATTGGTAAGAAAGGTCGTGAGATCACTGGTCCTCAAAAGGCGGCTGCGGCTCTTAAACAACTGATCCAAGAGGTGAGAATTAATAATCCTGAGATTAACGAAGGTAAGATTAAAGTTAAGAAGTTAATTAACGATAAGTATAACCACATATTTAGTGGTAATATGAATAGTGGTGAGCTTTGGAGATATAACTTCTACTTATACCAGTTGGAAAATATGCGTAAAGTTGATCTTCGTAGAATGGATAACAAAGGTAAAAAAGTAGATATTTCAAACCTTGTTAACTTCACTCCAATTGATAAGAATAGAGAGTTTAGTCCATTGTTAGTTACTCCTAATCTAAATATCGAGTTGACTAGTTTCGGCGAGACTTTTGAAGAGCTGATGAGTCTTCCTAACTACTCTGATTTTGCAGAAGAGTTTGCTGTTCGTATCGACAAACTTTATGTAACAGATGCTTATAGCAAGGAGACAAATGTTAATAATATGATTATTCAGTTATTACTTCTTGAAGATTATATCTCGACAGATGATATTGCTAGAGGTAGCGTTATCGAGAAGGTCAACAGAGAGACTATTGCTGCTGCGAAATATGCAGTACATCAATATCTTGAGACTTTGAATGACAAAAAAAATGCTCCAGTTCCTGCTCCTAAGGTAGCGGCGAAAGCAAAAAAATAGTCGTAAAAGAGAGTCAAATCTCTAAATAAAAAAAGGTTGTTGTAATGATCTGCCCCCGAAAAGTTAGACAAACTTTTCGGGGGCATTTTATGTATATAAA
>CAMQVY010000018.1 GCA_947038405.1 uncultured Rikenellaceae bacterium | reverse complement strand
CTCTACACGGGAGGTGAAACCACCATATGGAACAAATCAGGCATAAAAGATATGCCTGTCTTGATTATGCAGGTTTCCCTGCCTTTGTTGATATGAAATACACTAAAAATATAGTTGTAGTCGCTGTATGGCTAGTAGATGATCCAAGATAAAGAGCCAATAAGTAGCAATGGATAAAACAAAAAAGCTAACTATCTATTACTAGATAATTAGCTTTTTGCTTAGCGGTATGGACGGGACTCGAACCCGCGACCCCCTGCGTGACAGGCAGGTATTCTAACCAAGCTGAACTACCACACCGTTTCTTGGATCGCAACTAAGAGTGTTATCTCTTAAATGCAGTGCAAATATAGGGTAAAATATTGTAAACTCCAAATTTACTTACAATTATTTTCTTCCTTTCTGAAAAACGAGAAATTAACACTGCCGTAATGCCTTGTGTCAAAGCAATTTGCATGACTCTCAAAGTTTAATGTTTTTGAGTGTTCAAATATCAATATTCCATCATCTGTCAACAAACCCTTAGATAACACCATATCAATCACCTCATTTGATTGTTCTAAATCGTATGGAGCGTCTGAAAAAATAAGATCAAACTGCTTACTACAACTTTTTAAATATAAAAAAGCGTTAGCTTTTACCGCAAATAAGTTGTTAAATCCAAATTTTGTAGCTGTATCTTTAATAAATTTATGATGTACATTATTAATTTCAATAGAAACAACAGATTTAACACCTCTAGAAGCCAATTCAAAACTAATAGACCCTGTTCCTGAGAAAAGGTCAAGAGCATCTAACTCTTCAAAATCAACTATATTATTAAGTATATTAAAAAGATTTTCTTTTGCAAAATCTGTCGTAGGTCTAGCTCTTAAATTTGCTGGGGTTGCAATTATACGCCCACGATGTGTACCACTAATTATTCTCATTTGACAATCTTATTAAGTCATTATAACAGCCAATATCGGCTCTCCTATTCAATTCATCATCTCCCAAACTTGGAAGAACCTCAACATTTGGTAGAACAGCTTGTACGAGCTCTAAAGCACTACTAACACGAGCCCCCGATATGTAAATTGGTAGGTTACTGCTCTCTTTTTTGAGCATATCTCTTATACTCTGAATATAGTACATTGTAGTATCTATATCCGTACTACTTGATATTACATCTGCACATAATATCTCTGTGTCAATAGAGCAGCTTATTGAAGTAGCTCTATCATTCATAGTAACAACTATCGCATTACCGTCTATCAGTATATCCGATATTATAGTTGCATAAAACTTCACATTAGGGAAACTAACTTTAAATTGATTAATCACATTAGTTTCGGCTATCATTATAGCTTTAATACCTCTCTTTGCCTGCGTTATTATAGGTGTATATCCATCATTTACCGCCATAGCATTAAGACTCAGAATATTTAACGCAGCCTCCTTATCTTCTATTGTTATAAGCTCATCAGGCACTAATAATAAATCATCAGTATCAATAATGACATTCACAACATCAAATTCCTGTTTCAAATCCAAAAGAACTTCTGCAAGTTCCCTTTCAGTATCATTAGAATTGAATTGAATGTAATCCAGAGTCTCTACTCTACCTTGCTTAGTTATAGAATAATAAAGTCCACTAGGTGTAAACCTAATGGACAGTATTATATTTGATATATTAATTTTATTACTCCCAGTTACCTGCATCATTGATTGCTTTATCCATTGCACCTACTTTGATTCCAGGATATTTATCAAAAGTATTTTTATCGTCAATAAGGTTGATTAAATCTGGCTTACTTAAATCAGATAAAAATAGTTTATAAGGAGCTCTACACTCAAATACCGGAACAACAACTTCACTTTCAGTAGTAAAGTTACCAGCATCTAATAAGAACATTGCACCATTAGAATAAGGAATAATTTTAAGATCTTCTACCATTTGAGCAGTAAATTTCCTATGACCAAAAACAGTGTCAATAACAGGAATTTTCACCTCTTCAACGATTACTCTACCCTCTGCAACAGCCGCTGAGTCATCTAAAGAACCGATTGTTTTCTCAACAATAATAGAGTCATTAAGAATAAAAGCAAATAAAGTGTCAAAACTTGGTGTATAAACCTCATGCTCTGCTTTGTATAAACGTTGAGCGGCACGAATATCTTTAAGCTGTTTAACAACAGCCTCTTGACGAACTACCACTTCTTCTTGAAATCTTAAAGGGGTCATAATCTGTTCAAAAAGCACATAAGCCAATCCAATGATTACAATTCCCAAAATAATTTGAGCTACTTTCTTTTTCATTTTTATTTTTATTAAGTTTGTATCTAAATATATTAAATTTCACTAATTGAATGATGAAAACTTATGTTAAGTGAACACATTATGTCTCAAATTTACTCTAATTTTGCTTTTACTCCAACTTTTGGGCAAAAAAAAATCATAGAAAATTTATCGGAGTGGATAATAAGCCCAGATTTCGAGAGTATTTTCATGTTAAATGGGTATGCAGGAACAGGAAAAACAACAATAATATCAGCTTTTGTCAAAACACTTATATCATTAAATATCAAGCCAATACTACTAGCACCTACTGGTCGTGCAGCAAAAGTAATGGCAAAATATAGCTCTGTGAATGCTCATACTATTCACAAAAAAATATATAGACAAAAAAGTGCAAATTCAGAAGAAACTAGCTTCTCATTGGACTATAATAGAGAGAAAGATGCATGTTTTATCATAGATGAAGCCTCTATGTTGGCAAATGAGTCTGGTGTATTTTCCTCGTTTGGTTCTGGAGCAGTTTTGGATGATCTAATAAAATATGTACGGACGGGAACTAGATGCCGATTAATGATCGTTGGCGATGATGCCCAACTACCACCAATTGGACACGATATGAGTCCTGCACTAGATCCCAATAATATGCGGTGCTATGGAGATGTTGTCTACACCTCTCTTGATGATGTTGTTAGACAGAGTAGCGACTCTGGGATACTATTCAATGCAACTTTAGTTAGAAGTATGTTAGAGAGTGGAATATATGAACCTCCAATGTTCTCCCTAGACTACCCTGATGTAAAGTCAATATCTGGAGCAGAGTTTATTGATGAACTAGAGACCTGCTACTCTAAATACGGCAAAGACGACACAATAGTCATTACGAGGTCCAATAAGCGAGCAAACAGATACAATGAAGGGATCAGAGGCAATATTCTCTATGCAGAAGAGGAGATTGAGTCTGGCGATATGCTAATGGTTGTAAAAAACAACTACCACTATACGGAGCGCATTGAGAAGTGCCCAGTAGATTTCATTGCAAATGGAGATATTGCTAAGTTGGTTCGCCTACGCAAACATCAAGATTTATATGGATTTAGATTTGCAGATGCAACGCTACGCTTTACAGACTATGATGATTTCGAGTTGGATTGTAAAGTTATACTTGATACACTTAGTAGCGAATCACCAGCATTAAATAGGGAGCAAAATTCCAAATTATTTTTCTCTATTAATGAGGATTATGAAGAGATAAAATCAAAAGCAAAGAGATATAAAGAGATTAGAGAGAATCCACATTTCAATGCTCTTCAAATTAAGTTTGCCTACGCTGTAACTTGTCACAAAGCACAGGGAGGTCAATGGAGTGCTGTTTTCATCGACAAAATGTTATTTGGTGATGAGCTTATGAATAAAGATCTTATGCGATGGTTATACAC
The DNA here is from genome assembly GCA_947038405.1 of uncultured Rikenellaceae bacterium. Lineage (GTDB taxonomy): Bacteria > Bacteroidota > Bacteroidia > Bacteroidales > Rikenellaceae > CAMQVY01. The sequence continues at coordinate 39,841 of CAMQVY010000018.1, read as the reverse complement.
AGCAATTACGAGAGCATCTAAGCGAATATATTTTGTAAACTTCGACGAACGTTTTTTTGATCCAGAGTAAATTAAAACTATTCACTGTAATTAATACTACTTTCATCTAATGAAGTCGTTAGTTGTTGAGCTCCCTTCACATAAGGGATAAAACTTCTTTATCACAAAAAAATAGCGTACATTTGTAGACCATACTAATAGATGGCACTATATATTTAAAAACTTTATTTTTCTAATAAATTGGCACAAGAGAAAAAATATGCGGAAACTCCGCTCATGCAACAATACTACTCGATTAAAGCAATTCATCACGATGCAATTCTACTCTTTCGAGTGGGCGACTTCTATGAGACTTTTGGCACAGATGCAATAAAAGCAAGTGGTATATTGGGAATTACACTAACTCGTCGTGCTAATGGGACGGCATCATTTGTTGAGTTGGCAGGTTTCCCTCACCACTCTATCGATACATATCTACCAAAGCTAGTAAGAGCAGGAGAACGTGTTGCAATATGTGAGCAATTGGAGGATCCCAAGAGCACTAAAAAGATTATTAAACGGGGCGTAGTTGAGTTAGTCACCCCTGGAATCACGACAGGTGAAAATAATTTAACAACAAAAGAGAATAACTTTTTAGCCTCTGTATTTTTCGGAAAGAAGAACACTGGAATCTCGTTTTTAGATATATCGACAGGTGAGTTCTACGTTGCAGAGGGCGATGATCAATATATAGATAAATTAATTTCTAGTCTACAACCTAAAGAGATTCTTAATCAACGAGGATTAGAGGATCGATTCAACTCTACGTTTGGAGATAAACACTACACATATAGGCTTGATGACTGGGTTTTTTCTGAGGATATAAATAGGGATAAACTGTGCAAACAATTTGAGTGTAAATCACTAAATGGTTTTGGAATCTCAAATATGAACTCTGCAATAGCAGCAGCAGGAGCAATTCTATACTACTTAGAGTTTACTGAGCATAAAAACATCAAACATATATCTTCTATCTCGCGAATAGACAAGGATGAGTATGTATGGCTAGATAAATTTTCAATTCGTAATTTAGAGTTATTTTCATCAAACAACTCAATAGGCAAGAGTGGTTTTACGGATATAATTGACCGTACAATCTCGCCAATGGGAGGCAGACTTCTAAGACGCTGGGTTGCACTTCCGATAAAAGACATCGACAAGATTAACAGACGCCTTGATGTTGTTGCTGAGTTCAAAGATAACATTGAACTGCGTGAATCCATAATTAATTCACTTGAACAGATTGGAGATTTAGAGCGTATTGTATCTCGCATCGCTAGTTTCAAGGTTATGCCAAGAGAGCTTATACAGTTAAAGAGCTCCCTTTATGCCATAGAAAAATTATTAGATAACATAAAAGATAGTTCATGCACAACACTTCGCTCTGTCGGATCAAAGATAGATTTATGTCTTGACATTAGATCCAAGATTGAATCAAATCTATTTCCCGACCCAAGCAATCAGCTCCTTAAAGGTGGAGTAATAGCCGATGGAGTAGATTTAGAACTTGATGACCTACGCCGTATTGCCAATCATGGAAAGGATGTTATGCAAGACATTCAGACGAGGGAGAGTGAAGCGACAGGGATTCCATCACTGAAGATAAATTATAACAACGTATATGGTTACTATATTGAGGTAAGAAATACCCATAAAGATAAAGTTCCAGAGGGATGGATTCGCAAGCAGACCTTAACAAATGCCGAGCGATACATTACAGCGGAGTTGAAGGAGTACGAAGAGAAGATCCTTGGAGCAGAGGGACGCATCGTTGCTATTGAGCAACGCCTCTACTCAGAGCTTATTGTATATATTAGCAACGAGTTGCAGCCACTACAACAGAATGCAAATATTGTTGCACATATAGATTGTTTACACTCGTTTGCCCATATCTCTAATGAGCGCAATTATTCGCGTCCAGTATTGAATGAAGGCAAGGCGATTGACATTAAGGGCGGACGTCATCCAGTGATAGAGACACTACTAAAGGTTGGAGAGGAGTATGTTCCAAACGACATCTACTTGGACAATGACACACAACAGATAATGATGATTACTGGACCAAACATGTCTGGAAAGTCAGCACTACTACGACAAACCGCACTCATTGTACTGATGGCACAAATAGGGTGTTATGTCCCTGCGACAAGTGCTGAGATAGGTATTATTGACAAGATCTTCACAAGGGTTGGGGCATCAGACAACATCTCACAAGGGGAGAGTACCTTTATGGTTGAGATGCTTGAGTCAGCGAGTATAATGAACAATATTTCAGATAGGAGTTTAGTTTTGTTTGACGAAATTGGACGAGGTACAAGTACATATGATGGTATTTCCATTGCATGGGCTATGGTTGAACATCTTCACAACTATAAATATAGAGCTAAAACACTATTTGCAACGCACTACCATGAGTTGAATGAGATGGAGGATAGTTGTCCAAGAGTAAAGAACTATAATGTATCGGTAAAAGAGGTTGATAAGAGTATAATATTTCTCCGCAAACTAGCACGCGGGGGAACGGGTCACTCATTTGGTATCCATGTAGCCAAGATGGCAGGTATGCCAAAGGGTGTAATAGTTAGAGCAGAGGATATTCTAAAGATGTTAGAGTCCTTCCGCCAAAATAGTGACGATGCTCATATATATAGCAAAAAAGCTACTGTTGCGGAGCTAAGACCAATTCAAACCAACAACAATAATATCCAACTGAGTATGTTCCAGTTAGACGATCCAGTTCTCACACAAATTAGGGATGAAATTAAAGGTTTAGATATAAATACCCTAACACCAATTGAGGCTTTAAATAAGCTGAACGAGATAAAGAAAATTACAGGATTGTAACATCATACATTTAAACACACTACATAAAAAAAGCTCAATAGATATTCTTACTATTTATGAGTTATATTATAGAAACTAAAAAAGAGGGATCTACCGAATGGCAAATCCCTCTTTTTTCGTTTTTTTGTATAAATAACGAATGTTATCGCATAGTAAACTTAACAAAAATCAGTTCGTCTATCCTTTAGATTTATACTTATTTTTACCGATCAATATATTCAGACCCAATCTGAACCCAAAGTTTTGAGTATTTGCGAGGTTAACTAATCCAGCCATACTAGTCTCAGACATCATATAAAATTGAAATCCATTAGACTCACCGAGAATACCTAATCCTAATGATATTGGATCATATTTACGATTAATAAGTGAGCCCATAAATCTAAAGTTTTTGCTTTTAGATGAGTATGTATACCCAACAGTTGTACTATAATCATAAAGAGAACCATTTGATATTTTCGCTAAGAAGTTACCAGAAACAGAGTGTCTTCCATTCTCATCAATATCATAACGTCCACCAAGGTGGATAGTTGTCGGTACCATTTTCTTGAATTTCACACTTGTCGTATCAAACTCAAGAACAGTTGTAATCGAGTCAATTAAATCATCGACTGCCGAAGTCATATCACCACCATCAAGAACAGTTTCTAGATCTTCAAACCCAGAGAATACATATGATTTATTACTGTCAACACTTTTAATTTGCGACCCTGTATTCCACTTAATATATCCAATATCAAGTACTGAGAACCCAGCACTCCAACGATTATCATTAGATTTATAATGTACTCCTATATCAAAAGCCCAACCTCTATTATTGATAATATCATCATAATAGAAATCACCACCATTTATGTCATAACCACCAATAAGTACATCAATATCACTCTTGATCGTATATGAATCAATTGATGTTTTATCTATTTGCAAATTAGTTTTATTAGAACTTCCACCAACAACTCCAACAAGGTGTTTAACTTTACCCCCAACAGACCAGTTATCATCAATTACCCTTGTATATCCAAGCGCAACCTCACCCCATACTGTAGCCGCACTTTTAAAGTTAACATCATAAGAGTTAGATTGAGTAATACTATTATCCTGAATAAAGTTGAATATACCCGTTGGGTACATAATGTCAACATCTGCCTTAACACTAGTTGATACAGTAATTAAGTTTTTTTCTTTAAATTTAACACCAAAATTAATTACGTCTAAATTTAGTCCCAAGTTTACATGGCTATCATCAGGAATATTAGATAATATAATTTTTTTATTTTTTACAATGTCATTCAACGAGAATGAGTTAGTAACCTTAAAAGCTAGATTACTGAATAAAGGGATACCAACAAACGACGAATTGGTCATATATCCAGGGTTCAGCATATTTGCCTGAGGCGAATCCCCAGCAGTAAGTATTGTGCTATAATCCTGCGCCTTTAGCGTCAATACAGACATTACTGATAACGCTATTATTATATATAATTTTTTCATTTTATCTATGTATTATATCTATGATATATTTGATATTACGACTATTCACTTACTTATTCCAATTCTATTTCGCCCTTGACACCTAAAACCATTTTCATTTTAAGGAAAGAATTTCTATAAAACTTAATAGTAGGCATTGTTGCTAGATTCTCTGGATTCATAGATGACGCACTAATCTTAAATAAGATATCTTCGGCCTCTACAAAACGATTTGAAGCTTTCTGATCTAACGTAATAATTTTCACATTTTGTTGATCTACGACCCCTGGCATAACAGTCTCTGTTGCAGGGTTTACGTTTTTCACTACAGAAGGGATCATAATCTCATCATCAGATAGAGCAATAGCCTCTCCATTTTTATCTAAAGTGTATAAGCTAAGAGAAATATCTAATGGGAATGTATTCTCAGCTAAAATAGCAAAAGATACTTCGTTAATATCATATTCGCTAGAGCTAATATCCATTGTCAATGTATCAGTGATATTAATATTTTTGAAATAACCACTAAGAGGAATAGAATATACTAAATCTCCCGATACATTATCTTCTATATTAAACTCATTAACAACATCACTCTGATTCGGGATTCCATCCTGCTCCACCGTAGGGTTTACGATTGGAGTAATATTAACTTCCAGCCCCGTTAAATCTTTAGTAATAACACTTGATAGGAGATTATTCCCGTCAAAGATGCTGTTATTAATTAATATTTCATCATTTGCAGCATCTATTATGAATCTATTTTTATTAAATTCGTCTTTCAATAACAGCTCTTTTTTACTCACAATACCATCAACTTTTGATATTGCATATATATTATCTATACGCACTAAGATAGGTATATTAATATTAGTCTTAATATCCATAGATATAGATGGGTCTGCAATTGAAAATTCGTCAATGTACTCGAAAAAATCACTAGAGCTATTATCTCCCAAATCAACATTTTGAGAAATTTGTGCAAACTCTTGTCTTCCGAAAAATCCTTTAGCCTCGCGAACCGCTAAGTCAACCATTTTCACACTAATATCCAAAGGAATCTCCGTTATAGTTGGGTCAACTTGAGTCATATCAACAGTAATAGAGCCTTGATATTTAATTGAGACTTCACGTCCACCATTACTAGGAGCTAATTTATAATCTCTCAAAGATATCTCAGTCGGCTTATTACCACTATTTGTTGCTGTTTGAAGTGGCACACCATCATAACTAAAATTATCAATTGTAAAAATAAGATTACTAAAATCTACACCATTTACAGGCTGAACAAAAACAGTTAAAACTCCATTAGAAAGTAAAGCTTCGTCAATCTTAACACCATTACTTAACTCTAAGTCTAGTTCATTGTTACTTTCAGCAACATCCAAAGTTACAGTTGTAACCCTAGGCATATTGATCTGAGGGATACTAATAGCCGTACTCTTTGAAAAGTTTATATTTGATTCAATTTTAAGTACATTCTTGAGGTCATTAGAATCAATGAAGCTTATATTTCCAGAGTTACCTTGGAATGTAATTACGTCATTAACATAGGTAAATCCACCCTCACCTACCGAAGCAAGTTCAAATAATTTATCTTCATTAATAGTAAAATCACCTAATGGAAGGGATGTATTTATGTCAATCGAAAGATCTTCATAATCTTCAGATTTAATACAACTATTTAATAAAATAATAGTTGACAGCAGAAGTAATTTTCTTATCATATTCTTTTTATTTATTTGTAAGTATTTTATAATCACAAAGGTATGTTTTTTTTTGGGAAAACTTCTATGCACGTATATAGGAAAACGCAACTTTACCATAAATATAGTCAAAATATTCGCGCTACTGCTTATACTTCAACAATTTTTATGGTAAAATTGCGTTCTTTTAAAATTTCACCTTGACTATACTTCTAAAAAAGATGTAAGAGGAGAACTTGCTTGCGCCTTAATTTCGGCACTAGGAAGTCCGGCTTCATAGGCCATTCTACCAGCCTCAACAGCAATTTTAAATGCCTTAGCCATCTGAATAGGATTGCGAGCAACAGCAATAGCTGTATTTACCAACACTGCGTCAGCACCCATCTCCATAGCTTCAGCAGCATGACTCGGAGCACCAATTCCAGCATCTACGATTACAGGAATATTACTTTGCTCTATAATTATACGTAAAAAATCACGTGTAATCAACCCTTTATTTGTTCCGATTGGAGCACCTAAAGGCATTACAGTTGCAGCTCCAACCTCCTCCAATCTCTTACACAACACAGGGTCAGCTTGACAGTACGGCAACACAATAAACCCTAATTTAACAAGCTCCTCTGTAGCTTTAAGAGTCTCAATAGAATCTGGAAGAAGATATCTAGGATCAGGGTGTATCTCTAACTTTAGAAAGTTTGTTCCAAATGCCTCTCTAGCCATTTGAGCCGCAAATATTGCCTCTTCAGCACTCCTTACTCCCGATGTGTTTGGTAATATTTGGATATTATCATGCTTGATATGTATCATCATATCATCATTCTGGTTATTAAGCTCAATACGCTTCATAGCCATTGTAACCATTTCGCTAGATGACTCCAAAATAGCTTGTTCCATTATTTCATTTGAGCTAAATTTCCCTGTACCTACAAAAAGGCGAGAACTAAACTCTTTTCCTCCGATAATTAATTTACTCATTGTAATAATTATTTATTATTTTAATCACGTTTTCTGTCTCTAATCTTGGGTCAGTAGCGTTCAAAATTGCTCCAGAGAGAGCAATTCCATCCATTCCACTACTCAAAACCTCTTCAATATCCTCACTCAATATACCTCCAATAGCAACCATAGGTGTATTATACTCCTTTAACTCGCACTGTTCTACAATATCTTTATACCCTTGAATACCCAATACTGTACTAATATTCTCTTTGGTTGTTGTAAACCTAAAAGGACCTAATCCTATGTAGTTTGCACCCATTGAAATTAATGCTTCAATATCATCAAATGTATTTGCAGTACCTCCAATGATATACTCATCTCCTAATACATCTCTCGCATTTTCGATAGACATATCATTCTTACCAAGATGCACACCATCTGCATTTATCTCTGTTACGAGTTCAACGTAGTCATCAACGATAAGTGTCGCCTCGTATTTATCACATAATATACGTAACTCTTTACCAATAAGAGTCACCTCTTCCAAACTACTATTTTTCATTCGTAGTTGAATCCAGCGACATCCTCCTTTTAGAGCCTCTTCAGCTCCTTCAATATATCCAAACTTGTCGTTTGTATGCGTTATGAATTGTAACATATATATTTTCGTTTTACAATAATTATATTTGAATAACCTCAGAAAACAAAGTTTTCCTTCGGAGACAGTTTTTTTGACTAGTTTTAGTTTGCAATACGCAGGGAACTACCCTACGCGAGCGGCGGTGCGTGATCGCACTGAACAGGTATAAATTTAATAGTTCTTTTAATATTTATCTAACTCTACCCTCAATAATCTCACTCGTTCTACTACACCCTCAACTGTTGAGTCTTGCCATAAATAACCCAAAATAGCAACTCCACCAAATCCAATTTGGGATATTTTTGATATATTTTCAATGCAAATACCACCTAAAGCGACAGTATTTTGCCCTAAAAATCCGCTTTTTTCAGCATTTATTAACTCATTTTGAGTAAAATTTGATCTATATCCACTCTTAGAGATAGCATCAAAGATTGGACTTAGTGTGCAATATGTAAGTTCCCTATTCTCACCAAGCTCCTCTAGTGAATGGCACGATTTACTTATTCGACCACTATAGCCACTCGGTGGTGATGATGACCGTCGATTCAAATGAACTCCTCCGATCGCAAACTTTAAAGTTAATGAAAAATGGTCATGGAGAACAACTCGATTATAATATCGTGGAGAAATTGCTGATATTAAATCTGCCAGCGCAGACTCACTCCACAATGGTTTGCGAATGTGAATATAATCTAATCCACTATCTAATGCCTTTTCAATGAGCAAATTCTCATTGAAAAGAGCATTCTCAGATGTAAACCCTATCAATTTCATATTGAAAATTAATCTATGTAAGTTTGACAGAACTTTTTATTAACCACCAAATGCTGCCATTATTATTGTCACTCGATCTGCCTCTTCAAGTAGTGATGTTGCCCACAGATCCCTCTTTATAATTTGATTATTTACAGCAACTGCAATACCACTTATTTGTAGGTTTTGAAGCGTTACCAAATCTAAAACGGTCGAAGAGTCAATGATCGTAATCTCTTCTTGATTGAGAAATATATTCATTGTTATTTCTTTAAAAAACAAGTCTTTAATACAATACTACTGCCCTCTATCTTGCAATCAACCTCATCATGGTTATCTGTAAGTCGAATACTCTTAACCTTAGTTCCCCTCTTTATGACCATAGAAGAACCCTTAACTTTTAAATCTTTGATAACCGTTACACTATCGCCATCCAATAACTCTGTACCATTACTATCTCTTGATATTTTGGAAACTGAACTATCTTGATCCCCATCAACCCACTCGTGTCCGCAGTCTGGACATACATTCATCGAACCATCAAAATATGTGTTCTCCATACTACATGCAACACAAGAATCTACTATACTCATCTCTTTATTTTTTATTTGTTATTAAATGATATTTTTATTTAGCCACTCATATATATGCTCTACCGAGGAGTCTTTCAAGATCACTCGCTTATCTTTATCTAAAAGATATAGGGTCGGTATTGCTTTTAGATCATATAATTTATTACTATTTATCTCTTGACTCAAATCATAGCCATTAACCCAACTCTCAGGATACTCCTCATCCATCCATGACTTTAAATCTTCATCTGGATATATAGATAATATAGTTAAATCTTTATTACTCACCAGCTCAACTATTTTTGGAGAAGTGGCAAGATAACTCTTAACTCTTGCGCAATCACCACAATCCGGATTGTTGAAAAATAATATTGTATATTCAGATTTTAATTTTGAAAGAGTGCCAGATCTACCTCCCTTTATATTATATTTAAAATCACTTGCTATTTCACCATGTCTATTTTTCATCGCAATATCGAACAAATGTATTGAACGAAGCTTATCTGTTTCGCTAATCTTTGGCGACGACATAATATAATCTAATACCGCAATATAATACTCCTCATTCCTAAATGGAGAATTTGGATCATACAAATATTTATCTGCAAGTCCAGTAAAATGTGAAAACATAATACTATCTGCAATATGTGATTTAGATAGCATACTGTTAATAGCTTCGTTAGCTTGCCCGTTACTTACACTTGGCAAAATAGTAACGAAATCTACAAAACCTTGCTCTGTTATATCTGCTAATGAAATTAAAGTTGTGTCCGAAAAATCAAACCTATCCCAATAATGAGATACAATATACTCAGTTTGATCTTCTGGTGAAGAGATAAATGAAGGGATTTCAGGCATTGGAAAAGAGGTTAATACACTCTTAGTCTCTGCTTGCTTATCTGCTAAACCGATACAACTAGTTATATAGATTACAAATAGTGAAATAAATAGTACTTTATAAATAGTCGTTTTCATACAAAATTATTTTCTCGATTTCAGCAATCCCAAAGTTATCTCTTTACGCATTAAAATAAGAGCATACGCTTTACTCGGTCTCAACTCTAGTGTGTAGAGTATAGATAAACATATAGTTGCACACCATTTAAAAACCTCTGAAATAATACGGCAGATATAAGTATTAACATTATTAGAGGTTCTTAACTGCTCACTAACTCCAACCATACGTGATACATTACGTAAGAAATCAATCGTTGTTCTTGCTGCTGGAATATGATGATAAACCTTAGCATCATTCAAATAGTGAATATCTGAGCGTTGACTTGCGATACGCCTAAACAGATCAGACTCCTCACCTCCTAACAATGAATCACCAGTACGACCTAAGTTCGTAGAGAAACCACCATATGTCTTGAAAATATCACTACTAAATCCCATATTACCTCCTGTTGGATAGCTACCTTTCGGAAAAAATCTTGTTGTACTTCTAAATTCAAGATAACCAGAAATTGTGCGCTCTGTATACTTTGACGCCCACTTTGGCTTACCGCACTCATATATTGGAATTACAGGACCGCCTGCAATACATGATGATCCCTTACAGTTGCAATTCTCATAATAGGACTCCAAAAAGAACTTAGAAACTTCCTGATCGTCATCAATAAAAATAATAAAATCGCCACTAGCCTCTGAAATACCTCTATTTCGAGCATAACTTAAACCTTGATTACTCTCCGTTACAATATTCATCTGTGGAGAATCGGCTCTATTAAGATACTCTTGCCTAAAATTATTAAAAATATTTATTGTATCATCCGCTGAGTTATTATTCACAATCAATACATCCCAGCTTGTTGTAGGTAGAGTCTGTAGTAATAGACTTTTTAGAGCGCGGATCAACCCCTCGGCTCTATTGTATGTGCATATGACTACTGTTATATTCATATATAAATATTATTTTACATGTTAATCACTACAAATGTACAAATCATTTTGGTTATTAACTACTAATTATATATCAATTCTAAACGACAAAATAAAAGATCATATAAAATGATCTTTTTATCAATTATGAGTTTTTTATTTTTTAAACAACCACTTTTTCTCATACAAAAGAGAACTTAGCTCGTTAATTATTAATATTTTCTAAAAATAGTTGCTTTTTAAATTATTGCCGTATATCTTTGCACTTACCTAAAAGAAGAATACCCAGGTGATGAAATTGGTAGACATGCTACCTTGAGGGGGTAGTGGGCATTTGTTCGTGTGAGTTCGAATCTCATCCTGGGTACTATAACAAATAAATAGACAACTAACAATCAGTTAGTTGTCTATTTATTTCTACAACGCAGCACTATGTGCAGTACCTTTGATTAATTACAAACTTACAACTCTATATATTCACTGTAAGTTATTTTGGAGTGAGGGTTTTTAGAGATCACCTCTTGTCGTATAGCTTTTGTCCCCCACTTGAGAAACCAAAACTTGCGGGGAACTCGGTGCACAAACTGTACAATCGTATCTCGACTCTCTATTTTTACATTAAAATTTACATTATCACTTGTGTACCCTTTAAAACTTAACCAAGAATCTACATAGTTCATACACTTGATCGTATCTAATACCGCACCATTGCGCACTATAACGCTATCTTTGAAGATAGTTTTAAACTCATACCTTGTCTGTGTTACTGTTGTTGATGCAGATTGCAATCGCTTGACCTTAATACGTAGATCATCACAAACCTCTACAAGTTCAGATCTATTCTCCTCCAGCTCTTTAGTCTTGAGTGTCAATCGCTCAACACTTGCAACTGAGAGTCTGTTTTGAGTCTCATAGTAGTGCGCTTTATCTAGGAGAGTGCGCTGATTATCTGAAAATCTATTGCGCTCTTGTTTGATGTCATTGCAACTCTTAACGCTGATCATTAAGGCTGAGGTCAACGCAATAATCAGTATAGTTAAATACCTATTCATATTTTCAGTTCTTTTTTTAACACTAAAATATCCTATAAATCCTTATACTCTTCTTTAGCATCAAAGCAAGGGCACGCTTTAGCGACATTAGGAAAATCCCTGTGCCCTTGAATAATTGCATTAGAGTGAAGCTCTTTTAGCTTTCTGATCAAGAATCTAAGCTTACCGCATTGCTGTCTTGTACGATTGTCTATTGGTTTATTTTCACCATCAACACCCCCGATATAACAGACGTTAATCGTTTCGGAGTTGTGACCACGAACACCATTACTTACCTCTGCACAATCCAATAGTTGCGTTATTTCTCCTTTTGAGTCTATGATATAATGATAACCTGGGGACTTCCACCCTAATTGCTCCTTCCAGTAGCGTTTGATACTCTCGACCGTTGCACTTTGTGCAGTAGCAGTACAATGAACTGCGATGTAATTAATTTTTCTCATCATCTTTATGTTTTAGTAGGTTTTGAATTACTGTTTTTGCCATCTTTGCATCCGTTGCTTTTATTACCTCTTGCAGAATGGTCTCTGAAATATTCATTGCATCAACGATACCGCTCTTTTTCTTCTTGAAGTTCTCTCGCACTGAGCGGAACTCAACAAGTACTATACTAATAGTGGCAACCATAGAGACGTATGGGAGTTCATAGAATGGTAACAATGACCCCACAAGGTCAATAAGTAGTGCCATAAGTTGAAATCGCCAGTACTCACCAATTTTATTAAATGTCTTACGGAGTCCACTGCTATGGATGCGTTCTCCTTGTGCTTTTGCCCCCTCGACTCCAGTCCAAAAGTCTACAAAATAGGCGATCAGGGGGATAATCCATAAGGCTAATACTATTATTGCCTTACTGTGTAACTCTGTCAAAATTTGTTCAATCATTATTTTTATTTTAATTAGTCAATTATATTAGGCTCTTATCTTCGAGAGATTCATTAGAATCTGCATACATGGATATATATTTAGCTTCCCACTCCTCCTTTTCAGTCTGTGGCGCATCTCGCCATTCTGTTATACTAACACTAATTCCCTTGAGCCCTTGTATAAAGAGTCTATCTTGTTCATTTTCTACTGTAATTTGCGTGAGGAACATTCCCTCTTTTGCTCTAATCTCATTCATAATATTATAAATTAATATGTTCCTAATTGGACTTCACCTACTTCTTTATTGGTATAGTTACCTGTTGGTAACAGTGCCAACACATCTATATCAATAGATGCCCAGGCATATACTATATCATCAACTATTATAGTAATTATTTTATTCGGAGCATTCCATCTTTGGGTTAGCATATATATAAGACTCTCTTTACTTATAGACACTTTACTCTCTGCACTACCTATTGTAGCATTGGTACTTAATTTTTTAATGAGAAAGGTTGTAAGTAATGGACAGCCCAAGATTACAACTGACTTCGCACCTAGTACATCTATAGTACCTACTATTTTTGCTAGTTTTGCTGCTCCGAAAATGTATAAAACAGGAGTGGTGAATCCTAACTCCGATGAGAGGGCAAAGACGAAATTATGAGAAGCAGCATACAGAACTTCAACTTTAGTCATCCATTTAAGCCTCAGGGCTGCGGATGCAACAGGCTCTCTAGCGAACTGGGGCAGAATGATTCTTGGACTATATAGATTATAATCTGAATATGATCTAACGAAAATTGGATCATTTAGACTACGGGCCATACCGTATTCGGATATTACGAGCATATCGTCAATAGTTAAATCAGAAATATCTCCAATAGTAAACATTTTCGTTACGCTATCATAAGAAGAATTTAAGGAGCTTGTAAAGAACAACATTTTATTAATAAATGCCATATCTACCATAGACTTAGTATCTATGTTTGTGTGTACTTGCGATTGTTGTTCAGTATTCAATACATGAGGTAGTAGGCTCACAGTATTGGTTGTTGTAGCCAACTCAACCCAACCCCTTATAGGGGTATAGCTTGCAGTTAAGGCTTTGTTGATATAATGTAACTCCATGGTATGACCCACTCTATTGTTTGGGATTGTGTCGACATAACCTGTCGCAAGTCCACTATCGTGAAGATCCTCAAATGATGACATTAGGGCTCTGGATTCTGCCACTACCTCGTCAATCTGAACGACTAAACCTCCCTCTATTTTATAATTTATTTTATACATATTTTATAATTTTGCAATAAATACTCTATTTGTATCAGACATATATATCTGACCATCAAAATCTGGAGCTGCTGTTGGGGCATCATCACCAACGACTATTGATTGAAATGGCAGCTCGGTAACGAGGGTCATTTTATCGGGGGTCGGAGGCAGTAAGTCCGAAGAGCCTGCCGTATCGCGCCACGAGGTTGGGGTGAGTGAACTTGGTAGGTATTCATTTTGAATCATCTTCAATGGGTTTATCCCTCTGTATTCTTCACCAACAAAAACCTCCCACCATCGACCACCATTCCAAAGTGATTTAGCTTCATCTAAAGTAAGCACAAAATTAAATATCCTGCAATTATAGATTTTAGGTTGAGATTCATAAAATAGCTGCATAGGCTCTAAGACAACAGCACCCTCCCAACGAGCAACCTCTTCACCATTGAAATATACAACAATGCCCACAACCGAAGCAGTAAGGGTTAGTAACCCCTTTCGAGACATTTTATAGACAGTCTCTCTAGTCCCATTATTCCAAACTTCAACTCTAGTATTATTGTTGGCATAATGTCTAATCCAAAATGCCCCTTGCCTATTATCAATAAACTCGTTCCCTTTAAGTAGATAGTGACCAGTTGTTAAGATCATATCCGAATTGTCTAAATATATTGAGATTGTAAACACCCCAGCAGAGACATTAATTACATGTAAATTAAGCATATCTGTCAATTCACCTTTTACTCCAGCATAACATCCTTGCATAGGATTAATATAAGATTGTTTAACGTATTTATTATCCTTGTCGAATATGGAAGGATTAACATACGGCAGTTCTGAGTAGGTTTTTACTCCATCTCCAAATTTAAAAAAGTTGCTATCTGTTTCAAGTACCAACATGCGCTCTGGAATTATGGGATTAAATTTCTCCCAATTCGCTTTTGTATCGCCACAATTTTTAATTATTTTTTCCATTATCTTATTGTCGTTTAATTGTTATTAATGCTTAATAGTAATGATTTTGCTCCTCCACCATCAATGATGGTAAGGGATGATATAGCTTCATTAGCAGTTGCAGTTGCTTCGTTTGCACTATCTTTAGCCATGTTAGCTCCTTTAATCACAGCTTGTGTATCATTTACTCTTTTTTCTTCTGCTATGACTCGTAACCCCTCCTCTGTTACTCTTGAGATCTCTGCATTTACTCTTAAAGTCTCAATGCGAACTCTACTCTTCTCTACACTAACCCTAGATTGCTCTGCTGTAACTCTAGACCCCTCAATCGTAACTCTTGAATTCTCCGCATCTTCTCTTTTGGTCTCTGTGAGGACTCTGGATTGCTCCGATTCGACACGCAGTACTTCTGACTGATGAATGGTATTATTGGTGGTGATAATATCTTCTTTTGCATCATTAGCTTGTGACGTTGCTCTATTTACTGCCTCAATTGCTGATTTGGTTTTAGATTGCCGATCATTTTCCGATTCTACACGAACTCTTTCAGCAGAGACTCTCGATTGTTCTGCTGCAACAACCTGGCGATTAGTATCTATTAATTCAGCTGCTGAAGCTCGTGCAGAGACTAAGAATTGATTAAATTCAATACCATTGACTGATTGTGTATTAGTAAATATAGTATCAATAGACTCCATCTTTTCAATAAATTCTTTACTTCTAATCTGCTCCGCTTCAATCAATGCTACGTTTGTCTCTAGGACATCTGTCTGTGCATCTAATGCTGGTTGTTGGAGTGAAACTAACCACTCTGTTTCACTCCCTACAAATCCATTATTAACAGCAACTTCGTAGGCTGTTAACCCTGCCATACCTCGTGTGTATGATGTGCTTATATCATTATTCATAAATTAGCCTCCTATTATACTTTTTTTTATATGAAACCTTCTCTCTTCGGATACGATCTCAACCGTACCGTGGCTAACATCTAATATTCGTATCTCTACGGTAGCATATCCGATACCCATTCCTGCGGTAAAATCTCGTCTAATTACACCTTCATAAGTGTTTTTTTCTATTCTCTTCATGCTTGATTTTGGCAACTTGTGGATTGCATTTGTGTATATGTAGTGCCAAACCTCAAAATCATTTTTATCTAAGTCGAATCCAGAACCTCCTGTAATAGTAAAGGGAATGTCTGATCCTCTGTGAAATTCATCCATGGTGTATGTTATTAATGTTTAATTATTTTACTCATATCTATATGTAATCATCAAGTTGGATTTTAGGATGGAAATTACCCCCATCAGGAGTAGTGTATCTATACGTAAAAGAGAAACTATCTATCGAATGTTTAGCATGTTCTGCTTTGAATTTCAACAATACAATCTTAGAATGTCTCCCATTAGGATATAAAATGTGTTTGTTGGGCGATTTTATAAATTCATACCATAAATCTCGCTCTTGTTCTGTTATAACACTTCCACTGTTAACCTCGATGTCATTATAAAAACTACTTGGTAGTTCTTGCACTGAATTGCCATCAGCAAATAATAGAACTTCTCTTGTTGGTGTTGCTATTATTTGTCCCGTCGCAACAATAGTATCAAACCCACCCAATGTATTTTGAAAGAAAAAATGAGTATATGCAGAGTTGTTACGTTTGACAATAAACCGTTGTTTATTTGAGCATAAACCTTTGTCGGATCGCACAAAAATATCATATGCCACAATATCATCATTTAGCCCCTTGCCCATAGCCAATAAACTCATTGCAGAGATTGAAACATCGGTACGACTAAGACATTCAGCAGCTAGATTGTACATATTAACTTCACTAGGAGGGGCAAGATGAAAATATAAGGTTGTTATTAATGTTCCAGCAAGGGCACTGTAATATGTTAATTGTTGTTTTATACCTGGGTAAACATTTTCAACTTGAGGTCTCCACGTTAGAAAATTTAATCTAAGAAATTCTGCTTCATTATTTATGTAAAAATTATTATAAACTCCCTTTATAAGAGATGATGACCACTTGAATAATTGGAAAGATTCTTCATGATAAACCGAAATTTCAACAGAAGTGAGCCTATACTCTTCCCAAAGACTATCTATTGACTCCAAGTATGAATCTCCAAGAGTGCTTTTAAGCAACTCCGCAGTAGGAAGTACTAATAAGCCATTAAAAGGCTTTAGAACAAAACCAACAAGTATATAATCGGACTCTTTTGGAGGATTTACTGCAACAAAAACCTGTACAGAGCCACCATGATTAGAAAACTGTGCTTCTAGCGAAGAGTTATTAAAGGCAAAAATCGATTTGCGTTCTTGAAAAAAAGGGTTAGGATTCATTTTAATTGCTTATATTCATTTTTACAAATTTACGAGTAAATGTCACTCAGAAAAAGGACACTAACATTCAATCAATTCTGCCGAAACTTCAACCTTACTCGTTGTTGTATAAAAAGTAAGATTTAAACTTTTAAATAAAAATGAACGATTGTAAATACTTACTTTTTCCCATATTTTAAAATTACAAATATCAATTATAGATAGGTTTAATTTAACAGAGATGACTTGTCGCCCCAATGCCAACCAATCTGCAAATACTTTATGAATTGAATCATATAGTGCTTGAGGTCTGATAGAACATCCTGTCTCTGAATACACCGTGTTATTCTTACAAGTGTAGTTCCCTGAAACAAGTTGCTTATCCTGCCAATAACCGATCCAACAATCAGAACTACGCTCTGCACCAATAGCAGGGAACGAAACAAAACAAGCAAGTGTGTCTCTATTTCGAGTTGCATCTATACCATAATATGAATTGTATGGTATAGAGGGAATAGCATTAAAAGAAACAGTACTATCATACATATCATCCATCGTATTTAGAACACTAGGAATATTATGTGCAATCAATTCAATTAACGCAGCACTCCCTGTACCAACGACTAATGCCTTTGATTTAAAAATATCCTTTTCACTTATATGTTGACAATAGAGTTCATCTCCAAGTACTGAAGAGAAAAAAGAAATTTCTTCATAATCGGTTACTAGAAGTGAATCAGTACCCTCGACTGTACCTATTCCTGCCTTGCTAAATTCAGCAGAATTATCCTCGTTAGAGTACCCAAATATATATCCTTGACCTTTTTCTGTATAGGAAGTAAAAAACTTAGACACCTTACTGGACCACTCCTTTGTCGGCTTAGATAAAATTACATCTTTATTTGGAGTAAGTTTATACCTATTTCCTACACGATAAATTGAGGCATTAAGCAACTTCAATACATTGATAAGAAAATCTTTAAGACTAATATCTGGAAGAGTTTTTGCAATATCAATAAAAGTACCATGCGCTATTGTTGAGAATTCAGAGGGCGGTTTATAAAGACCTAAAATAGCTAAGGAGTTTAATCGTTGTGATATAATGGGATTACTTATATCTATCTCTATCAAGATAGTAGACAAGATATCTGAAAATATTACAGCAGGTGATACCATCCCTACACCTAAGTTACTAGGATGATTCTGATACTTCTCAACTATTGAACATGACTCATCATATCCTGGCATTTCAATTTTATATGCCATATCTTTATTAGACATAAATGGGAGCTTGATCTCTTCGGAAGCTACTGCTTGTTCAAACAGTAGCTGATCTGTTTTTGATGCGACACGATACGAAGGAAGATGTTCTAATTCATGCAGTTTTTTTGTTAAATCTATTACGAAACTATCAGCCGAAAAAGAGTAGTTAAGAGTATTTGACTCTAGGGAATCGTATAATAAAACACCCTCAAATAGAGTGAACCCATCATATAATATACTTACAGTAAGCTTCTTCTTTTCGGGCTCAAGCATTAACGAATCGATGAACCCAAATGCAATACGATTTTTATCCGTTTTCGGAAAAGATATATTAGTCGAAAATGGCACTGGCATTTGAGACTCATCAAGGAGAGGCTGTTCTATTATTAATTCAAATGCAGTATCAGGGGTCAAGTCTAATGATAGACCATTATTAATTATCTGTAACATTATAATTTACCATTTTTTCTATTTCGTTCATATTGTTTCATTGCTTCTAAAATTCCACCATCTCCTAACAGTGTGACATATGCTCTGGATGGTTCGTCTAGTTTGTTATCTAGCCGCTCTACTTGATATCCCAGTTGTTCCAAAACTTGCAATAATTGGGATGTCAATTGATCGCTACTGATAGGAATATCACTCTGTACTGATGTTGGTTTAAAGTTTGCAGGTTGTGTAAGACCTCCTAGTTCACGCCCCATCACAGAGTCAACTGGGTAAATAGCACGGAAATCTAAACTCTTTAGGTTGCCTGTTCTTCGAGCTGCTTCTATTGTTGCAATAAATGGAGCTAGGGATTGGTTTTGCAACCCTTCATTAGGAATCACATATTCTGATCCATTCTCCCCAACAATAACAGTAGGTTTTGAAATAAACCCTCGCTTGTCTGGAGAGAGCTTCGCATTGAATTGTTTACCATCTTGAGCCCTCTCAAATATTGACCCTCCATCCTCTGCTCCTGAGACAATAGGGGTAGATTGAATCAGAGCTATTTGTGCAGCACCCATTGCGGCCACAATTCCAGCAGGGATTAACCCCCAAGGAAGACCCCATTCAGCTAATGTCTTAGTTATACCAACAGCCATATTTATAGTTGCAGAAGCTATGTCACTCTTTTTTTTTCGATTAGCTTGAGCTATCTCGAATTCCTCTTTTTTTACATTGTATTCATCTTCCATTGCTTGTACTTGAGCATCATATTCAGCTTGAGTAATTAATCCAGAATCTAATCTATCTGATAATACTTTCTTTTTTTTATCATTATTTTTATGATACTCTTTTAGTTGATTATTCTCTATTGCAGTTTGTTTTCTATCATTTGCAGAGAAAATACCTATAAGTTCATTCCCTAGGGCAGCAGCGGCTTGTACCGCTAAAGCAATCTCTTCAAATCCAATCTTACCTTCCCCTACATTATCAAAGAATGTTTCCCAATCATCTTCTGTAATACCAAAAAGACAGCCTTCAGAATTAAATAAAGAGTAACCTATATCTGATGTAACAAAACCAATGTTTCCCAATTTCTTTTGAACCTCCTCAAGCCGATCTAAAATATTCAACTTCTCCTCTTCCGATAATAAAGAAAAATCTATTTCAAGCCCTCCAGACTCAGCCGAAGACGAAACGGTTTTAAGTAATTTTGCTAACTCTGAAAAATGAGCTTTATCTAAATCTTGCAATTCTTGAATATGTCTTGCTTGAATACTCTTCTTTTCCAAACGACTCCCTTTAAAGATTGTAAGTTCATCTTTATGTGCTTTAACCATTAAGTCCCTATCAATACGATACCTATCCTCCTTCCTCTTTATACTTGCATTGAACGTATTAAATTGAAGTTGCATCATATTTTGATGGTGCTTCGTCTCAAGTGCCAAGAGTGCCTTTTTGTTTCCTACATATTTTTTTTTCTCTGCTTCATATCGAGCAAGTTCTATTTTCACCTTATCTTTTTCATTTCCTGCAATAAGTTTATCAACATCCTCTACCTCTTGTAATTTTTGTTTTTTTTGCTGAAGAAGTTTATCAGCTAATTGCTCTTGTAACTTGAGACGTTCAGGGCCATTCTCAAGATTCAATACCAACCTCGAGTGTAAAGACTTAACCTCTAATGCAAGCAACTGCTTACTGTATTCTTCTTCTGAAGCAATTCCTCCTTGATTAAATTTGAGTTTTAATGCAAGTCGGGATTTCAAAAAAGTTTCGTCTTCACTCAAAGACCAATCAGTTTTACTATCTATTACAAGATTGCTACTTCCATTTTTTTTTCCTGATTCTGGAGCTTGAGCAATAGCAGTCACCTCTTTTTTTAAGTCATATATAACAGATTCTACACCCTCAAGAGATTTTTCATCTAGCTTAATACTTAATTCCAAAAAGGGTAACTTGGGGTTACTAAACTCTCCAGTTGGAGTCTGAATTGTTATAGGAGTCGAATCTAATTCTTTATTTTTATTTTTAAGTTCTGCTTCAATTCGACGTTTCTCTGCCCAAGCAGATTCCAAATCGGTTCTAATTCCCTTTGTTTTTATTTCACGCTCCAATTGAGTCAAATATGCCTTTATTGCCTCAGTATTATTATTGGTTAGAACACATTCATCATTAAGAGTTGCATTATAACTAGGAATGATCTTTTTTAGATCTTCAATCGCTTTCCTACGAGCAGTAACAGCTACAGTAGCATCATTTATAATATCACTTAATACTTGAATTTGCAATGCTTCATCATTGTACTCTTTATCTGCTTTTTTTCGTGCATCATTCAATTTATCACTCTCTTTTACTGTATCTGAAATACTATCTCGCAGAGTATAGTAGCTACCTGCAAGGAGTCCTATACCTGTAATTATCCACCCAACAGGACCCATAGCAAGAAAGAATCCTTTCATTGCAACTCCAGCTGCTATAATATTACCTGTAAGAATGGCTTTGGCCGCTGCAAATAAATATGTAGCCGAAGTTGCTCCAGTCATTCCCAAAATTTCACTTTTTATTAGTGCAATATTGGCTATGCTCCAAAAGTTACGAATCTTAGCGAGGGTATTACTGTAAGTTGTCTGAGCATTCATTGCCAACATTAAAGCAGTTAATGCTATAATTAATCCACTATATTTTGTAGTAAGTGTTATTGTTGCACCTAGTATTTTAACAAAGTATGTAAAACTCGATACAGAGAAGTTAATAAGTGGGTTGAGTTTTTCACCAAGAATTAAAGATTGAGCCTCAAGAGCCTTTTTATTCTTCTCAATTGTTGCAGTTACGGAGTTGTTTTTTTTATCAAATTCATCCATTGCAGAGGTGCCAGTTGCAAATGATTCACTAGCAATATCCTGCTGTCTACGTAGCTCATCGGTTTGAGATGCCAGAGAACCAAGTACTTGGACTACCTGCTGACCATCAAAATTGAGAGAGTCCATAGCCTCTAAAACACCTCTCATTCCAACTTCAGAGGCGTTCATACCCTCTAAGACTCTTACGAATGCTTCATTTGCATCTACCTCTAATAACTTCTCAAATGCCACTTCTGTCATTCCAGCAACCTTTGCAAACGACTCCGTATCTTGGTACATTCCAGTAATAGCTTGACCGTAAGCAGTACCAGCAGTTTCAGCCATTTGTCCTAGAGAATCAAGAGTTCCAGCAAGTCCCAACACATCTTGTATTGAGATGTCGGCATTCGGGGCAATACCCGCAACTCGCTTAGAAAACGATACGAGATACCCCTCATTTGCAGTAGATGCCATCCCAAGATCATTAATCGCAGAGGCAATTTTGAGCATCCCTTTCTCTAGTCCAAACTCATCTTCAATCTTGAATATATCGACTAACTTACCTATCTCTCGTATTGCATCCTCTGCATTACCTCCAAGATCTTCTGATAGAGCAACATTAATAACGTCCGCTGCACGAACAAACTCTTCAATCTTAGTGAGGTTTGTTATACCAAGTTTTCCTCCTACACGAGCTAAATTTAATAGTTCATTTTGTGCAGTACGAGTATTAAGGGTACTAAGTGATTTGGATAACTTCTCAACATCCTCTCTTGAGAGGTTTGTTGTCTTCATTGTGTCAACTAATGTCTCATCATATTCTGCGAAACTTGTACGACATTTATTGATACCTGTAACCACGAAGGCAAAAGATGCAACACTAGCCGCTGCCATCCCTGCATAGTCATTAAATCTAGTGGACATATTTTTTAATACTCCAGTAGTCTCTCTCGACTGCGCAGTCAACTCTGCTAAACGTGCTTTTGTTACCTTCAATTTTGAATTAACAACGTCCCATTGCTTGGAGTTAGGATCTGTTTTTGACAACTCTTCATTAAGTAGTTTTACATTCCTACGTAAATCTTTAACGGTCATAGTTCCTAACTTCTGTGATCGACTCAAAGTATCTAGTTTAATCTTACTCTCCTTGTTTTTGTTAATGTTTATTTGAATCTCTTTGGAGAGGTCTTGATATGCTTTTGAAGAGCCCTGGCTCGCAGCTTTCATCTCCTTCTGCTTTATAAGAAGACTTTGTATTTTAATTTCAGTATCTGTAATGGATCGTTCAAGTTTCCCCATCTCTTTACGTGCATTATCTCCATTGATAATTACATTCAATCGTAAATCTTCATCTTTGAGTTTTGCCATAACTACTTTTCTAACTCTTTATATTTAGCGACAACATCGTCGGTTAAATCATACAACATTCTGGAATAGATGGAAATGCGGTGACCATAAATGAAATTATTGTGAATACGTCGTTTTGACTTAACAACCTTTTCGCCATACGTTCTTTTTTTAAGGTCTAAAAACCGTTGTTTAGCAGTATGTGTGAATGTGAGTTTACCATCATAGTCTCCACTCGCTTTCACCTGCATTTTTCTACGGTTATGAAGATTACCTGTGTGAGCAGTTGTTTGTCGCCCAATGGCGATGCCTTGGTTCTTTTTTAACCTAGCACCCTCATCTACAAGTATATCTTTTACAAATCTCTCTTTTACTGACATTGTTGTAATAATTTGATACAAAAATAGCCACCCGAAGGTGGCTAAAAAAGGACACGTTAATACGTGGCATATGGGCTGGAAATTGATGCTATTTTGATAGATTTAAATATTTTTTTTGTTATTCCCAATCAACCATAGACTCTTCATTTATATAAAAAAAAATTGCAATCAATTTATTTACTACATCATTTAAATCATTATAAGCCGTTGTTCTTGGCTTTCTTAAAATCTCATCTTTTTTGTAAAATTCATCAAATTCCCAATTTCTAGAACCGTTACCAGTTTTAAAAAGACTTATAGGTGTTACACTATATCTAATTTTATTTTCTTTAAAATGTATTAGAATTTTATATTTCAGAGAAAATACAACATCAAATGAATACTCTTTTGATTCAAAATCGGCTACCCCTAAAATACTTATCATATCTTTTGACTTTGATATTACATCTTTGGGAGATATAAATATTTCTATAACTTTATTTTCTGCAAATTTATATAAAATATCTTTTGAGACTCCTTCATAAGTATTAACAAGAAAATCCTTACCCGTTTTCTCATTTATAAAAATGCCTTCTGGAGATAATTTAAATTGTGCAAATAGATCAGAGGAACAGATAAAGAGCAGTACAAATAATAGTGATTTTTTCATGTTTTTTAGTTTTATAGTGATAATATTACGTAAATATAGTAAAAACATACAACTATAATAGTAAAAAAATATTTGAGATGAGCCATTTGGGAGGACAACAGCGACAACAGCGACAACACCTCATTATCAAGTAGTTAAAAATGACTTTTGTTGTCAGTGTTGCCCGAAGTATAAAAAACGAATAAAAGTGTTGTGTAGTGTTGTCTGTTGTTGTTATTTATTCTTTTATTTATATATATGTATATTATTGATTATTAATGTACTATACTCGTGTTGTCGCTGTTGTCGCTGTTGCCTCCGCTTTCGCCTAGATTCTTGCATTATAGCGAAATATGACGTATTTAACCTATATTCGATAAAAAAGAGACTTATAGTACCATTGAAAGCTATTCAAATACAACCTCAATACTCCATCCTATCCACCCTCCGAAAAGAGTACCTTCAGGAGTGCATAGAACTCCCTTGAGTGTAAGCCCTAACAGTAATGGATCATCACCACTTGAGATGTCTTGCTCAAGTTTAGTTGTGATCTCAGAGGCTAATTTGAGTAGCTCAATATATAAATCCTCCTCTTGTTCATATGTATTGTTGGTATAGTCGAATTTGCCCAATACATATAATAGAGTAGAAATAGTACTCGTAAAACGGTCAGTACCGCCATTCTGTTCTATCTCTGGTAAGACTTTTAAAATTATATTATCTGTAACCTCTTTTAACTTTGAGGTTGCACTCTTTTCTGTGACCACAAAGATTGATTGAGCTGAAGGAATATTGAAGTTCCTTAAATACTTTGTGAAGTTAATTAGACTTTCGACTCTTTTCATTATTTTTCCAATCTTTAAAGTTATGCCACATTATTGCAAATATTGAGTACAGAGGTTGAGCATCGACTTGATCCTTAGTCCCAACTATACGCTCTTTAGCTATTTGAATTACTAAATCGTTCCAAGTACTTGAGTATATTTTTGTATTATCAGACTCTGAAAATAGTAGAGATAGATTTATATCCTCTCCATCAACATTGATAGTTCCAGATTGTAGAACCTTAATACAATTTGTAAACCATAGCAGTATTAAGTTTTTTTGCCAAGAAGGTATTTTTTTTACTTTGTTTAATAGAGCTGGAAAATTATCATCGCTTATATCTACAACTCTGCGCCCTGCTTGGTTTGCACTACTGTTCTCCTCTCGATAGAGGAATACAAGGAGTTCATCAAGATCATCAATATTTTGGCTCTTAGCAAATGAGTTATAAGCATTAATAGATTGACGGTACTCGGCAAATGTTAAATCTTGTAATAGATCGGCAGGACCTATGAGCTTTGTATTATTAACTACTATCTCAGGTAAGACATTCTCAATTAGATCAAATGTAATACGTGGAATACCATCTTCGACCTCTGTAATCCAGTCTAAACACTGCTCACAAATAAGTATTATATTTGAAGCATGCTGCTCTTGAAACTCTGGGTATATATTATCATTTTTGATCGCCATCCAACTACGATCTATATTCGCTAAGTAATAGAGTATATTAATATTAAATGCTAGAGGAGATATCCCCTTTTCGATAGATGAAAAATACTCTTTCATCACATATTTTATCTGTTGGTGCGTCATCTCAGCCCAATTAGATGGTAGATTGAATATTACATTTCGCTCTTTAATCTCAATAGTGTGCATTATAGTCCGATGTTAAAGAATTTATTTGATGGATCGTTATCTGGTGTTAATGAGTACTCTTCCGTACTCGAACTTATATCTCTTTTAAACTCTGAAAGTGCCTCATCAGCTTGTCTTCTAAGGTTGATAAGATATTTATCTATCTCATTATTAGTTGCTAATGATGAACTCCGATTGCCCTGGTATGTAGTCGTAAATCTTCTTGTTATACTTTGTGGAAATATTCCAATCGACCATCTTTCGACAGCTGTGGCAACAGCTAATAGAATAGCGTATCTACGTGCTATTCTATTTTTTGATGAATACTCTCCATTTCCTTCAAGTATATCTTTCCATTTATCGCCACAAATAGGAATTAATCGTGATTCTTGAATCTCTGTTACCAATGTTTGAAGCATCAGATAGGTGTAATATGAACGGTCTATTGGATAAACAGCCTCAAATTCATCTATACTCTTAACGATTGATGATTTTATCAATGATTTTAGTGGTGAATCGTTCCATTCTTCAATATTTTGATATTCGAGCCAATAATATAGAGCATCTAGTGACCTATAATACTTATCACGCATAGCTTTATCATCACGATCTAGCATCCACTCCCACGCCATCTTTTCGTCTTGACTAGATTTTACTTTTCGTCCGTCGGTTTCGTGCGATACGATATTTTGTTGAAAGTGATTGCACATTGCTAACATTGCGATGGGTAGTTGTATTTTTTCTACAAGCATATCATCTATCGTAGATGCACCATATTCATCACTCTTATAATGAGAAGAAGCTCTTTCTAATAAAGAGTGACCTATTGACCTCTCCACTTCTAAAGTTGCCATTTTGATCTCTCCTTGAATACTCGCAAAATTATTATTAGCCTGAAAATTACCCGTAAGTTGCATTAACTCTAGGGATCCTCTTTCATATTTATCAAATAGTTTCATTGTACTTATTATGCGTTATTTTTAATTCTCTGACTACTCGAAAGTGAATCCTCAGTTTTCAGAACTTGATGATAAAACCCTAGTTTAAGGTTGCTTTTTGGAAAATTGAAGGCAATTGCTTGATTTATCGGCTCAAATATTGTGGAGGATGTAACCTCCGTATCTGAGAGAAGAAAGACTTTAAATGAGTATAGCAATTCACTTCCAGAGGAGAGTTTACCATCTACAATAACATTTGACAGTGATGGGTGTAACCCCATTCCCGATGTAATCGCAGAGATAGAGGCGTTATGAATACTTATCTGAGCTTCGATAAAATCTTTTGTTTTTTGATCTATTGATTCTATTTTCCAACTCAATGGCTTACCATCAGGATCAGTAACATCTATTGTATGGATAAATTTCCCTACATTTTTACTGCCAGTAAGTACAGCCTCAAGATTCTTCAGCATTTTGGTAACTAATACATTAATCTCTTGAGTAAGTCTCTTTTCATCCCACTCTGGATGTAAATCACGTAATTCATATTTTCTTTTATTCCAATACTCTTGAGGCGAATGGATATGATACGCTACATTTATTGAGTTTTCTGTAATGTATTTAAATATCGTAGGGATATTTGAACCTCTAGTAATCCACTGCAAAGCACCCCAATACTGAGGTAAACTATAAAAATCGCGAGAAAAAGAGTATGTATGATTATAGGTTGCAGCGTATGCGTGTTGCCCTGGTCTCTTTGGATTGTATATAGGGTATTTTTTTACTCCAGTAGTTAAACATAAATTCTCGTAATCACCTATAAATATATTTTTCACATCTTTTATATTACGACTCTCCGCCCACTCAAGTCTTGCATTTTTCACAGGAATATGCTCTAATCTCTCTATTTTGGGTTGTAATCCAATACGATGTCCTCTCTCAAGATATATTGCAGAGAAAAAACCTTTAGTATATAGGTAATCCGTTACAGCTCCTTTTAGAAATGATTCATAGTCCCAACCTTTGAGCCACTTCATTATCTCTTTATCCTCTTTCCATATTTTTTCGGGCATACCATTCTCATAGCTCAATTCGTAGAGGTGTGCACCCTGCCCCCACAATAACCCCATCTGTTTCTCAATAATCCCTGGTGCAAGATTATTCTCATTTATTATATCTCGTAACTGAGATGGTAGCATATTGTTCGCCCCATAAGGAACAATTTTCACCCCTCCAATATTTTGTGGCGAGTTTTCAAAATTGTGGGTTGTTGCATCCCAAAATACGGCATCAAATGCACTTTTGGAGTTAGTTGCAAAAGTATATACTGCATCATTAGTATGCAGTGCATAGCAATCTTCATCGATCTTTTTGAAGCTCATTTTAGGTCTATTTTTTTATCATTAAAACTCATTAGTAGTGGATGATAGAACTGTCTCGCATCCATAGTATCTAAATTTATATATTTTTCAACTATCTCTGCGTGTTTGTGGAATTTCTCACTTTGTCGATTTGTCAATCTTGCTCTATCGACTTGAATAATCCCTTCACTTTTTCCTGTCGTAGAATTATACGACATAAAGCAGATACTAAACGGAATCTTCTGTTTAGACAATGCTCTCATCTCTTTTATGCTTGCATATAGGCTCATATTACAAAACTACATCGATACGACTCTTGTAAAAAGGACACTTACAAGAGTTATAGTCATCGATACCTTATTCCCATTTTGGAATGCCCTCCAAAATGGGCAATTTTTTTCGTAAACATCCGATATTGATCTTGAAACATCCGATATTTACACGCTTTTCGGTACTGTTTTTTATTAACAACCTGTTAATTAGATCACTAACTCGTTGGATTGAAAATTCAACGAGTTAGTGTCTAAGTTAACACCAAGACCGCTAAGTACTGGTGATGCGGTCGCAAATTCAGAAAAAAAAGTGATATATGGCGAAATCCCACCATACACAGAGGGTTGACTCCAACCCTCACCGCTGTTGTTGGTGTGTTATCCAACCAACAACACAGCTATTGAGTGCCAACTCTAATGGCGTAACTCATTGTACTACCGTAATGTAGTGGCTCGTGTAGCCTAGCGAAGTGGAGTGTGTACAATTCAGATATAAACATCGATACGATTTTTTTGACTTGTATATTTGATACTACAAGAGCAAAAAAAAACACCACGATTTTCATCGTGATGTTAGTTTAGATACCTATTCGTGCACCGCCGATTTATCGACGGGTACGACTGATTAATATTATAATTCATTCATAATACTATTGTCAAATTCAACCATATTAATAGAGCTATTTTCCTTATTTGCGGGCTCGCTCTCCTGCTGGGTTGCATCTGTGAAATATATATCTTTTTCGGAAAACAGGAAACAGAGCGGAAAAAACTCATATTGTGACATATCATCACTTCCTATCTCGTTGGGTCTCTTCGCTGTGTTCTCTGGGGTTGCTCCCTCTGTGCCTTTGTTTCCTTTAAGCGGTTGCCCCCATATAACGGTTGCTTTTGACCCTTTGCGAACTGTTGCACCTTGTCGTTTCCACTCATTAAAGGTGTTATAAACTATGCTTTCGCCCTGGTTGTAGACAAAATTTAATAGCATATAATTAACAGTACGAGAGGACCAAAATAGTATATCTTCGGCTGTTTTTGCGTTGTTGGTCTTCTGCTCCCTTATCTTCTTAGCTGTTATACTCATTTCAATCAGTAATACTTTTCGCTCTTGTATCTTACTAGGTTTTTTATTATCTTTGTTATTCATTGGATTAGGTTTTAATTATTAGAATTTAATTTATAAATGGGGGTTAGTTCGTGCGGTTCTAACCCCCATATTTTTTACATTACATTATGATGCAATCTCTTGTTGTAGTTCATCTTTCTTTATCTCCATACGCTCTTTAATTAAGTCTATAATTGAGTCAATTATATTAGGGTTAACGATTGTAAAGGGTTTTTTATCTTCACTTCCATACTGAGATAGACGTACAATCTTCAAACAATACTTATCATTTTTCTCTATAAAATCAAGCTCCTCTTCATTTGTCTCTAAAATATTAGTTCTTAGTTGCTCCAATAAAAGAAGTTGAGTCTGATATTTTTCAAATCGTACTGTTAGCTCTTTTTTCTGTTTGTAGTACTCCATACGCTCCTCAATGCTTTGCGGCTCATGTTTTATCTGCTCCTCTAACTTCTTAATTTTAGACTCTAGTTGTTGTACTATATCGCTTTGCTTTTCAATTTGTAGTTCATCAAAAAGATTTACAGTTGGTACTTTTGGCTTTCGCTCTACAATAGAGGCTACTTTATCGGGAACATTTACCACCGTTGGCAATTTTTTAACTGTTGTAGGTGCAGGAACTATTGATGTTGAAATTGGTGTTAATGCTGTTGTTACAACGTTTGCAAGTACTTGACTTGCGTTGTCTTGATTTTTTTTCATTGGATTAGTTTTTTTTAATTAGTGTTATTTTGAATTTATCGGACTTCCGAGTGAAGTGATCTTTCTGTACTTTTCGGTATATATTGTTTATTCTATAATTATGTCCAATAGTTGTAATTTTCAATATGTCAAAGAACTCTTTATCGTTCAACCTCGTTTCGTAACCTTTCTGATACTGCAATTCATCATTGATATTTTCATAATAATTATAGATCATAGCTAAGGGGAGGTGATTTTTCCACCTCCCCTTAACTATTCCATATAGCCACACTCTGGGTTTTGGCTATTATTTTTTTCAAATTACTTTAGTGTGCCCGTAGGGTTAATTTGTAAAACGTAGAGTAAAATAATCGACAAGTTCATGAGTGGGGTGGAAATCAATGATGTTGCTTTGTATCAAAAAGGATACACGAGGTTTAACATTTAAGAGTTTTAATATTGAATAATTCAATATTTCCGATAAAAGAGAAGAAATAATAGGCTATACCGAATAAAAAAAAGGGTGTCATATTATTGACACCCCCATTTTGTGAAGCAAAATACCGATTATGTTGGAGAGAACGACGGATTTAATACGTCTTTTTTTGAACTATGATTTGTTACAATTTCTCTCCATGTTCTACGCATTAAGAGGTACTTGAATGCGTCTGTTGGGTTTGTCGACTCCAATGGGAGGCGATCAGTAGGAAGTTTTTCACTCCTTTTATCCTTATATATAACACCTCTATTAATTCTAGTACGAGCATTTTCAATTGCAACTTTTATATGCTTTGCTGCATAAGCATCAATGATAACTCTAGGTAGTGCTGGAACATCTTCAGCAAATATGCGCTGCATGAAGTAGTATTCAGCAGCTTGGTAAATATTCCCTTCATCTTGAGACATTAGCACAGCTGTCCATCCAGTCCTTGTTCCTGTCTCAATATCAATTTCGATTGAGCGTTTTAACTCACTTGCAAGATCTCGACCGATATCTTTATAGGCATTACCTGCACGGTCATAATAGACATAAACTACTTTATTCTCCATTTTTGCAAAGTAGTCAGTGAATTTCTTCGCCAATTGCGGTACATACTCAGGGGATAATGTATATATAAATTTTAATATACGTAATTCGTTCTTATTTTGATTATGTTGACCTATCGCCATTGAGCACATTAATCCAAAATCAACACCTATCTCTAATCTCTTACTTTTGTTTAAATACTTCAGTACAGAACAATCTTCATTTTCAGTGAGTTCAGTATCGAGATCTTCATATGCCGTCTCATTTATACCATCCGTGTATATATGTTTCTCGGAGAATCCTGCATAAAATTTATTACCACTCATCATTTTTGATTTACAAGAGAGTACCGCAGTCTCGAAGTCGCCCATATTGGACGATATAGCGTCCTCAAACCACTCTAATGTAAGTATGTCGGCATTGATATAGCTTGATGCAATTAAGTAGAATAACTGTGCTCCTTTTGTCTTACGTAGCTCTTCCCACATAATCGTCCACCTCTTAGTTATTCGAGCTTTATTGTTTAAATCTTTGAGATTAGCAGGTGTTTTACACTCTTCATACTCTTGTTTAGCTACTATATGTTCATGGGTTGCTTCGTTCATCACGAGTCCCACCTTGATTACATCTAATATTGTTTTAACGTCAACATCTGCACGTTCATTAAGAATCCAATCATGCTCTCCAATATTCTCAATGTTTGGCATATCGGTAGTGAACGACTCCCCTCGATAGAATACGGAGTTTCCATATTGAGCTTTATATCCTCGAATTGCCTTCTTGAGGTTGGCTATTTTCTCTTTTTTGAAATATTTTACCTCATCACCAAATACGAATACATAGGATGCACCAGCTAGAGTTGATGGTCTATCCAGTGATCCGAAGCGAATATTTGTTCCTGTGTAAAATATTATTGTTCTTTTGTATGAGATGAGCCTATTAAATGGTTTCCAAAAATGAGGCTGTAACCACTTTGGAAGTTTTACTTTCTCTTTTATTGAGAATTTAGGTGGTTCTTTTTCGATTACGTAATGAACACCCTCTCTGTACCCTCTGCGCTCTAACCCCTCAATAACACTAGGGAGAATATTTGTTGTGAGGTTTGAGAATGTGTCAGCGACCCAAGCAATGGGTGCGCCTGGCATATCCTGAATAACATCGATCAGTCTTTCAACTTGAACGTCTGTCGTTTTTGCTCCTCCACGACCAATAATTATATGTTGTTTACGAGCAGATACTAGTGATGTGAGCTGTGCAAATCTATTTTGATATTGCACATCTACAAACTCGGATGTCTTATCTATCTTCTTCCTGTGTGCCATTCTTTATATATTCAATGATATCAACATTATCAACTCCACTCTCTTGTCGGATTCGTCTTTTTATCGCTTCAGAAATATCTGGAATTGAATTTATTTGTTTCGTTAATTCATCTCGATTAATTGCTTTTATTCCTATTGTTTCTGAGGAAGTGGATAATAATCGCACCTGTTTTATATACTGTTCTTTAGGTAAAAAAATAGGATCGGGTTTGTCTAGTGCTAGTATTTTTGCACGCTGCACTTCAATATTAGCAACAATCTCAATATCTTTTGGAGTTTTAACAGATGCTAAAGCTAGTGAGTATAGTGTATCTAAACGCTCTGCCGACTTTGCCCGAAGAGCATCCCTTGATAGCTGTTGTCCGCTGTAAAACATCTCACAAGCCTCATAGTATAGTGCACTAGCTTTTTCGTATGATACTTTAGCGTATTTTTTTATAAACTTGATTGTATTACGCTTTCCGTAATGTCCATCAAGACTGTATATTATGTTTAGTGTGTCAAAATACTCTTTCTCTTCATTTGTCAGCACACCTGATGATCCAGTGGATATATACTCTTGTATGCGCTCAAATACTGCAACGTCGGTAAATCCTCCTATAATATCGAGCTTGGTAAATGAAAATTTCTTGGCTGATCTTAATTTATTAAGCTCTTGTATAGCATTAATATTACCACTTGTGGCATCTTTAAGTAGATTGAACTCTATATCTGCAATAGCTTTTAATCTCCCCTTTTCGTAAGTTCTTCTAATTTTACTGTTTTGGGCTGAAAATTCAATATTAAAGAGATTGGCATCTTCTTGTTCAAAGCCAAAGTAGATAATTATTTTTTTTGAATCCCACTCTAGCGCACCAAATTTTTCGAGATTTTCTAAGTAATCGTTACTCAGTCGTGCCCCTAATACATCCTCGATAGAAGTTAAAAAGTTTTTCATTTTCGGTAAATGTGTATTGTTCGTTCATTGCATTTTCGGAGAAATTTCCCGAACCACAAATAACAAAGTGATGATTAGCTGTTTTAATTAATGTAACCTTTGAGTGGTTCCAAGAGTATCCGATGGTTATATCCCTTTCGTTAGCGTATGTCTGCAACTGGTTGTTTATCTTCGGTACACGAGATCTTATTGAGTCTGATATGCAGATATATATACTCTTAATTGCACCTTTATCATACCACTTTACCATAGATGAAAGTATTCTCTCATTTATAGCGTAAGTAGAGAAATTTAGCTCTTCAACAATGCCAAAGTACTTTATCACATAGGTGATAAATGTGAAAGCATTAAATGAATTTTTAGTCCAGAGAAAGAAGATCTCACCATCTTCAGGGATTCGTCCCATAAGTTGTTTTAGAGATTCAACCTTTTCAAAGTGCATATTTTGAAATTTCTCGATTGCTATTGATGAGTTGCTATCAATAGGGGTATTAATAGAATCAAATAGTTCATTTATTTCAAATAGTTTATTCATATTGTTCAATTAATCTCTCTATTTCTGCAAGCTCTGCTGTTTTTGCCTTGATTGAAACCTCTCTTTTGGCTTCTAAGTGTGGTTTATTCCGCTTGAGTATCTCACTGTTAATCCTCCATATTGCCTCCTTGAGGTTATCTTGTTTTTGGATTAATTCTCGTAGAGATAATTTACGCAGCTCATTTATTCGCTTCTGCTCATTGAAGTAGTGGTGTTTCCCTAGTATGTGTTTATGCTCCTTGTAAAATTTCAGCTCTTGGTATATCTCATTATTTTCAATGAAGTTAGTGACTACTCGTTTTGCAACCTCATAGCACTCTTTATTGGTTGTACAGTCAAATAGTGCATCATGTGCTTCGATGTAGTTGCAGTACGTTGTTATCTTATCTGCCGCTAAAACTTTTAGTTCATTTGGACAAGTAGGCTCTCTTAAAAATGACCACTCAGTTCTAAAACTTTTTGATGTTTGTTTGGGTGGTTCTTGAACCAGTACAATATGTTCCGGTGCAAGAGCTTTTATTAACAAGTGTTTAAACTTTGGATTAAGTTCAACTAGTCGAGCTAAGTGTTTATTTGGAGTATATTTATTTAAGAGCCGAAGTCCTTCATTGACCTCGGCTCCTGAATTCAACCATATTTGAACTTCATTAGTCACGAATGAGCTCTTTTAATAGATGAGATGATGCCTTAAATCCAACGGCAGAGGTTCGTATAAACTTTCTTGTCTTCATAGCTTCCTTGAGAACCTCTAGGTCGGGATTTGATCGTAGTACGACTGCAACAGTATTTCCAAAATAGTGACTAGCAAATACTGCACGATTGAGAGTTCTCAAGTACGCTTCAAACATCTCTCTATCCGAACTATTTACATCTGAGACTAATTCTATGATTAGATCTTTATCTATACGCATAGGTAAATCATAGCTTATTCCTCTTTTTGAATCCAATAGAACCTGAGGAGTAAACATCTCCTCAAGTAGAATTGGACTACAAGGAATAACATTAGCAGGGACAAATATAAATTTGTCCGCTATATCTTGATCTGCAATGCACGATGCTATAACATCTTTGTAAGATGTGTTCTCATCAATTCCAAAAACTAAGGATGGAGTTTCGCACATTGAATCCCAAATACGTTGCATTGTCTGCTCAGTCCCCTCATAGGCGCAAACAATCAATTGTGTTTTTGGATCTGTATCAATTGGTGTCTCAATAATCTGTGAAACTTCACTTTTATTGTGACCAATCTCAATTGTTGAGATTGGTGTATTATCTTTTTCCTTTTTTGCCATAATATTGGTTTTATGCCCCTTCGTTAGTTGCAACAACTGGAGTTGCTCCACTTGTTGCTACCGCAGGAAGTTTTCCAGCGTAATCTCCGATAGTGAATTCATCTGCAATTTTTTGTTTAAATGATAGAATTCTACTTCTAGTTGTTTTGTT
This sequence comes from uncultured Rikenellaceae bacterium, assembly GCA_947038405.1. GTDB lineage: Bacteria > Bacteroidota > Bacteroidia > Bacteroidales > Rikenellaceae > CAMQVY01. Next base: position 4,303 of record CAMQVY010000018.1, on the reverse strand, counting down.
ATTTGCATACTCAAGCTCTAAGTAGCAAGGATTTGCAAGCGAACCTATTTTTCTTACCACCCACTTACCTTTAGTAAATTCTTTGAATAATAAGATACCTGCTTTGTTTAGAGTTGCTTCAGTGAAATTTCGTATATCCACTGAATCCCCTGGATGACTTCCTTTCACCCCTTTGATTATCCCACGACCATCAGTCTCTCCAGTATGCTCTTCGGTTACCTCTATTGTCTCGTTGGTGATGTATATACTTGTTGCTAGTTCTGTCTCTTTAAGCACTAGTTCTCCAGTGTACGTAGCAGTTCCAGACTCTCTAGTTGGTTCTGTTAATACGCTATCAGTATCTATAAAGATGAATTCACCCATCTTTGCGTTTGGAGTTCCTGGACCGCTGCCATCTTTAGGGATGGATTTTTTTGTATATGTCATAATATTTATTTATTAAGTTATTTACTATACTCCTTCTGCTACTTCGCCACTCTCTGAAACTACTTCTTTAGCTACTATACCTCCAGTTCCTTTAGTCCATCTATCTAGGTTTGTTGGGTCACCACTAATTTTAGCTTGAGGATCATATCCCGCTGGAACGTAAGCAAACACAGCCTCTCCAATTGCAAGACCTACTGCCATCCAAAACTCACCATACAAACGAAATTCATAATCGTGTTTCTGAACGTCGTTGATTAAATTTTGAGGAGTGTTAATATTATCTAATAATTTAAGATTCTCCTTTGGTGTTGAAAAAATAATTGGTGATCCATATAGACAATCCATTGGTCTTAACGAAAAGTTCGTAAAGTCAATGAATTTTGCTTGAAAAGAGGAGTCATTAATACCACTACCTTCTGTCCATTTTGCTTTGTGTCCTCGGCAGTACTTTATAAATACCTCTCTGGAACAACACACAGGCATCTTAATATTCTGAAATAGCGGACTAATATCTTCTGCGAATTCATCTATGAATTTTCGTACCTCTTCATCTGTCGCAGTAAGAAGATTTATTGCAGTTTGTGGCTTGTAGAAGTTTATGTTAGTTGTCGCAGCTGTATCTTTAACCTTGTTTGCTTCAACTAGAATTGTCTCGATACCGTCCATTGTGTCGCTAGGTGTCCCGATCTCATCAACTCCAAGCTCCTTGTACTTACCCTTACCTATCATCAACATCTCAATATCATTCAAAATTGATGGCATCAAAATATTATCAATAATATATTTTGTGATAGGCATCTGATCTGGTGACATATTTTCTGAATATAGATACATTAACCAAGAGTCTGCAACCTCCGCAGGAATTATCGAAAAGTTTACTTTATGCCTGCGGTTTTTGATAACGATAGGTGTAAATTTTGCCTTACCTCTAGCTGTCCATTTAGCAGAAAATTGCTGTACAACCGATGTAATGAGTGCTTGAGTTGCTCGGTACTCTGTAATAGCCTGAGTCTTAGTGAAAAACGGAGCACTCGTAAAGCCACTTGAGTACTGTTTAATAATCTCGATCTTAGTCCCTTGTGATAGGTATGTTCCGAAGGCTCTTTTCAATTCTGCGACATCAATAGTACTCTCTGTTGCTCCAAATACAGCATTTCCTTGCATCCTTGATGCAATATTTGATGCAGCAAATTGGTTATGTGAGAAACTAGAATCAACAGTGAATTTTTGAGGTGCTGCACCTGTGCTCACTCCCATTGCTGGCGGTGGAACTTCTCCTTGTGTCGATAGTGTTGCAACTTGTGCTTGTAGGGTACTATTAGTACTCTGAAGTGTTGAGTGCTCCGTTTGCAGTGCTTTATACGCTTTTTCTATATCTCTCACACTTCCTAACTCATTGGCAATAGCACCAATAAATTCAGCAGGGTTCTCACTTTCAGATGATGTTTTAAGATTTAGAATCGTAGATTCGATTGCAGTTACAGACTCTTGTCCGAACTGAGATGCGATAGTGTCTCGCTGTTCAGTAGTCAGTATCTCTAAACCTGCTTCATTTTTTGCAAATGCGTCAGTATTAAACACACCAAGGAAATAATCTTTCACTGATTTTTTTGTTGATTTTGTTTTGGTCATAATAATTATTCTTTTAAGTTTGACATTACGATTACATTTTGGATTACTTGATCTAGTGTTTGGATTGAATCCACCAAACCACTCTTTATTGCTTCAGGTGCTAAGAATGTAGCACCTGTGAGTACACCAGCACCATCAGCCTTGAGTCTTCCAGTGCGACCAGACTTAACATCATTATGGAATACTTTAATTAGTGGAGTCATTTTCTCTTTTATAAGCTTGTACTCACCTTCAAATGCCTCTTTTTGTGCTATGTTTTTATCTGGAGACTCATCAGCATAGATGGTGTGAACTTTTATCCCCTCCTTTTCAAACCACCCCTCGTAATCCATGATGGTACAGAACATACCAATAGAGCCAAATTCCGACATTTCGGATTCAGCATAAATCATATTACATTGAGATGCTATCCAGTAGGCGGCACTATTACAGTTAGAAGAGTGGGCAACTATTGGTTTTTTAGTAGCTTTGAAGATCTCAATAGCACTCTTTATTACAGGGATTGCATTCAGATTGCCCCCTGGTGAATCAATAGATATAACTAATCCACATATCTCATCGTTGTTAGCTGCTTTGATTATCTCCTTTGCATAGGTATTTGTACCGTAGCTACTCCATGTACCGTAGCTACTCCATGTAGGGTATTTAGTTATTGTTCCGATGATTGGTAGAACTGCAACGTATAGATTTGAGCTGCTCTCTTGATTTCTAAAAAATGGGCTGTTAGCTTGATATTGAGTTGTAGTGAACTCAGGTTGATCGGCTCCTCCTTGAGGAGATAGCTTCGTTTGCTCCATAAGTAAACCGAGGTTAGTCTCTGCATTTAGCAGCGACCACCTCGCACTTGTAAGCTCATGTATATAGTGATTAAGTGGACTCATATCCTTTTTCTACAAAACTACACTGATGTAGTAGTGTAGAAAAGGACGTAGAGGGTGTTATCCTTTGGTTATGTATTCAAATGATATTTCAATAACCTTACTCTCTTTAACCTCGAATATTACTGGAACATCTATAGTTCCAAGTTCTAACAAGTCTCTATTCGTTGCATAAATCCTAACCTTGAGGTTGTCGTTAATGTATTGGTGTAGCTCTTTTACCTTTACTTTTAATGTGGTAGTCTTTTTTTTACCCTGAGTATCTGTTTTTGTAGATGTTTCTATCTCGCCAGTTGCAGGGACGATCTCTAAATCGTACCAATGACAATCATTGTCATCACTCCTTGTAATTGATATTCGTTGTATTATACTTATCATATTTTATCTTTTTTTTCCATTTCGGCCGTAAAAAAGCCGAAATCGCCCTTTTATTATTTTAGTTTTTTTTGCTCTGAATGCCACTCCTATCTATTGATTCATTTATGTATTTCCCTTTACGAGTTAGGATCTTTACTATAAACTTTATTTTAGTTAGCTCACGTCGATAGGCTTTCTTTTGAAGGCTCTCCAGATTGTCCGTATTTATTAGTCTCCTAGAGAAGATGTAGGCTTCAATAATATCTTTCTTTTTATGCACTCCTTCACCTAGCTGAAGATATGTTGAGAAGTCGATAGCAAAGTACGCCTTTAGTGCTTTATTGAGTAAATAAGTTGAGTGAGTGTCAAAATACAACCATCTGTTTTTGAGTTTTTTTGTCATTTTGCAGTCTGGTAGATTTAACGAACATACAGATGCCCCAGTAGGTGGGGGCATCTGTATAATTGATTCCTTTGCGAATAGTGCAAATAAAACTCCTAATCCGTGAGTCATTGATACTTGCAATGTCCCATCTTCTTGCGGTGGAAATAGATATTTCAGAAAGTCCGCATACATCTGTCCATCTATTTTAAATTGTACTGTCATAATATTGATAGTTTATTATTCCATTGATATGCTATTTTGTGCGGTTTTAAAATAGTCATTGGATCAACTCTAATCAATGAATTCTCTTTAATCGAGATTAAAGACCAACCCATATAATTGTCAAAATTTTTTAAATGATGAAGTAATGTAACAATTTCAATGAATCTACTGGAGTCATTTGCAATAGATGATATTTCAACCCATTGATATGGCTTATACTTCAGTAGTTTCGGAATTAACTCCTGCTGGTATCTGCAAAGCTCTTCATCTGGAATATCACTTAAATTCATTTTCAGAATAGTTTTTTATTCTACTGATTTGTAAAAATCACAAGAGTATGCAGGGCCAAGAATGATCTGGTCACACCCTTTAATTGCGCTTAAACACATTTATTTAGAAGTTA
>CAMQVY010000017.1 GCA_947038405.1 uncultured Rikenellaceae bacterium | reverse complement strand
CTACACTAATCTTAACACTCTTTCCCTACACGACGCTCTTCCGATCTGATGACTTCATTGGTATAATAGGTCCAAATGGTGGAGGTAAAACTACTCTTATTAAAACTATTTTAGGTGGTGTAGAGTATTCTGGTGAAATCGAGTTTTATGGTGAGTTCGAGAGTAATAAAAATAAATTTATAGGATACCTTCCTCAGATAAATAATTTCGATAAAACATTTCCTATATCAGTGAAAGAGGTCGTTTTGTCGGGAATGATGTCTCGTAAATCTATTTTTGCTAAATACTCTAAGGAGGATAAAAATCGTGCAATTGAACTGTTAACTATGGTTGGAGTGGGTGCTCTCGCTAATAAAGCAGTGGGTGAGTTGTCTGGTGGTGAGTTACAAAGAGTGTTACTTTGTCGTGCTCTTATCTCTGATCCTAAACTATTAATACTCGATGAGCCAGCGAATTTTGTTGATAATAAATTTGAAAAGGAATTATACGCTATATTGCGTACTCTAAATGAAAAAATAGCTATAATTATGGTCTCACATGATGTCGTAATGACAACAAGTGTAGTTAAAAATATAGTGTGTGTAAATAAAAAAGTACATAGACATCGTTCAAATGTTATATCTAACGAGCAACTTAAAAGGTATAATTGCCCAATACAATCTATATCTAGTGAGGGTGTGCCGCATATGACTATGGGTAAATATTAAGATATAAATTATTGGCTTATATTGTGCTTTTACTTGATATGCGTTGATAATAATATATAATGATACGTATGAAGGATTGCATGGAAATAAATAAATTTAAAAAATTATAATAAAATGAAAAAAATTATCTGTTCTAGTAATGCGCCTAAAGCTCTAGGTCCTTACTCTCAAGCTATCGAAGCAAATGGTACTCTTTATGTTTCTGGTCAAATTCCTATTGATCCAGCTAATGGAGAGTTTGTTGATACAATTCAAGGGCAAACTCGCCAGTGTCTTAAAAATATTGGTGCAATCCTTGAAGAGGCTGGATATACATACAGCGATGTGGTGAAGTCTACAGTACTTCTTGACGATATGGATAATTTCGCTGCAATGAATGATGTTTATGGATCTTATTATAGCGAAAATCCACCTGCTCGTGTATGTTATCAGGTTGCAAAACTTCCGCTAGGTGTGAAAATAGAGATAGAAACTATTGCTATAAAATAAAATTTATGTTGGCTGCTACATCACTTTTTATATAGCGGTGCTCAGTCAACTAATATTCTCATTACAAATAATATTTGGAACGGAGGAACTAAATGTTTATATTTGTACAAATAGATAAAACGTAAAATTGATGTCAAAATTTAAAGTAATAGAGAACCCAATAAAAGGATTGTTGATCGTTGAACCGATAACTCATAGTGAGGTATGTATTCCTACAATGGAGCAGTATTCGGAACAAGAGCTAAGTGAGGTAGGAATTGAGGGTGAATTTGTTTATGAAAGTAGACAAAAACTTGCTCGTGGTATATTGAGTGGACTTCATTTTCAACGTGAAAATACGCAAGCAAAGGTCGTACGTGTAGTTTCGGGGGCTGTGCTTTATGTTGCGGTTGATTTAAGACCTGATAGCCGTGATTATGGTGCTTCATGGTCGGTAGAAGTATCTGCTGAGAATCAACGTATCGTATATATTCCAGAGCAATTTGCCCATGGTTTTTTAACGCTTGAGAAAAATACAGAAATTATTTCTGATTGTAATAATCCTGATAACGCTAAAGATGTGGCGGGCGTAATATGGCATGATGCTATCCTTACTATTGATTGGGAATTTGAAAGATATGATATTGATGAGAAGTATCTTAGGGTCTCTGATAGAGATAAAAGATTACCTGCTTTCAGATCATGGACTCCAAGTGCAATTTGGAAATAAACTATTAGTTGAGTGCGATCACGCACCGTTGCCCGCGTAGGGCAGTTCCCTGCGTGATGCCAACTAAACTAGTCAACGAACTGCCTTTGGCGATAAACTTTAAAAAGTTTAATCAAACTTCTGTGAAAACTTCGTTTTCTGTGGTAGTTTGTAGAGTGAGATGATGCACCGTTGCTCGCTTAGGTGTAGTTTTCTGTAAAATTTACAAAAAGAGAGCCGTTCAGAATAAATTCCGAACGGCTCTCTTTTTAAATATGCGATATTAAATTACTCTGCAATAACAGAAAATTTAACAGTTGCTTTAACTTCTTTGTAAACTTTTACAATAGCCTCATATTCACCTATCATCTTAACAGGATCAACAATGATAGCTTTGCGATCTACTTCAATACCTTTAGCAGCAAGTGCCTCAGCAATGTTTGTAGATGTTACAGAACCAAAGATTTTACCCTCTTCAGCTTTAACAGCGATAGAAAGAGCTGTTTCACCAATTTTTGTAGCCAATGCCTCAGCATCAGAAAGAAACTTAGCGTCTTTGTGAGCACGTTGTTTTAAGTTCTCAGCCAATACCTTTTTTGCAGATGCCGTAGCCGACTTTGCATAACCTTGAGGGATAAGGCAGTTATTTGCGTATCCTGGGCGTACATTAACAATTTCGTTAGCGTAACCTAAGTTCTCTACGTCTTTAATAAGAATTACTTCCATTTTACTCCTCTATTAATTATTTCATTAAATCGGTTACGAACGGCAAAATTGCCAAGTGACGAGCACGCTTTACAGCTTGAGCCACTTTTTTCTGATATTTTTGAGAAGTACCAGTCAGACGTCTTGGTAGAACTTTTCCTTGTTCGTTAAGGAATTTCTTCAAGAATTCACCATCCTTATAGTCAATATACTTAATGCCTGATTTTTTAAAACGGCAATATTTCTTCTTCTTAACCTCTACTGTAGGAGGATTCAAGTATCTTATTTCTGATTGATTATGTGCAGCCATAGTTTATTCCTCCTTTTTACCTAATTTATTTCTACGTTTGATAGCGTACTCAGCAGCGTACTTGTCTTGTCTGAAAGTTAAGAAACGGATAACGCGCTCGTCACGACGAAATTGTTTCTCCAGCTTTTCAATAAGGTCGCCCTCAGCTGTGAATTCTACAAATAGGTAAGATCCAGTAGTCTTTTTTTGAATAGGATAAGCGAGTTTTTTAATTCCCCACTCCTCTGTATTCACAATCTGACCACCGTTCTCGGTAATTACACCTTGGAATTTGCCGAGCACTTCCTGAACCTGTGCCTCCGATAGAACCGGAGTGACAATGAAAACGGTTTCGTAATTGTTCATAATTATTTATTAAGATTTAAATTGCAATAATGCGATACAAAAGTACTTCTTTTTTATATAAATGCAAAGGTTTTATATCTTTTATTACCTTTATTAGTGTTATATTACGTGTAAAGTGATATATTATAGAGTTTTAATGCTAATTTGACTTAAATTAAAGCTCTTTTTTTTATAAAATTTCACAAATGTTAATTGCTTTGTTTGTGTGAATTACCTAAAGTAGACTTTTTTGCGCAATAGCAAGAAAGCAATTTACTTTAGCTTGTCGATCTCTGCGCATAGACGTGAGAAGATCTCATCAATCGTGCCTAGTCCATTTACTGAAATATGCTTACCTTGAGCCTCATAAAAATTAGCTACGATTGCTGTTTGCTCTTTGTAGACTGCAATTCGGTTGCGAATTACATCCTCGCTGCTATCATCTGCACGACCGCTATCTTTGCCTCTCAACAATAAACGCTCTACTAATGAGTCATCAGGAACGTCTAAAGATAACATAACATCAACATCAAGTGAGTTTGTTTTCATTATCTCATCAAACTTCTCTGCTTGGTGTGTAGTTCTTGGGAAACCATCAAAAATATTTCCTGCGCAATCACTATTGTCCTTTACAAAGTTAGCAATCATCTCAATAACTAATGAGTCTGGTGCTAGTTCTCCTTTTTGAATGTAGTCTTCAATGCTTTTTCCTACTTCTGTACCATTCTTAATCTCTTGACGAATTACTTCTCCTGTTGAGATGTGGTTTAAGTTGTATTTTGCAATTAGTTTCTCTGCTTGTGTTCCTTTTCCTGCTCCCGGAGGGCCAAATAGTACGATATTCAACATTGTAATAATTAATTTAAATTGATAATTTTATTTTTTTTAACGACTTTTAACTATTGAAAATTAGTATACATATATTTATACACTAAATTTATAGCCTTTATGACTTTAATTAGAGCGCAAAGTTATTTTTTTTTTTTGCCTTTTCAAAAGATAGACTAACTTTGTAGGTAAATTATTTAATGAAAGAATATATGGAGAAGCAAAATCGTACCGAAATATCAGAACTTGGAGAGTTTGGATTAATAGATGAATTGACATCAAAGTTTGAAAATAAAGTAGCATCTACTGTTTTTGCAATTGGTGATGATGCGGCGGTTATTAATAGCGCGCAAGAGTCGAAGTCTTACACGCTTTTATCGACAGACCTGCTTATGGAGGGAATACATTTCGACCTAACTTATTTCCCTTTTAAACATTTAGGTTATAAAACAGTGGTGGTTGGATGTAACGACATATATGCTATGAATGGAAAACCTACTCAAATAACAATTGGATTGGCTATTTCATCTAAAATATCTGTTGAGCAACTTAAAGATTTCTATGAAGGGGTACAGACTGCTTGTGAAGATTACTCGATTGATCTTGTTGGTGGTGACACATCTGCATCGTTAACTGGATTGGCAATCTCAATATCTACGCTTGGTGAGGTTGATAGAGATAAGATAGTATATAGAAGTGGGGCAAAGTTGAATGACCTAATTTGTATTACTGGTGATTTAGGTGCAGCTTATATGGGATTGCAACTGCTCGAAAGAGAGAAACGAGTGTTGGATGGGCACCCTGATCCTAAACCAGTATTTGATGGATATGAATATATATTAAGAAGTCAACTAAAACCTTTAGCGCAAAGAGTAGTAATAGAGTCTTTGGATGCAGAGGAGATTATTCCGACTTCAATGATAGATCTTTCAGATGGTCTTAGCTCGGATATTATTCAAATTTGTAAAAGTTCAAAGTGTGGAGCTAGGATCTATTTAGATCGTATTCCAATCGCTAAGGAGACGTACAAAATGGCAGAAGAACTAAATGCGGATCCTGTTGTTGCTGCTCTTAATGGTGGTGACGACCACAAGATATTATTTACAATTCCTCTTGAAAAACAGGATCTTATCGCTAAAATTGGTGGTATTGATGTTGTTGGTCACATAACTGAAGATGGAACTGGTGCTGCTCTTGTAACTCCTGATGGAAGTACAATTGAGATGCAAGCACAGGGTTTTGTTAGATATGCAAGTGAAGAGAAGGAGTAATGGAAGATAGAATAAATAGAGCTGTTGAGCTATTTCAACAAGGATACAATTGTTCTCAGTCAGTTGTCGTGGCTTTTGCCGATATATATGATATAGATAAAAATATGGCTCTGAAAATGTCGGCATCTTTTGGAGGTGGCATTGGGCGTATGAGAGAGACTTGTGGTGCTGCTTGTGGAATGTTCCTTTTGGCAGGATTTCAAGAGTGTGCTATCACTGGAGAGGACAATAAAAGTAAAAGTAATAATTATAAAGTAGTCCAAGAGTTAGCGGCTGAATTTGCGAAGCGTAACGGAAGTCTGAAGTGCGGAGAGTTATTAGGCTTAGTGAAGTCTGATAAGATTACAAATCAAGCTGAAGAGCGGACTGCGGAGTATTATAAGAAGAGACCTTGTGCTAAGATGGTCGAAGAGGCCGCTAGAATATATGCTGAGTATTTGGAGCGAATTTAATTTTTTTTAACTAAGCTGGGAGCTGCCCTATGCGGGCGGCGCTGCGTGATCGCAGTGAACATGCAACTCAATGAAACCAAAATACATAGTCTAAAAGACTATTAATAATTCAAAAAAATGCAACAAAGACATATTGATAGACGGATATATTTTAATGAATCGGCTAAAACATCAAGAGATTTTTATATAGATTATATCCGAAAAGTTAAAAACGTAGACTCAACAATAAAAATTTTAGAAATAGGATGTGGCGAAGGTGGAAACCTCCTCCCTTTTGCTGAAATTGGTTGTTGTGTAACTGGAATTGATTGTTCGGAAGTTAAAGTGGAGAACGCTAAGAAATTTTTTATGCAAGATGGATTGGATGGGAGATTTAATACAATAAATTTCTTTGATATGAATCTTTCAGAGTATGAAAAATATGATGTGATTTTAATACATGACGTTATTGAACATATCACTGATAAAAAGATGTTTTTTAGCCACTTAAAACAATTTATTGCAGAAAAAGGGGTTGTATTTTTTGGATTCCCTGCTTGGCAAATGCCTTTCGGTGGACACCAACAGGGGTGTAGAAGTAGAGTTTGCTCTAAATTACCTTTTATTCACATATTGCCTAAACCTATATATAAATCAGTTTTGACTCTATTTGGTGAGGATCGCGGATGTATTGATGAGTTGTTAGATATAAAGAGTTGTAAAGTGTCGATTGAGTTGTTTGAAAAACTTGTTGCCGATAATGGATTCAACGTCATTGATAGATTTTTCTGGTTTATAAATCCGCATTATCAACAAAAATTTAATTTAAGACCGCGTAAGTTATACAAGTTTATAACTAAGATAAGATATGTTCGCAACTACTTCACTACATCTTGCTTTTATTTGGTTGATTTAGATCGTTAATTTATATCATGCGATTATAATAGTAAAGATTAGTGTAATACAGATTCAGTATATTTATGATAACTTAACTAACCGTTACTAATTTTAAAATATGAAAAAAATTGTTTTAAGTATTGCTGTTTTAATTAATCTATCTGCATTTGCACAGAGAGATGAGTGGCAAGATCCATTTGTAAATCAAATAAATCGTATGCCTATGCACACGAACTATTTTGCATATGAATCTGAAGATATTGCATTGAAAGGGTGTAAATTTTCATCTGAAAATATACTATCGTTAAATGGACTATGGGACTTTAATTGGGTGGAAAATTCAAATCAAAGACCAACAGAATTCTACAAAGTAGGCTATAATGCAATGGATTGGGGTAAAATGCCTGTTCCTGGAATTTGGGAGTTTAATGGATATGGTGATCCGCTCTATGTCAATCCAGGTTACCCTTGGAGAGATGATTTTAGTAGTAAACCACCATTGGTTCCTGTTGAGAAAAATCATGTAGGTTCATACCGTAGGGAGATTAATATTCCTGCGGATTGGAAAGGTCAAAATATTATAGCTCACTTCGGATCAGTTACTTCAAATATATATCTGTGGGTAAATGGTAAATTCGTAGGTTACAGTGAAGATAGTAAACTTGAAGCTGAGTTTGACCTTACTAAATATCTTAAACCTGGAAAGAACCTTATTGCATTCCAAACTTTTCGCTGGTGTGATGGTACATATCTTGAAGATCAAGATTTTTGGCGTTACAGCGGAGTAGGGCGTGATTGTTACCTATATACTCGTGATACTAAATATATCAAAGATATTAGAGTGACTCCAGATCTTGATGAAAATTATACGAATGGTTCATTAGCTGTGAATTTAGATTTGAAAGGAGCTGGAGAAGTTGAACTTAAACTTCTTGATAAGTCACAAAATATAGTTAAAGAGGTAAGTGTAAAAGGCAAAAATAAAATTTCAACTAAGATTGATATTGAAAATCCTCTTAAATGGAGTGCTGAAGATCCAAATTTATACACTTTAATTGCTACGTTAAAGAGTGGTGATGATGTTGTTGAGGTTATTCCTATCAAAGTAGGATTCCGTAAGATTGAGATTAAGAGTGCTCAAATTCTTGTAAATGGTGAGCCTGTTCTATTTAAAGGTGCTAATAGACATGAGATAGATCCTGATGGAGGATATGTTGTATCTCGTGAAAGAATGATTCAGGATATTAAGAGAATGAAAGAGCTTAATATAAATGCTGTGAGAACTTCTCACTATCCTAATGATAATATATGGTATGACCTATGTGATGAGTATGGAATATATGTAGTTGCTGAGGCTAATGTAGAGTCGCATGGTATGGGATATGGTGATAAATCATTGGCTAAAAATCCTATATATGAATTGTCTCATATGGAGAGAAATCAGCGCAATGTACAAAGAGGTTATAACCATCCATCTATTATATTTTGGTCGCTAGGTAATGAAGCGGGAATGGGTAAGAACTTTGAAGTTTGTTACAATTGGGTAAAAGCAGAGGACCCTTCTCGTGCTTGTCAGTATGAGCGTGGAGGTACAAGTTCTGAGTTCACAGATATTGCTTGTCCAATGTATTTTGGTTATGAAAAATCGGAAAATTATGTGAAAAATAACCCTAAAAAACCATTTATTCAGTGCGAATACGCACACGCAATGGGAAACTCGCAAGGTGGATTTAAAGAGTACTGGGATTTAATTAGAAAATACCCCTCATATCAAGGTGGATTTATTTGGGATTTTGTAGATCAAAGTTGTAGACTTTACAATAAGGATGGAGTTATGTATTACGGTTATGGTGGCGATTTCAACCCATATGATGTATCTGATAATAACTTCTTAAATAATGGTTTGATTAGCCCAGATAGAGCGTTGAATCCTCATGCTGATGAGGTGAAGTACTACCACCAATCGATATGGGTAACTCCTGCAGACTTGAAGAAAGGGGAGATTAATATATATAATGAGAACTTCTTTGTAGATTTAAAAGCATATGACCTAGAGTGGGAGCTTGTTGCTAATGGTGAGGTATTAGAGAGTGGTGTCGTTACGGATTTGAGTGTTGAGCCACAGCAGACAAAAACTATCCAATTAGGTTATACAGTGCCTGATAAGTGTTGCACTGAGGTGTTGTTGAATATTTACTTCACATTGAAAAATAAACAACAACTGCTACCTGCTGGATATGCGGTTGCGAAAAATCAGTTGACTATTACTCCGTATGTAGCTAAGGAGATCGTAATACAGAATCAAAAAGCACCAAATGTAGATGTTGTTGTTCCTACTATTAAGAGTAATAACCGTAGTCGTCTTGTGATTGTTGGTGAAGAGTTTGATATAGATTTCAATAAATTTAATGGTTTTTTATCTAAATATGTTGTTAAAGGTGTCTCTATGTTGAGTAATGGAGGGGAACTTTCTCCTAACTTCTGGAGAGCTGGTACTGATAATGATTATGGTGCTAATACGCAAGGTAAACTTGCGGTGTGGCGTAACCCTACATTGAAATTGACATCTTTAATCGCAAATGTGGGAAATGATATGATTGTAGTTAAAGCAAACTACGAGATGCCTACTGTATCTGCGAAACTATTCATTACTTATGTAATAAATAACGAGGGTACTATAAAAATTACTCAAAAACTGCAAGCAACTGAAGGTGCAAAAGTTGCTAGTCTTTATAGATTTGGTATGCAGATGCAGATGCCATACAATATGGAGTATAGTAAATTCTACGGTAGAGGTCCTATTGAGAACTACGCCGATAGAAATAACTCTACTTTTATTGGTCGCTATGATTTGACGGTTGATGAACAATTTTACAATTATATCAGACCGCAAGAGACAGGTAACAAAACTGATGTCCGTTGGTGGAATCAAGTCAATATTGCAGGACGTGGAGTGAGAGTTGTTGCTGATGCTCCATTCTCTGCCTCAGCTCTACACTACTCAATTGAATCTCTTGATGATGGGGTTGAAAAAAATCAACGTCACTCTCAGCTTGTTCCTAAAGTTGACTATACAAACTTCTGTATTGATAAAGTGCAAATGGGACTTGGTTGCATCAATAGTTGGGGTGCTTGGCCTATGAATGAGTATTTGCTACCTTATGGAGATTACGAATTTACATTTATTCTTGAACCAGTAGAGTCAATTTATTAGATATAAGACTTAATGTTTACCATAAAAAAAGAGGTCTATTTAATGTGATGAGTTTAATCATTACATTAAATAGACCTCTTTTTTGTGATATATTGTTAATAGGATATTAAAAGTTTATCTATTTGGTATATCGATTGATGTCTCTCTATTACCTTTTAGATGTTCACTGAAATAATCTACAAGCTTCCAGTAGAAGTACTCATTCATACTACCAAAACCATGGCGTTGCTGTGGAAGTAGTAGCATATCAAAGCGTTTGTTTGCTTTAATTAAAGCATCTACAACACGCATGCTATTTGCTGGATGTACATTATTATCTAGGTCGCCATGCACTAATAGTAGGTTGCCTTTCAGTTGTCTTGCAATCTCAGGATTACTACTAATGCTATATGCAAATGTTGTATCGCCTTTGGCTGTAACACTCTCTTTTACTCCGTGGTGTGTTTCACTCCACCATCTGTTGTAGATGCGATTGTCATGGTTGCCGGCACACGAAACTGCTGCCTTGAAAAAGTCTGGATACTGGAGTATTGCTGCAGTAGACATAAAGCCTCCACCTGAGTGTCCGTGGATACCTACACGATTAATATCAATATAATCATGTCTGTCTGCTAACTGCTCAATAGCATATTTTTGATCTGCTAGACCATAGTCTCGTAGATTACCATAGCCATAGTTGTGATACCATTTAGAGCGACTTGGATGCCCTCCTCTATTACCAACTGTGATAACGATGAAACCTGCTTGAGCTAAACGATCTGTTCTTACATCCATTCCAACAAAAGGATAGTATGGTGCTTCAACTTGTGGTCCAGGGTATACGTAGTCTACTATCGGATATATCTTAGTTGAGTCAAAATTGAACGGCTTATACATTACGCCATAAAGGTCTGTAACTCCGTCATCTGCTTTAACTGTAAAAGGCTCTGGAAATTTGTAGCCTGATTCAAATAGTTTGGAGAAGTCACTCTTCTCTAGTGTCATTATTGTGCGACCATTGACATCTAGTAGATCACTACTCGGGATAGCATTAACTCGTGAAGCGTTGCTAACAACAAATTTAGCATCATCATCTACACTTACAGTGTGGAAATAGTCACCTTTTGTTACTTGTTTCAACTTGCTACCATCAAAGTTTACTCTATATAGATGTTCGTAGTATGGATTTTCACCCTTCTCACGTCCATTTGCTAAGAAATAGATTACACGATTTTTTTCGTCAACTTTAACAATTTGATCTACGTGCCAAGCTCCATCTGTAATTTGGTTTTTTAAATTACCTTTGCCATCATAAAGATAGAGATGTGCCCATCCATCTCGCTCGCTCCAGTGGATTAACTCCTCTCCAGCATTGATTGCTGCTAATGGACGTCGCTCAATATATGTATTCATGCGCTCTTCAATGATAGGTGTAATGCTATCATCTCCAATAGTGTAGCTACATATATCTATACGATGTAGGTCACGACTTGAACGTGTAACGAAGAAACGATCATTATCTCCAAGCCATATTGTTGGTTGATCTTTCAAATGTCTCTGTTTATGTAGACGAGGTTGTGACGCTATACTTATCGTTTGATCTTTAAATGCAGCGGTTTTAACTCTCTTGTAACTACTTGAGTCCATGTCAAAAAGATATAGGTAGTTGATTGATGACTCCTTCTCTCCTGGCATTTGGTATTTGTAACTCTCTAGTGTTGGGCGTGGTGATGCAACAGAGTTTATTACCCATAGATCTTTCAGAAGACGTGAGTCTGAAACTGTAATTGCAAAATGTTTCGAGTCTGGAGACCATAAACCCCATACATGCTTGCGAGTTCCATTACATAGTGAGTCTGTGTTCAGTAGACTATATGGTTGTCCAAAACCGAAATCTTTTACTCCATCTTTTGTCAATTGAACTTCGACTATTGTACTATCTTTTGCATCTATCTTCAACTTGTCGTAGTCAATTTTTGACATACTATATAGATTCAAATCTTTTGCATAGATAACTGTCTCTCCATCAGGTGAAACAGATCCCCATGAAAGATCTGTAGGTGCTTTAGTTTTATCTTTTATCTCTGTTAGCTTTTGAGTAGGGTAGTCATATGTGAAGTAAAAGATCTTCTTCTCAACCTTATTGGTTACACTATCCTTTGGGAGATCCTTTGTTGATTTGATCTGAAAGGTAAATGAACGTCCATCTTCTTGTGCCTCCAACATTTGAATAGGTAGTTGTTGCGCATTAAGAGGGTCTTTTACGATCTCTGTTAACTCTGCTGTGACTTTATCTAGATTAAATAGTGTCTGCTTACTCTTCTTTCCAGGAGTAACAACATACCACTCTTTTCCATCACTAGTTTTGTAATCATACCAAAAACTTTCGCCTTCAGCAAACCAATGTGGATCGACAGTGGTCGAGAACATCATCTTCCAAAATTTATAACCGCTAAAGCGTCTTGCCTGATCGTACTCAGGTAGTATCTCTTTGGCACTCAAAGTGATAAAACTCGTACTTAATACGAGGAGTAAAACTAAAGCTCTCATAATATTAATTGTTAATTTTATAGTTAGGTTTTTTTGTGTTTGACGGTTTTTTCTTGAATGGCTTAGATTGTGAAGTTTCACCACGTCTCTTATCTTCAGAACGACCATTTGACGAGCGTCCCTCATTAGAACGACCTTCATTAAAGCGACCTTCAGAAGGACGTCCCTCTGCTCTCTTACTCTTGAAACTACTTCTGCGTTTTGCCTCCTCTTTTATTGCATCTTTCTTGTTTGTGACTGCACTCTTTATCGTTGATGTGTCAAATCGCTTGTCTCCAAGGATAGGAATACGCTTATTTATTAATCTCTCAATATCTTTCAACATCGGAACTTCATCTGCATCGCAAAATGAAAATGCAACTCCTGCACGACCTGCACGACCAGTACGTCCGATACGGTGTACATAAGTCTCTGGAACTTCTGGTAACTCATAGTTAATTACGTGAGTCAAGTGGTCGATGTCGATTCCACGAGCGGCGATATCAGTAGCAATTAAAACACGTGTTGTACGATCCTTAAAGTTGTTAAGTGCGCGTTGTCTTGCGTTTTGACTCTTATTACCATGGATAGCCTCTGCTTTAACTTTAGCACTATTTAGTGTACGTGCAACTCTGTCTGCTCTATGTTTTGTTCTTGTGAAAACTAAGATAGACTCCATTTCTGGATTGCGTAACAAGTTGATTAGTAGCTCTGTTTTGTCATTTTTCTCAACATAGTAAAGATGCTGATCTATTTTGTCAACTGTAGATGATGTTGGTGTTACTTCAACTTTTCTTGGATTTATAAGTAGTGTATTAGCCAACTTTTCAATCTCTGGTGGCATAGTCGCCGAGAAGAAAAGAGTTTGACGCTTTTTTGGAAGAAGTGGAATTAATCGTTTTATATCGTGAATAAATCCCATATCTAACATACGATCTGCCTCATCAAGTACAAAGTATTCAATCTTGTTTAACTTTATATAACCTTGATTTATTAGATCTAGTAGTCGTCCTGGTGTTGCGATTAATACATCAACACCACGGCGTAGGATATCAGTTTGTGGCTTCTGTCCGACTCCTCCGAAGATTACTGTGTGTTTTAACTTTGTTAAGTGACCGTAAGCAGCAAAACTCTCATCAATCTGTATTGCTAACTCTCTAGTTGGAGTTAGTACTAGTGCTTTGATACCGTTTGTTCCTCCTGATATTTTATTCTCGTGTAGGTGCTGGATAATCGGAATAGAGAAGGCTGCTGTTTTTCCTGTTCCTGTTTGTGCGCAACCTAGTAAATCGTGTCCTTTTAAAACTATAGGAATTGCTTCTGCTTGGATTGGTGTTGGGGTAGTATATCCTTTTTCTGATAGAGCCTCAAGTATCGGCTCAATTAAATTTAATTCGTTAAATGTCATTTTTTCAATTATAGTGTAATGCGAATAGTTCCGACAGATGTATTCAATATCTTCTGCTTCAAAAACTATTGTAGCTTACAAAGATAACACTTTAATTTTAAAATATAACAACTACTGTTAGTTTGACTCGTATAGGAGAGCTTTAATTACTATTTATAGATAGTAGTGCGGCGAGTATATCTCTTAATTGTTGGAAAATGATTGTATAAGTAAGGGAATTTTGTAACTTTGGGATAACTAATAATTTATAAATTAAAGTTATGGAAAAATATTGTGATAAATGTAGTTTTAAAGCGAAACACGATAAGAATCCTAAATCATTTGTGGGGAGGATTTGGAGATGGCATATAAACTTTTGCCCAGGTTGGAAAGCTTATTTTAATTCGCTTAGTGATAACGAAAAACAAATATTAAGAGATCGATATAAATTTAATAGTTGACTGCGACAACACTGCGTCATATATGCATAAAAATGCGCAGTGTTGTAGCAGTCAACATTAATATTACTCTTTTGTGCTCTCTAGCTCATGGTTTAGTTGCTCCCAGTTGTGCATTTCATCAGCGAGAGACTTCTTTATTGCCTCATATTGAGCAAATGCACTCCCATCACTCAAATTTATACCATGCTCTTCAGGTGATGATAACTTTATGTCCCACTCTTTAACCTCATCTTCAAGAGTCATAATACGCTCTTCACTACGATCAATCTGATTTTGAATCTTGCGAATAACTTTCTCTGCCTCTTTCTTCTGTTGGTAGCTTAGCTTTCCTTGAGTGCTTTTGTCACCTTCATCACTTGTTGTATTTGCTTTATCTTTGATCTCAATGTCTCGAAGATTTTGGATTCTACGTTTCTCTAAAAAGTAGTAAATACCTCCTAGATACTCATTCATAGAACCATCTCTAAATTCGTAAACTTTATCAACCACGCCATCTAAAAACTCCCTGTCGTGAGAGATAACGATAACCGTTCCATCATACTGCTGTATGGCATATTTTAGAATATCCTTAGAGCGCATATCCATATGGTTGGTAGGCTCATCGAGTATCAGTAAATTGTATGGTTCAAGCATCAATCTTGCCATTGCCAAACGACTTCGCTCACCGCCAGATAGAACTTTTACCTTCTTGTCAATATCTTCTCCTTTAAATAGGAATGATGCCAATATATCTCTTAATCGTACTCTAACATCTCCAACAGCAACTTTATCTAATGTGTCAAAAACAGTCTGGTCGCCATCCATTAAGTCATCTTGATTTTGAGCTAAATAACCGATATTCACGTTATGACCCAACTTTAAAGACCCTTCTGTAGGGGCAATTTCATTGAGTAGTAGTCGAATGAAAGTTGTTTTGCCCTCTCCGTTACGTCCGACAAGAGCAATTTTCTCTCCTCTCTCGATGGTAACTTCTGCACCACTAAATACGTGTTTATCTTCAAAACTCTTTCCTAAATTCTTAATCTCTGCGACAATTTGTCCTGAGCGAGGTGCTGGAGCAAATTTCATATTCAAAGTGCTCAGATCTTCATCGTCAACCTCTACTCGATCTAATCTCTCAAGACTCTTAATTCTTGATTGTACTTGATTACTCTTCGTAGCTTTATATCTAAACCGCTCTATAAAATCCTCAGTCTTCTCAATCAACTTTTGCTGATTGTTGTATGTTGCTATTTGTTGTTGGCGACGCTCTGCACGTAGCTCAACATATTTACTATATGATGCCTTATAGTCATATGTCTTGCCAAGAAGTATCTCTATGGTTCGATTTGTGACATTATCTAAAAAGGCCCTATCATGGGAAATTAGCAGTACGGAGCCGCTATAATCTTTTAAATAATCCTCAAGCCATCCAATACTCTCAATATCAAGGTGGTTTGTAGGCTCATCAAGTAGCAGTAATGACGGTCTTTTGAGTAGGAGTTTTGCCAACTCAATCCTCATTCTCCAGCCTCCACTAAACTCTTTTGTTGGTTTGTGAAACTCTTTACGTTTGAATCCCAAGCCTAACAACATGCGCTCTATCTCAGCATCACGATTTGAGCCACCAAGGATATGAAAACTATCACTTTTGTCATTTAGACGATGTAGTAATTTCTCATACGATTCACTCTCGTAGTCTGTTCGTTGCGTAACCTCCTCTGTAAGCTCAGAGATCTCTCGCTCTAGTATCAATAGTTGTTCAAATGCTTTGGCTGTCTCCTCTATTAGGGTTGTTGTATCTGCAACCTTCATCTGCTGTGGAAGGTAGCCAATAGTACAATCACTATTTTTGCTTATTCCTCCACTACTGGCAGGCTGTTGACCTATAATTACCTTCATTAAGGTTGATTTACCAGCTCCATTCTTTCCAACTAATCCAATTCTATCTTTGGGATTAATTAAAAAACTAATGTTGCTGAATAGATCCCAACCACCAAAACTAACCGTTAAATTATCTATTGAAACCATATATGTATCTACTCTGCGTTTATCATTTTTAGAATCTCTAAATGTGGGTCTGGTGCATTGAATACTGCGCTACCTGCAACAAGTGCATCACAGCCAGCATCAAACAGTAACCCTGCATTATCTGCTGAAATTCCCCCATCCATCTCAATTAATAGCTCTAAACCTCTATCTGTTGCTATCTTTTTTAGGTCAATAGCTTTTTGAACACTACTACCAATAAACGATTGTCCACCAAATCCAGGCTCAACGCTCATAATAAGTACTAAATCTATCTTATCTAAAACAGATTCGATTGCACTTATTGGTGTCGCTGGTTTTATAGAAATTCCAACTTTTGCACCTGCTTTGCGAATCAGTTCGATACACTCCATAGCATCTTCTACTGCCTCAATGTGAAAGGTCACTAAATCTGCTCCTGCATCGACAAATCTTGTTACATATTTTTCAGGATTAACAATCATTAGATGCACATCTAAAAACTTTTCAGTGGCTTCTTTTATCACTTTTATCACAGGGAATCCAAATGAAATATTAGGTACAAATACACCATCCATAACATCAATATGAACCCACTCTGCGGCACTTGCATCAATCATTTTTGTGTCTCGGTTAAGATTTCCAAAATCTGCCGATAACATTGAAGGGGCAACTATTCTACTCATAAAACTATCTATTATTTACTATACATCACAAAGGTAGCTATTTTTCCCAAATTTTCCCTAAATTTGTACCCTAACGACAATATAATTAAATATTATGGAGATAATTTGTATAGTTTTAGCTCTGGCTCTTGTTGCGACCATTGCTCTATATTTGAATGTAAGAGGGGCTAATAAAAGTGCTGGCAAAGTGAGAGAAGGTGAACTTTTGGAGCTACGTATGGTGCAAAATAAAAATATTGAGCTATCTATTAAAGAGGAAGGGATAACATCTCAGCTAAAATATTTACAGAGCGTATTGGCTGAAAAAGAGATCCAGATTTTAACTCTTACTGATGAGCGTGCATCTGCTGTGAATGAGGTTAAGATACTTAAATATCAATCGATTGAGGAGAGAAAAAGAGCTCAGGAGATGCAGGAGAATTTCCGAAATGAGTTCAAAAGTTTGGCTAATGATATTTTAGAGCAGAAATCAAAACAGTTCAAGGAGACAAATCAAGACTCTATGGAGAGTATATTGAAGCCATTTAAAGAGAATATTCGTGAGTTTAAAAGCCGAGTAGAGCAGATTCACTCCGACGAAAATCAACAACGTGGTGCATTGAAAAGTGAACTGAAAAACCTTATGGAGTTAAATAGAAAAATTACAGAGGAGACAACGGGGTTAACAAATGCTCTAAAGGGTAATTCAAAAGTACAGGGTGATTGGGGTGAGATGATTTTGGAGACAATTCTAAATAGCTCTAATCTTATTAATGGTATTCACTACACTACACAACAGAGTTTTACAGATGAACAAGGTGCTAGATTTCGCCCTGATGTTGTGTTGAATCTACCTGATGAAAAACAAATTGTCATTGACTCTAAAGTCTCTCTAACTGCATTTGTTGAGTATGCAAATGCTGATAATGATGTTGAGAGAAGTGCTGCTATGGCGAGGCATATGGTTTCGATACGTAAACATATTGATGAGCTTGGGGGGAAAGCTTACCATGAACTTAATCTTAAAAATTCTCCATATTTTGTAATTATGTTCATTCCAAACGAACCTGCATTTCTTGCTGCGATTCAGAAGGATCCATCTACTTGGTCGTATGCTTATAATAAAAAGGTTATGATTAGTAGTCCAACAAACTTATTTGCACTGCTAAAGTTAGTGGATGATCTTTGGAAAAGAGATAATCAAAGCAAAAATGCAATAGAAATTGCTCGACAAGGTGGTAATCTATACGATAAGTTGATGCTTCTATTTAATACAATGGCTGAGATTGGACGTAATTTAGAGAATACTAATAAAAGTTACGAGAAAGCTATTAGTCAAATAAAATCGGGTTCAGGAAATTTAGTTGCAAGAGCGGAGTCGATACGTAAGCTAGGGGTTAAAACATCTAAAGTATTATCTGCTCAGTTTGAAAATTATGATCAAGAAGAGAACATTCTCCTAAATCCAAAAGAAGAGAGTGACCAAAATTAGTAAAAAATAACCTTGCAATAATTTAAATTGGAATGTTTTTTGCTGTGTAATATGTTTAAAGCATAAAATATGGTAACTTCTCCAGTGAACCCCAATCGATGGCTTACTTTGTTAGTTGTTATCGTTGGATCATTCTTGACATTCTTAGATTTAGTAATCATAAATGTAGTAATGCCTAGCATTACTACTTACTTTCAGTGTACTATAGATCAAAGTGATTGGGTGATTAGCGGGTATACACTTGCAATGTCTATTATGCTGCTGTGTAGTGGGTGGTTTGCTCGTAAATATGGATTTAAAAAAGTATATATAATAGGTATTGTAATATTTACAGTAGCATCTTTTTTGTGCAGTATAGCATCAACGCTAAATCTATTTGTCGCCATGAGAATGCTGCAAGGCGTAGGTGCTGGGGTTATAACGCCCCTTTCAATGAGTATTATTGCTCTAAATTTTACGGGTAAAGATCGTGGATTTGCGCTAGGTTTACTCGTAATGGTCACGGGTGCAACTCTATCAATTGGGCCTCTGTTGGGTGGGTATTTAGTCGAAATTAATCAATGGGATTGGATATTTAAAATTAATATCCCAATCGGTATTATTATATTATTCATGGCGATATACTTAATGAGAGAGTATCGTGATAAAACTACCCCTAAGTTAGATATTATTGGGGTGGTATTACTCGTAATTTGGGCTCCACTTAGCCTTTATATACTATCTTCAAATACAGAGTGGTGGTTAATACTTGCTCTAATTGTATCGTTTACTCTATTTGTACTGAGAATGGTATATGCACAATTCCCTCTTGTGAATGTCAAAATCTTTAAGAATAGAGACTTTGTTTTAGCATTTATTGTGATGTTCTGTTTTGGAATAGTATCGCAAGGGGGTAGTTACGTCTTGTCTGAATACCTACTCTTTGGATTGAATTATAGTGCGTATAAAACAGGTCTATTATTTATTCCAGTAGGTATAATACAAGGTGGTATGGCTCCAATTACGGGTTCGCTTATTCATAAATATGGAAGTCGAGTATTTATTTTAGTGGGGTTGGGAATACTACTAATATATACATACCTTAGCTCTAATCTTCACTTGGAGAGTCAACATTGGTATATATTATTAACTCTGTATATTCGAGGATTTGGGATAGGATTTATCTCAACATCTCTTACAAATTTAGCTTTAAATGGGGCAATTGATACCGAAATTGATAGTGTGGCGGGGGTGATAAATACGGTAAAACAGCTTTCAGGATCCTTTTCAGTTGCGATTGTTACTCTTATAATGGTTAGTAACTCTTCTGGAAAGAGTGTCATTAGCGATAGTGGATATGTACTTGCAACAGACTCTAGTTTCCTCTATTTCTTGGGGGTTATTGTCATTGCTATTATTGCTGTAATAGTAATTCGAGAACGAAAAGTAAAATAAAAATGCAGTTTTCAAAAAAGGTTAAACCATTAGATCGCTTTGTTTAACTACCTATGATCGGAAACTTTTTTGAAAACTGCATTTTTTCATTCTTTTTTTATTCAAACTTTATCTCTCCGAAAAACTCAGGAAGATGGAAGTTTGGTTTGATGAAGTCGATAGGGTTCCATGAAAGGAATTGTGCTTCTGGTAGTTTGTCTCCGCACTTATAGAAGTTTGCTTTTGCTGTTTTCCCCTTTAAATCGTATGTGCTATCTACACCCAGTAACGATGCAGGGACAACTAATACAATAGACCATGTGAAGTCACCACTCTTAGAGTCGAAGCCCTCTTTTGGTAGAGATGGATATCTCCTAATAAGTTTCGTTACACTATCATCATAACGAACTCTATCGCCTGGCTTTCCTCCACCAAATAGGATGGAGCCAATACAATTAGACTCTACATTATAGTATGCTTCTTGGTTGTCAAGTGAAATAAAGAACTCTACACACGAATCTTCGTATGGTTCAGATCCATTATCCTCTGTATATTGTGCTCTTATTGTATTTTCATGTACATTATACTTGATATATATGTTGTTATCTGCATGAGCAATTGCAAATTCAACCTCAGGTTTTAGTGGGTAAGTATCCCAGTTGATGACATCAATAGGGTAGAAAGGCACACTTTGATCGTTAAATGCTGCTTCAATATCTTGAAGTTGAGGCGATTTTGTCTTTAAAAGAAGTTCTGGAACATTAATAGATTTCATATAGTATATTTTTTATAAGGTTTAGCTATCAGTCAAAGTTAACTAATTTTTTTATATTTTAATATAAAAAGATAGAACTCTATTTATAGATCTTTAAGCTATTTAATTTTCTATGATACTCTCTAGCATTGCGGTTGTGTTCGGATAAATTTGATGCAAATTTATGATACCCCGAAAAATCTGGCGCAGCACAAAAATATAGATATTTATGTCGCTTATAATCTAGTACACCATCAATTGCTTTTATTGAGGGCATACATACAGGTCCAGGTGGCAACCCTCTATATTTATATGTATTATATGGTGACTCTACGGATAGATGGATATTCAAAATACGCTTTAATGTGAAGTCTCCAACAGCAAATTTAACCGTTGGATCTGCTTGTAGTGGCATACCTATATTTAGACGATTAACATATACACCTGCAACCGTAGAGAGCTCATCGCCCATCTTAGTCTCCTCATATACAATAGAAGCTAATGTTATCGCCTCTATCTTTGTCATACCTATACTATCTAATTTAGCTACTCTTTCATCGTTCCAAAACTTATTATACTCTCTATTCATGCGCTCAATCAAAGATTCTGCAGTCGTGTTCCAATAGACCTCATAGGTGTTCGGAAGAAACATCGAAATGAACGTTGTACTATCGAAATGGTACATGCTTTGAATGGTGTCTGATTTTAGAGCATTCAGCATTGATATAGAGTCTAATTCAATATTTGCTGTGATTTTTCCTGCAAGTTGATCTAAAGTTCTAATGTTATTGAACGTCAGCCTTACGGGAATTTGTCCCCCTCGTCTAAGCATCTCTATAACGCCACGATAGGTTGCCCCCTCTTTAATTTCATATCTGCCCGATTTAATCCTATCGTCATAAGAGAGTAGGGTAGCGGCTCTCTCAAAAAAGCTTATTGAGTGTAAAATATCTTTTGATTTTAAACTATCAATAACATCTTCGTAGTTAGATCCTGTGGGTATGTATAGAAGAGTATTTTGTTTTACTGCGTTTCTTACCGTAAAATTGTAATAACATAAAGAAAATAAAACTAATATTATAGCTCCAATTCCTAAGGGTATTATATACTTTAAATGCTTTGTTTTCATGCTCTTTATCCCTATATTATAGTGTGTTATCTATCTGTTTTAATCTTAATCAATGCGGTAAAGATACTTTAAATATTATAATCTATAATTATTATTATACAAATAATTGAAAAAAAGAGTCAATAAATTTTGCAAATTACTGAATTATTTCTACATTTGTGCTGGGTAAGTCTTACACGACCAGCTCCTGTTTAATCCCCCAGGTTCGGAAGGAAGCAAGGGTAGATGGTTGTAGCGGTGCGATGTAAGTAGCTTACCCTTTTTTTATGCCCATATGTGACGTCCTGTTGCATTAGTTAATCCCCTCTATTCTAGTTAATTATCATATGTTTTATCTCAGGAAGGCTCTTGTGGTCTTAATATAATACTTAATTGTTCTTATTTTAGCTCCAATATTGCATAGTATTTGATATATCGTATTTAAATAACATAAATTAAATATTATGATTATGAGAATGAAAGAATTATTTGTTGTAGCTCTAGCTATAGGGTTGATGGTCGGGTGTAAGAAGAGTGATGCTATTATACCACCCACAGATGATGTTATTACATCTGAAACAGTTGAGAAAGAGGTTGGTGATAATTCTCGTATATTAAGTTATAGGATCAAAAAAAATGAGACAAGAGCAGCAGCCTACGTAATGAGTGCACCTACGATACCTAGTGATGCTATATCAATGGTCGATCAAGAGTATAAATCATGGGAGGTTGAAAATAATACATCATATATATTAAGGGATGGGGAGTCTCTCTCTGCTGGAATCAACTTTGCTAGTGGTGCTGATTACTACGTTGAAGGTGATTTGACAATAACAGATGCTTATGGTAGTAGTGGATCTATATATATACTACCTGGGGGTACTCTTAGGTATGAAAAAACAACTTTGGATGGAGGGCATAGTATAGAAAACTATGGGGAGCTAATATTGCCTAATAACTTTATTGTAAATTATGGTGCATCATTGATGACTGCAAATATATTTAATATTGATGGATCTATTGAGGTTAATGGATCTATATATTGTGAAGTTGGTGCAAATGTCGGAAGCCTCACTCTTAATGATCAAGGAGAGGCATCGTTTGAATGTAGCTTGAATGTAGAGAATAATATTACTCTTAACCAAGGAGACCTATATATTAACAAGTACCTTAAATGTGATAAATTAAGGCTCAACGATGCAGTTAATTTTGACTTTTCTGGTCAAGCGTTAATTAGTTGTTCAACAATTATCGTAAATAATTCATCATCTAGGATAAATAACATAGGGGATCGTTATTCTGTTATTGAGTGTGATTTATTAACTCTTAATCACCAAAATCAGACGCAATTTAATGGGTGGATTGATATTAATGCAAAGGTAATTGATAATAGGTCGGAACAAGAGATACAGTGGTTGTCAGGTGTAGTTTTGGATGGAAATACTTATATTCCAGCGTCGGAATGTTCTCCTGGTTATGGTTCTCCTACAGATACGCAGCGTACTTATGGATTAGAGCACATTGCTATGGTTATGCCTCACTCTCAAAATATATCTGCAACATCTATTGATTTTAAAGGAAGTAACGCTTTTGTATCTTGGCACATTGTTGAGGCTCCTATTAAGGGGTATATTGATGTTTTAGATATTCAAAATTTAGAGGTTGAAGCTACATTCACTGCTGGGAATAGGGATTTTAATCATATATATGTTAGTGGTGATAATATTTATAGTGCAGGGGATAATAAACGAGGAGCATTCGTTACTAATGTGAATTTTCTATCTGACTTAGGTGAGATTGAGATCGACACAAGAAGAATTAGAGGTGCATCGGGGAATTGTTTAGTAATAACTGAAGATAGTACTATTTGGGCTGTGTCGGGGGCTAATGGTGGAGTTTCAATTATAGATACTGTAAGTAGTACTCGTTTAATTTATCATCGTTTGAATCACGCTAAATATATCGTTGATGATGGTACTAAAATGTTGGTTCTTGCGGGACATAATGATACGCAAATTTATAATTATTCATATGATGGAGCCTTTATTGATTCTTACAGTGTTGGGAGTATTAGTCCTGATGATGGAAAAAATACTATTGCCGTTGATGGTGAGACTGTTTATGTAACATTAGGGGTAAAGGGTATTAAATCTTTCGTTAATGGTGTTGAAACTATGGCTCTATCTGGTGATGGGGCAGCAAACTGTATTGCAGTTGATGATAAGTTTGTATATGTTGCCAATGGTGTAAATGGATTTGTTATACTAAATAAGTCTGATTTTAGTCTCGTTGCTAGTCATCGATTAGGTGGGGCTTCAGCTAATTTTGTGAAAAAAGGTGCAGATGGGCTTTTATATGTTGCCTATGGAACTAAAGGTGTAAATGTTTATAATTTAGTTGAGTTCGAGGAGGAGTAGCTGATGATTTAGGTACTGTATATTGGATCAATCAGAATTTCATGTTGGTGGTGATTTCATAATTATTACCTTTGTGTTATGGATATTTCAGAATTAGCACGATATTTTTTATCGCCAACCGTAGTCGATATCTTTGAAATTGTGTCAATCAGTGACGACCCCGCTAATTGGCGTATGGATATTTACTTGGACGAGAAAAAGATTTTACCCGAAGAATTGAATACTATTAATTCTATCAGTTATGGCTTCACGGATATAGTGACAATCCAAGACTTTCCTATTCGAGGAAAGGGAGTCTATCTACACATACGTCGGCGTAAATGGCTTAACAAAGCCACCAATCAAATCATTACTCGCAAGATAGATTTAACACATAATGGAACAGACTTGACAATAGAGTTCGTTGCTTTTTTAAAAGCTACGAATTGAGTCTAGCACCATTAGCATTAAAGCTATAGGTTCTTTTTACAATGTAGACGGCAAACAGTTATCTACTCAATACAAAGAGTACATCTCCGATTATCGTCAATGGGATCATCGCTTGAATGCCAGTGATTATGTTTTATTTAAACATAATTTAGGAGAATATATTAGTATGGATGAGACATGTTTAAGTCAAGGAGAATTATATACCATCATTACAAACAAAGCTGCAAAAGGAGGTAAAGGTTCGCTAATAGCTATGATGAAAGGCACCAAGAGTAGTGATATAATTTACTATCTGAAAAAGCTACCACGCTCACTGCGACTTAAAGTCAAAGAGATAACAATTGATTTAAGTCCTACAATGAAACTTATCGCAAAGGGTTCATTCCCTAATGCTACGATAGTTGCAGATCGTTTTCACGTACAGAAATTAATGAATGAAGCAATCTCAGATTTAAGAGTTGATCACAGGTGGACTGCGATTGACCAAGAAAATAACGAGATGAAATTAGCTAAAGAGGTTGGAAGAAGATATATCCCTCACACATTTAGTAATGGTGATACACGTAGACAATTACTGGCTAGAAGTAGGCATATTGTGTTGAAAAACAACTCCAAGTGGACTACTTCGCAAAAGCAGAGAGCCGAAATACTTTTTGAACAATACCCTGATATACTAGAGGCTTACAAAATTGTATCAAAATGTACTGCATTTGGTACTGCATTTAAAAGAAAGAACGCTAATAACTTAATAAATAAGCTATTAGCGTTCTACTCCGTACTCGGAGCGGGAATCGAACCCGCACGGGCGTTAATGCCCACAGGATTTTAAGTCCGGCGTGTCTACCAATTCCACCATCCGAGCATCCTCATGTATAAGTTTTGGTAAACTTTAACGATGACAAAAGTACAATATATTTTGTAATATACAAATTTTTAAGTGATTTTTTTACAAAAAAAATCACTGTTTTTGCTTATGTATTTGACAATCAATACCTTGGATTATATTAATTATATTAGATGGATCAACCCAATTTATATCAATATCTCGTTTAAACCAAGTTATTTGTCGTTTAGCATAGCGCCTTGAGTTGCGTTTGATTAGTGAGATAGAGTCTTCTAATGTGCAATTACCGTCGAAATGGTCAAATAACTCCCGATACCCAACGGTCTGAAGAGAGTTTAGCTCTTTGTGGGGGTAGAGACCACGTGCTTCAGACTCTAAGCCCTCTAATAGCATAAGATCTACACGCAGATTAATTCTGTCGTACATAACTTTCCGATCCATATCAATACCAATTTTAATAATATTGAAGGGTCTTTGGCTTTTTTTGCCAGCTAAATATGAAGAGTATGGTCTACCGCTACTCATAGAGACCTCTAAAGCTCGTAATATACGCTGTGGATTAGCTTTCTCAACAATCTCATAGTGGATTGGATCTAGTACTTTTAATCTCTCTAATAGTGGTTCTAGTCCCTCTGAAGCCAACTCTTCGGTTAATCTTTTGCGAAGAGCAAAATCAGTTTCTGGCATGAAGTCAATACCATTGCATAGTGCATCTATATAGAGTCCAGAGCCGCCAACAGCCACAACTGTAGTGTTGTCCTTGAATAGATCCTCTAAAATTGCAAGAGCATCTTTTTCGTATAAACCACACGTGTAGTGCTCATGTATCGAGTGGTTAGCTATCATGTAGTGTTTTACCTGATTTAACTGCTCTTGTGTTGGTTGGGCTGTGCCAATAGGCATTCCACTGTATATCTGTCTTGAATCCGTAGATATAATAGGTGCATTATAGTGCTTTGCGAGGTTGATGCTAAGATCAGTTTTTCCTGAACCAGTAGCTCCAACAACTACAATTAGTGTTTTACCATTGTGATCCATCATCGTCGTATTCGTCATCACCTTCAAAGTCATTAAATTCACTCATTATCTCATCGAAAACAGATTCACTACCTTTAGATGAGTCATTTGCATCGAATTGGTTCGGTGCATCTTCTTCAATTTTAACCAATTGAGGATAGGCTCTATGAGTGGATGTTTCAAATATCTCTATAAGTTCTAAATAGAGTGCTCTATCTCCAAGCATATCGAAATAGTAGATCAATCTATCTTTTATTGTGTCCGCAACTTTATCTATTGTAACATCACTCATTAGTAGTTTGGGAACAGACTCTTCACCATCATTTAAATCATCATCATCATTAAATGGGTCGCTTCCCATATCGATCAGGGTAAATTCACGAAGTTTATCCCAATATTCGTTTGATGAGAAGAATGAAGTGATATTATTTGCGTCGAATTCTAGTGTTCGGCAGATGAAATTATGAAGATCAAGTAGAGTCATATCGGATAAAATCTCATAATCTCTCACAAAATTATCGTTTTCATCACTTAACATTCTGAATTTAAGTACCATTGACATATGTTTTCGTTTTTTTAAAAGTATTAAAATTTTATAATATTTATTCCATACGGAAGTCTATGTATATCCGTGTATGGGGGTGTTTAGTTTATGTTCGTTAAAAAAAGTAAAGTATCAACTCTATCTGGGTAGTCGCTAAGTGTTGGTTTTTGAGCTTCGCCTATTTCAATATGAAATGGAAGAGAAGTGTTGGTTGATACAACGCATTGTATCTCATTCTCATAGCTTAATATCCACTCTTTAACAGCTTCGATATTTGTGTAATTTACAATATTTATATTGCTGATTATGTGTGACGGTTGATCTTCTATGGTTAGAGTAAAAAACTTGCCATCAACGAAGTTGAAACCATCCAATTTCATTATGGCTCTATTTTGAATATAGTTGTTTGTATATTTACTGCTAATGTTTTTGTAGCTTTTGAATGCATTTGTTAGTTGATTTAGGTCATAGTCTTGCGGAGTAAATATCATACTGACGTTACGACACCCTAAGCCTGAGTGCATGAAAATATCATCTGTAATTGTTTTCAGTTCTATCTCTGTTTCATCTCCTGTCAAAATGGCAATAGAGAATCTACTTCCTCTATATATTGCAGGTATATCTCCATATATATCTTTAAATAACCTTACGGCATTGTCTCCACCAGTTGCTATTACTGCATCAATCTTTTGTGTATCATTTAACTCTTCAATTAATATATTTGGCTCTATCGCTTTCAGTAGAGAGATTGTGTGTTCTATTAAAACGCTATCTTTTGATGATGCTTTGTAAAGGCATTTGTTTCCTGAAACCAATACAGACATAAGATCAAAGAAGCCTACTAGAGGGATGTTTCCAGCCATAATAACTGCAATATTCTTGGGTGTAATACTCTCTTTTATATTGTATTGTTCAACCCACTCTTTAATTTTATCTTCCTGGAGGTAGTTTTCAATTATAGCTTTAATCGCATACTTAATTGATGCTTCAGTAAACCAGCTATTATCTTTAATAGCTAGTTTAATATACTCCTCCTCTTTTATGTTGTATAGCTCCTTGTTTAGTCTCTCGCCAAGCTCCCTAAATACTCTTATCATATGCTTCATATTACAAAGTTACTATTTTCTTTGGTGCTTTGTGAAAAATAATTGATATTTGTGTTGATTTTTATGGTATATATTCAATTTTGGGTTGCTATCGTTGTGTCTAATAGAACTTTTATGGGCAGTTATAGTAAACGAAATGTATCTAATTTTTTAAAAACTAAAAATAAATAAATATGAAATTCTTAGCAGTTATTCCAGCAAGATACGCCTCTACAAGGTTTCCAGGGAAGCCATTAGTTGATATTAATGGACAATCAATGATTCAGCGTGTGTATGAGAGGGTAAACTCTCACTTTAAATATTGTTGCGTTGCAACTGATGACGATAAAATATTTTCTGCAGTTACTGCGTTTGGAGGGTGTGTCGTAATGACATCGGTCGACCATCGAAGTGGCACAGATCGATGTGCGGAGGCGTTGATGAAGATGGAGCAAGATTGTGAAATAACGTTTGATGTAGTTGTTAATATTCAGGGTGATGAGCCTTTTGTTTCAGAGGAGCATTTATCTAAAATTGAGAGCTGTTTTGATGCTCCTGATACGCAAATTGCGACACTTGTAAAGAGATTTACGGAGACCGAAGATATATTTGATCCTAATGTACCTAAAGTGGCGATCTCAAAAGAGAGTAATGCATTGTTTTTTAGTCGTTCTGTGATCCCTTATTATAGAGGATTGGATAGTGGTCAATGGCAGAATAACCACATCTATTGGAAACATATTGGTATGTATGCTTATAAAAGTAGCGTTCTTAGAGATATAACAAAATTGCCTCAAGGTGAGTTGGAAATTGTTGAATCTTTGGAGCAGTTGAGGTGGTTAGAGAACGGTTATACAATCAAAGTTGTTGAGACTGTAACTGAAACGCAAGCGATTGATACCCCTGAGGATTTATTAAAAGTGTTGAGTTTGCTAAATAATTAATGTGTTGATTGTTACTTAATTACATTGCTTTGTTAGTAATGTGTGATTGCAGTTGACTTATGAGAGTTTTGTGTTGACAGAGTGTTCAGCTTAGTTTATGAGGATATAACGTTGTAATTCAAGTAAAAGTTCGTACCTTTGGGGAGTATTATGTAAACTATTATTGATAAATTCTATGAGTAAAAACCACTCTATATTGAGCCGTTTTTGGCTAATTGCTATGTTTACTATTGTTCTTGGTGCTTGCGTTGATATCGACGATTTAAGCGATGAAAATAGTATTGCAAGCTTTACTGTACTCTCTCATATGCCAGAGAGTATTGAACTTGGGGAAGTTGAAATCTCTTCAGATACCATATATATACCTATTTTGTTTGGAATATATGACTTGCCACTAAGGTTCAAGGCACAGATACAAGTAACGGATAATATTGATAAGGTTATCGGTTTTGACTCTAATAAAGATTTTGTATTTAATACATTGGATGATGAGTTGAAGTTCTATGTAATGGCTAAGAGTGGCTTGACTCGAACTTATATAATCACACCAAAAGTAGAGTCAGATCTTAGTGATGGTAATGAAATATCAAAAGAGGTTGAGATCCTTAATGTGGTACCAGCAACTTTAGCTAATCTAGTGTCGGGAGATGCCAGATACTCGCAGCGTAACGATACATTGACTATATTTAGCGTTGGTGGAACTTACCCTATCTCGATTACCCCGCGTTTTTCTATTCCAAATGGTGCTAGTTTTGTAGACTTTAAGAATGGCGAAGTTAGTCTTAAATTCGATAATGATAAACAGAGCTATCCTGTTACGGTTAGAAGTGCTAGTGGGAAAGATAGAGTTTGGACAGTGAGGCTAAAGGCAACACCAGTAATTACTAAAGATAATATTGGTAGTTACTCTTCAACTACACTATTTACAACGGATATTGATGCTTATAAATCAAGTGTAAGCTCTAGTCAGGTTAGTAATTCAACTCTATTTGTAAATAACGTAACTAATACAATTACAATTAAACTTCCAATACCGAAAGCAAAAGCATATACATATCCGTTGGATTTTGATTTTAAATTTGAATCATATCCAGATGTTGATCTGTTTGGAATTTCGAATGAATCTAAAGTTACATTTACATCGTTATCTGAAGTTAAGAAGTTCTATCTGCTAGATCCAATTATGGGAGTTAGTCGCGAGTGGAGTATTGAACTCAAACAAGCTGCTGTGGGTGATGTTAAGATAAACGGTGTAACTTTTGACTACACCGCAGGGACTATTGTAACAGATGCTAAATATGT
The DNA here is from genome assembly GCA_947038405.1 of uncultured Rikenellaceae bacterium. Classification (GTDB taxonomy): domain Bacteria; phylum Bacteroidota; class Bacteroidia; order Bacteroidales; family Rikenellaceae; genus CAMQVY01. The sequence goes on along the minus strand of CAMQVY010000017.1, from coordinate 15,225 downwards.
TGATGGCAAAGTTGTAGAGACAACTAATCCTTGTATTGTTTTGGATAACCATAACATTCAAATTAGACCTGAAAGCTATGAGATAATTATACCAACCTCGAATTTCAAAACGTCAACAATATTGCAAGATCCGTATCATAACTATAAAAGTGATAGAGATTGGAGTGTTAATATTACAAACTTAAAACTTCAATTAGCTAATGGTGAGACAACAAATTTACCTTCAACATGGAGTATGGTCTCTAATTATAGTCCAGACTTAGAGGGTAAAGATGGTTTTGGTGCGAAACAAAATGATTGTTGGAAAAGTGTTCAGAAATTTAAAGTGACATCTAAAGATGGTGACGAGGAGTTGTGGACAATAAGATTAAGTGTAAATTTAGCCGATGTTGAATCTATTAAGATACTAAACACAACATCTGGATTTGATATTAGTAATGATATTTTTATTGATAATAATAAGAATCAAATACTTCTGCAACTTAATAATAATCCAACAAATAGCTCATATCCACTACGAGTTGATATTGAAATGATGGTATCACAAGGAGCTATATCTTCAATGCCACTACGAGGAGTTGTTGAGTTTGCAGATATAACATCAACCGTTAACTTCCAGGTTACATCTAGTGGTGGGGAGGTAAAATCGTGGAATTTGGCATTAGATTATAGACCTCAAATTCCGTTTTCAAATTTTGATTCATGGAGTAACCGACAGTATAAGAAACCTCAGCCAGCACACCCTTGGCAAACAGCTAATACTCCTGTTGCAGGAGCAGGGACTTACAGTGAAGATCGTGCTGGCAATGGCAAGGCGGCTGTAATGAAAGCTGAGAGTATCTTAGGTAAATTTGCTGCTGGTTCAATCTTTCTTGGTAAATTTGATTTCAATGCTGGAATAGGGATAAATGACCCGATTAGTTTGACATATTTTGGCACACCATTCCAAGCAACATCAAAAATTAAAGGAGTTGAAGTTGATATTAATTATGCAGGTGGATTTGGTAAAAACCATGGAATGCAGACTGCATTTGACTACGGATCATGTGTTATAGAGCTCGTTAACTATAATGATAAGCTCATTGACCCAGACTATAAAAACTACCAGTATCATGGTCTATATAGCGATGGAACTCCGCCAAGAACAGCTGGTAGAGAAAATAATGCTACAAGTGTAGTTCAAGGATCTATGTTCTTTGCAAATAGCGCAGGTGCGAAACATAATGGATCGGATATAGTAAAAGTAGATACCGGAGTTTGGAAGAGGGTATTTATTCCTTTTAATTATGTTGGTACTACTATCCCTGAATATACACACATTCATATTGTATTTAGTGGTAGTGCAAGAGGAGACTTTTTCTGTGGATATGAAGGCTCTATTTTAAAAGTTGATAATGTAAAATTAGTTTATGAATAGAAATATAATCGCTATGAAGATATATACAACACTACTGTTTGTCTTAATCGTTGGCTCTGTCAATGCGTTTAGTCCTTTTGGAATTAAGTTGAAACCTATAAAAGAGCCTGTCGAATTTGCGATGGCTGTTCATACTGGAATTGATATTGGAGGTGCAGTACCATATCCATTAGATAAGATTTTAGGTGTTGGAAATAAAATGGGAATGGTTCCTCGATTAGCACCGTCACTTGGCGTTTCGTATAGCTTAGTTGTGAATAAGCATTGGAATGTATCTATTGAAAGTACGTATAAAAAAGTTGAGATGGCAGCTAAAACCCGCCTTACTCAAGAGTCAATACGTGACGGTGAAAATACACTCTATTTTGAAGGTAGAGCTGATGCTAATATGTCATTTTCAATGATAGAAGTACCTCTATATGTTAAATATTCATTCGGTAATGGGATGAATAAAGTGCTGTTTGGAGGGTACTATGCCTATGTATTAGATGCAGAGTTCACAACGACTCCAGTTCAAGGTATGGCTGGTGATAATGAAGATAAAACTACTTGGGAGCCTTTTGGTCCAGGGGAGATGGAGCAACAGAACTTTACTGATAAATTGGATAACTGGGATGCCGGTATCGTATTGGGGTATGAGAGAGTGCTGATCGATAGGGTAACTATTGGTGGTAGGTTTGCTATGGGATTTAAAGATATTTTCCGTAGCGGAGAAGAGAATAAGTATCTTAGTTACTCTATGTTGAATATGAGGGGAACTATTATGTTAAGTTATACTTTTTTACGAAAATAGGTTCAAATATTTATGACATATAATGAGTTTGCCTCTTTAGGCGAAAAATATAACGCAAAATTCGTACTCCTAGAGAAGACGACATCAACAAATATTATCGCCAATGAGAAGATTTACTCTCATGGCGATATTATTTTTGCACTAGAACAGAGTGATGGTAAGGGGCAGCGAGGTAATCATTGGTGTAGTACTAAAGGTGCTAATATAACTTTTTCTCTTGTTGTTGAACCTACATTCTTACCAGCATCACATCAGTTTTTGTTATCTGAGAGCATTGCTTTAGGTATTTCAGATATGTTGTGTGGTATGGGACTTGATACCAAAATAAAGTGGACAAATGATATATATATTGATGGTTGTAAAGTTGCAGGTGTTCTTATTGAACATGATATTTGTGGATCAAACATAGCCAGAAGTGTTATTGGAATTGGCTTGAATGTGAATCAAACGGATTTTGATCCTTCACTTCCAAACCCGATCTCTTTAAAGGGAATAACAGGTATAGATTCTAATATATTTAATATATTAGAGACTTTATATCAATCTATAATGGCAAGATATAATCAATTAAAACTTGGAGATGTAGATGAATTATCTACTACATACAATAGCCGTTTATATAGAAAAGGTGAACAACATACATATTATCTATCCGATGGAACGCCAATTGAAGGTGTGATTCTTGGGGTAAAAGATAGTGGTGAGCTTATAGTCAAACATTCAGAGATATCGACTGTAAACTACTTATTCAAAGAGATTGAGTTTAAGATAAAATAACTGTTGAGTGCGATCACGCACCGCTGCCCGCGAAGGGCAGTTCCCTGCGTCTCTGCGAACTGCCTTTGGCAATAAACTTTAAAAAGTTTAATCAAACCTTTGTGAAAACTTCGTTTTCTGTGGTTGTTTGTTGAGTGCGATCACGCACCGCCGCCCGCGAAGGGCAGTTCCCTGCGTCTCTGCGTTACGCAAACAAGTTTAAGAATTCCATATATCCCATGATTTCAATGCCTGTCCAACGAGCATATCATACCCATTTAAAACTTTAGCATCTTTATCTTGCCCATTTTTCATAAACTTTGTTACAGTGGGATTGTACACTAAATCATATAGGAAATGCTGCTCAGTTAGTAGATTATACGGTATGTTTGGTGCATTATCTACATTTGGGAAAGTTCCTAATGGGGTGCAATTGATTATTAATTTGTAGTTATTAATAGTCGATTCGTTTAGCATTTCATATGAAATAGACTCATCACTGGCATTTCGAGATACTAGTTGATACTCTATTCCAAGTTGAGATAGAACATATCTAACTGCTCTTGAAGCCCCACCTGTACCCAATATTAGAGCATTAGGTCTAGCATCTTTTATTAGTTTTAATAAGCTATGTTTAAATCCGTAAGCATCTGTATTGTAGCCGAATAATTTGCCTTCAACTATTCGTACACAGTTAACAGCACCAATCTCACGAGCCTCCTCCGAAATAGAGTCAAGCATAGGTATTATATCTATTTTATAAGGTATCGTGATATTGAACCCTTTTAATTCGGGTTTGTCTAATATGTTATGTTTTAGTTCATTAATATCGGGGAGTTCGAAGTTTACATACTCTGCCTCAATACTTTCATCTTTGAATTTAGCTGTAAAAAAACCTTTAGAAAAAGAGTGTCCTAATGGGAAACCTAGCAATCCATATAAATCTTTCATAATTACTTTACGCTTTTAAATCTATTTCCTACCATTTCAAGCGTGTATATAGACAAAATACCAATAATGCACATCGTGATTGATGCTACAAGATGATTTTCATCTCCTGTAATCTCAGTGAATGAAAATGGAGATACATTTGATTCGATTATAGGTTTTGTAACTCCATGTCTATCAACAAATGTCTCTATTGTCTCTTTCCAAGGCCATACTTTGTTTAATGACCCAACCATAAATCCAGTTAGAAGAGATATTGTCACGGTATGGAAATGCTTTAATAACCAAGACAATAGATGAGAAAAACTAATGATTCCGACGCTTGCACCCAACGCAAATAGAGATATTATATATATATCTAATGAGCCAATAGCTCCCATGATAAATTGGTATTTACCCATAAGTAACAGTAAGAATGCTCCTGATATGCCAGGGAGTATCATTGCGCATATTGCAATAGCACCAGATAGTATAATAAACCACCACGTCTCAGGGGTTGATGCTGGACTTATCACAGTAATCGTATATGCTATCGCAGCACCGATTATCATTGCAATTATGGAGTATATATTTACTTTTTTTATCTCTTTGAATACTAATATCGTTGATGCTATAATTAGTCCAAAGAAGAATGACCATATATATATAGGGTGGTTTTCGAGTAGATATGTCATAACTCTTGAAAGAGAGAATATCGCAGTTCCAACACCTAGTACTATTGAGAGTAGAAAGTTTCCATTAACTTTCGTCCAAAACTCTTTGAATCTAAATTGAAGTAGTAGCTTGATCGCAGTCAAATCAATACTTTTTATAGAGTCTATTAACTCTTCATAGATTCCAGATATAAATGCGATAGTACCTCCAGAGACCCCAGGGACAACATCTGCTGCACCCATTGCGCACCCTTTCATTCCTATCTTAATGTAGTCACTTAATTTCCTTGCCATAGTTTTTTGTTTTATATAACTCTCCATCCAAGTGGATGGTGTTACGTGTTTGTAGTGGGTAAATATAATATATTATTAGTAGTATTTTTCTAGTATTCCTCCGCCTACGACAATATCGTCGCAATAGAGTACAACTGGTTGTCCCAGTGCTGGTGCCCAAGCTGGATCATTTAGAGTTATATGAGCTCTATTTTCGGCTATTAGTGCACCTTTAATCGGAAGAGTTGGGTTATGTCCATATCCTCTAATCTTAACTGTAATAACTTTTTTTAGATCATTAATGTTTGGTATGTTATAGTTGCCTATCTCTAGGTTGAGGTAGTTTAATTCACTATTATTGCCCCATATTAGTTGATTTTCCTTACTGTTTATACCAATGACACACCCTTTTATAGCTGTATTGACCCCTTTTTTTTGCCCAATAGTGTACAATTGAAAGCCATTATGTCTGCCAATTACATCTCCATTGCTATCTATAACATCACCATCTGAGATGGATTCGCCACATCTATTTTTGAGGTAATCACAACAACTCTCACCTCTCAAAAAACAGACACCCATACTCTCTTTAGTGAGATTATGTTTTGGTAGGGTACTCATAAATTCACTCTTTATAAGTGTTGACATTGGAGTAATTGCTTTAGATAATATCTCTTGAGTCAATCCCCAAAGGTAGTATGATTGATCCTTTATTGGGTCATGTGCACGTGCGACATAAAATATACCATCGATCTCTTTAATCTTGAAATAATGCCCTGTCGAGATGAAGTCACAGCACTCTCTTTTTGCAACCGATAATAGTAATTTCCACTTTATCTCAACGTTACATATCGTACATGGTGCAGGAGTTCTACCTATGTTATATTCAGATGTGAAGTATTGTATGATTTTATCATTGAACTCAGATTTTGCATCCTCAATGATAATCGGTATCATTAGTTCTTTAGCTTTGAGTTTAGCGCAATCTGTAAACTCCTTATCTCCCATTGTATCAATAGTTAAGGCTGTAATGTCATACCCCTTACTCTTTAATACTTCCACAGCTTTCACGCTGTCAATGCCTCCACTAAAGCCTAGTAGTACACGATTATTTGTCATAAATATATTAAGAAGCTATCTAAATTTTAGTTTTATATTGTTCTCTGTTTTCGTGTATATTATTTGAAATCAGTTGTTTATGTTAAAAAAGAGAGTGTACAATGAATACACTCCCTTTTAAATCTATTAGTTTATTTTATAAATTGTCAAACTCTTCATCTATTGATGATTCAGTCACTTGCTGATTGAAAAAATCAGGTTTAGTTCTCTTCACAAATTCAACAACATCTTCCAATCCACCAGAGAATTTAGCAAAATCCTCTTTGTATAGATATATCTTATGTTTGTCAAAAGAGAATGTTCCATCTTTAGACTGTTTTTTTCGGCTCTCTGTAATCGTTAAATAGTAGTCATCATTACGAGTAGCCTTTACATCAAAAAAATAGGTTCTACGACCTGCTCTTACAGATTTTGAGTAAACCTCTTCTCCTCCATCCGTCTCTGTCTCTCTACGAGAGTCATATGTTTCCATCATAAAATTCTAATATTAAATTTAGATTAAAGTAGATTGAAATAGCTTATTACAAATATATAAAAAAAATGTAATTATCCAACACAATCCAATAACTAAATTATAAAAGTCCAGCTTCGTACATTATAATTATCTGTTCAATGACTTTGTCCTCCTCTTCCTTGTCGTAGCTATCTCTAAGGTCTGCTCCAAACACTTTTGCGATCCCTTGCCAACAAAAGGCGCTAAATCCTCCGCGGAACTCTTTTATCAATGAGTATGATGATTGATTGGTCTCTCTATCTATTAATTTGATTAGTATTTTGCCTTGAGAAAAATTCATTTTCTTTAGAATCGGCATATACTCATCTTTTAGATCTTGTTCAAGTTGTTTTATATGTTTACTTTGATCTCTATTTTTTTCAATAGTTAATAACTCTTTTTCAAGCTGTTTTAACTTCTCCCCTGCAACTATTGCAATTGGGTATACGATCTTTATATTGCGAATTAAACGAGCATGTTTTCTCATATCCGCTGGTTTGTCGAATACGTATATAGGCCACACGTCAATGGCGATAATACTATCACCTTGTTGATTGAATTCTATTCGTTGATCGAAAAAGCCTGCTCCAGAAACTTGAGCAAATAGGCTGTTAGAGCAAAAAATAATAATAATTACTATAATAAATCGCATATCAAAATATTGGAATAAATTTTATACCTTTGCAAAGGTAATAATAAAAATCGTTATATGAATGAACCTCGTAGCTTATACATAGAACAAAATGATTGCACTTCGTGCTATCGTTGTTTGCGAGAGTGTCCTGTGAAGGCAATTAAATGTCATGGAGATTCGGTTACTATTGATTATGATAAGTGCATAAGATGTGGTGATTGTGTCTCTAAGTGTAAGTATGGCTATATTAACGTGCGTAATGATGTCTATATTGCACGTAAATTGATGAAATCACACCTCGTAAAGGTCGCATCCGTATCTCCGCAATGGAGTGTGGAGTTTCCAGGTGTTGATGAGAGCCGATTCATTGAAGCATTGCATCTTTTGGGATTTACGAATGTATCTGAAAGTGCACTTGGGGCTCAGGCGATAATTGAATCCGAATCTAAGACGCTGATGGCTAAGAATGAGATATTTATATCTTCTCGATGCCCAGTTGTATGTGACTACATAAGGAAGTATAAGAGTAAAATAGCTTCTAACATATTACCATATGTATCGCCAATGGTTGCTCATGCTCGTATGATCAAGAGTTGGTGGGGAGCTAAATCTGCAATAGTTCATATCTCTTCTTGCCAAGCTGCAAAAAGAGAGGCTGAGTCTAGTTCGGATTTAATAAATATATCTTTGACTTTTAGAGAGTTAAAGAGCTGGTTTCATGATGAAGGCGTTGACTTTGATAAGGTTGCAGGACATGACAGTTATATGTTTGAGCCATCTGTTGCTAAGAATGGTTTAATATATACGCTGGAGGGTGGGGCTGCTTATATGGTGCAAAATTCTGGATGTACTACTCCTTCTATATCTAAATCTTCAATGACCCAGATTAAGTCATTGTTGGCTGTTATTCCTGAGAGAGAGAATGAGGGGGTGTTTTTAGATTTAATGGCTTGTGATGGTGGTTGTGTTGGGAGTTGCGGTTCTAGTATCAATAGACACTCTCTAGTTAATGTATATATGCAAATGAGAAGAGTGGAGGTCTCTCGTAAGAGAATTATAGATAACTATAATCTGCCACCTATCTCTGTATTTGATGGTGAAAATATTACGACTAAACCAATATCAAGATTAGTATCTGAAAATCAGACGCTAAAAGCGTTGGAGAGCATTGGAATAATGACTGAGTCAGATCAGATAAATTGTAATGCATGTGGGTATTACACTTGTCGCAGGTTTGCTAAAGCGTTGAGTAAAGGGTTGACAACAAAGGGCATGTGCGTTAATTATATGAAGAGTAGCTTGCAAACCAAATTCTCAACATTAATTGAGAAAGTATCAATTGGGGTTGCAATTATTGATAAGGATATGATTATCTTGGATGCAAATCGTACGCTGTCAACAATGTTTGGGTTAAACATAGAGCAGAATTATGACTCGAACAATGCCCTTAATGGGTTAGATGCGGATACAATTCTGCCCTTCTCAAGATATATACGTTCGATGTTAGAGGGTGGAGATGATAATTTGGTAAAAGATATTCAGGTTAAAGAGAGGATAATAACAGTTTCGCTGCATAAAATAGAGCGAAATAAAACTATACTTGCAATTTGTCGTAATATGCTCTTTTCTCAGGTGAGAAATGAGGAGATTGTTGCAAGAACAAAAACAGTAGTAAAAGAGAATCTGGAAACAGTACAAAAAATAGCATATCTACTAGGTGAAAATGCTTCACGTACGGAGGCTATTTTAAACTCGATATTAGATTCACAAAGACCAAATAATGGCGATTAACAAGAAGTTTTTTGTAGAAGTTGAGAGCTATGAGCTGTGTGAAAAAGGGCAAATAGTTTCGGGTGATGTCACGATTCAGCATCGTGGTAAAGGTCGTGTATTTGTAATTTTGAGCGATGGAAGAGGTAGTGGAGTTAAGGCAAATATAAAGGCTAGTGTTATTAGCTCTATGGCACTACATTACACACTCCTTGATGAACCAGTTGAGAGGGCTGCACAGACAATTATACATACATTTGTTAGTGAGAGTGCAGAGAGTGAGAAGAGTGCTACATTTACTATATTGGATATACGTAGTAATGGTGTTGTAAATATTGTAGAGTTTGGGAATCCACTATGCTTTGTTATACGAGACAATAGTAACCTAAAATTAGATAGGGAGACTATTGAAGTTAATACAGAATATGGACCTAAATATGTTTATATAAGTAGTTTTGAGGCGACAACAGAAGATCGAATAATTTTGTTTTCTGATGGAGTTGAGGCTTCAGGTAATTTTACAAAAAGACTACCCAATGGATGGGGTAGGGATGGCATACTATCATTTTGTAGAGAGGAGATAGTGGGTAATATGACTATATCTGCTTATGATATGTGCCGAAAAGTTATTGCTAAGGCGGAGTTGAATGATCTCTTCTCTCCAAAGAATGATATGACATGTGGGGTGGTATATTTTAGAAATCCCCGTAAGATACTTGTCTGTTCAGGTGCGCCTTTCAATGAGAAGAAAGATGAGATTTTAGCAGATATAGTTGCGCAGTATGATGGTACGAAATTAATTTGTGGTGGAACAACGTCCCAAATAATTTCGAGGGAGCTAGATAGAGCAATAACTGTTGAGCTTAAACGAGATTCAGCAGGATTACCCCCAACATCTATGATGGATGGAGTTGATCTTATAACAGAGGGCGTTTTGACACTTAGTAGGGTTAAATTGCTATTAGAGAGAAATGTTGGTGGAGATATAACGCAGACTGGAACAGATGGAAGGGTTGCGAGAATGTTGTTACAACATGATGTGATTGAGTTTGTTGTCGGAACACGAATAAATCCGATACATCAAGATCCATCTCTACCTGTGGAGCTAGAGTTAAGAAGAAATTTGATAAAAGATTTAGCAAAATTATTAGAAAAAAGATATTTAAAAGAGGTAAAAATCCAATACATTTAAATTATATGAGTAAGAAATTATCAGTTACGATTTGCACAGGAACACTGTGCTATGTTATGGGAGGTGCAGAACTTCAAGTTCTTGAAGAGTATTTGTCTCCAGAGATTGTGGATCAGATTGAGATTAGTGGTAGCCCATGTTTGGATTGCTGCAATCAGGATGGTGCAGGTAAAGCCCCATTTGTAAAGATCGGCGATAAAATCATATCCGAAGCGTCTATTTCTAAAGTCGTGGATGCAATTAAAGAGGAGTTAAACGTAGAATAAATATAAGAATGGCAGTAAATAATGCAGTTTTAATGCGTCGAGATCTATTGACTCGACTATCAACATTGTTTTATAGTGGAGAACTTGAACTTAAAGTTGATAGAATTCCTTTAGACCTTAGACCTAAGGGTGTTGAGACATCTCGTTGTTGTGTATATAAAGATAGGGCGATGTTGCGCTATAAAGTTATGGCACTATTAGGCTTTAATATTCGTGATGAAATAGATGAACTTACACCGTTAAGTGATTATGTTAAGATCGCGAAGGAGAGAACAGAGCTTTCAAAAGAGCCTTTGACGGTTGTTGATGATGTATGTAGCGCCTGCGTAAAGGTGAACTATGTTGTTACAAATATGTGTAAAGGCTGTATGGCACGTCCATGTATGAGTAGCTGTAATAAAAATGCAATATATTTTGAAAAAGGACAAGCGCATATTGACTCTGATAAGTGTGTTAATTGTGGGTTGTGTCAAAAAAATTGTCCTTACCATGCAATTATATATATTCCTGTTCCTTGTGAGGAGGCGTGTCCAGTAAGTGCAATATCAAAGCGTGAAGATGGTACTGAGGTGATTGATTATGATAAATGTATATATTGTGGACGTTGTATCGTGTCATGCCCGTTTGGTGCAGTGATGGAGAAGTCGCATATTATGGATGTATTCAACGCATTTGGTAGCGATAAAAAAGTTATAGCGATGGTTGCTCCTGCAATTGGAGGGCAGTTTAAAGCGCCACTAGGACATATCCTTGGTGCAATAAAATCTCTAGGATTTGATGATGTTATTGAGGTGGCTAAGGGTGCTGATTTGACAACAGAGAATGAGGCAAAAGAGTTTATTCATAAGATGGAAGAGGGTCAGCAATTTATGACTACATCTTGTTGTCCGTCATACACTGCGGCTGTGGGTAAACATCTTCCAAATTTAGTGCCATTTGTTTCGGACACTTTGACGCCAATGCAATATACAGCTCAAATTGCTAGAGAGCAGTATCCTAATGATATTCTTGTATTCGTAGGTCCTTGTTTGGCAAAGAGACATGAAACTTTTTGTGATGAGAATGCTGATTTAATGTTGAGCTTTGAGGAGATTGGTTCTATGTTTGTCGCTAAAGGGATAAATGTTGGAACTTCAGAGGCTATGGAGTTAGATACTGCTATTGATTCAACTAGTAGGGGTTATCCTGTTTCGTCAGGGGTTATGGCTGCTGTTAATGCAAAGATTGCAGGGCGTGTTGAGGTTAATCCTTTGGTTATAAACGGACTTGATAAGGCTAAATTAAAAGAGCTTAAATCTTTTCCTAAGGGTTGTAGTGCTAATATGGTTGAGGTTATGGCTTGTGAGGGCGGCTGTGTTAATGGATGTAATGTTATTGCAAATCCTAGAGTTGCGTCGCGTCAAGTTGGTGAAATAGTTAAAAATGGATAATATTATGTCAATTGAAATAGGGTTAACATACACATCTAAATGTGTTGTTGAAGAGTCGAGAACTGCATTGGTTCTGGGCTCAGGTGATTTAGCTGTTTTTGCAACACCATCAATGGTTGCACTTATGGAGAATGCCGCAATGAATTGTGTTGGAGACCATTTACCAGATGGCTCTACGACTGTTGGTACAAAAATAGAGGTTGCTCATGTTAGAGCAACTCCACTCACTGTAGAAGTTGAGGCAAAAGCAACGGTTGTTGAGGTTGATGGACGCAAATTAGTTTTCAAGGTCGAGGCCTTTGATGCTAAAGGTGTGGTTGGCGAAGGTATGCACGAAAGATTTATTGTTGATCGTGATAAGTTTTTATCACGATTATAGAGATTAAATTTATAGTAAACTAGACTATTAACTGCCCTCTATGGGCGGCACTACATGATCCTAGGGAGATAATATTATTCTCTGTAAATATTTAGTGATAAAAATTAGATAGTTTTTAAATAATTTAAAAAAATATTAGTACTTTTGTTCTTCAAAATAAGAGTACAATTTTAAAAAATAATAAAAAAAGTTATGAAAGAAGCAATTGCAATCCTAACAGGTGGAGGTCCAGCTCCAGGTATGAATACCGTAGTTGGTAGTGTGGCTAAAACATTTATCCAAAAAGGTTATAGAGTAATAGGTCTACACGAAGGTTATTCAGGTCTATTTTGTAAGTCTCCTCGCACAGAGGATATCAACTACCCATTGGCGGATGATATCTTCAATCGTGGAGGTTCTTACCTTCAAATGAGCCGTTTCAAACCAACAGATAAGAATTTTGCTGAGGATTTTAATCTTGATTTCTTCACTGAAAACAATATTAAATTATTGGTTACAGTTGGTGGTGACGATACTGCTTCAACAGCAAATCGTATCGCTAAATTCTTAGAGGACAAAAAGTATTCAATTTCGAATATTCACGTTCCTAAGACAATTGATAATGACCTTCCATTACCAGGAGGAACTCCAACATTCGGTTACCAATCTGCACTTGACAAAGGTGCTAACATTGCTCGTACTGTATATGTTGATGCACGTACAAGTGGTAACTGGTTCGTTCTAGCTGCTATGGGTCGTTCTGCAGGTCACCTTGCTTTCGGTATTGGTACTGCTTGTCACTACCCAATGACAGTTATTCCTGAGATGTTTAACAAAACAACTATTACTGTTGATAAAATTGTAAACCTTGTTGTTTCTGCAATTATCAAGCGTAAACTTATGGGTATGGATTATGGTGCTGCTATCATCTCTGAGGGTGTGTTCCATGAGCTAAGCGATGAGGAGATCAAGAAGTCAGGTGCTCACTTTACTTATGATGATCATGGTCATCCTGAGTTAGGTAAGGTATCTAAGGCTCATATCTTCAACGAAATGATTGAGAAAAAATTACAAGAGCTTGGTATTAAAGTTAAATCTCGTCCAGTTGAGATTGGTTATGAGGTTCGTTGTAATACTCCAGTTGCTTTTGACTTAGTATATTGCTCTGCTTTAGGTATGGGTGTATATCAGTTATTCAACGAAGGTAAAACAGGTTGTATGGTATTTGTTGACCAAGCTGGTAAGGTTAGTCAACTATATCTTAAGGATCTTCAAGATGCTACATCAGGTAAAATTCCACCACGTTTGGTTGATGTCAATTCTGATGAGTTTAAAGCTGTTATTGAGAACATCTTCTGTTACATTAGCGAGGCTGATTATGCTGCTGCTAAGGAGTATGTTACAAATCCAGAAGAGTTTGATTTCCACAAGATTCTTAATTGGTAGTCATTAGTATTTTATACTAAAAACTCATATTAAACACTATTGTATATTTATATATAATAGTATATAAAATCACCTCCAGAAGAGTATTTTTCTGGAGGTGATTCTGTAAATAACATATTACAGCACTCTCTTTGTTCACTGCGATCACGCAGCGCCGCCCGCGTAGGGCAGTTCTTGCAAACTCCCTCCGTTCCCTGCGATCACGCAGCGCCGCCAGCGTATGGCAGTTCTTGCAAACTCCCTCCGTTCACTGCGATCACGCAGGACAATGAAAAAATACTGGTTGTCATCGGTATAATATTTATCTCGTTTAACCTTAGAGCTCCACTTACAGCCGTAGGTTCATTAGTTGAGATGATTCAAACACAATATAATCTCTCTGGAAGTGCAGTTGGGTTCATTACTACTCTACCTCTTATTGCATTTGCGGTAGTTTCACCTTTTGTTGCAAAGTACTCTAATAGGTTTGGCTACGTAAGGTCCATTATTGCAGCGATTCTTTTTATTATGGTAGGGGAGTTACTTCGATCTTATACCAATAGTATTGGATTATTTGTAGGTACTTCATTTTTGGGAGTCAGTATAGCTATTGGTAATGTTTTGGTTCCAAGTATTATAAAAACTAGATTTCCGAAGAGTAGTGGATTGATGATAAGCCTATACATTTCAGGTATGTGCGTATTTGCTGCTATTGGTGCTGGAGTTAGTATTCCTTTAGCAAAAGGACTCGGTTTGGGTTGGGAGAACTCTTTAGCATCGTGGTTTATACTAGCCTTACTAACGTTATTAATTTGGCTTCCGCAGTTAGAGAAGCGAAAAAAAGTAGTTGAAACTATATCTGAAACAGAATCTCCTAGTGTAGAAAGTAGCGAAATTTCGATTTGGAAATCATCTACAGCATGGTAGGTAACTCTGTTTATGGGGATACAATCATTGTTATTTTATACTCTTGTGGCTTGGTTACCGACAATTATTATGTCTAAAGGTATGAGTGACTCTTTTGCTGGTAATATGGCATTTACGTTTCAACTTATAGCGATCCCTATTACGTTGATAGTCCCTGTTTTGTGTGATAGGTTCAAGGGGCAACAAACTCTAGTTATGTTGACTTGTGTTTCATATCTCTCTGGAATGATTATATTTCTATTGTCGGAGTCTCAAATTACTACTCTTGCCGCTGTTGTTTTAATGTCTTTGGGTATGGGTGGAAGTATAAGTCTATCTATCGCTTTTATCTCATTGAGAAGTCATAATGCAAAAAGAACTTCTGAGTTATCAGGAATGTCACAATCTGCGGGGTATCTTCTTGCAGCTATTGGTCCGTTTCTTATGGGGTTGGTCTATGATCACTTACATATGTGGTCTATCCCTATTTTAATTATGTGTGGATGTATTGTTTTACTAGCCTTTTGTGGATATTTTGCGGGTAGGGATGTTGTAGTATAATCTTTGGGTCTGAGTCCTTCTATGTATAAAACTAGTGGTAATGTTATATAAAAAGTCGAAAAAATGATTCATCTATTAATAAAATTATTTATCTTTGATAAATGCATCTAAAAACTAACCTATAACTTTAGTATGAAAAGAAATCTATTTACTCTATTCTTGACGCTAGGTTCTGCTTTTAAGATCGGAAGAGCGTCGTGTAGGGAAAGAGTGTTAAGATTAGTGTAGATC
>CAMQVY010000016.1 GCA_947038405.1 uncultured Rikenellaceae bacterium | reverse complement strand
ATTTGCTCAACAAATGGGCAAAAGAGAAACCTTCGCATGATTTTTTAGTATATCCCCCATTGTATAATCAATTAACTCCATAATACTAAAATGGTGTATATATTACTGCTAAAACTTTCGCCTGTTGTGTTGCGTTCGATGCTGTAATGATATGAGGAACAATAGAGTCATAATATATACTATCACCTTTTACTAGCGTGTACGTATCTGTTCCGTATATAACTTTAATCTCTCCTTCAAGTACATACATAAACTCTTCTCCTTCGTGGTTTGACATATTGCTCAAATCAGCAAGATGCTCAACATCAATAATTAATGGCTCCATGTTTCTATCGCTCTTGTTGTTAGCAAGTGAGTAGAAGTTGAGGTGCTCACGAAGATCTGTATTGTCGTTTGAAGTGCTGATTGTTGGTCTCATTTGAGTGTGCTTGGTCACAACAGGTCCAGTCTCTTCTGTGCCATCTAGTATAGTACCTAGGCGGATTCCAAGTACTCTTGAAATCTTCATCAACATAGATATTGTAGGTGATACTTGATTGCTCTCAATTAGGGTTAGTTGATTTGTACTAATACCTATACTGTTAGCCATATCTTCAAGGCTCATACTTGCAGCCTCTCTTAGATTTTTTATTTTATTTCCTATAGTCTCGGACATGATCTTTATAATTATATATTCTTCTCTCTTTACTTATATGTTTACAATAATAAGTTATTTTTTTAGTATAAATAGGTCGGGAATGTAGTTTTTATACGAAGTCCAAAGTGTACATAACGTCATTTTATTGATAGTAATTAATAAATTAATATTCAATAAATCAATTATGCTATAAAAGGACTTAGTTTACTATATTGATTGTATTATTGCGTATAAGAGGGGTATTTATTTTTATTATGTAGATAATTATTTTATTTTTGATAATTTACAGCTCTTTTTTATGTGTAAAAAAATAACTGATTTTTACGAAGTTCAACATGTTTTTTAATTTAAGATGTCATTATATTCGCAAGTCATAATAGATGCTCTGTTAAACTTTTTTACGTAAATACATGAAGATATATCTCTTAAACTCTCTATTTTTTTATATACTTGCAAAGTGCTGAATAGTAATTTGTTAATGTTTTTTATAGAAAAAATAATAGATAATGTTTGGAAATAACAATATAATGCCATACATTTGTACTGAGTTCAAAAAGGGAATGAGTACAATGTTTGTTTAATTTGTTGTTATGTTTAGAGGGAATTATGGATGTTAATGTTAAAGATTATTTAATTTCGAGAGGTATTAGACCGTCAGTGCAGAGGCTTGCTGTTATGACCTATATCTTAGAGAATAGGATACATCCTACTGTAGATGATATATTTTCTGCACTAAATCCTAACATACCGACACTTTCAAAAACAACAATTTACAATACACTGGATTTGCTTGTAGAGAGGGGAGCTATTATAGTTCTTGATATTGATGCTAAGTTTAAACGCTATGACGGAGATACATCTCTTCACGCTCATTTTATGTGTGATAGCTGTCACTCAGTTTCGGATTTAGAGATTAAAGATACTATCTTTATTCAAAGTAATATTCCAGTTGGATTCACTGTGCGAGATGTACAGCTACTTTATAAGGGTAGTTGTCATAGATGTAGCACAGAAAATTAGAAGTAAAATATATATTGTTTAATGGTTTAAATAGAAGAAATTATGAAAAAGTTTAGATGTACAGTTTGCGGATATATTCACGAAGGAGATGCTGCACCAGAAAAGTGTCCATTATGTAAAGTTCCTGCAAATAAATTTGAGGAAATTGTTGAGAGAAGCGGAGCTTTGACATTTGTAGATGAGCACGTACTTGGAGTTGCAAAAGGTGTTGATGCAGAGGTGTTAGAGGGATTGAAAGCTCACTTTACAGGAGAGTGTACTGAGGTTGGAATGTACTTAGCAATGAGTCGCCAAGCAGATAGAGAGGGTTATCCTGAGGTTGCAGAGGCTTTTAAGCGTTACGCATGGGAAGAGGCTGAGCACGCAGCTAAGTTTTGTGAGTTGTTAGGTGAGGTTGTTTGGGATACTGAGACGAACTTAAAGATGCGTATGGAAGCTGAAGCGGGAGCTTGTGAAGATAAAAAACGTATTGCAACATTGGCTAAGCAACATAATCTTGATGCAATTCACGATACAGTACATGAGATGTGTAAAGATGAAGCTCGTCATGGAAAAGGATTTGAGGGTCTTTATAACAGATTTTTCAAGAAGTAATATAAAGATATTAACATAAAATAACCCCACTTAGGACTCAAATTCTAAGTGGGGTTATTTTTATTGTTGAGTGCGATCACGCACCGCTGCCCGCGGAGGGCAGTTCCCTGCGTTATGCAAACTAAACTAGTCTACGAACTGCCTTTGGCGATAAACTTTAAAAAGTTTAATCAAATTTCTGTGAAAACTTCGTTTTCTGTGACTTTTTGTTGAGTGCGATCACGCACCGCTGCCCGCGTAGGGTAGTTTCATATTCCTATAAAACTAAATAAGTTTTTAACTGTTTATCAAGTTGTTTCACAAGCTCAGGATACTCTTCCGCAACATTATGTTTTTGACTAGGATCATTTTTTATATTAAATAATTGAGCTATCTTCATTCGTCCTGGTTCTGTTGGAGGGACGTAGTATCCAGCATGTACCATTGGTGGAATATATATCCATTCTCCTTGGCGAAGTACGATATTATTTCCCGTAGCTTCTAAAACTAACTCTGTTCTACCTGTTTTTCTATCTTTTCCAATAAGAGCTTTAGATTGATCTTCTCCATCCTTTTTGTCTATTGATACCCCAACTATTGAGGCTAATGATGCCATAATGTCAATCTGTCCAATTAAAGCGTTAGACTCTCTACCTTCTTTAATTTGTGCTGGCCACTTTACAAAAAATGGGACATGAGTTCCAGCATCATATGAACTATATTTACCTCCTCGTAAGTTCCCTGCTGGTTTATGATCACCTACTAGTTCTATAGCTTTATCGTCATATCCATCATCTAGGACTGGGCCATTATCACTTGAAAATATAATTATTGTATTTTCTGCTAATCCAAGAGAATCTAAATGATTTAGTAGTTCATTTACACACCAGTCTGCCTCTAATATAGCATCACCTCTGTTTCCCATTCCTGATTTTCCGACAAAACGACCATTTGGAATACGTGGTACATGAGGTTGGTGTAGTGCATAATATAGAAAAAATGGTTTTTTTTGATTTTCAGTAACAAAATCCTCTGCTTTCTCTAAAAAATCATCAGCCATATCTTCATCAACCCAAAGTGCTGACTTGCCACCTCGCATATAACCAATTCTTGAAATTCCATTAGTTATACTCTGATTGTGTCCATGACTTGGTTGTACTTTCAATAAATTAGGGTGAGATTTACCTGTTGGTTCGCCAGCAAAGTTTTTTCTGTAACTAACTTCTATTGGATCATTGGGATCTAAATTTGCTACAGTTCCATTCTCCACATAGACAGTTGGAACTCTATCATTTGTGGCTGCTGTGATAAAAGAGTAATCAAATCCAACCTCTTTTGCACCTGGAGTAATAGACTTATTCCAGTTTATGTTGCCATTACCAAGACCAAGATGCCACTTTCCAACAACAGCGGTTGTATAACCAGCTTGCTTTAGCATTTTAGGTAATGTCATGCAATCTGGTTTAATTAACAGGGGAGCGTTTCCTTGTAATACTTGAGCATTTGCACGCCAAGGGTATACTCCAGTTAACATTGTGTAGCGACTTGGGGTACTGGTTGCAGAGGCTGCATAACCGTTATTAAAACGCAATCCCTCTTTAGCGATACGGTCAAAGCCTGGAGTCTTAATTGTTGTACTACCATTGATACTTACATCTCCATAGCCTAGATCATCTGCTAATATCACAACGATGTTAGGTTTTGTTTTGTCTATTTTCTTTGCACTCAGATCTGCTTGAAGTATTGGTAAACCAAAAATAGGAAGCAGTATTGCTAATTTTTTTTTCATGTGTTAATGAGTTATTTTTTTTAAGTTATTAAATTAAATATGTTTACATAGTTAGGTTAATACAATTATACTAATAACTGATTGTAAATACAAGCGAATGGAGTCTTTATATTGCGATTAAGATGAAATATTTTTATTGTGATGGTTGTTCATTTTGATCTGCAATTTACCCTTACTACCGCTCAAAATATATTTTTTTGCTTTAGTAATGAAGTTTTAACCCTTATAGACTCATTTGTAGATATAAAAAGATGTAATAATGTCGATAACATTGCGTTATCAATAGGTAATGCAATATGTGTGCGAACACACTTGTGTTTTTATGGTTGAAAATTATGTTAAATATCTAAAATATATAGAATATGTTTATCGAAAAAAACTTTATGTTAGAGAGTGATATTGCTCAGGAGTTATATCACAACCATGCTGCACCAATGCCTATTATTGACTATCACTGTCATTTAGATCCAGAAATGATAGCTAAAAATCACCAATTTAAGACAATCACTGAGTTATGGCTTGGTGGTGACCATTATAAATGGAGAGCATTAAGAGGGAATGGTATTGATGAGAAGTACATTACAGGAGATGCTTCTGATTTTTCAAAGTTTGATGTGTGGGCGCACACAATACCGTATACAATGAGGAATCCGCTATATCATTGGACACATTTAGAGTTGAGTCGAATTTTTGGAATTGATAAACTTCTTAATGCAGACACATCTAGGCAGATATATGATAGGTGTAATGATAAATTAGCTTATGATAACTTTTCAGCGCAAGGGTTAATAAAGATGAGCAATGTGGAGATTCTATGTACTACAGATGATCCGATTGACTCACTCGAACACCATAAAGCGATTGCAGAGAGTAATTTTGATGTGAAAGTACTACCTACATGGCGTCCTGATAAGGCGATGGCTGTTGAAAATGTTGGTGAATATAACATATATATTAATAAGTTAGAGGCTGCATCAAATATAGCTATTGGAACTTATGCTGAGCTACAGAAGGCTCTACAAAATAGACATGATTTTTTTGAGTCTCTAGGGTGTCGTCTATCTGATCATGGAATGGAGACATTTTTCGCAGAGGATTACACACAGAGTGAGATTGATTCAATATTCATTAAGGTGCGAGGTGGCAAGGGTTTATCAGCTCAAGAGATTTTGAAGTTTAAATCTGCAATGATGATTGACTTTGCTGTCATGGATTATAAAAAAGATTGGACGCAGCAGTTTCATATTGGACCTATCAGAAATAATAATACTAAGATGTTTAATAGTATGGGGGCAGATATTGGCTTTGATGCTATTAATGACTTGTCGTGTGCGGCTTCGGGGCATAAATTTTTTGATAAACTGGCAAGTGCAGATACTCTTGCAAAGAGTATTTTGTACAACCTAAATCCAAAGGATAATGAAGTATTAGCCGCAATGGCAGCAACATTTAATGATGGAAGTGTTGCAGGAAAGATTCAGTTTGGTTCTGCATGGTGGTTCTTAGACCAAGAGATTGGAATGACTAAACAGATTAATACATTATCGGCTTTTGGTCTGTTGAGTCGTTTTGTTGGGATGTTGACTGACTCACGTAGTTTTACCTCTTATCCGAGACATGAATACTTCCGAAGAGTACTATGTAACATAATTGGAGATGATGTTGTCAAGGGTAAGTTACCTAAGAGTGAACTTGCATTTATCGGTCAAATGGTTGAGGATATATGCTATAACAATGCAAAAAGATATTTTAAATTCTAGTTCCTTTCATTTCGTAAACTTACCTCTTATCTCTTCTGTGTGCGGAGTGCTAAGGGAATGGCTAAAAAAATAAAAAAGATGAAAAAAATAGTATCGTTTGGTGAAGTAATGCTTCGCCTATCTACACCAGGTTATCAACGTTTCAACCAAGCAATATCATTCGATGCCACATTTGGCGGAGGTGAAGCAAATGTAGCTGTTTCGTTGGCAAACTATGGTTTGAGTGCTGAGTTCGTAACTAGACTCCCTAACAATGATATTGCAAACTCATGTATTATGGATCTACATAAATATGGAGTTAATACGAGTAATGTTGTTCGTGGAGGTGATAGAGTTGGGATCTACTTTTTAGAGACAGGAGCTGTTGCAAGAGCGAGTAAAGTTGTTTATGACAGAGCACATTCATCTATATCTACTATTGAGAGAGGGATGATTGATTGGAAGGCTGTATTTGAAGGTGCTGATTGGTTTCACTGGTCGGGTATCACACCTGCACTCTCACAGAGTGCTGCGGATGTCTGTTTGGAGGCGATTCAAGTTGCTAATAAAATGGGGGTTACGGTATCATGTGATCTAAATTTCCGTAAAAATTTATGGAATTACGGAAAGAGTGCAAGTGAAGTTATGCCTGAATTAGTTGCGGGGTGTGATGTGATTTTGGGAAATGAGGAGGATGCAGATATGGTATTTGGAATTAAACCAGATGGTTTCGATGTCTCGCACACAGGAGGTGATGTTGATGCAGTAGCATTTGAGAGTGTTTGTCGTCAGATGATGATCAAGTTTCCTAGAGCAAAGAAGGTGATTATTACTCTTCGTGGATCTATAAATGCAAATCATAATACATGGTCTGGGGTGTTGTATGCTGGAGAGACTCTTTATCAAGCACCAAAATATAATATAACTCATATTGTTGATAGAGTAGGGGGTGGAGATTCATTTATGGCTGGTCTAATATATGGTTTATTGAGCTATGAATTTGATCTACAACGAGCTCTAAACTTTGCTGTTGCAGCGTCATGTTTGAAACACACTATAAGTGGTGACTTTAATCAAGTAACGGTTGAGGAGGTTGAAAAGTTGATGAGTGGAGATGCTTCTGGGCGTGTGTCAAGATAGTCATTATTATATGCGATCATGTCGGGGAGTCTCCTCGACGCAAGTAACAAATATTCATTTCATAAAATTTAAATTATGGCTAGATTTTCAAAAATAAAAGTGTTGTCAGTAGTGGCAGATATAGGTGTAGTCCCCGTATTCTACCACAAAGATATTGAGACATCTAAGAGAGTTTTAAAGGCTTGCTACGATGGAGGAATTAGAGTTTTCGAATTTACTAATAGAGGTGATTTTGCACATGAAATATTCGGTGAATTAGTAAAGTTTGCTGCTGTGCATTGTCCAGACATGATATTGGGTATTGGCTCAATTATCGATGCACCCACTGCATCTTTATACATTCAATTAGGTGCTAATTTCATTGTCGGTCCACTTTTTAATCCAGATGTGGCTAAGGTTTGTAATAGACGTTTAATACCCTACACTCCAGGGTGTGGATCTGTTAGCGAAATCGGTTTTGCTCAAGAGGCAGGTTGTGATCTATGT
Organism: uncultured Rikenellaceae bacterium; assembly: GCA_947038405.1. Lineage (GTDB taxonomy): Bacteria > Bacteroidota > Bacteroidia > Bacteroidales > Rikenellaceae > CAMQVY01. The sequence continues at coordinate 40,259 of CAMQVY010000016.1, read as the reverse complement.
AAGGTCTTCCCCGCTGGAGATGTGGGCGGAGCTTCATTTGTTAAGAACGTGAAAGCCCCAATGCCGTGGAGTATGATTATGGCTACTGGAGCAGTTGAGCCAACAGAGGATAATCTTTCGGCATGGTTCAAAGCTGGAGTTACGTGTGTGGGTATGGGTTCTAATCTCTTTCCTAAAAGTGTTCTGGAAAATAAAGAGTGGGATAAGATTACATCTGTTTGTATTGATGTAATAAATATTGTGAAGAAGTATAAATCTTAACACAAATAGATTATGAGTAAATTATCAAGTATTAATGAAACGATGACAAAGTATCGGTGGACAGTCTGTGCACTTTTATTCTTTGCCACTACAATCAACTATCTTGACAGACAGGTTTTATCTCTGTTGAAGGATAGTTTAGCTGTAGAGTTTAATTGGACAGATAGCGATTATGGAACTATTACCGCTGTTTTTTCTCTAGCGTATGCAATTGCAATGTTATTCGCAGGGAGTTTTGTCGATAAGCTTGGAACTAAAAGAGGTTACGCATTGGCTATTGGTATATGGTCATTAGGTGCTTGTATTCACGCATTATGTGGTCTAGGTACCGATTTTTTTAATAGTTCAGGTGTCAGTAGTGGATTTCTAGTAGGAGCCCTAGGTTCTGTTAGTGTTGTAATGTTTGTTGTGGCACGGTGCGTTTTGGCAATTGGTGAAGCGGGGAATTTTCCTGCTGCAATTAAGGCTACAGCAGAGTATTTTCCAAAGAGAGATAGAGCATTTGCTACAGGGATATTTAATTCAGGGGCAAATGTAGGTGCAGTCCTTGCACCACTTACAGTTCCATTTATTGCGGAGCTTTGGGGCTGGGAGGCAGCATTCTTAGGAGTTGGAGCTACTGGTTTTATATGGATGTTAGTATGGTTATATGTATATAAATCGCCTGAAAATAATAGTCAGATGAATGATGCAGAGCGAGCTTATATTAATCAAGATGATGACTCGGAGACAAATTCTGAAGACGTTGTAGTTAGAATGTCTATTTTAAAGAGTTTAAAATATCGTCAAACATGGGCATTTGCATTAGGTAAACTATTGACAGATGGTGTGTGGTGGTTCTATCTTTTTTGGACACCTACATATTTGATGTCTGAGTATCAGAATCAAGGAATGACATCTGGACGAATGGGTATTGCTATTGGAGTACTTTATACGATTACTGTATTTGGATCTGTATTTGGAGGAAAGTTCCCAACTTACTTTATTAATAAGGGTATGGATCCATATGCGGGAAGAATGAAGGCTATGTTTATCATCGCACTTTTCCCTTTGCTAGTATTGTGTGCGCAACCACTAGGTCATTTGCCCTTTTTAGGGGATTATGGATATTGGGTTCCAGTAATTATTATTGGTCTTGGAGGTTCGGCACACCAGGCGTGGTCTGCAAACTTATTCTCAACAGTTAGTGATATGTTTCCTAAAAATGCGGTTGCAACAGTTATTGGAGTCGGAGGAATGGCAGGAGGAATCGGAGCATTTATTATCAATAAAGGTAGTGGAATGTTATTTGATTACAGTTTAGTTGAGTGGGGAAGCAAAAGTTATGGTTACACAATTATTTTTGCAATTTGTGCTGTAGTATATCTTTTAGGTTGGTGTGTAATGAAGTATTTAGTGCCTAAGTACTCTCCAATAAAGGAGTAGTTTCAGAGGGATTTTATATATTGAATAATTTTTAAGGTTTCCTCTCTTAGAGAGGGAATCTTTTTTATGTATATACAATTGTGTGTACGAACACATTTGTTTTATGTGAAAGAATTAATATCTTTGTTAGCAAAATAAAATTTGATACTCTTTTTTAATTATATTTGAAAAATGGAAACGGAAGATGAAAAATTAACACTACGAATTGTTGATATTGCGAGGATGGCACAGGTGTCAACAGGTACGGTTGATAGAGTTATTCATAATAGAGGAAAAGTCTCTGCTGAGAATCTACAGAAAGTAAAGGCTGTGTTGGAGATGGTAGATTATAGACCAAATCTTATGGCTAGATCTCTAGCATCTAAGCGTAACCATATTATCTATGCAATTATCCCCTCTTTTGAGATTGGTGATTACTGGGCAGATGTTTATGCAGGAATAAATCGAGCAATTGAGGAGATTGGTAGGTACAATATATTAATTAAGGTAATTTATTTTGATAAATATAGTGAAGAGTCGTTTAATAAAGTTGTAACGGAGTTGAAAACGCTGCATTTTGATGCAGTTTTAATGGCTACATTATTTTCAGAGAGTGTTATTGATTTCTCGAAGTTTCTGGATAAAATATCAGTTCCTTATGTTTATCTCGATTCACATGTACCTAATCAGAAGCAATTGGCTTATTTTGGTACATCTTCTCAAGAGACAGGTCATGTTGCAGCCAGACTTTTATACTCAAGAGTTGGTTCTGATCGGGATATTCTAATTGGACAAATCGTACATGAAGATAATTCACTCTCTACTCAATGGATAAATCGTGAATTAGGGTTTAGAAAATATCTTGATTCTGTTGGTTTTAAGGGTAAACTACACTATGCAAAGTTACGAGTTAATGATCAGTGTCATAACTTTAAGGTTTTAGATGATATTTTCAAATCAAATAAAAATATTGACGGAGCTATAACATTCAACTCTACTTGTTATCTTTTAGGTGATTATTTAAAAGATCGAGCCTATAATAATGTAACTTTGATTGGTTTCGATATCACAAAAAAGAATGTTGATATGCTGTCTGATAGTGTTGTTGCAGCTCTTATTGCACAACGACCAGAGATTCAGGGTTATAGTGGTATCATATCTATTTATAAATACTTGGTTTTAGGTCGAAAGGTTAATCCTGTCAATTATATGCCAATTGATATCTTAGTAAAAGAAAATATACTATTTTATAATAATATCGGATTGTAATTAGTCTAAATAAATATTTAAGTATTATCTAAATTTAGTCGATAAATAATTATTTTTTTATGTTTAGTCCCTCATATTCAGCGTTTCTGTTGGATTTAGTGCAATAATGAAAAACGAGATGACGTTATAGTACATGAGCAATTTATAGATAGTATAGAACGTATATATTATTTGTGTATTAGGACGAATTGCATAATATAAAACAATTAATTAGGATGAAAAATTTATTTGATATTAATGGTAAAGTTGTTGTCGTAACTGGTGGTGCTGGTATTCTTGGGCGCAGTATAACAACTTACTTATCGGAACAAGGGGCTAGTGTCGTTGTTCTTGATAGAGATGAAAAATTAGGAGCAGAGTTGGTTGCTTCAATAAAGTTGGCTGGAGGAGAGGCAATGTTTCTAAAGACTGATGTTCTTGACAAAGCTGTCCTAGAGCAGAATAGAGTTGACATATTGTCTGCTTATGGTCGTATAGATGCTCTTCTAAACGCAGCTGGAGGGAATATGGTTGGAGCTACAATACCTCCAGATAAGAGTATTTTTGATTTGGATGTTGATGCGTTTAAGAGTGTTGTTGATCTGAATCTTTTCGGAACAGTTCTACCTACAATTATTTTTTCAAAAGTTATGGTTAAACAGGGTGAAGGTTGTATTGTGAACTTCTGTTCAGAGTCTGCGCTCCGTCCACTAACTCGTGTTGTTGGCTACGGAACAGCTAAAGCTGCAATTGCGAACTTCACTAAATATATGGCAGGAGAGTTGGCTACGAAGTATGGTGAGGGGCTTAGAGTTAATGCTATTGCTCCAGGGTTCTTCTTGACGGAGCAGAACAGAACTCTACTTACTAATGTTGATGGCTCTTTAACAGATCGAGCTCAGACTATTATTGCGCACACTCCTTTTAAAAGATTTGGCAATCCAGATGAGATCCATGGAACTATTCACTACTTGATTAGTGACGCTTCTAGTTTTGTTACGGGCACTTTATCTGTAGTAGATGGTGGGTTTGATGCTTTCTCTATTTAGTTAAGAGCTCTAAATTATCAATTAAAAAATAATATATTATGTATTTATGTGAACAGACATGGAGATGGTATGGTCCTAGTGACCCGATAAGTTTGTCAGATATTCGTCAGACTGGGGCAACAGGTATCGTAAGTGCACTCCACCATATTCCAAACGGAGAGGTTTGGAGTGTTGAAGAAATAATGAGGCGTAAAGTAATGATTGAAGATGCAGGGTTAAAATGGAGCGTTGTTGAAAGTATCCCTGTGCACGAACACATCAAGACTCGAGTGGGCGATTATCAAAGATATATTGAAAACTATAAGGAGAGTATTAAGAATCTAGCTGAGTGCGGAGTTTTAATTATTACTTATAATTTCATGCCAGTTTTAGATTGGACACGAACTAATTTGTCATTCACTTTGCCTGATGGTTCTCGTGCATTGATGTTTGAGCGTGCAGCATTTGTTGCATTTGATCTATTTATGTTGAAGCGTCCAGGGGCTGAAAATGATTATTTTTATGAGGATATTGCAATTGCGAAAGCTCGTTATGATAGTATGGATGAAGATGAGAAGAGTTTAATCATAAAGAATATGATTGCGGGTCTTCCTGGTTCAGAGGAGAGTTTCACTTTAGAGCAATTTCAAGAGGCTTTAGATGGGTATTCTGATATTGGTGCAGAGAAACTACGCTCTCATTTAATAATGTTTCTTAGTGAGATCGCACCAGTTGCAGATGAAGTGGGTGCTGTATTGGCAATTCATCCTGATGACCCTCCATACTCGATTTTAGGTTTACCTCGTATAATGAGTTCGGAGAGTGATTTTAGTGCAATTGTTGATGCTGTTCCTAATATCTCAAATGGCTTATGTTTTTGTACTGGTTCATTTGGTGTGGGCGCACACAACAATCTGCCAGATATTTTGAATCGCCATGGTGATAGAGTAAATTTTGTACATCTTCGTAGTACTCAACGAGATAATGATGGTAACTTTTATGAAGCAAATCACCTAGAGGGAGATGTTGATATGTATGAAGTAATGAAGAGTTTGTTGGAGGTTCAGCAACGGAGAAAAATATCTATTCCAGTACGACCAGACCATGGACATCAGATGCTTGATGACTTAAATAAGCAGACTAATCCAGGTTACTCATGTATTGGACGTATGAGAGGTTTAGCTGAGTTGAGGGGATTAGAGTTAGGGGTTGCAAAGTCGCTATACTCTTCAGAGTTAGATTAAGATTTATTTTTTTGCGATTATGTAGTTTTGTTGATAAATGTTAGTTTATTGATTTATGCTGAAGTAACAACAACAAGATTATTAACTAAAATAATAATTAACCAATATTAAATTTTATGTAAAATTAGTTTTCTACTGTGGTGTGTACGCACACACCACAGTAGAAAAAACCATTAAACTACTACTTTATGAAAAATCTATTAAATAGAGTCTGTATGATGATTAGTTTTGTTATTACAATAACTCTTTTACACCCAACTGATGTGTCTGCACAAGAGAGTGCATTTACATTATCTGGAGTTGTACGTGGCAGTGATGGGAGCTCTTTGATTGGTGCTACTATCATTGAGAAAGGTACAACTAATGGAACTATCGCAGGTGTCGATGGAGAGTATTCCATTAAGTTAGCTAAAAAAGGGGCAACTATTTCGGTCTCTTACATTGGTTATGCAACCAAAGAATTAACGGTTAATGAACCTATTGTAAATATCGAGTTAGCCGCTACATCAAATACTTTAGATGATGTTATGGTTGTAGCCTATGGAACGATGAAGAAGAGGGATATTACAGGATCTGTGTCATCAATCTCTTCAAAAACGATTGAAAAAAAGATGGCTACGAGTGTTTTTGATGCGCTTCAAGGTCAGGCTTCGGGAGTTCAAATAATGTCGGGATCTGGACAGCCAGGAGAGACTTCGTCTATTAAAATTAGAGGAATCTCTACTTTTTCTGGTGCAGGAGTGCAGCCACTATATGTTGTTGATGGTGCGCCGATGGATGATATTGATGCTATAAATCCAGGAGATATTGCATCTATTGAGATATTGAAAGATGCTGCTTCGTCTGCGATGTATGGTTCTCGATCTGCTAATGGTGTAATTTTAATTACGACTAAAGTGGGAGAGGCGAATAAACCACGTGTTGATTTTAAATATAATCGTTCATGGGGTGAATTGTCACATAAACTACCTCAAGCGAATAGGGAAGATCGTAGGTTATATGACTCGAAGCGTCGTAAATATTTTCAAGATAATAATTTAGGTAATCCAGATGAGAGTTTTATGGTTATACAAGACTCTTTAAACTCATTTTTCAATGTTGATAATGATTTTCAGGATTTAATTTTTGAATGGGCACAAAAAGATCAAGTTGATATTAGTGTTAGTGGAGGTAGTAATAAGATTAAATACTATGCAACAACAGGATTTTTGAACGAGAACGGTATCGTTCCTAACACAAGTTTTAAGAGGATAACTGCTCGTATTAATGCAGATTATCAAGCGAACGACTGGTTAAAGATGGTGAGTCGTGTCTCTACATCATATTCTCAAAAGAATGGGGTTAATGAGGGGATGTTAATGTCTTCGATGTTATCTCGTAGACCGTACTTTAACCTATACTATCCAGATGGATCATTAGTTGGAGTTTTTCAGGGTCAAAAAAATCCATTGGCTCAGGTGTTACACGCAAAAGATGAGACTGAATATTATAAAACTAACCTATATCAGGCATTTGATATTAAGATATTAAAGGATTTAAAGTTTAAATCTAGTATTAATGCTAACGCATATTTGTCGAAGCGTAATCGTATGACTCCAAGTATTCTTCAAGATGAGTGGCAGACTGGTAACAGTGGATCCCATGGAGATTGGTTTAATTGGAACTGGTTAAACGAGAACTATTTCACATATAAAACTACGTGGGGAGATCACAATTTTTCTGCTCTTTTAGGATTTAGTGCACAGCAATGGAGAGGTGAGAGTGCGACGTTAGCGGGGATAAACTCTTCGACTGATTATATCACTTCTATGAACTCATTTTCATCTAATTTGATATTGAATGAGACAGGGACATGGGAGTCAAATCACTCAATGGCATCTGTATTTAGTCGTGTTACATACGATTATAAGGGACGATATCTATTTAATGTAAATGTTCGTCGAGATGGATCTTCACGCTTTTCAAAGGAGAATCGTTGGGGTAACTTCCCTTCAGTCTCTGCGGCATGGCGTTTTTCTGATGAAGACTTTATGAGATTCTCTCGTCAGGCTTTGGATGATGCAAAGATCAGAGTTAGTTATGGTATCACAGGAAATGAGCAGATTGGTGACTATGAGTATATGTACTCTTACTCTCCAGGAAGTATTTATGATGGAATTGGAGGGGTATACCCATCTCGTATAGCTGTTGATAATCTTCAGTGGGAGGAGACAAAACAGTTGAATGTTGGATTAGATTTAAGTCTATTTAATGGGCGTTTAACTTTTGTTGGAGACTATTATGATAAATACACTAATGGACTATTGGCTTCATATGAGTTGCCAAAAGAGTCAGGATTCAACTCTATGAGAACTAATGTTGGAGAGATGAGAAATCGAGGTGTTGAGCTTGCGATTGCTGGAGATTTAGTTAGAACAAAAGATTTCATATGGAATGCTTCGTTTAATATATCTCGTAATTATAATAGTATTGAGAAACTTTCAGGAGGTAAACCATATCTTGAAGGTGGATTATGGTGGTTAGAAGAGGGTGGTCGTGTAGGCGATTTTTATGGATATAGTCAGATTGATATATTCCAATATGATGAGTCGAATGCGTTTGCTGCGGGGAGTTGGGATCAATTGACCCCTATCTTTGAGTCGGGTAAATTTAGCCACTACACTCATAATGGAGCTGTTTATAATGGAGCTGTTGTTCAGAAGACGTTAGCAAATGGAGATCCATTTAGAGGAGGAGATGTGAATTGGAAAGAGGCTCCAGACTCTCGTAATGGAGTAATTGATGATAATGACCGTACGGTTATTGGAAATGCGTTACCTACTTTTACTGGAGGTCTAAACACTTCGGTAACTTATAAAGGTTGGAGTCTTTACATGTCATTCTACTACTCTTTAGGGGCAGAGATATACAATGCTGCGGAGCATACTCGAAACTCATTCAAGTACTCTAGTACAACACCTGCACCAGATGTAATTCATAATTTATGGTTAGAGCAGGGAGATATTGCGAAGTATCCTAGACCGCACAACGATGAGTTTAATAATGCGCGTTATGCTAATTCGTTCTACTTGGAGGATGGAAGCTACATAAAGTTACAGAATGTTAGATTTGCGTATCAGTTCCCTGATGCGTGGACGAAGTCGCTAAAAGTTAAGAATGCGAATCTTTACGCATATGTAAATAATGCGTTGACATGGACAAATTACACTGGATATGATCCTGAGTTTTCATCAAGTAATCCTCTTCAGATAGGTAAGGATACGTATCGTTACCCTAAGAATAGGGAGTATGGTTTAGGGTTATCTGTTAATTTTTAGTTTTTTTCGATGCAGCGGGCTGCCCTTAGTGGGCGGTTCTGCATTATCGCAGAGAACATAAATTTTTATTGAAAATAGTATTATTATGAAGAAGAGAAAATATATAGTTGCATTATTTGCATTGATGTTTAGTTTTCAGGCTTGTGAATCTTTTTTAGATGAGCAGCCTGTGAGTGAGATCCCAGCAGAGGAGATGTGGCAGACGGCTCGTGATGCAAAAGCGGGTGTAAATCAGATTTATGGTTTTTTCCGCTCTGCAACGAGGACAAATTACTTCTATTGGGGTGAATTTAGGGGTGATAATTTTGAGCCAGGATCTCCTTCAGCGGCAGATCAAGGACGCGTTATGGATAATCTAATGACGACGGATCAGAGTAGCAGCCATTGGGGAGAGTTGTATAAGGTTATTAATCAAGCGAACTTGGCAATTAAGTACTTACCAACTATTGATATGCCCTCTGTTTCGGAGCGAGAGGATCTTTTGGGTCAGGCATATGCAATGAGAGCACTAGCTTATCTATATGCTATAAGGGTATGGGGTGATGTTCCACTGTTTATAGAGCCTAATGAGCAGTATAGTCCAGATATATATCGTTCAAGAAGCGATAAAGATGAGATTTTGAGAGATGTAATTCTTGAGGATTTGAAGATGGCTGAGGGTCTGATTGACAGACATGAAAATAAGGAGCGTAAGCGCATCTCTATTTTTGGAGTATGGGCAATTTTGACAGATACTTATATGATGTTGGAGGAGTATAGTAATGCCGATCAGACGGTTACAAAGATGACGACATATGATCCAGATTTTATGGCATTTGAGCCAGATATTATGACATGGAAGAAGATGTTTACCGAGGAGTTGAATGCAAAAGCTCCAGACAATACCCCTGATGTAGATGAATATACAACAAAGGAGTTCATATTTGTACTTCATTATCATATGGAAGAGGTTGGTTCTAATGGATATAGTTATATGTACCAGTGGTTTACTGGTGGCGGAAATAGAGCTGGAGTTGTTTCGGAGAGTTTGAGGTCAAAATTTGAGGAGGGTGATGCACGTTATCCGATTGTTGTTAAAGAGTACCAAGGGGGATTTGAGATGCGTAAATATATCTTAGGAGATATTAGTTCTACACTGAATAAGAGTTGTCAAATTGGTTATCCTATCTATCGTTTTTCGGATATGATGTTACTTCAAGCGGAGGCTTTAGCACGAATGAGTAAATGGTCTGAGGCTTTAGATTTAGTGAAGAAGATACGTACAAGAGCTGGTCTGGAGACTAAGTCTGCGGTTGAATTTAATTCAGAAGATGAGTTAATTGATTATATTCTTGATGAGCGTCAGCGTGAGTTAGTCGGAGAGGGTCGTAGATGGTTTGACCTACTGCGTACAGGAAAGTGGAAAGAGGTTATGGAGCCTATTAATGGGATGAGTCAAGCGGGCAATGAGTTTTTCCCTATTCACTATTCGCACATTGATCAAAATCCTAAGATAGTACAGAATCCATATTATGTTAGTTCAAATTAATAAACTGTTTAAAAATTGAGAGATATGATTAGTAGAATAGTATCAAAAATATCTTTAGCAATATTATTATTGTTTTCGATTACGAGTTGTGAGATGGGTTTACAGAAGGATTATGAATATGACTCTTCTGTATTAGATCCAAATATCAATATGACAGCTTGGGAGTATTTTGAGAGTCGTTCAGATCTGTTTAGCATCTACATGGATGCAATTGAGTATGCGCAGATGAAGGATTACTTTACACAGACGGGTACGAAATATACATTTCTGGCATTGACTGATGAGGCGATGAGTTCATTTATCAAAACTTACCCTGGAGTTGATTCAATTGGTGGAGTTGATAAGGAGTCTGTGGTTAATCTTATAAAGTACCATATTGTTGACGGGGAGTATAGTAGTTATGGGCAACTTGATGTTGAGCCAATGTTCGTACCTACGCTTCGAGATGGTGAGTCGGGATTGATGACCATGTTGGTAAGGAAGAATCCGTGGCAAAATGATGCGGGAAAGATTGTTGTAAATGATTCTGGAAGCAACTCTAATTCGCTTATGAGATCGGCTGTTAGTAGTAATATTAAGCCTACTAATGGTGTTATACACGTATTTGAATCGTATAGTTATTACAAAAAATAATTTTAGGGCGTGTTTAAATTAAATTATTAAATTATGATAAATAATATAAAATCAATGTTACTGATTGCACTAGCTCTATTTACATTTGCTAGTTGTGAGAAAGATGGTGAGATTATAGATCCATCGAGTAGCTTACCTGTAATATCTTATCCATACGACTCTATCTATGTGGATTTGAATGAGATTGATAATCTACCTATTATTGCTTTTGTTAAGTCTGAGGCAGGGCTTGCGAATGTTGAGTTATCAATAGTTACAACTGAGAGTGATACAATATTAATTAATAGTGTTACAGAATTTTTTAACGATAAGAATTATTCACTTTCAGAGACTCTGAGTTATAAAAATAACTTTAAGAGTGCACTGGTAAAGGCTACTGATAGGCTTAATAGAGTTGAGGTTCAAAATCTTCCGATAGAGGTTGTAGATGTTGTTTTACCACCAGTTGTTATATTTGATCCAGAGAGGATTGATTATGATGAGCTTCTTGGAGTGGCGTTGCAGAATACTAAATTTAGTGTTACATCTACCGTTGGGTTGAAGAGGATAGAGATGATTTTGGTTACTGTTGATGGTCAAGAAGATTATGGATTTCCGATAGAGTTCACTAATAATGAGTTGGATTATACATTTGATGAGTTGATTGGTTATAATGACAATAGTCGAGGATTTATAGTTAAGGCTTTTGATATTTACGATCAGATTAGAATCGCTACACTACCTGTTGTTTATAAATCTGTTCCACCACCAACAGTCTCTTTTGTTGAAGATATCATCATTGCAAATAAGAGTGAGACGAAGGTGGTTGAGGCTAATATTGCTTCAGAGAGTGGTGTTGTTAAGGTTGAGGTCTTCAGAGTTGATGGAGATACAGATGTTAAAGTTGCTACAGAGATCTATTCGATTCCACAGAAAGATATTAAATATAGTGTTGGAGTTGAGTTTTTAAATGCAACGTCAGGAGTTAAAGTTGTTGCTACGGATAATATAGGGAAACAAAGTATCGAGTCAGTAGAAGCTGTTGTAAACCTTAATTATGCAAAGGGTGTATCTGTTGGAACACACTCATTAACAGAGGGTAATAGTAGTAATCCAGGTGTTTATGCTTTATTATCTTTGAGGGATATGAAGAGTTATAAACTTAGTGATTGTTTGATGTCAGATGAGTCATCTTCAAATGTAGATATTAAGGTTTATGCTTTTGGAAGTTCAGCTACCTTGAGGATTTACTCTATTGATGGAGGTACTGGAACTAAGAGTAATGAGTATAAATTTGGAAGTAAATCGGTTATGGATATGCCAGTACAGAACAATACTAAATTTTTGAAAGTTACAGGAAGAGTTGATTTTGAGCGAGCGACTGCTGCGACAATTGAGAATGAAATTATTTCATCACAGGTTGTTTCTAATAATATCAACCCTATAATTGTTGGGGATGTTATTGCGTTTAAGACAGGAGCTAAGTCATCTTCAGGAGCGTTTAAAATTGGTATTATGAAGTTAGTTTCGGATGTTAAAGTTGAGGGTAATAATCCAACTTCACGTGTCTTAACTTTTGATATTAAAATTCCAAAGGAGTAAAATCACATGCTCACAAAGTTTGCTACTTGTAGCAAGCTTTGTGAGCTATATAAATTATTAGCTAATGAGAAGAGTAATTTGTTTTTTTGTATGTTTCGTAGGAGCTATTTCACCTCTATTTTCGCAGGAGGGTAATGGTAAGAAGATATATGCGGACTATCATGGAGTTCGCTATACGAGAGATTTTGATGGTAAGTTGGGTCGTTGGGAGATGCATGCGGATACACGTAAATCTAAGACAGGTCGTGAGTCATTATGTTATAATGCTGATTTTATAGATGAGAGTGGTAAAAATGATATTGCGGCGGTAGCTTATCCACAAGTCGGTATGCAATCAAATATGGATCCTCACTATATTGAGTATCAAATTTTATCAGCAAAGAGTGCTAAAATAGATGGTTTTTTCATTGAATGGGGTTTTATGCTGCATGAAAATGATCTGCTTTTGAAGGCTATGCAACCAATTGCGGCTAAATATGGGTTTGAGGTTGGAGTGAATTGGTGTGATGGTTGGCTCTATTACAACTGGATAACTAAATACTATCCAGAGATTGATACACGAGAGGAGAAGACGAAGCACTATGTAAAGAGCTATCAATACTTGATCGATAGTGTATTTACGGGGAAGAGTGCACCAATTGTAAATGGGCGTCCAGTTTTCTATCTGTTTGGTCCAGGAGCAAGTCACGAAGAGTATAAGTGGGTACTATCTCAGCTAGATATTCCCGAAGGGATGAAACAGCCTAGAGCTCTGCGAAGATGGGCAGATTGGGGTGAGCTTAAAGATGGTAAGTATATACCAGTAACTCAAAGTGATGATATTTCAAAATGGACGGAATTGGATGCAATTCCTACTGCGTGGCTACCTGCGAGAGTTAGACCTATGGATAGTATCTATCCGAATTATGATTATTATGCAACTGCGGATGATGTTATAGAGTTTATGAAACCATTTAGGGATTCAATCTGGATGAGTGACTACTTTAAATATGATGTTAAATCGGGCTTTGCGATGCCGAGCATGGACAATAGTGGTTGTGCAGGGTGGGGAAGAGGACACTTTTTTACTATCCCTAGAGATGGCGGTGAGACCTACAAGCGTATGTGGGAGTTTAATTTGGAGAGTAAGGATAGTTTAGATATGATGTTTATTGCGTCGTGGAGTGATTATACTGAGGGACATGAAATTGAACCGACAATTGAGAATGGAGATAGAGAGTTGAGAACAACACTGAAATATGCCTCTATATTTAAAAATGAGGTTGAAGATGATAGAGGAGTTGAGTTGCCTTTGAAATTGTTCAAGATGAGGAAGCGTAGTCAATTTTTAGGTGATATGAGAAAGTTTATAAAATATGTAGAGCCAATAGATGAAAAATTAGATAAGAGTGCTATGTTGGTTAGTGAGGGTGATTATAGTGGAGCTATTAAATATTTGACTGAAGTTGATGTGGAGTTGCATGAGTTAGAGAGTAAACTTAAAACAAAAGATATTGTAGTTACAGAAGATGATTTGCGATTTAGTTTAAATCTGTTTGGAGATAGTTATTATGTTACTAATGAGTTGAAGCTCTATTTATCAGATGTTACTATGCGAGAGTTGATAGCTAGTAGGTCATATACGGGTTATCTTGAATTTGAGTATTATGATGAGGGTAAGGAGCGTATTCGTATCTACTCTCCTACCGATAGAGAACCTAAAGCTCTTTTCGGAACGGTTGCTGATTTCCGAACGGACAGTACAAATGGATGGAAAAAGGCGAGGATTAAATTAGTTACAGGTAATATAGAGTATAAGTCGAATAGTTTCTCTTTTTTAATTAAGGGTAAAGTTCGAGTTAAAAATTTCAAAATAGACTACACAACCTACAAATAATAATAGTTTTCTACCAACATGTATATCCTCCCGTATATGGTAGTTTCCTAGAGGCAGTGAAGAATAAGAATAAAAATTATGAAAAAAATAGGATTGTTACTATCGTTAGTACTATTTGTTTGCACAGCTACGGCAGGGCAACGGATAAAGTACACAATCAATGATAATTGGAAGTTTAATAAGGGTGTAGCATATGATGCACACAAACCAACGTTCGATGATGCTGTATGGGATGTTGTAAACATTCCACATACGTGGAATAATGTTGATGCAGATGATTCAACTCCGGGATTTTACCGTGGTGTTGCGTGGTATCGACGTGATATAGATGTTGCAGAGAGTAATACAGGTAAACAAGTATTTGTCTATTTTGAGGGGGCCAATCAAGTTGTTCAACTCTATGTAAACGGACATTATGCGGGTGAACATACTGGAGGCTATACTCGTTTTAACTTTGATGTGACCAAGTATATTAATTATGGCGAGAAGAATAGTCTTGCGATTAGAGTTGATAATGCTCATAATCCTAATATCCCGCCACTATCAGCAGATTTTACATTCTTTGGAGGTATATATCGAGATGTATATATGGTATATACAGATAAGGTTCACGTATCTTTAGACCACTATTCATCTTCAGGAGTCTATATTAAGACACCTAAAGTTACTGAGAAAAGTGCTGTGGTTGAGTTTACGACACATTTGAGTAATGATACAGATAAAGCGACATCGGTTTTGGTTGAGCACACTATTGCCGATGGATTTGGTGGAGTTGTGGAGAGTGTATCAGAGGTTAGTGAATTGGAAATTGGTGAGAGTATTCAAGTTCAGAGTGGTATTGAGATTAAGTCTCCACGTTTATGGGATATTGATGATCCGCATAGATATATGGTCTATACCAAGGTATATGATGCGGAGACAAAGGAGTTATTAGATGAGGTATCAAATCCTATGGGATTACGTTGGTTTTCATTCGATTCTGAAAAAGGATTTTATTTGAATGGACGCCATCATAAATTAACAGGTAGTTGTCGCCACCAAGACTATTTGGGCAAGGGTTATGCTTTGAGTGATGATATGCACGTTAGAGATTTAATGTTACTAAAAAATATGGGAGGTAATTTTTTAAGAGTTTCACATTACCCTCAAGATCCTATTATCATGGAGATGTGCGATAAATTGGGGATTGTAACTTCAGTTGAAATTCCCATCGTAAATGCAGTAACGGAGACACAAGAGTTTACTGATAACTCAGTACATATGGTTAAGGAGATGATCTATCAAGATTTCAACCGACCTTCCGTTGTTATGTGGGCATATATGAATGAGGTTCTTCTGCGTCCTCCATATAAAGGAGATGAAGTTCGTATGAATCAATACTATAAGGATGTTGAAAAAGTAGCGAGAGTGTTAGAGTCATGTGTAAGAACAACAGACCCAACTAGATATACCATGATGGCATACCACAACGCTCCTTATGCGTATGAGCGTGCAAATTTGACTGACATCCCTATGATTCAGGGGTGGAATCTCTATCAAGGGTGGTATGAGCCAGATATTAATGATTTTCAACGTCTTTTAGATAGAGCTAATAAGGAGTACAAGGGTAAAAGTATAATTGTTACAGAGTATGGACCAGGAGTTGACCCTCGTCTACATTCATTTAATTCCGAGAGATTCGACTTCACACAAGAGTATGGGTTGATATATCACCGTCACTACTTGAAGGAGATGTTGAAGCGTGATTTCGTTACAGGTTTCTCGATGTGGAATCTTAATGATTTCTACTCAGAGCCAAGAGTTGATGCAGTACCTCATGTGAATAATAAGGGGGTTACAGGATTGGATCGAGAGAAGAAGGATACTTATCTATTTTATGAAGTTTCATTAAACAAGATACCTTTATTATATGTTGGTAATAAGGAGTGGAAGAGTAGAGGCGGGGTTGCTAACAGAGGCGAAGAGGTTTGTGTTCAGCCTTTGCCTATATTTACAAATCAAAAGAGTGCTACACTTACAGTTAATGGAGAGAGTCTCGGAACAGTGAATAGTGATGGAGGTGTTGCGATGTTTAATGTTCCATTTATCAATGGGCGTAATCATATTGTAGCTAAGTCCGGTTCGCTGACAGATGTATTAAATGTTGATTTTAAATTAATTCCAAATCATATTTCAAAATCAAAAGTTCCATTTACAGAGATGAATGTAATGTTGGGTTCTCATAGGTATTTTGAGGATCGTGTGTCTCAAACTGCATGGATTCCAGAACAAGAGTATAAAGAGGGTAGCTGGGGTTATGTTGGAGGAGATGTATACAGACGCAATACATGGGCAGGATCTCTTTTAGGTTCAGATGCCGATATTAGAGGAACTATTAATCATCCTATTTTTCAGACACAGCGAGTAGGTATTGAGGAGTTTCGAGCAGATGTTCCTGATGGACAATACTCCATCTATTTATATTTAGCAGAGTTAGATTCAGAGAGTAGTAAGGAGGCTTTGGCATATAATTTAGGAGGAGATGCCGAGCAGAAGGAGTATAAGGAGCGACGTTTCGATATATCAATTAATGGTACTTTAGTTTCGGAGTCGTTGTGTATTGCAAAGGATATTGGATTTAGTAGAGCTGCTATCAAGAAGTATGAGGTAATTGTGAAAGATGGTAAGGGAGTATCAGTAAAATTTGATAAAATTGCAGGTGAGCCAGTATTAAATGCTATTAGAATCTATAAAAACTAAATAATTTGTATAAAGGTTCCATTGGGTTGGTGCTTTTCAACCTTTGTTTATATCATATATTTGATCAATAGTGTCTAAAAAGTTTGTGTGAGAGCTATATTTAGCCCTTACACAAACTTTTTTTAAATAAAATGTAATTTTTTCGCTAAAAAATTTGGTAGATATTGAAAATCTATCTATATTTGTGCTCTCAATAAGAGGAAATAACCATGGTGGTTGTAGCTCAGTTGGTTAGAGCGTCGGTTTGTGGTTCCGAAGGTCGTGGGTTCGAAACCCATCATCCACCCAATAAGTATTAAAAGAAGAGTCTATTATAAATAGATTCTTCTTTTTTTTGTTCGTATAGTGCGGACTCAATTTCAATTGGTGTAAATATATATCCATGATATGGATGACATAGACTGTATATGAATTTAGTATACCCAAACGATATCACTCTTTTTGATTTAACCTTTATGGTTAATTGAAGAGTACTCATATATACATAGTAGAGTATATTGATTAATATGTTTCGTTACTTATAGCTCATTACAAAAAAAAGACCCTTGCAAGATCAGTATCTTGCAAGGGTCTTTTTTATTAAAAACTTATCTACTACTTTGTAGCCGCAGGAGATATCTGTTTAACAGGCTCTTTAATACCAAGGTAAGTTCTAATTAATGGCGCAACATCAACTAAAACACTCTTATCTACATAAGCAACCGCTCCAGTAGCTTGGTCAAATACTGTTACAAATTTATTATCTTTAGATACCTTCTCAATTGCATCTTGAAGCTTTTTAAGAATAGGTTGCATCAAAGTTGAATACTCCTTATCAATGTCAGTTTTAGCACTTGTCTCAAATGCAACAGATCTAGATCTAAGCTCTTGAAGCTCTGTCTCTTTTAACTCACGAACAGCATCAGACATTCCTGTAGCTGTTTGTTTTTGATAATCAGCAACTTTGTTGTTAAACTCAACTTGCATAATTTCAAGCATTTCTCTAAGTTCTGTAGAGAACTTCTCAACCTTGATCTGTACTGAATCAATTTCAGGCATAGAATAAAGAAGTTCTTGTGTGTTAAGATAACCCATTTTTTGAGCAGATACAGAGCTAGTGCTAACAAAAAGGATAGCAACAAGAGTTAATTTCAATAGTGTTTTCATAGAATAATGTTTGTTTTTAAAACTATTTTTTATTTATTAATTTAATTATATCTTCTGTTTTATCTGAAGTCGGAGCGTAATATAGTATTGATTGAGTTGTAGAAATATCGATAATAAGCTCATATTTATTTTGTATAGCATAGTTCTTTAGAATCGCAGTTAGCTTATCTTGAATAGGCTTAAATAGTGTTGTACTCATCTCCATAAGAGTTCCTTCTTTCCCGAATATTCTCTCTTGAAATTCTACTATTTTTTTTTCGTTATTAATAATTTCAGATTCTGCTAATTTTCTCTCAGATTCAGACATGCTCTCTTTGTTTTGTTGATATGTATCGAACTTCTTCTCTACAGTAATATAGGCATTGTCTATTTTTGTTTGTTGCTCTTTGCTGTATAATTCTACTTTTTTCTGAGCTTCAGTGTAAGCTGGAACTTTACTTAATATTGTTTGTGTGTTCACAACAGCATAATTTTGCGCAAAACTGAATGAACAAGTGATTATCATTGCAATAATCAAAAACAGTGTCTTTTTCATAATTAATGTTTTTTAGAATTAATAATTATTTATTCAAAAATATCTGTATCACCTACCTAATTAAAACTGCGTACCAATCATAAAGTGTGGTTGCCATCCCCCTTTTTCACCTCTTGAGTCACGGTCAAATCCGTAAGCCATATCAAATCCAATCATACCAACAATAGGAAGGAATAGTCTGATACCACCACCAAGAGATCTTTTCAATTTTAGTGGGTCAAACTCTTTCCAAGAGCTAAACGCATTACCACCTTCTGCAAATACGAGAGCATATATTGTTGAGCTAGGTTCTAACATAAGAGGATAACGTAATTCAACAGTGTACTTATTGTATGCACGAGCGTAACTTCTCTCATTATTAGCAGGAGTTATAGAGCTATTTTCATAACCTCTAAGACCAATAACATCTACTCCATATACATTATATCCAGACATTCCATCACCTCCAACATCAAATCCTTCAAATGGAGATAATTTATTTTCATCATAGCTACCAAGTAGTCCCATTTCAGCTTTCGCCATTAAAACAAGTTTATTGTTTTTAGATATAGGAGTAAACCACTGTCCTTTAAATTCCCATTTATGATACTCTATCCACCCGTATCTTTGATTGTCAGTTAGATCCTGATTTGAATAATCTTTCTTATCAAATAGTGAGTATGGAGGAGTTAGAGTAACTGTAACCGAGAAATCAGAACCAGTACGAGGGTATATCGGTTGGTCAACAGAGTTACGTCCAAAAATTGTTTTAAGAGCAAAGATATTAGAAGTACCATTTTCAATAACGAAAGATGGCCAATCCTTAAGATTGTATGATTGGTATGATAGCTCATTGTAAAGAGTAAAATATGTATCTGGCCACACTAATCGACGACCTAGACCAACAGCAACTCCAACAGTTCTAAAGTACTTATTACTTTTTTGTCCAATATAATACGCATCATTTTCCGAAGAGTAGTGACTCGAAACCGTTAATGAGTTCGGTTTTTTTCCTCCAAACCATGGGTCTGTAACACTTAAAGAGAATTGGTTATAGTAAGAACCATTTGTTTGTGCTTGGATTCTCATTTGTTGAGTTTGTCCTTGTGGATAAGGAGTCCATTTATCTCTCTTCAGGAAGTCTTTAAGTGCAAGGTTGTTGAGTTGTACACCAATAGATCCAACAAACATATCAGCACCCCAACCACCAGATATTTCAAATTTATCAGCAGCAATCTCCTCCAAATTCCATTCAATATCAACAAGGTTATCGCTAATAGGTACAGGATTAGGCATTATAGCTTCAGGGTTGAAGTGTTGCATTTGAGACAATTGACGCATAGTTCTCATTAGAAGAGATCTGTCATATAGTTCTCCTGGATGAGTCGATAGTTCACGACGAATTACCTCATCATCAATACGAGTATTACCTGATATATTAATTTCATTGATAGTAAAAGGGTTGCCTTCTGAAATCTTAATCTCAAGGTCTATTGAGTCTTGACCAATAACAATCTCAGTTGGAGCAATTTCCGACATTAAGTACCCTTTATTTTGATATATAGATGACACAGAAGAGAAGTCGTCAGGATTAGTTTCAGCCCCGATTCCTAGTCTAGTATTCAGTGTTTTACGGTCGTAAGTGTCGCCATTTTTAATACCTAACATTTGAGATAACATCTCAGTTTTGTAGACACTATTTCCGATCCAAGAGATATTTCTAAAGAAGTATTTATCACCCTCTTCTACAGTTAGAGCGATACCTATACGTTTATGGTTAATCTTATATATCGAGTCTTTTACTAAAATTGCATTTCTATACCCTTGAGAGTTGTAGAAATCTAAAATATTCTCTTTATCAGCTTCATACTCATCCTCTTTAAATTTTGAGCTTTTAAAGAAGTTCCAAGTTTTTTTCTTAGTTTTCTTTAATGTTGATGCTAGTTTTTTATCAGAAAAGACTTCATTTCCAGTAAATGTAATATCGCCAATTCTTACTTTACTATTTTTGTCTACATTGAAAGTTAAGTTTACGGCATTTGCCATTGTCGAGTCGTTTTCAATCTCAACATTAACTTCAGTGTTAAGGAATCCTTTTTTATAGAAGTAGTTTGTTATTATTCCTTTATTTTTGTCGATAACATAGTCTGATAACTCAGATCCACGTTTGATCTGTAGAGCCTCTGTAAGCTCTGTTTTTTCACTTTTTTTAACCCCATTAAATTGCCATGTATATATACGAGGTCTCTCCTTTAGGTATATATTTACGTTTGCTTTATTACCAATACCAATAGGGTCAACAGCGATTTGAACATCAGAGAAGTATCCTTTCGCCCACAAATTACTAATAACCTTTGATATTTTAGATCCAGGTACATATATTGAGTCGCCACTAACCAGCCCTGTTTCATTTATTAGGATATCTTTATTCATGAAGTTAATTCCACGCACATTTATCTCACTTATCGTGTAGAGTTTAGGTGCAGTGTAATCAGCCATACTTGTATTTGCAGGTATAGATGTTGAGTCAGCTTTATTTTGCGCAAACACATTTATATTAAATACGATAGCTAAAATTACAGCGATACTTAATTTAGTTCTATTCATCACGTTCTATTAAATATTCTATTTAGTTAGTGTTCCAAATCTTCTATTTCGAGAAGAGTATGATTTAAGAGCCTCATCAAAAGACTCTTTATTAAAGTCAGGCCATAGAGTATCTGTAAAATACATCTCACTATATGCAGACTGCCATAAAAGGAAGTTGCTTAGTCTACATTCACCACTTGTACGAATAATCAGATCTGGATCTGGATAATTTGCAGTATCAAGGTGTTGATTTATTAGTGATTGAGTAATATCTTGGGGATTAATCTCTTTGTTTTCTATTTTACAGGCAATTTTCTTAATTGCTCTAGTAATCTCATCTTTTGAGCTATAATTCAGTGCTAGTATCAGAGTTAATTTCTCTCCATCTTTAGTAAGGTCAACTATTGTATTCAAGTGCTCTTGAACATTTTTTGGCATATTTTCAATATCGCCAATGACCTTAACCCTAACATTTTTCTCTATTAGTAAGGGAGCTTCGGCAGCAACACACTTACAAAATAACTCCATTAAACCTTCAACTTCATAAGCGGGTCTACCCCAATTTTCAGTTGAAAATGTGTATAGCGTTAAAAACTTAATATTATTATCAAGAGCTGCATTAATGGTTCTTCTGACGCTCTCCACTCCGTTGATATGACCGTATATACGATCTTCTCCTCGTTCTTGTGCCCAGCGACCATTTCCGTCCATTATTACGGCTATGTGTTTTATCGTATTTTGCTCAATGCTCATTATATTCAGCTTAGGGTTTGAAAGTTGCAAATATAATATTTTTAATACGATTTACCATTATAAAACAGCAAAAAAACATTATTTTGAGTTATCTCGTGGGTCTATTCCCCACAACATCTTATTTCTTAACGTATCATAAAAGGATATATTTTGCAGTTCGATTAAATTTATTTGATTTTTTGCTTTCGTTAGTGTAAATTCAGATCCGCTATCAATACTAAAGCTCAGATTATCAATTGTAATAGTAGCTTTTGCGTCTCGGCTTGATATTTTGAATGAAACTTCGCAATTATCGGGAATAACGACAGGTCTCATTGTTAAATTGTGAGGTGCTATTGGTGAGAGTACAAAGCACTCGCATGAAGGTGCAATAATTGGTCCTCCAATACTTAGTGAGTATGCTGTTGATCCAGAAGGGGTCGAGAGAAGTATTCCGTCTCCCCAGTAGGTTGCCACCATCTCATTGTTTACGTATGTTTCGACGGATATCATACTAGCCATTTTGCGTTGAATTGTAAACTCGTTGAATGCAAAGGGGTATTTAATGTCACTAGGTAGGTCACCTTTTATTTGTATAAGTGTTCGAGTAGAAGTTTTAAAGTTACCTTTGACTAGCTCATTAAAAGTCTCATTAATCAACTGCTTTGGTATATTTGCAAGGAATCCTAATCGCCCAGAGTTTATACCAATAATTGGTATCGGAGACTCTTTTAGAAGTTTTACTGCTTCTAAGAAAGTTCCATCACCCCCATAGCTAACCATTATGGCACCGATATGCTCCTCACTATCCAGTGTTTCATACCGACAGCTATTAGGTATCTTTATATTTATGTCTTTTTCAACAACATCTGCAAATTCGTTATTGAGTCTATATGTGCATCCATTACTACTTACAGCGTTAATAAGAGTCGTTATCTCCTCTGTTGTGTGAGAAAGTTGTGGACGAGAGTATATGATTATTTTCATTTCAATAAAAATATGGTAACTTTACATCGCAAATATAACTAATTATTATGACAATACTAAGTGTAAATATAAACAAGATCGCAACATTGCGTAATTCAAGAGGTGGAAATCTTCCTAATGTAGTAGATGCTGCGTTAAATGCGGAGAGATTTGGAGCACAAGGAATCACTGTACATCCTCGTCCAGACCAGAGACATATAACATATGCTGATGTCTATGATTTAAAGAAGGTGTTGACAACGGAGTTCAATATTGAGGGTAACCCAGTAGATAAATTCATGCAGTTGGTATTGGATGTTGTTCCGGCTCAAGTGACGCTTGTTCCTGATGCAGAAGATGCTATTACATCTAATAGTGGGTGGGATACTATTAAGCATAAGAGTTTTTTAACAGATATTATTGCGCAGTTTCACGAAAAAGGTATTCGTACATCTATATTTCTTGACCCTAACCCTGAGTTAGTTGCTCATGCAGCTGAGTGTGGTGCAGATAGAATTGAATTATATACAGAGGATTACGCTGTTGAGTACTCTAAAAATAGAGAACAAGCAATTGCTTCATATTTAGCGACTGCGATTGAGGCTGAAAAATATGGATTGGGAGTTAATGCTGGACATGATCTTAGCCTTGATAACTTAAAATATTTTAGTGATATAATTCCAAACTTAAAAGAGGTATCTATAGGTCACGCACTTATATCAGATGCTTTATATTTAGGTTTTGAAAATACAATACAACTTTACAGAAAAGAGTTAGTAAAATTATAGTTAAATTTGTTCCCTGCGTTCGCGCAGTTCTGCCCAAGTAGGGTAGAGTTCATACAAACTCAACGAAAAGGATATAAAAAAAATAAAACAGATGATTGCACCTTTACAGAGTCCAATATTCAAAATTATAGGAGAGATAGTCGACAACATGGGGATTAAAGCCTTTGTTATTGGCGGATATGTGCGAGACTACTACCTGCATCGAAAATCAACAGATATAGATATTGTTGTTATTGGAAGTGGGATTGATGTTGCAGTGGCATTAGGCGATAAAATTAAGAGTAAGGTCTCTGTTTTTAAGAATTTCGGCACAGCTATGCTTAATTATAAGGGCATGGAAATTGAGTTTGTTGGGGCACGAAAGGAGTCTTATCGCGCAGACTCTCGCAAGCCTATTGTTGAAGATGGAACAATAGAGGATGATCAAAACCGCAGGGATTTCACAATTAATGCACTTGCATGGTCTCTAAATTCGGATGATTTTGGTGAGTTGGTTGATCCTTTCGGTGGTATTGCAGATATGGAGAGTTGTATAATCAAGACTCCATGTGATCCAGATATAACATTTTCTGATGATCCATTGAGGATGATTAGAGCTGTACGATTTGCGACGCAGCTTGGATTTGATATTGAGCCTGAAACTTTTGAGGCAATAGTTCGTAATGCAGAGCGTATTGAAATCGTATCTAAAGAGCGTATTGTTACTGAATTGAATAAGATACTTCTATCGCCAGTTCCATCAATTGGTTTTGAGTTGTTGAGTTTGACAGGGTTATTGAAGTTAATATTTCCTGAGGTTGAAAGACTAAAGGGTGTTGATCGTGTCGGCAAGCATGCACATAAAGATAACTTTGTACACACGTTGAAAGTTCTCGACAATCTTGCAATGAAGAGTGATAATCTGTGGCTTCGTTGGGCAGCACTTTTGCATGATATTGCGAAACCTTTGACAAAGAGCTATAGCCCTTCTCACGGATGGATGTTTCATGGGCATGAGTTTGTAGGAGCTAAATTAATTCCTACTATTTTCAGGAACATGAAGATGCCTCTTAATGAGAAGATGAAGTATGTTACTAAATTGGTACTTCTACACCTGAGACCGATTATTTTGTCAGAGAGTCACGTTACCGACTCTGCGGTTAGGCGTATGCTTTTTGAAGCAGGAGAAGATGTTGAAGATTTAATGTTATTGTGTGAGGCAGATATAACTTCGGGTATTGATTCAAAAGTGAAGTTATACATGAAGAACTTTGAGATTGTGCGTCTGAAATTGCAAGAGATTGAGGACAAGGATCGTGTTCGTAATTTCCAGCCTCCCGTTTCAGGTGAATTGATAATGTCTGTTTATGGTATGCCTCCATGTAAGGAGATCGGCGAGATAAAGGCTCTAATTAAAGAGGCAATTCTCGATGGGACAATAAATAATGACTATGACCAAGCATATGCCATGATGGAGGAGCTGGCTATGGAGATGGGCTTTAAAAAGATAGAATAAACTGCATGCTCTCTGTGAGCACGCAGTGCTGCCCGCTAAGGGCAGTTTTATCAAATTACAAGTTCAACATTACATACTAAGCCGAAGGTACACAAGTCACCCCACGAGAGTCTTTTGCCCAATCATCATTTGCTCTGAGTACTTGTTCTACAATATCTCTTACACATCCACACCCTCCGTTGAATTGTGAAACGTATCTTGCTGCTTCAATGATCTCACTTACAGCATCATTTGGTGCAACTGGCATGCCAACATGTCCCATAGCCTCAAGGTCTGGGATATCGTCACCCATAAATAGCACCTCATTCGGATGTAGGTTTTGCTCTGTCATAAATTGTTTAAGTACGCTTAATTTATCTGAGCAGTTAGTGTATACTGATTCGACCCCAAGAAGCTTAAATCTAAGCTCTAAGTTAGCACCTTTGCCACCAGTTATTATGGCAACTTTGTACCCTTGTTTCAGTGCATAAGCGACAGCATAACCATCTTTTGCATTGTATTTGCGAAGAAAATCGCCATCGGGTAGAGGCATTATTCCTCCATCTGTAAAAACTCCATCTACGTCAAAAACAAACGCTTTTACTTCTGATATGTCTTCTTTGAAATTTCCCATATATTTTGGCTTAAAGTTACGTATATATTTTTAGTAATTATTTTATCTGTTAGCATTTCGCAATGCTTTATTTTTGTTTTGAAATCATCTCTTATCGCTGGCCCTGTTTGGACATCCAATGGAGATTTTGCGTCAAGAACTTTATTTGTTGTCTCTTTTATTAGTGGTTTTATTATGTCAAAAGGGATGTTATCACAGTTTAAAAGGTTCTCTGCAATTGCATACATATGGTTCGAGAAGTTACATGCAAATACAGCTGCAACGTGGACTTTAGATCTGTAATTTAAATCTGTCTCGATCACATTGTCAGTTAGTTTTTTAGCTAGTTCTTTGATTGTATCAAGTGTTTCAGTGTTGTTAGACTCTATCAAAATAGGGATTTCGCTAAAGTCTATATGACGTCCTTTTGTAAATGTTTGTAGAGGATATAGAACACCGAAGTTTTTATGTTTTGAGAGAGACTGCATATCAACACTACCTGCGGTGTGAACAACTATTGCATTGCCAATATTTAGTTGAGATGATACTTTTTCTATTGCATTGTCAGATACTGAGATTATATATATATCTGCCTCTGCTATGTTTTTGAAATCATCCGTATATTCGCATCCAATTTTATCTGCAAGGTTAGAGCCGTTATCTCTATTTCTTGCACATATTTGAATTGGAGTAATATTACACTCTTTTAACGCTATTGCACACTCTTCTGCAACATTTCCGCTACCTATTATAACAACTTTCATTCTAAACCAAATCCATTAATCTTATATTATCATTTGAGTTATATGTATTATTTCTCATTTTATCCATCTGATCGCATACTGAGTCCATTTGCGGAGTGATATGCGAGATTCTAAAGTTAGTATCGCTATTCAATTCAACAGAGTTAATAACATCAAATATTGTTGTTCGATGTATATCTTTTGCAGGAATGTAAAGCATAATTTTTTCATCAATATCATTTTTTACAGGGAGTACTTGTCCAGCCTCTTCCAGAGTAAATATAACATCTCGAACAATACGTCCAGGGAGATCAAGCTCTTCTGCAATTGTTTCGGCAGATGTAGCCCCTTTGTCGTTCATAAAATTTCGGACAATAGTTAACATTGATGCAATCATTACTTTATTTCTATTGTCGTAACTAATGTGCGTTGACTCTCTCTCTTGTTCATATCGTGACATATTTTGGTATGCGAAAGATAGCTCTGCTCCCGATAGAAGAATTTGCCAGCTAGATTGAAGCCATATAAGAAAGAGTGGAAGTGCCGCAAGGCTACCATAAGTTGCATTGTAAGAAGTTACGTGAGATTGTAGGAAAATGTATGCAATCTGGAATATTTGAAAAACTGTACCTGCGATAATTCCTGCCGTAAGAGCTCCAATTACTTTAACTTTTGTATTTGGCATTACATAGTATATAAATGTAAACATCAACCACATTGATACGATTGATCCAATCCAATATAGAGTCTCTGTAATTGCGTGTCCTGTGTATATAGACAATTCCGTTTTTATAAGTATTGTCAAGCTATTAGATATAATCCATAGCATAGGAGCGATAAATATCACTGTTATATAATCACTAACTTTACGTGTTATTGATCGTTGTTTTTTCACCTCCCATATATGGTTGAAAGCTCTCTCTATATTGCCAAATACTTTTATAACAGCCCATATAAGAGTTATGAATCCAACAGATGCAAGAACTCCTCCTTGTGTATGGTTTAGTAGGTCTGTTGCAAAAGTTAGTACTTTCTCAATTATTGGTTCATATTCTGGGAATGTCATTAATAGGTCATACTTGAAGTTGCTCTCCATTCCAAACCCCTTTACCACTGCAAAAATAAGTGCTGCGATTGGGACGATTGACATAAGGGTATAGAAAGTTAGAGCTGCGGAGCGAATTAAGATATCGTGCTCGCCAAACCCTTTTATAGTTAATATAAATAACTTTATTTGACGTGTTGCCCAACGCATATATTTTGAGTTATATTCGTCTTCTGGTTTCTGCCAAATACCAAGTGTAATAAAGTTTATAATATGTTTTATCATTTTATTATTTTAATATAATTGCCCACAACTTATGGTTTATTGTTGTGAATGCAATTCGTTGTTTTCCGCCCTGTTTAATATTTAATTCCTTTGCGATTTTGTCACTGCTTAGATTGAAATCTCTCTTGAGAATATCAATATTTTTTATTTTTCTATCTTTTAATATGCGTTTGACAGATTTGGATGTATAAGGAATAATCTCCTCTATTTCTATAATTCGTCCCATAACGCTCTCTGGAATTGAATCTGAAAAACCATATCCATTCTCAGAGGCTACATATACACCTTGAGGTATGTAGAAATCTTTAACTAACCTAGCCTTTTGAAGAGATACATCAGGTGTGATTAGATATTTATAATCTGCTTTAAAATTAGTATAGTCAGAAGATACTTTATCTCTATTTTTTTTTACAGTAAACTGACCTTGTCCTATCGCTACCGCACTAATATTTTGCTCCTCTATCTCTGAGTTCAGTTCAATCATCACCTCTTTACACTCTCCATTAAGAGAGATAACTTCAATGTTAGCAAAATTAAAGATATTGAAAATTTCATCAACGTCTAATAGAGGGGAGCATTTAATTGCGATTTTTTTTGAAATATTTTTTAATTCGCCCATTATCTCTATTACATTTGGCGAACAGTGTTGTAGTAAGAATAGTTTTTCACCACTATCCCCTCTTCTATCTGGGTCAACGTATATCATATCAACCCTCATTTTGCTATTTTTTGCTATAAATTCTTCGGCAGAGCAATTAATAACGTCAATATTTTTAACATTTAGTTTATTGAAATTCACACTCGCTAAATATGCTAATGTCGGATCTCTCTCAATAGATATAACTCTGTTAAATTGTTTTGATAAAAAGTAGCTATCAACACCGAGCCCACACGTTAAATCGATACAAACATCTCCTTTGTAATTTTTAGACATTGCGCACTCTTCGCTACTACTCTGTTCAAATGATAGAGATGGTATAATGCAACGAGCATTGTAGTATGATGGGAGTTTATTTTTTGCACGTTGGAGGTATTTTACTTGAGATGCAACAAGTTTGGCGTGAGGGATTCTTTTATCTAATGCAATACGAATAAAATCGTTATTGATATTTTCATCAATAACGATTTTAATCTCTTCGGAGCATATAGTGTCAATCTCTTCTGTTGAAAGCATATTTATTTACTATTTTGTATCTTCTGTAATTACTTCAATTCTGCTATTTATAGCTTCATACACATCGTTAGATACATTATTCCAATTAATAATAATTCCAACAATTGAAACTATAATGAGTATTAGCATCACCTTAATAGATGCGCTTTGATTTTTAAACCATTTTGTCATGCTAGTGCTATTAAACTAACTGCCATTATAACCATGCCAGTAATAAGTCCATAAATTGATATGTGATGCTCTCCATACTCTCTTGCTGCTGGCAGGAGTTCATCGAATGATATGTATATCATAATTCCAGCAACAACTGCAAATGTACCGCTCATTAGTACTGGAGTTATAAATGGTGTTAAAATTAGATATGCAACAATTGCTCCTACAGGTTCAGCTAATCCAGATAGGAAAGAGTACCAAAATGCTTTTTTTCTACTCCCAGTGGATATGTATATTGGGACAGATACAGCTATTCCTTCAGGGATATTGTGTATTGCGATTGCAATTGCGATAGCTATACCAACTTCAGGAGACTCAATGGCCGACATGAATGTAGCAATACCTTCGGGGAAATTGTGTATTCCGATTGCGATTGCAGTTACGATTCCCATTCGAGATAGTTTCTTTTTCATCTCATCGGGAACATTTTCCATCTGTTCAACACCTCTTATTTCGTGAGGGTTTTCGACTTTTGGAACAATTTTATCTATTAGAGCTGCGATAGTTATACCTCCAAAAAATAGAGATATAACAAGAATATCTGCTACTCTTTCACCCATCTCTACTGCGAGGTCTAGCCTAGCCGAATAGAGTAGTTCCATGAATGATATGTAAATCATTACTCCCGCCGAGAATCCTAGAGAGAATGATAGGAATTTTTTACTTGTTTGTTTTGCAAATAATGCAATACAACTTCCGATACCTGTAGCTAAGCCAGCACCCAGTGTGAGGGCAATAGCAAATCCAACATCTGTCATATCATTTATGGTTTTAGTTTCAATTAAACTAAATTACTAAGTTTGATTAAACTTAGTAAAGTTTAATCAAACTTATTTGAAAACTTAGTTTTCTTTTTTTAGTTTGTTTTGAAAGGCATTTTAATCTGTGCAAGATCTTTATTTGCCTTTTCAATTTTCAGAGCAAGTTCAGCTTTGAAATTTATAATTTTAGTTCTGATTTCAGCATCGCCAGTCGCAATGATTTGTGCTGAAAGTATACCTGCATTTTTTGCGCCATCTAAAGCTACCGTAGCGACAGGAATACCAGCAGGCATTTGAAGAATAGATAATATACTATCCCATCCATCAACAGAGTTTGATGATTTGATAGGTACTCCGATTACAGGAAGTGGCGTAAGAGCTGCAATAACTCCAGGAAGATGAGCTGCGCCACCTGCACCTGCAATTATAACTTCGATGCCACGAGAGTGAGCATTTTTTGCAAATTCTACTACCATTTCAGGTACTCTATGTGCCGACAATGCATTAACTTCGTATGGGATCTCCATCTCGTCTAAAAATTGAGCTGCACTCTCCATAATCTTGAGGTCAGACGTGCTGCCCATAATGATACTTACTCTTGGTTTCATAATGTAACCTAAAATTTAATTGTTTTTATTATATCTATGCAAATATTATGCTATTCTACAAAAGTACTAATTTAACTTGTTTTCTCAAATAAATTATGTCAACTAGAGGTAAGAAAAACTAACTTTTCAGAGAACATTTCATTGACTAATTTAAAGTTAAGGGTATTGTATCGTTTTTAGTTGTCTATTGCATTGGTATTTCAATGGTTTTTATTGTATCTTTGGCGACGTATATATTTAATTGTTAGACTAAAATAGCGTATATTTAATATGGAACAAGTAGTATTGAAAGATAAGATATTTAATAAGTACATCTCATCTGATGACATACAAGAATCAATTAAAAAATTAGCCATAAAGGTTAATCAAGATTATCAAGGTATAGAACGACCACTATTTTTATGTGTTTTGAATGGTTCGTTTATGTTTATGGCCGATTTAATGAAGAGTGTTGACCTGGAGTGTGAGATATCTTTTGTCAAGTTATCATCGTACGTTGACACAAAGAGTTCAGGGTGTGTAAGAGAGCTTATCGGATTATCAGCAGGTATTGAGGGTCGTAATGTTATTGTTGTTGAGGATATTGTTGATACAGGAACAAGTATTAGTGCATTATTGAATACGCTAGAACAGTATAACCCTGCAACGATTGAGGTTGCAACTCTACTATTTAAGCCTAATGTGTATAAAAAAGATATTTTAATTAAATATATATGTATGTCAATTCCAGACGATTTTATCGTTGGCTATGGTCTTGATTACGATCAATTGGGCAGGAATCTAAAAGATATTTATAAGATCGTAGAGTAATGAGTGGTATAGATTTTGAGAATGGTAAAAAATTACCTCTAGTAGAGGATTTTTATACAGTACAAGGAGAGGGATTTCACACGGGGAAACCTGCATATTTTATCCGTTTGGGTGGCTGTGATGTTGGTTGTCATTGGTGTGATGCAAAGTTTACTTGGAATTCTAAGTTACATCCGCCGGTAGATGTTGACGCAGTTATTGAGCGTGCAAAGTCATATCCAGCACAAGCAATTGTGATAACGGGAGGTGAGCCATTGCTTTACCCGTTAGATTATTTGACATCGGAACTGCATAATAGTGGGCTTGATATATTTCTTGAAACTTCGGGTTCTCATGCGTTAAGCGGTCGGTTCGATTGGATATGCTTATCACCTAAGAGGCAGTTACCTCCAGTGAAGGAGATCTTTCCACTTGCACATGAGTTGAAAGTTATAGTAACATCTGAGGCTGATTTTGCTTGGGCAGAGGAGAATGCTGCTAAGGTGTCAAAGCGATGTATGTTGTATTTACAACCAGAGTGGAGTCAATTTGACAATATTATGCCCTCTATTGTTGAGTATGTAAAGAGTAATCCTAGATGGAATATATCTATTCAATCACATAAATTTATGAATATTCCTTAATTTTATGGAACACACTATTTTCAATAAAAATAAGTTATGGATTATAACTTTAGTTGTATTTGTGGTACTTATTACTTTTCTTGATAGTAGTAGTATCTTGGATAAGATACAGCTAAATAGTGAAATTTCTAAATTAAAAGCTCAAAAGAGTTATTATTTAGATCGAATTGCTGAAGATAGTGCTATTATGAACAATTTGAAGGATGATGATTTTTTAGAGCGTTATGGTCGAGAAAATTGTTTTATGAGAAAAAAAGGTGAAATTATATATATCATACAAGAGTAATTAACGAGGGAGGTTGACCTCTTGCGTATTATAAAATTAAAGCGTCGCAGAAAGTTTGTAGGAACTCTCTGTGACGCTTTAATTATTTAAAAGTTATTTTAATAATCCAGGGTTATCTTTCTTAGTAATAAAATATCGTATTTAGTCTTATTTGTGTTGGTAATAGTCTGTAAAATTGTATATTTGTATTTAATGTTTGTTATTTAAAACTTATATATCATTGATATGAGAGTATTGCAAGTCAATGCTGTGTACGAATACGGCAGTACGGGGCGTATTATAAAGGAACTTCATAATTTTTTGCTTTCACAAGGAGTTGATTCCTATGTTGCTACTCCTAATAAATACCTTGGGGTTAAAAATTCAATTAGAATAGGGCATTTTATAGATCATAAACTTCATGCGTTATTTTCTCGTCTCGTTGGACTTCAGGGATACTTCTCCTACCTATCAACACTTCTATTTATTAGAAAATTAAAAAAAATAGATCCAGATATAATTCACCTTCACAATCTGCATAGTAACTATATAAATCTTCCTTTATTACTTCGATATATTGCAAGGAGAGATATTTCAACCGTAGTAACACTACATGATTGTTGGTTCTATACTGGTCATTGTTGTCACTATATTAATTATAATTGTTTTCGTTGGCAGTCGGAAGGGTGCCATGATTGTATTGGTATAAAGGATTATAATCGTAGTTTATTCTTTGATTTTAGCCGTAAAAAGTTTAGAGACAAACAGACTTTATTCCGTAACATAAGGCGTGTTGGTGTTATCGGAGTTTCGGATTGGATAACAAGAGAGGTTAAAGGCTCTATTTTAAAAGATTCTAAAATTATCAAAAGAGTATATAATTGGATTGATTTAGATGTTTTTTATCCTCGTAATAATTTTATGTCACGTATGAAGTGTGGTTTTAGTGGTGGTGATTTTATTATTTTAGGTGTTGCACAGATGTGGTCAGAAGATAAAGGGTTATCTGTTTTTATTGAGATTGCAAATATTTATCCTAACTATAAGATTGTATTGGTTGGATGTTATGAGGGTAATAGAGATTTGCCCTCAAATATATTAATGATTGGAGAGGTCGTTGACGTTGATATGTTGGCTGAGTTTTACTCTATTGCCGATTTATTTGTGAATCCATCTATTCAGGAGTCTTTTGGAAAGGTTAGTGTTGAGGCACTATCTTGTGGAACGCCAATTATTGTTAATAATGCAACTGCGAATAGTGAGTTGTTAGGCGAGGGGTGTGGTTACTTGGTAGAGGGCAATAGGGTTGATGAGTACGTTAGTCATATAGCAACAATACGCAGAAAAGGGAAAAAATATTATTCTAGTAAATGTGTTGAATTTTCTCAAAAATTCAGGAGTGATAAGTTGTTGATTGAACATTTAGATTTTTATAATTTATTAAGAGATGACACTCCCTCTCTATAAGATGCGAAATGTTTTTTTGTAATTATTTTAGGATATAATATTAATGAATTATAGATAATGTTTGTACAGCTAAGTGTTATTTTTTTAGCCCTAATTATATATTTACTATACCGTATAAGACCCGATTATAATAGTTCAAAAGTTCGTAAAGAGTATGTAATTATTGTGAGCGTGTTACTTATATTGCAATCTGGCTTACGTAGTTACTCTACTGGGGATGACACTATATCTTACTTTATGCAGTTTGAACAGATTAAATATGTACTGTGGAGTGATATATTTCAAGGTTTTTCAGATGTATATATAGATGGTTCTGGTAAAGACCCTGGTTATCCGTTATTTGTTAAGATTACTCAAATTATATTTAGTCAATATACTTTATATCTATTATTTGTAGCATTAATTTTCTTCGCAGCCTTTGGTGATTTTATCTATCGAAATACATCTAAAATAAAGGATATATTAATTATTGTAATATTATACCAGGCGTTATTTTATGATTTCTTCTCAATTACTGGTACTCGTCAAGCTATTGCGGTTGCATTTACCCTATTGGGTTTTCAATATATAAAAGATAGAAAATTATTAAAATTTATACTATTAATGCTTCCCGCTGTAACGATACATTTTTCATCATTGGTATTCATTCCTTTTTATTTTATAGGGAATGTGAAATTACCTCGTTTAAACCTTGTAGTGTCACTTGTCGCATTTCCCATACTAGTTATCTATGCTCATTCTATTGCTCTTACTCTTGTTTCTTCTTTGGACTTGAATGTATATTTGGCTTATGTACAGAATGATTTTAAGACAGGTGGGGCGAGAGGATTTTCATTATTTTTTATTTTGTTTGTGATTTCCAGTCTATTATTTTACAGAGAAATAAGAGAACATGTTCCCAACTCGGGGTTTAGTTATAATGCATTATCGTTAGCCTTAATTTTCGCACCCCTGACATGGGTTGATCCATCTTTTATGAGGGTTGTTCAGTACTTTTCAATCTTCATGCTGCTTCTATTACCCTCTTTATTGAACTACTCATCAAAAAGTTATATTATACGATTAATATTATATATTTTGTGTATTATTTTTCTTTTGGTGTATATTATAATCGCTGATGAAGAGTATAAATTTGTATGGCAAACAGCGTAATTGAAAATGGTTTAATTATTTATAATATATGAAAAAATCAAAAATAGATATATCAGTACTTCTTATTTTCTTTGTAAGGGAGGAGTCACTCAAACTTGTATTTGAGCAGATACGAGAAGCTAGACCGAGTAGATTATTTTTATATCAAGATGGTGCGCGCAAGGGTATTTCTAGTGATATTATAAATATTCAACGGTGTCGAGATATTGTTGATGATATTGATTGGGAGTGTGAAGTTCACAAGATGTATCAGGGTAAAAATATTGGGTGTGATCCCTCTGGATTCATCTCACATCGGTGGATGTTTGAGCATGTAGATCGGGGGATAATTCTTGAGGATGATGTTGTACCTTCACAGAGTTTCTTCCCTTTTTGTGTTGATTTACTCGAGAGGTATAAAGATGATACTAGAGTAAATTTAATTTGTGGGATGAATAATGTTGACTATTCATCTGCCCCTACAGACTATATGTTCTCAAGATATGGTGCAACATGGGGTTGGGCCACTTGGCGGAGGACGATGGAGAGGCATGAGGAGTTCTACGATTTTTTAGAAGATACATATACGATGGATAATTTAAGATTAAAGTATAAGAAATTAAATAGTCGAGTTTGGAAATGGCACTCTAAAACTGGAGTAGCATATTTTGAGACCATTCTTGAATCTTTCCAATATACGAACTCTATGTACAATATAGTTCCGTCAAAGAACATGATTAGTAATGTTGGTTTAGGTTTGGAGACGACCCATGCAGTTGAGGCTCTACATTTATTACCACGTCGTGTGCGGAGTTTATTCTACAAAAAGAGATATGAGATTGACTTTCCATTAAAACACCCTAAATATGTTGTTGAGGATATGCTGTTTAATCATAAATTTGAGCGGAAGATGTATCCATCGGCGATTATAAATTTTTTATCTAGGGTTGAGGGAGTAATATATAGGTATTTCCCATTTTTAGGTAAGCTATAATATATGTGTTTACGTCATTTTGTCAGAATTATTTCATTCATACAGAATGAAATAATAATAAATTGAATAAAATAGGTTAATAGATTATGGGATATTCCCCTTTAGTTAGTATAATAATTCCAGTATATAATGTTGAACACTATCTATCAGAGTGTTTAGATAGTGTATTGAATCAAACATATAAGAGTATTGAGGTTATTCTTGTAGATGATGGTTCAACAGATAATTCTGTTCACATATGCGATGAATACTCATCTAAGGATAGTAGGGTATTAGTCATCCATAAAAATAATGAGGGTGTATCTTCGGCAAGGAATGATGGTACTTTAGCCTCTTCGGGAGAATACATTACGTATGTTGATAGTGATGACTATTGGCGAGGTGAGTACCATTTGTCAAATATTATTAAATTAATTAATGATACTAATGGTGATGTTATATGTTTTAGTAAAATATTACAATATAGTAATGGTACAGAGATACTACCTCCTGGATGTGTTGATGTGGCGACAATTAACTCTAAATCTAAAGGTGAGGTATTATCTTATTTAATTAAAAATGGACAATTTGAGGTTAGTGCGTGGAGTAAAGTGATTAAACGAGATTTAATAATTAGGAATAAAATTGAATTTGAGCGAGGGTTGGTATCAGCAGAGGATATTGATTGGAATTTTCACATTTTCATGTGTGCCGAGAGAGTTGTAGTTTACAATCGTCCTTTTTACATCTATAGACAGGGGCGTTTAGGGTCAACAACATCATTATTGAATGAGTTGAATTATGAAAATTTACTATATGTTATAAAAAAATGGAGAGTCTATTTTATAAATTCAGATATGAACATAGAGGAAAAGGAGCTATATTTAGGCTATTTAGCATATCAATTTGGAGTGTTAATTGGGTTATTAGCAAGTGTGAATCCTAAAATTAGAGCTAAATTTTTCAGTAAGATGATTGAATGTGAAGATCTCCTCCAATATAGTAATAATCATAAATCACAAAAAATATCATTTCTATATAAATTTTTTGGAGTCGTATTAACAAGTTGGGTATTAGGAGTCTACGTGCATTTGAAAACTAAAGGATATATATACAAATGAAAAGAAAAAAGATTAAAATATTAATTGTCTCATTAAATCCGTGGGATGATAATAATAGTTTTGGGAGTAGTTTTTCTAATATTTTTGGTGGAGAAGATTGTTATGAAATAGCAAATATTTATTGTGAGAGTGGTGCTCCTAATACTGTGGTTTGTAAATATTTCTTTCAGATAACATTAAAAAATATTATTAAGTCGATTTTTAATAGTGAGGTTTCATCAGGAGTAGAGGTTTCCCAAGTGAGCCAAAATGGTTTTAACGATTTAGATAGACTCTCAGTAAAGGAGCGAAACGTTTTAAATATTGCGAAAAAATTGCGTTGGCAAATTTTATTTTGGGCGCGTGATTTTGTCTGGTCAAGAGCTAAATGGAGATCCAGAGAGTTAGATCTATTCATTACAGACTTTGCTCCAGATATTATTTTCCAGCCAATTTTTTACTCTTCATATGTAAATGAAATAGGGATACATGCAAAGAAAATTACAAATAAACCTATGATTGGATATATATCAGATGACAATTACACGTATAAACAATTCTCATTGTCACCACTATTTTGGATTGATAGATCTATAAAAAGAGGGTATGTGAAGAGAGTAATTGATAATTGTAAAATATTATATACCATAACAGAGAGGCAGAAGATTGAGTATAATGATATATTTGGTAATAAGTGTAAATTACTATTTAAGGGTGGAGCTTTTGCCGATTTTTCACACAAAAAAGAGCATCTTAATACACCGTTAAAAATAGTGTATACAGGTAATTTGGGTTCTGGACGTTGGGAGTCTTTGGCTAGTCTAGCTGATTCACTTATTAGAGTAAATAAAGATGGTGTAAAAGCACAATTATTTATATATTCCATGACCCCTATTTCAAATTCAATTATGAAAAGGTTGGATGTCAATGGTACTTCCTATTTTTGTGGGGGATTACCTAGTAGTGAAATAAAAGATATTCAGAGAGATGCAGATATATTAGTTCATGTTGAATCATTTAGACTATCGGAACGTTATAGTGCTAGATTATCTTTTTCGACTAAGATTGTAGATTATTTAGAGGCTGGGCGATGTATCTTAGCTATTGGATGGGATAAATCAGGAGCTATTGAATATCTGAAAGAGCACAATGCAGCAGTTGTTATTAGTGATGAAAAAGAGCTTTTAGACAGGGTTTTTGAGTTGATAAACAATCCAGAACTTATTCATCGCTATGCTGAATTAGGATTCAATTGTGGAGCAAAAAACCATCAAATTGATGAAATTAGAGCTAATTTATATAAAGATATAATTGTTCACTGCGATCACAAATCTCAGTGATCGCAGTGAACAGTATACTATTCTTCAGCAGCTAATTTTTCGCGTATCTGTTTGTTTGCGCGCATAGAGCAGAAGTGCTCTCCGCACATTGAACAAAAATGAGCCTCTTTATGACCTTCATCAGGGAGTGTCTCATCGTGAAATTTGATAGCTTTTTCAGAGTCTAATGCTAAATGAAATTGATCTTTCCAACGGAACTCAAAGCGAGCTTTACTCATTGCATAGTCACGGAAGTATGCCGCAGGGTGACCTTTAGCTAAGTCTGCCGCATGAGCAGCCAACTTAAAAGTAATAACACCCTCTTTAACATCCTCTTTATTTGGTAGTCCAAGGTGCTCTTTTTGTGTTACATAACATAGCATAGATGTTCCCATCCATCCAATCATAGCTCCACCAATAGCAGCAGTTATATGGTCGTATCCTGGAGCAATATCTGTTACCAATGGACCGAGAGTGTAGAATGGGGCTTCATGACAATATTTCAATTGAAGATCCATGTTCTCTTTGATTTTGTGCATTGGAACGTGTCCTGGACCCTCGATAATAACTTGTACATCGTGCTTCCATGCCATCTCAGTTAGTTCACCAAGAGTTTTAAGCTCTTCAAATTGAGCGCGATCATTTGCGTCTGCAATACATCCTGGTCGTAGTCCATCTCCCAATGAAATTCCGACGTCGTACTTAGCTGCAATCTCACATATTTCGTTGAAGTGCTCATAAATAAAGCTCTCTTGCTTGTGCATTGTACACCAATTAGCCATTATAGATCCACCTCTCGAAACAATACCTGTAACACGGCGTACTGTTAGTGGTACGTGCGCCCAGCGTAATCCTGCGTGTATTGTAAAGTAGTCAACACCTTGTTCAGCTTGTTCAATAAGAGTATCTCTAAATATCTCCCAGTTCAACATCTTAACATCACCTTTAACCTTCTCTAGTGTTTGGTACAAAGGTACAGTTCCCATCGGAACTGGTGAGTTGCGAATAATCCACTCTCTAGTCTCATGTATGTTTGCACCAGTTGATAGATCCATAATTGTGTCAGCGCCCCAACGGAATGCCCATACAGCTTTCTCAACCTCTTCAGAGATCGATGATGTTACAGGCGAGTTTCCAATATTTGCATTGATTTTAATCAAGAAGTTACGACCTATAATCATAGGTTCACACTCAGGGTGATTGATGTTTGCAGGAATAATTGCACGTCCAGCAGCGACCTCATCTCTTACAAATTCAGGTGTAATATACGATGGGATATTTGCTCCTAATGGATCTCCAGCCTCTTTTTTATACTTCTCTTTTATTTGGTCTACGAGTTGATTTTCGCGAATAGCGATATACTCCATTTCGGGAGTGATAACACCTTGTCTAGCGTAAAAAAGTTGAGTGACACATCTCTCTTTTGCTACACGAGGTGTGGTGCATACGTGTTCAAATCTAAGATCATCTAATGACTCGTCAAGTTGGCGCATACGTCCATATTCAGAGCTAAAGCTATCTAGTTTGATTGTATCGCCACGCTCATCAATCCACTCTTGTCTAATTTTAGGTAGTCCTTTTTTTATATCTACCACATAATTTGAATCGGTATAAGGACCAGATGTATCATACACAACGACATCTTCATTAACTACGCGAGACCCATCAACTTCGATTGTATCAGAAGTAATTATTTTCCTCATGGGTACTTCGATGTTGAACATAGTTCCCTTTACATACACTTTTTCAGATCCAGGTAATGCGCCTGCACTTAATTCAATTTGTTCCATTTTAATATATTTAATTAAATGATATTACACTATTAATAGTATAAACAAAAGGATTGTCGACTAATGATGACAATAAAATAGTATCACGATTTCCCTACGTCGGCATTATCCGAATCAGGTTATACGGGTATAGTCTCAGCCATAAAATAGCACCCCTTATGTTTAATAACAGAGACAAAAATAGTTATTTTACTTTACTAAACAACTTTATGAGAGAAACTTTAGTGAAAACTTCATTTTATGTACTTCAGTTTATTGTTGAGTGCGACCA
>CAMQVY010000015.1 GCA_947038405.1 uncultured Rikenellaceae bacterium | reverse complement strand
GAGGATAAATACATTATAGTAAACTAAATAATAGTTGAGTGCGACCACGCACCGCACCGCTGCCCGCGAAGGGCAGCTCACGCAAACTAAAAAAACTAAAATTATGACAATGTTAAAAATTGAGAACATTAAGAAGCACTTTTGTACAGAAGAGATTGAGACAATTGCGCTGAACGGGGTTACATTTAATATTAAAGAGGGAGAATTTGTTGCCGTTATGGGCCCTTCTGGCTGTGGCAAGTCAACGCTACTTAATATATTAGGACTTCTTGACAACCCAACAAATGGAGATTATACCCTACTTGACAAAGAAGTAGGAAAGCTTAAAGAGAGAGAAAGAACTCTATTTCGCAAAGGAAATATTGGTTTTGTATTCCAGAGCTTTAACTTGATTGATGACCTTAATGTATTTGATAATATTGAGTTACCTCTTATATATCTAAAGGTAAAGGCTAAAGAGCGAAAGGAACGAGTTGATGCACTGCTAAAACGTATGAATATATCTCATCGTGCAGGACACTTCCCTCAACAGTTATCAGGAGGTCAACAGCAACGTGTTGCAATTGCTCGTGCAGTTATTTGTAACCCTAAGTTGATTCTTGCAGATGAGCCGACAGGAAACCTCGACTCAACAAACGGCAGGGAAGTTATGGAGTTACTTACGGAACTAAATAAAGAAGGAGCGACAGTTATTATGGTTACTCACTCTCAACATGATGCACAATATGCAGATAGGATTTTAAACCTATTTGATGGGAAGTTAGTGAAAGATGAAAACATTCAAATGTAAATAGCGTTTAAATGATATAGCGTTTTTACATAGAAAAAGCGACTAATGGAGTATTATCCATTAGTCGCTTTTCTTATGCGCTAAGTTATTAAAACTTAAAAACAACTATATTATTGCAACTGACTTTACTCCTTGCAAAGAGCTACTTTGCCAAGAAATCAATATGCCTTTTCAGTGCATCTTGACAAACAGGACAAAATACTGTTCCATTAAGACTTCTCATTATACACTCTAACCAAGGTCTATACGCCCCTTTTTTGACATATCCAGCACCTTCATACACTCCAACAACATCTTTATTTGCATCGCAAATCTCTGTTGGAATCTCTACTTTACGACCTATCATACGACTCCAATTTTTACTCTTAAAGTTTACAAGTGTTGTGATATTCTCCTCCCACGGTTCAACCTCCAAATTATACATCTCCTCAGAGTCGCCTTCATATTCATCTGCAAGTCCCATAAACAAGTGCCCAAACTCGTGTACATAAACCTCTGCCGTTAGGGATTCATGGTTTGCAGAACTTATACCATAAAAATTATATATTCCGCCACCACCATACTTCGTACTATTAGACAAGATATAGATATAGTCGTATGGTGCATTTGCAGCATAATCTCTAACAACTTGAAGATCATCTACCATCTGATATCTCTCTGAATCAAATGTATAAAATTTTGCATTTAGCGGTGTATTTACCCACACGTCATCCTTAGGAATTGAGATTCCATCACCAAACCCATCACCGCACCACACTGCTCTGACATTAAATCTCTTTCGCTCCTCTTTAAACGGAGAGTAAGCCCACAAAGACTCTGCAAACCTCTCTACATCTTTAACAAATTTATCTTTTTTATCTGTCGTATATCCCTCGCTTAACACAACAATATCTATTGATGTTGCAGCATCACCATTAACCTCAATGTCAAAAACTTCACCTTTTGCTCTATGTGGAATAATTTGAAAGTACTCTGGATCTATATCTTTAGAAAACTGCTTCACAAACTCTCCATTTGCGAAGTTACGTGTATAAATCTCCAATACAACATCATTTTTAGGATAAGGAAATACTAATGACTCCTTATAACCTTTACGAGAAGTATTAGCCTCCTCTGTATGTTGCCACTCATTGAACAACGAGCAATATCCTCTTGAATATAACAGATCTCCACTCTCTTTATCTATAACTTTGAAGAGATGATTCCCATATCCAGCCTCATCAACCAAGTTGACTTTAGAACCACCCCAATATGGTTCTTCTACAATTTTCTCATAGAAAAAAGCTTCACTGGTACTATCGCCACAGTGGTAATAATCAAAACGCATAGATTTATCGTGAAATACATCAGAGAATGTCTGAGCATTAGCTACTCCGCCAATGAGAAAGAGTAGTGAAAAAATAAAGATTTTCTTCATAATATATTTAAAAAACTGTTTTTAATTTATCAAAAATAATGTTTATATCCATAAGATACAAATATAGTGATTTATTAAAGAGTAAGTTTAAAGTTATGAAAAAAATAAATTACTAAAACTATGGTAGACAATTGAATAATCCCCCCACCCCATATTTACATTAAATACTCTTTCAATTTATCTTTATATGCACTACCAATTGGGATATACTCCTTTCCAAAAATAATGCGATTACGCTCAATAATTTTAATCTTATGCTTTTGAACTATGTATGATTTATGAACTCTCATAAACATAGATTGGGGCAGAGTCTCCTCCAAACTCTTCATACTCATCAATGATAGTATCGGCTTCAAATCACCCTCAACATATAATTTCACGTAATCTTTTAACCCCTCAACATATATAAGTTTTGATAGATCAACTCTAATAAGTTTATATTCCGACTTAACATATATATAATCTCGCTCTAAAACACGAGTTAACTCTTTTGGTGGAAATTGTAAGTCTATGGCATCTACATTATTATACAATTTAAACCACTGTAATGCCTTATTCGCAGAGGATATAAAATCAATGTATGAAATTGGTTTCAACAGGTAATCAATAGCATTAACCTTGTAGCTATCAATAGCGTATTCACTAAAAGCTGTTGTGAAAATAATTCTAGTTTTAGCATCAATCATTCGACTAAACTCCAGACCGTTAAGCACTGGCATTTGAATATCTAAAAACAGTAGATCAGCCTCCTTTAACTTCGGCGAATTTACAACCTCAAGGGCACTTGAAAAGCGCCCTATAAGTTCAATGAATGGTGTTTTATCGATGTAACTCTCTAGTAAATCTAGTGCTAAAGGCTCATCATCTATAATTATTGCTTTCAATACCATTATTAATTAATTTTAATAAGTAATTTACTCTTATAATGTTTAGCATCACAGATCACGTCCCATTCATATCGATTCTTATACAATAGCTCTAATCGTTTTCGCACCTGCTCCAACCCTATGCCACTACCGCTCTTATCACTCTCTAATTTTGGATGATTACTATTTGCGATACAGACCGCAACACTTCTACCATCTTCAATCTCCTCAATAGATATGTGTATATAACTCTGTTCTAAAGGGTTTACACCATGCTTAAACGCATTCTCTATCAAACTAATGAATATGAGCGGAGCTATACGAGTTGCCGAAGTTTTTGAAACATTAAAGTTACTCTTCACCTCCACATTACTAGATAACCGAATCTGCATTAATTCGATGTAGTTACTTAAAAAATTAATCTCTTTAGTTAGCAAAACACTCTCTTCCTTATTATCATAGAGAACATATCTCAATAATACACTCAACTTCTGCACCGAATCTTGCGCCTTCTCTCCATTAAATGCGATCAGCGCATATATATTATTAAGAGTATTAAGTAGAAAATGAGGGTTAATCTGATTGCGAAGATTCAATAACTCCGCAGATGCTCGCGCACTCTCCGCCTCTTTAAGTGCTAGTTCATTCTCCATAAACCTCCCCGTCATACGTACCGCAATTGCAAATCCAACCGTAAGAACCAAACTAAATAGATCTCGACTAACCGATATTATCCAGAGTTTATGACGCGTACTTTTTACGACATAAAAAGGTTTTTCAATTACATACTCTCTAATACAATACATAATAGCTACAATCAGGAGTAATGTCAGTAAATTATATATGAAAAATTTTAATTTAAAATTGCAAAAAAGATACCGTGGAATAAATAGATAATAATTAACTATATATATAGTTAGTAGCGAAAATGCCTCAATCCCATATCGAAAATATAATCCCTTAGACAACTCACTTTCAGACCATATTGCATTCATAATAAGTGGGGATAAACATATCATCATCGCCACTAAAAGATGTAACGCTATCTTATAATTCATTAATGCTTTCATTCTACACCAAATTTGTTTAAATTACTACTCTACAAATATAGTTTTTTTATTCGTAACGAATTGCATCAATAGGATCTAATTGTGCCGCTTTTTTTGCTGGATACCAACCAAAGAATACTCCTGTGAATGAACACACTGCGAATGAAACTAATATGGTCCACGTCTCAATTTCAATAGGCCAATGTACTAATTTATTTACACCTAAAGCAAAACTACACCCTAATACAACCCCTATTATACCACCTGTAACGCTTATCAATAGAGACTCTATTAAAAATTGACTTAGAATATCAATACCCTTAGCTCCAACAGACATTCTCAATCCAATCTCCTTTGTTCTCTCAGTTACTGATACATACATAATATTCATAATTCCAATACCACCCACTAGCA
The DNA here is from genome assembly GCA_947038405.1 of uncultured Rikenellaceae bacterium. Taxonomy (GTDB): domain Bacteria; phylum Bacteroidota; class Bacteroidia; order Bacteroidales; family Rikenellaceae; genus CAMQVY01. Next base: position 44,888 of record CAMQVY010000015.1, on the reverse strand, counting down.
GTGATATAGCTGCAACACAAGCAAGTAGTGTTGTCATTAATTCACTTGTACTACTAATCATTGAAGCCAACTCTTCTTGAGTCCTAATATTAAAATCATCAACACCACCACTCTCTATTTTATGGTTATATCTCAGAGCCTCAGAAACCTCTTGTTTCGCAACCTCAGTTTGCTCTTCAGTTATTGCACTTGCATATATACTTTTAAGATGTGTAACTGCAAGGATTCGCTTCATTACAGTTGTGTATGGGGTCAATACAATTTCATCTTGGTCTGTACCCATTGAATTATACCCCTTAGATTCAAGGACTCCGATCACTTGAAATGGGATCTTCTTAAAACGTATAATCTGTCCTATTGGATCTTCCCCATTTGGAAATAGATTATTTTTAATCGTCGTCCCAATAACACAAACTTTTGCAGACAAACGAATGTCATCTTCCGAAAACATCGCACCACTAGCCAATTTCAACTGACGTATTGATAAATAGTCTGGGCTAACTCCTGAGATTGCACTTGGATAGTTGTTTGCCCCAAAAATATATTGACCTGAGGATGAAACCAAGGGACTTACTCCGCTTAAATAATCTAATTCTTTTAGAGACTCATAATCCTCTATTTTAAGAGTATTCATCTCCGATGCACTCAACTTAACACCTCCCATACGACTCTCACCAGGGTAGATCATAATCATATTTGAACCCATCTCCGAAATCTGATTTTCAATACTACTCTTAGACCCCTGCCCTATCGCAAGCATCGTGATCACAGAAGCTACCCCAATTATAATACCAAGCATTGTCAAAAAAGCTCTTGTTTTGTTGTTCGACAGAGCATGTACTGCTATTCTAAATAGATTTAATCCGTTCATTTTTATAAATATTATAATTAATCTTCATTTAATACCGGTAAATTAGCAAGTACCTCTGCGGCACTACGCACATCCGAATTATAGACATCACTATCAACCAAGCCATCTTTCAATATAATACACCTATTGGAAAACTCTGCAATTTCAGGATTGTGAGTAACAAACACAATTGTTTTCCCCTCTGAATGTAGCCTCTGCAAAAGAGTTAATATTTCAAATGATGTTCGAGTATCCAAATTACCTGTCGCCTCATCTGCCAATATCACAGCAGGATCATTTACCAAAGCTCGTGCAATCGCAACTCGTTGCATCTGCCCTCCACTCATTTGGTTGCTTTTATGTTGCAGACGATCTGCTAATCCAACTCTTGTCAAAGCCGTAATTGCCCTATCTCTACGATCTTTAGAGCGTATGCTTGAATTATACATCAGTGGCAATTCAACATTCTCTACCGCAGTAGTTTTGGCAAGGAGATTATAACTCTGAAATACAAAGCCAATTTTACGATTACGCAGTGTTGCTCTCTCATTCTTACTCATATTACGAACCAGTACTCCATCTAAATAATACTCTCCATTTGAGGTATCGTCAAGACAACCAAGAATATTTAATAGTGTACTCTTACCACTACCTGATGTTCCCATTATAGTTACAAAATCGCCTTCGCGTATTGTAAATGAAATCCCACGTAAAGCGCGTACGACCTCTGAACCAACACTAAAGTTTCGCTTTATATCTATTAATTCTATTATTTTATTTCTCATTTTCAAGATGATTATAGATTTACACTATGGACGTCTACCTCCTTTAGGTCCTCCTAAAGCAAATGGACTCTTCTCTTGCTCTGGTATCTTTCCAGCCATTGGAGCATTTACGGCATCTGACTCTACATCAACTACGATTGTAGTCCCAGCATCTATCCCAGAGACTTCAGTAAATGTTCTACTACTTCGCCCCAATGTAACTCCAACAGATTTATATACATCACCACTCTTCACCCACACTTTTGGTGCTTTACGTGGCATCTCATTAACAATTACTTCATTAGGTTCTAACACCAATCTTGGGTCAAAACTTAATGCCTTTGCAGGAACAACCGTCTCACACATCTCATCCATTGTGTAGATAGTGACATTTGCAGTCAACCCAGGTTTAAGTTTCAACTCAGGATTATGTGCAGATATTACAACCTCATATGTAACAACATTACTTGTTACAATCCCTAGCTGGCGAACCTGAGTTACAACCCCTTCAAATTGAAGATCAAGATAAGCATCAACTGCAAATATAACTTTTTGACCAACTTCAACTCCACCGATCTCTGCTTCGTCAACATCCGCGATTACCCTCATATCGGTCAAATCTGCCGCAATCGTAAATAATGTAGGAGTATTCAGACTAGATGCAACAGTCTGACCCTCTTCGACATCTTTAGATAACACAACACCATCAATTGGAGAGTAGATAGTTGCATATCCTAAATTTGTCTGAGACTTAGTAAGATTATAGTGCGCTAAGTCGTAATTATTTTGAGCCTTCTCATAGTTATACAGAGCTATATCGTATTCACTCTTTGCGATTAAATTCTTCTCAAACAGCGTCTTTTCTCGCGTGTAATTCTGCAATTCATACTCATACTCACTCTTGGCACTATTTAAACTACTCTGTTTTGACGATAGATCAATAAGGAGATTACTCCTATCCAACTCCGCAATAACATCACCTTTTTTTACTATGCTATTGTAGTCAACATATAGTTTGGTCAATATTCCTGACACTTGAGTTCCAACTTGAACCTGCGTAACAGGCTCTATTGTTCCAGTTGCAGATATTGAGTTTACAATCTTTCCTTTTTTTACCACTGCGGTAGTAACATTAACGCTGCTATCTGAAGGCATCAAACTATCTTTAAATGCAAAATATAATATAGATAACAGTGCAATACTAGCTAGTATTATTAAATATTTTTTCTTCTTCATCTTTTCCATTATTTAAATTTTAGATTTTAATTTCGTCTCCTTTATAGTGATTTAATAGTATTATATTCAACAGAGCGACATACTTCGCTTGTATAAGTTCTTGCTGTGTCGCAATGTAATTACTCTGCTCGATCAATAGCTCCATCGGACTCTTCATCCCCAACTCAAACTGCTCGATCACTAGACCCAAACTTTTATCTACACTTAATAACTTCTGCTCCGCAGCAACAAACTTCATCTGAGCATTTATCGCATCATTATATATAGATTCGATAGTTCGGTATAACTGGTTTTTTGAATCTTTCAAACTTAGTTCACTATCAACTATATTTAATTCCGATTTATCTACTGCACTCTTTGTCTTTCTATTATTAAAAATAGGAATATTAATATTTAGACCCAATCCATTGCCTAGACTATTTTGCAACTGATCTCCAAAGTTAAAATTACTTGTTGTATTGTGGTTGACACCAACATTTGCAGCGAGTTTAATTGTGGGTAGATAGCCCGCCTTTGATTGAGAAAGAGCAATATTTGAAGCTAAAACATCTAACTCATTAAGTTTTATTTCAGGCCTTATACCCTCTGCAATAGCGTATATCGTATTAATTGATGGAATTGTTATATTTATTCTATCATCATCTATCTCTGGGATTTCGATATGGACAGTAGTCTCACTATCGATCTCCAATAACTGCTTTAATTGCAAGTTTAAGTTTCGCAAATTAGACTCAGCAACAACAACATTATACCTATCTGATGCCTCTTGACTCTCCAATTGTGCCAAATCAGCACTATTTATATCTTCAAGATTATATAATTCTTGACCTCTCTCTCTATTTTTAATACTTACATCCAACATATATTTATTAACATCAAGTGCATCTGTAGCGTATAGTATCTGGATGTAGTACTGTGCTATTGCCGTCTCAATATCGCTCTCATTAATCTCGATATCCAACTCCGACATATCCACATTTAATTCACTTACCTTTAGATCATTTCTATTCTGTCCCCCATTGTACAGAGTAAGAGATGAACTAACACCATAATTGGCACTATAACTGTTTGTTGGCGTACCAAACTGCTCTCCAAATGGTTTATTATTATAATTCTGTGAGATTGAACTTGTTAAATTCGGAAGGAAAGCTGCTTTTGCACTCTTAACATCCACCTCACTCAAATCTAATTGAAGTTTAGATCTCTTCAAAGAGATATTGTTTTTGTGAGCATAATCTATACACCCTCTTAGGTCCATGGTTATCATTGAGTCTTGAGCCGCTAAGTCTCCATAAATTGACCCAAGCAAAAAGAGCGTACACCCTAGTAGTTTATTAAAATAGTTCATAGTATTATCTTTTAATTGTACTTCAAAAATATACTATACTACTAAGTATAAAAAAACAAATAGACCAAATAGCCTTTTCCATAGACAAACAGGGTTAATTTCCCCACCTTACTTTACGTAAATTTGATATTTTATAGACAAATCATAACATTAAGAGTAACTGAAAGGAGAACTACTATTATATTATAATTAAAAAAACATGCAAATAGATACCTTTATCTTTGTAAAATTTGTACATTTGTTTTAATATTACATAACTAATTAACTATTTTAATAAATTAACTACCTAAACTTGTAACGAATGAGAAAATTTTTAGCCAAATCCATGATTATGCTATGCGCGATAACATCGCTATTATTATTAAAATCTTGCTCAGATGATGGAATCGAAGTCATCCATGCAACAGGAGTAACAATCACCCCTAATACACTTAGCCTCGTTGTAGGTGCTAGCGAGACAGTAAAAGCTGTCATAACACCTATTGATGTAACAAATAAAGGTATCACTTGGCGCAGTAACAACAGGGAGGTTGCGTTGGTTAATGCAACTGGAACTATAACTGCATTTAAAGAGGGTGAAGCTAAAATTATTGCAACAACAGACGATGGTGCAAAGGTAGGAGAGTGTACTGTCACTGTATATGAGCAAGTTATTCCTGTAGTTGGGATAACTATTGTTCCAAAAACATTAACATTGACTGAAAATGAAGATAAGGGTACTCTAACAACATCTTTTTCTCCTTCAAACACAACAGAAAGAGACCTTATTTGGTCAAGTAGTGATGTAAAAATTGCAACTGTTGATGAGTCTGGAGTTGTTACCCCACTAAAAAAAGGTGAAACAACAATTACTGTAACTGTAAAAGATAAAGAAATCTCTAACACATGTGTCGTAACTGTTGTTCCAAAAACAGTATACCTTAGTGGAGTGAAACTTGATTACGAAACATTAAAATTCAGTGAATCAGGAGCACCTAAAACCCTTAAAGCTACTTTCATCCCTGAAAATACAACAAATCAAAATGTCACTTGGTCAAGTAGTGACGAAGCAGTTGCAACTATTGATGAAGCTGGAGTTGTTACTCCACTAAAAATAGGAACAGCAACAATTACTGTTACTACAGAGGAGAGACTAAAAAAAGCAACTTGTATTGTCGAGGTTGTAGCTCCTACTGCTGTTGGAATGGGTGGAAATAGCTATGTGACTGAAGATCAAAGTGGTGCTAACATTGATCATAATAAAGGCTTAACTAGCTGGAGAAGTAAAAAAAGTGTAATCAGCACATACTTCTATCTACACAAAGCTGGAACTTTTGAACTTGCACTTCAAGCTAAGGGTAATTCATCTGTTAATGTTAAATGTGGAGATAAAACTATTAAAGTTAATATCGCTAGTGACAACTTTGCAAAGGTTAATGTAGGCAAATTTACTACCACAGATCCAGGTTATGTTCGTGTTGATCTACAAGGAGTAGAGAGCGCAACAAATAACTTCGGAGAGGTCGAATCAATATTAGTTGTTGCTGATGGCGAGATGAGTTACGTACATGACTTTGAGAATTACTGGGGACGTAGAGGTCCTTCTGTTCATATGAAATATACTCTTCCAAAAGAGAATGTTGAGTGGTTTTACAACGAAGTTACTGTTCCTAAAGAGGGGGAAACAATGAACAGTTACTATATGGCTGCTGGATTTGGAGAGGGCTATTTTGGAATGCAGTATAATTCAGCTACTGAAAGAAGAGTTTTATTCTCTGTGTGGAGTCCATTTGATACAGAAGATCCAGACTTAATTCCTGAAGAGGATAGAATTAAACTTATGAAAACAGGACGTGATGTACATATTGGCGAGTTTGGAAATGAAGGCTCTGGAGGTCAAAGTTACTTGAGATATAACTGGACTGCTGGCAATACATATAAATTCTTAATGCAAGTACACCCTGATGGTAAGGGAAATACTGTTTACACTGCATACTTCTTTGCAACAGATGATAATGAGTGGCGCTTAATTGCAAGTTTCTTACGTCCTAAAACAGATACTTGGTACACAAATGCTCACTCTTTCTTAGAAAACTTCAGCCCAAATCAAGGATATCTTAGTAGAAAAGTAGCCTTGTCAAACCAGTGGTCATATGGGGAAAGTGCTAAATGGGTAAGAGTAACTAGCGGTACATTTACACATGATGCAACTGCAAGTGCAGGTGTAAGGTTAGATTATCAAGGTGGCTTGTTAGAAAATGGTTCATTCTATCTAAAAATGGGTGGATTCTTTAACGAGTTAACAAAAGGTTACACTACATTTGAATCAACTGCTAAAGGCACTGAACCTGATGTAGACTTTGAATATTTAGAAACAATAAAATAATAAAAGGTCACATCAAATTAAGATGTGTATAACAAATATTTAGAAATAGACTGCCTCAAATTAGAAATATTTTGGGGCAGTTTTTTTAAAAACTATAGATAATAAAAAGAGGGAGGCTTAAATTCATACTAAATGAATTTGAGTCTCCCTCTTTTTTATTTCACATATGTAAGAACTACTCTCCGCAAGCAGCTAAGCACAACCGTACTTACGAAATAATTATATGTTTATTAATCATCCTTACACTCTCCGCTAATTCATCATTTATATTAACTTCGATACCTGCCTCCCTTAGCAGATTAACTCCATTACACTCAACAAAACAATCGGGCTCTTTAACAATAAATACGACCCTCTTAAATCTATTCTCAATCAGAAGTTGCGTACACGACTTCGGTTTTGATTTACGAATAGAACAAGGTTCCATCGTACAAAACATTATAGCACCCTCTAATGTAGCCATATCCTTAGATGCCTTTAATATAGCCTCCTCTTCTGCATGATTCGTATCATTAGTTTCATGTGTATATCCACCATACACCTTACCATCTGCACATAGTAGCACAGCACCAACAGAGTATGCAGAGTCCGATTTAACACAACTACGACTCAACTCCAAAGCTCTCTCCAAATATATACTATCTCTATCTTCCATACTCCATTACTGCCATATCGCCCAATTGGCGAACATTTATTAATTTCATTCTATTATCTTTATTTGCAAAAAAAATTGCATCTTGTACAAATCTTGGTGCCTTTGAGTCACCAACAAAAAATGGTGCAATAGCTAACCTCAACTTATCAACCATATTCTCATTAAAAAACATAGTTAATATGTTACTCCCCCCCTCTACTAATAATCGTTTAAAGCCTCGATTTGATAGCTCATTTACGATATTTTCTGCGGTTATGCTTTTTAAAGAGACCACTTCACATAGATCGTCAACCGAAGATGTATCAACACCATCTGTAACAAACAATATTTTGGTACCATTACCTTCAGTAAAAAACCTCATCTCTCTACTAACACACCCACTTGCAGTTAATGATACCTTTATAATATCACTATCGAGCCCATTTTTAACCCTTTTTAGCCTCTCTTCATCACTCTTTACAACTAGGGATGGATTATCTATTCTCAAAGTCCCTGCACCAACAAGAATCGCATCACACTCACACCTAAGTTTAAGAACATCATCCCAATCTTCGGGACTAGAGAGCTTTAATCTTTGTGTAGTGCTATCATCAATATATCCATCTAAAGATGTTGCCACCGAAATAATTACCTCCATTATTCTGCTTTAGTTTTAAGTTCAATAATAGTCAGTTCAGGTTTTACTCCAATCCTCATCGGGAATACCACACATCCAATACCATCATTTATATACAACATACGTTCTCCGTCACGATACTCCCCACTCCACTTATCGTACAACATTGATGCAGGTGAAAAGACCTTACTGCCTATTTTAATTTTACACTGCATAGCGTGCACATGACCAGATAGGGTTACATCGCCAATCCCATTACTCAAAATACTACTCCACAACTGAGGATCATGGGCTATCGTAATATTAAAATCAGTAGAGTCAACCCCATTATACGCAGATGATATATCAAAAGCATCCATACCTATTATGTGTGCTAATCCTTTCATCTCTCTCGGATATGTGTGCCCCGTAATAGATATACTATCAGTCCCTCGATATATGTAGGTCGAACTATTTTGCAACCATACGTTATCTATCGAGATTAAATCCTCTATCAAACACTTAATATTTAGATCCTTAGGTAAGGATAATGAATCAGGGTAATAGTACCCTAAATCGTGGTTACCCAAGACAGACAACACTCCATCTTTAGCCTCTATCTGATTAAGTATCTCTAAAATTTCAGGTGTTATCTCTTCATATGATTGGTGAACTATATCACCACCATTAATTACTAAATCAACATTTTGATTATTTATTTCATCGACTAATTTCGCAACCATATTTCGTTTACACACCAATGTTCCCACGTGTAAATCAGAAAAAAAGGCAACTTTATATCCATTAAATGACTCTGGAATTTTATCACTAACGACACTAACGTTCTTTACTTCAATTTGGCTTCTCCCAAGTGTTGCACCATGAACAAATACAACAATAACTAGAGCTGCAATCCCCACACCAATATAACTTAAAGCTCTAGTTTTACGCTTAAACAAAACTGAGTAAAAATCGCTACAAGCAATAAATGCAGAGATTATAAACTTAGGAATTATACTAATTAATAAAGCATATGTACTCCACATAAATAGCCTAGTCATTAACTCAACGCTCTCTCCAATTACAAACCTACTCGCCAATATCGTAGCCAAGAAAAACAGGTACAGAATAGCCCAATAAGCAACGAATACTTTTCGATACAGAGGTGAAATCTTATGCTTTACCAATACTCGATTGTAAAGATATATATCACATACTAGTGATATTATTATTAGTCCACAAATTACAATAGCAATCATATTATTTTTATTTGTTACAAATATATAGATTAAAATTAATCTTGCAATAAATATGAAATAAACTCACATAAAAAAAATATTATTCTCACATCCAATAATTACATAAATTTATATAAACTATGGCTAAAAAATGCAAAAAATCATAAAAAAGTGATGTAAATTTAAAAAAAAGCTTCATTTTCTTGCTATTTTTTTGTATTATTGCATATATGGAATAAATATAACTAAATATATATTATTAAAATCGTACTATACATATGAATAAACCAACAATTGAAGAGATCTCACAATGGGTATTAAACCTACACTCTGAGAGTGACAAAGAGTTGACTCCGTCAGAGAAAAAAGAGCAAGAGAAGTATGCAATTTTAGTTCAAAGACCAGAGGATAAAATATTATTATCTAAAATGCTAGATGAGTCGTCTCAAATACGAGATAATAAACGTTTAGCAAAACGTATCAAAGTTTTAATCGAAAGATATGGTGTTCCACAGTTTTTCAACGCTAGAGATCGATTTCTATTAATGTTGTTTGCTAAGATAGGATACAAGTTTGATTTTATTGCAATGCCTATCTTTAAGAAGAGGCTACACAGCGATACTTCAGATGTTATTATTAACGAAAAGCGTCCATTCCTTACCAAACACCTTGCAAAGAGAGCAGTTCAGCAAGTTGGCCAAAACGTTAATCTTCTAGGAGAGGTAGTTTTGGGAGATGGAGAGGCTAACCATAGATACGAACACTACCTTGAGGCTCTTGAAGCTCCAGATATTAACTACATATCAATTAAAATATCTGGAATATATGCACAACTTCAACCTCTAAACTATACTCAAAGTAAAATTGATCTTTGCGAAAGGCTAATTGCAATATATCAAAAAGCTATAGATTTTCCATTTGTAGATGAGAATGGTGTTGCTTCGTCAAAATTTGTAAACCTCGACATGGAGGAGTATAAAGATGCCGAGCTGACACTTGACATATTCAAAACAGTACTTAGTCTACCGCAATTCAAAAACTATAGAGCAGGTATTGTTATTCAAGCATACCTCCCAGATGCGTGGGGACTACAAAGTGAATTGCTAGAATTTGCAAAACAAAGAGTTTCAGATGGTGGTTCACCACTAAAAATGCGACTAGTTAAAGGTGCGAACCTTCAAATGGAGAGCGTAGTTTCGTCACTTCGAGGGTGGGATAACCCTGTTTTGCCGACAAAAACTATGGTTGATGCTAACTACCTACATATTCTTGACAGAGCTTTGATGCCTGAAAACTGTGCTGTTTTAAATGTTGGTGTTGCATCTCACAATCTATATACAATAGGATATGCTTATCTTCTAAGTGCTAAAAACAAAGTTTCAGAATATATTACTTTTGAGATGCTTGAGGGTATGGCAAATAACTTGTGTCGTGCAATGGACAAGCTAGGCAATCAGATTATCCTATATACTCCAGTAGTGAAAGATGAGCACTTCTTAAATGCAGTCTCTTATCTGGTACGCCGTTTGGACGAAAATACGGGCAAGGAGAATTTTCTTAGCTACTCATTCAACCTCAAACCAAACACAAAAGAGTGGGACTTCCTTTACAACCAATTTATAGACGCTTATGGTATGAAGGATAGTATGACTACGAAGGCGACTCGTACTCAAAACCGTAATGAAGAGCCTACAAAAGTTACATCTACTGATAGCTTTGAGAGTGAGCCAGACACTAACTTCGAGTTACCTGCAAACAGAGAGTGGGTTGACAAGATAATAAATAAATGGAAAAAATCTGCAACCGATACTCCTGAGAAGCTACACGTATATGTTGGCGGAACACAGGAAAGCTCAGAGAATAGTGTTAAATACCATGACCACTCACAAAAAGATGGTGTTACAACGTTTGAAATGGAGCAAGCAACACTTGATCAGGTTAAACAAATTGTAAATATTGCATCAACAGACTCTTCAAATTGGAGCTCTCGTAGCCCAGAAGATAGACACAAAATAATGATGGAAGTAGCTATGAATCTTGCTCGTCATAGAGGAGATTTAATTGGTTGTGCTACTTCAATTACAGGAAAAACAATAACTGAAGGTGACGTTGAGATCTCTGAAGCAATAGATTTCTGTCGCTTCTACCCTCTTTCGATGAAAGAGTTTGACAACCTACAAAGCGTAGAGTGCACACCAAAGGGTATCGTACTTGTTATTCCACCTTGGAACTTCCCAATTGCAATTCCAATTGGAGGTGTTGCTGCTGCGCTATGCTCAGGAAATAGAGTTATATTGAAACCAGCAACAGCATCTGCTCCAATAGCTTGGGAATTTGCGAAGTGCTTCTGGGAAGCGGGTGTTCCTCGTGAGGCTCTACAAGTTGTATGTCCTAAGGGAGGAGAGGCTCTTAGCTACCTAACATCTCACCAGGATATTAAACATATTATCTTCACAGGAGGTACTGATACTGCGTTCCGCATATTGGAGAGTAACCCTACGTGCGCATTCTCTGCTGAGACTGGAGGTAAAAATGTAATCCTTATAACTGGAAACGGTGATAGAGATCACGCTATTTTAAATGTTGTCTCATCGGCATTTAGTAATGCAGGACAGAAATGCTCTGCTTGTTCTCTATTATTCCTCGAAAAAGAGATATACAATGACCCTACATTTAAACAGAAACTTATTGATTCTGTAACAAGTATGCAGACTGGTAGCGCATGGGAGCTAAACAACATAATAGGTCCAATGGTTACAAACAACAACGATAAATTACTTCATGCTGTCGCTAATCTTGACAAAGGCGAAGAGTGGCTTGTTGCACCAGAGTTCCTTGATAAGGATAAGTTTATACTTAAACCATGTGTTAAGTGGGGAGTTCGCCCAGGCAACTACACATATGACAATGAAATATTTGCACCTCTGTTATCAGTTGTGTGTATTGATTCACTTGAGCAAGGGGTTGAATATTTAAGCAAACTTCCATATGGTCTAACTTCGGGTCTTCAATCTCTTGATGAGTCTGAGCAAGCATACTGGAAAGATAATGTTGAAGCTGGAAACCTTTATATCAACAGAGGTGTGACTGGTGCTATTGTAAATCGTCAGCCTTTCGGAGGGATGAAACTTTCAGCATTTGGTGGTGGCATCAAAGCTGGTGGTGTAAACTATGTCTCGTGTTTTGTGAATGTAAAAGAGAAAGAGATTACTAATACAGAAGCAGCAAACTCTGCACACACATATTCACACATTTCAACGCTACTAAAAGGAGCTGAGCTTAAACGCTATGATATTGGTGTTACGAGCTTCATTACAAATTACGATAATATTTTCTCAAAAGAGGAGGATGTAAATAATCTATATGGAGAGTCTAACACATTTAGATACCTTCCACTTGACTTGGTTGCATTAAGAGTATACCCTAATGACAAATTGGATGATATTGCTCTTATTGTTACAGCATCCCAAATTGCTCGCACACCTATTATTGTTAGTGTTGGCTCTGAATACGGCAGACTCACAGAGTTACGCAATATTATGGATGAGCTAAACATATCAACTATTATTGAGAGTGAAGAGATCTTTATTTCTAAAATCAACAACTACTCTCGTATTCGTACTTGCAGTAGTAACATAGGGGTGGAGATATTCAAAGAGGCTGCAAAAACTGGTCTATATGTAGCGACTTCTGCTCCTGTAGTAGAGGGTCGTATTGAGTTACTACACTACCTTAAAGAGCAGAGTATCTCTTTTGAATACCACCGTTACGGTAGTATTTCAGAGGATATTGATGTAGAGATTAACTAACTCTTATATGTAATTTAGATAGACTGCCACATTAGGAGGATCTATCTACAAATTAAAAATAATCGACCTAACATAGTGAGTTTTCATTATGTTTAGGTCGATTATTTTTTGTTAACAGCAATATGATTCTTTAATCTAAAAGATATCATCACTCGAAGTAAAATAATGTATTTCACACTAACTCTCGACAATGTACATAGTGTAATTTTTACAAAGAAAAATTGAATTAATTGATAGTTGCTTAAATGAATGATGATAGGGTAATTATCGACTATTTTAAATATATAACTTTACTATGTAAACTGTGACCGTTGATTTACTATATGTAAATATATATAATAACTAACTATATGTACTAGGATATTGCAAACAGTGGCATTAAATTCATAACACTACATATAATTTCGACTACTAAAATACCTAAATTACTCACTATAAGATACTAACATTAATAAAATATATTATTAGTCATACTGCATAATATTTGACTAATAATATATTGGATAATTACAAATAATTTAGTAAGTTTGTGTTATACTAAGATTTTGGCAGATTATTAAGCAACTTTAACCAGTGGGTTTGTGTTTAAATTTAATTACAACCTCACATAAAATTTAATTATATGAGTACAAAGTTATTATTTATTATTAGTGTGTTATTTCCTTTTCTGCTATTTAGTAGTTGTGGAGAAGAGAAGGTCGAAGAGGGCCCCGAAGCACCTATTTTTGAATTAGATCCATCTTATTTAAAAATCGATGTAGCGAAAGAGGGTGGCATTAAAAAAATTCCTATTAAAACCAATATTGATTGGGCAAAATTAACATTTTCATCAAATCAAGAGTGGTGTACAGTTTCTAAGGATGATGTTGAAAAAGATCACTTGAAACTTACTTTCGAAAAATCAGAAGCAGCATACGTTCGTAGTGCTGAAATTAAAATCAATTCATCAGTTAAAAATTATACAATTGTTGCACAACAATTAGGATATGGAGCACAAATCTTAGCAACTGCGACTACTACTAAATTTGGTGTAGCTGGAGGAACTACAGAGATTAAGGTAACGAGTAATGTAAAATATGCTGTTTCTCAATCTGCGAAGAGCGAGTGGCTTACAGACATTACACGCAAAGGACTAGAAGAGTCAGTATCTAGCTGGAATGTAAAAGCTAACCCACTAACTGAGGCTAGAACAGCTATAATTTATTTTAAAGAAATCGATGGCAAAGCTAAAGATTCTTGTATTATTACTCAAGACGGAAAAGTAAATATTGATATTCCTGTTACTGGAGTAACTGTAGATAAAGCAACTTTGAGTTTAGAAGTTAACAAAACAAGTACTCTTGTAGCTACTGTAGCTCCTGAAAATGCAACAAACAAAAATGTTACATGGAAAAGTAGTGACAACACTATTGCAACAGTTAATGAAGCTGGAGTTGTAACTGCAAAAGCAATTGGAACAGCTACTATCACATCAACTGCAAGCACACAGACAGCTACTTGTGAGGTAATTGTAACTAAAGCCCCAAATGTTGATGTAACTAAAATAACTATAGATCCAACAACTTTGAGTTTAGAGGTTAACAAAACAAGCACTCTTATAGCCGAAGTATTTCCTGAAAATGCAACAGACAAAAGTGTTACATGGAAGAGTAGTGACGAAACTATCGCAACAGTTGATGCAAATGGAGCAGTAACTGCAAAAGCAGATGGAACAGCTACTATCACAGCAACTGCAGGCACACAGACAGCTACTTGCACAGTGACTACAGTTGTTATTCCTGTAACTGGACTAACAATAGATCCAACAACTTTAGATTTATCTGTTAATAAAACAACTACTATTACAGCTACTGTAACTCCTGCGGATGCAAGTTATAAAGATGTTGTTTGGAATAGTAGTAACTCAGATATCGCAACAGTTGATGCAGCTGGAGTTGTAACTGCAAAAGCAGTTGGAACAGCTACTATCACAGCAACTATAGATACATATTCAGTGACTTGCCTTGTAACTATCACCAAATCTCCTAGCGGCGAAAATGAAGGTGTAACAGAAGGAGACGGTATTTTTTAATATTATTTTAGAATATAAAAAACAATAAATATGAGTTTAAAAAGACTATTTACGGGAGTGGCGATGTATTCGCTATTCTCTATGGTATCATGCCAAGAAGAGGATTTAAGTGTCAATAATGGAGGTGCCATAGTTGAAGAGACTACTATTATCGGAATGGTAGAGACTCCAAATGGAACCAAAACTGAATTGGGCGACCCTACAGATGGAGTCACTCCAGTTATTTGGACCGAAGGAGATGTTATAAAAGTATTCTCTGAGAGCGGATCTGCAGACTTTACTTTAACAAAAGGTGCAGGTACCTCAATTGCAGACTTCACAGGTTCATTAGCTGGAACTAAAACACATGCTATTTATCCTGCACCATTTGCAAATGATGGTAACATGACAGTAACATTACCAGAGTATCAAAATTACATTGCTGATAATATTGCAGCAGCAGCCTATCCTACAGTAGCAACTGCTAATGCAGACGGTACATTTGCATTCAAAAACCTTTGTGGTATTTTGAAGCTACAGTTAACAGGAACTGCTAAAATCACACAAATTGTAATAAAAAACAACGCTATCTTGAGTGGTTCAGGAAGTATCGAGATGTCAGATGCACCTAAACTAACAATGGATAATATTGGTAAAAAGCGTATTGTTTTAAACTGTCAAACAGCTGCGACAGAGATGGGTGTACAACTTAATGAAGGAACTCCAACTAATTTCTACATTGTAGTGCCTCCAACAGTTGAGGGTAGCTTTACAATCGAAGTTTCATCTATTGAAGGTATCTTTGTTAAAACAACACAAGTAAATAGCGCAAATGAATTTGTTAGGTCTAAGATTCTTAATATGCCTAGTTTGACATATGCTACTGATATTGTATTTGGAGGTATCAATAATAATACAACCTACTCTTCTTCATTTATTGGAGGCAATTGGTGGTCACCAGTTAATGCTGGCTACCAAGGGGATGTAGAGACTGACCACGTACTTTACACAACTGCGACCTATCGTACTGCTTGTCCTGACGGATGGAGATTACCAACAAAAGAAGATTTAAACAACTTGATGAACAGTGGATACAATCTTGATGCTACTGGATACTATGGAAATGGTGGTAAAGGAGGAGTTTGGTTCGGAGAAAATGCCAACGCTGCAACTATAGCTGCACCTCTAAATTGTATTTGGGCTCCTTATACTGCAAATTCATCTAATAAAGAAGAGAAGAGTTTCGTATATAGATCAATGAATACTCCAGTTGCTCAAATGTTCGCAAATCAAACAAAAATTGAAGTGAGTTCTTTTGAGGAGGGACATGGATACCCTGTTCGTTGCGTTGCTAATACCGACAACTCAGATATTATTTCCATTAAAAAAAGATATAAAGTAACTGATGCAACTTGTTCTTCAGTGCAGCCAGGTAACGAAATCACTTTTAGTTATGATGGTATATATGACGTAAATACTCACTATCACGCAGATTGGTTTAACACTGTAACTCCTGTTACGTTGACTTATACATTAGAAGATGGTGTGGGCGTTGATATGGATTATATTCACTACTACTCTAGAAGTGGTAATGGTAATTTTGGTGTGGTTGATATCTATTTGTCAACATCAACAAATGATGACGCTGGATTTGGACCGATATTTATGACTTATGATTTTGAACTTAAAGCTGGAGATCAAAAAGTAATATTTAAAGAGAATCAGAAAGGTGTTAAACATGTTAAATTTGTTATTCATCAAACGACTGTAAGTTGTGCTGAAATGGAGTTTTGGAAGGGTGAAATGACTACGATTATTCCAGAAGGAAAGGCTATTATTGAGAGTGCTACTGCATCTTCACAACAACCTGGAAGTGGAAGTATAGAAAATAGTTTTGATGGGAACTTTGAGTCTACATACCATACTCAATGGATACTAGATAGTGACCAGGGTATAACAACTCGTCTTCCTGTTGACATTACTTATACATTCAAAGGTGATGCAGGAGTTGATTTGGACTACATTTACTATTTTACTAAATTGAACACAGGTACTTTTGGTGAAGTTGACATATATTTTTCTACTACAACTAATGACGATGCGGGATATGGTGCAATAGCTTTAACGCATGACTTTAAGCAAGATGGTGTATCTGAAATATTAAGACTTGCCGCTACACAAAAAGGTGTTAAACATGTTAAATTTCACGTTAGAACAGGACTAAACAATCATGCAACTTGTTTAGAAATGGAGTTTTGGAAAAATGTTAACTAATATATTACTATGGTTAAAGTAGATATACTAATATTTTAAATGGAGCGATCCAACTAAATATAGATCTATAATAGTTCTTAAAGTATATAATATTTTAACCAATTTATACCCTTTGCGACGCTTGTCACTACTGTGATGAGCGTCGCATTTTTAATATGGGTCAACACCTTCCTCAAAATTATAATTATACAGCTAGATTAGATGTAATTTACACCGACTCCTGATAAGCACTATTCAAAATGCATATTATAACTGTATTTACATCTATTACGTGCATGTTTAAGCTACTAATTTAGGTGCAGTGGCAGTATTATACAAGGCGAGGGATTTCGTTGTAATGTATGCAAATTACTAAAGCCGCATAAAAACTATTAATTTAAGTTCTTATGCGGCTTATAATATTACGATATATTAAGTTACTTTAAATTAAAGACCTGCTGCCAATTAATACCTCCATCAAAACTCTCAAAAATACCTTTACGTGCATATACAGCAACGTATTCATTATCAGAGAGCCTTGCTTTTATAGCATAAATACTTCCAAAATCTAAGTTATCACTCATTGTCTCCCAATGACATTGATACCTATCACTACGATACATTGCTGATCCATCACTAGGAGCTATATAGTGGCGATCTGAAACAAAATAACTATACTTTGCTCTTGTCGCTCCAGCTGCGAAATATGATTTATTCGCAGGCACTTCAGTTACCAAATGATTTAGTTCCGCACCATTATTATAAGTCGTATATAGTCCTTTCGTAGATGATATATACAGCACATTTAACTGTCCAGCATACTTTACACCTGTAAATTTCACATTAGGAACAGCAGTCTCCATTTTCCATTTTTTACTTTCATTACTTGACCATATTTCACCTTTGTCATCTTCATTATTATAAGCTAGAATCACTCTCCTCTTAGCAAAATTAGGATTATAAGTTACCTCCGAAATACTTACACCATCCAATCCTTCTAACGTCCATGTACGACCGCCATCTTTTGAGATATAAAGTCCATTTTTTTCACTTCCAGCCATAATTTCATTATTATCACTAGGATTCACAGCAAGAATATCTCCACAAATATAATCACAAAATGCAATAGGAAAATCACCCTTTACTAGTTCCCATCTTTTACTAATATCTTCAGACAAATATATACCACTTCTCTTTGCACCCGAAGCTGCCATCAATAAATTATCTCCTGTTTTGACGATAGAACGAACAGCAGTTACCCCTCTAGGTAACTTTACTCTCTTTTTTTTGTACTCACCATCTCCATTATTTAATAGTAAATCAAGCCCTTTCGGATAACGAACAGCAACAATAGTTGATGTTGTATCCAACATTGTATATCCCAGTACATCTAAGTCTACGCTCTCTTTTTGAGGTTGAATTTGATTCACTTTAAACTCTTCATTTTCATCTATTAAGCGCAACTCTACGTCTGCAATAGAGCCAGAAAATACCTTATGAGAAGCCTTTGGAGTGGAAAGATAAGTCACTCCGACATATAGATCTTTGTCTAATTTAACTTCTCGTTGCAATCCAGCTTTCCAAACTTTACCATCGGCAGATGAATATGTAGTAAACTTCATTCCCCTACGAACAATCTTCAACCAATCATGCGAATTATCCATTGAAAAGAAACTAATATTAGTTGTTGCTAAGTCATCATAGTTTGCTGTTGAGCGCAAACCACTTGATGAAGTGTGATAAATACCAAAGTCACTATTATTTGTTGGTCCAAGTCTTTGCTTTGCCATCAATCCAATCCAATGTTTCCCCATCTGTTCATCTCGGATAACATCAACAACTCTACCGGTCAATTCGAAATCACCTCTCACCGTGCGATATATATGATACTCTCCCTCTCCTGATAAATTAAATTGCCCATCATTATAGGTCATTCTATGCGATAAATTTTTCTCGCCTAAATTATTATAAACCCAATTTTCCGCATAAGTATTCGTAGCGGATAATGGTAGTTTTTCGGTATCAATAGTTCTATTATTATCATATGTAACTCTACACCAAAACAGATTCTCTCCGCCAAAAGGCAATATTTTCAACTCAAAAGGGGCTTTTTCAACCATTCCAAGCTCTTTTGTTCCATTATAGTATACTACGCTATTAATTTTTGATCTACTTAATGATGTTTGTAAATATTTTCCACCTTCTTTATCCAGTATCTTTACTGAAGCAACAGGTGTCTCCCCAACCTCTTCATAAAACAAATCACTATTTGCTATTGGTTGTAGTGCAAATTTAGCAGATTCCCACTCTAAATGCAGGAGCATACTACTTTTGCTTGCCTTATTCTTAAAATAAGCAACCTTCATAGGAATCTTTCCTCTCTCTAAGAATATACTTACTCTACGGTCAGTTCCACTATGCAAGCCATCATTATCGATGACAACTTTATTACCTAATGAGAGTTGCCCTCCATCACATGATTTAAATACAAATGTATATGCCGCTGTTTCTGGGACATTTAGAAAACCATCAAACTCAATTCCAAATTTGTCACTTCGCTCTCCTCTGACAGTTATATCAAACCCCGTTGAAATTCCGCTACGAATAGGTTTAATTGATTCTAATTCATTTAAGGATTTCCAATCAGCACTTTTCTCATAGAAATTATACAATAATCCCTCACCAAAATTAGTTACATTATCAACTGCTTCGATTAACTCTCCTTTAGTAATAGTTGAAATAAGTATAGATTTATTTTGATCAAAAATATCATGCAATGTCAAACGTACATAATAGTTTTTATCTTTAGGCAAAGATATAACTGAAGTTCTAACCTGCGGAATCTCCCTCTTAGTTACAGCAATTGGCTCACCTAAAAATTTTGCATTATCAAACACTTCAACACAATACCCTAGCTGGGGTGAAGAGTGTTTATCTAACTCCCAATCGACAATTAGTTGATCTCCGACTAATCTTGCACTACTCTCAAATATTAGTTTATCTAAAGTAGGTACTTGCTCCTGCTCAATTTTTAAATAGTGTAATTTACCCGGCTCTAAATTTCTAGGATATTTAGAATTATTTGTATGTGTCATGGAGAGCACCTTTCCTCCCTCTTTTTGGTTAATCATCCAATAATCACCACGAACATTATCTTTAGGCACATTTATAGCAATTGTATCAGACGGAAACCAACGCCCCTCTTTACGAGAGAATCCAGCTCCACGCCATAACTCTCTTTGCCCTCTGCCTCCATGTCCAAAATCTTCTAAGAAACCAGAATTACTAGAGATTCCAGTTGCAGCATAAGGAACACGAAAAGTTCCATAATGAATCCACTCATTATTAGTTTTATCTTTCATCCACCAACCGACAAAAGATTCATTTTTGACTGAATCTGCACCCCATGTACGCAATGTCATTGTGTACCATCTTTTAGGCTTCACCCAATCTAACGACTCTCCATGAGCAGCCCCTGAAGACCCTTCGCCTCCATACTGACTTGCATATACACTCGGATGAACATATACGTTTCGTGCTTGCCTCTTTTCGTAAGCAGCATGCTCCCAAAAAGTCCAAACACTATTTGGACAATACGTCTCTTCAGTCTCATTTTCAGGCATACTAGCTGCAATACCACCATAGAAATATCCTCCATTCGGATATAAGTCTATATTCCAACAAGCATAATAAGATGACTCCGCCCAATGAGGATACAATACATCTATCATAAATATATCGGCTCCTCTCTTTACATGATCCTTGTACCAAAGCCCATGACTTGGAATTGAATATAAAATAATTGTAATAAGTAATAAAAATTTCTTCATAGTTAGTCTTTTTGATCTACATTAATTTAAGCATAATACAAATGTAGGTATAATTACATATATATATAGTAGTATAAACCAATAATTTTATATCAAGATTAAGACTAAAAATAGTATAAACGAGGGTTGTTTTAGATATTTTACAATCCAAAACAACCCTCATTCATAAACCTCCGAAACAAATATTAAATCATCATATCCGTAAAGATAAAAAAACTTTCTATTTACTAATATAAATTTGCCTCTAATTTTTTATTTACAATAACGAATCTACTCCTCAATAATCAAACGAATACCTACGTTGACAACTGTTTGCCATGGTAAGAAACTCTTACGGCTATTAGAAGTTGAATATTTAGGACGATCAATCCAAGATCCTCCACGCACAACTTTTTCTTGCATGATAGCTTTACTTCTCCTATTTAGAGGGTACTGTAAATAATCACTTCGTGTCCACTCGGCAACATTTCCGTTCATATCGTAAACTCCCCACAGATTTGGTTGGTACGACTTAACGTGAGTAAGTAACAAACTATTATCATTTACCCCTTTCTCCTTTGGCAGGTAATCATAGAATTTAAACCAAGGATTATTCTCTCCCATAGGTTTAGGATCTACCCCTATAACAGCCATATCAGATAACGTCTTATCCGCTAAATTATCATACTTACTAAAATCAGTATCTACATCTCCATACCAAAATGGAGTATCGTTACCACATTTTGCAGCCCACTCCCACTGTATTTCAGTTGGTATTGATATATTAAGCCCTGTCTTCTCACTCAACACCTCACAATACTCAATTGCATCTCTCCATGTAACTCGAATTACAGGTTGAGTAGGTAAATTTGCTGGATAACCAGGAGTCGTATGATCTTTCCAAAATTGACCTATAAAACGACTATCATGCTCAGGAAATAATGCTCGATATTGATCATTCGTAAGCTCAGACTCTGCAATCCAAAATGATCTCTCTACTTTAGCTTTGAATGCAGGCGAATGGTCACTCTCACCACTGTTGTCTCCCATAACAAACTCACCTGAAGGAACTTTCACAAATGTCATCTCAATACCTGGAGCTATTTCAACAACCTTACGTTCAATTTCATGCCCCTCGCCATTGATCGGCCATCCCTTTACTTTAGGCTCCTTATATCTTGGTTTCTGAAGCTCCTCTGGCTTGACTGGCACAATTTTACCTTTAGATGCTAAATAGTCTGCATAATCAGCAAGCTCTTTATGCCAATCAACACTAGCACCTTTATTATATTTGTCAGCTAATTCCATACGTCGCTCATATTGATTAAATCCACCTCGTTGTGCCAACTCATCATATGTTCCCAAATATGGCGTATTCATATCCAACCAACGAGTTAATGATTGCCACTCTTGCTCTGTGAGTTTAACACCGTGATG
Organism: uncultured Rikenellaceae bacterium; assembly: GCA_947038405.1. Classification (GTDB taxonomy): domain Bacteria; phylum Bacteroidota; class Bacteroidia; order Bacteroidales; family Rikenellaceae; genus CAMQVY01. The sequence goes on along the minus strand of CAMQVY010000015.1, from coordinate 22,479 downwards.
TCCTTTTTTCAACATACGTATCATTTCACTATTTGACACATGATATTCGTAAGGTTCTAAAACATACATATCAGCCTCAGGTCCTTGACGGTAGAAGTATGGATGAAATGCTAAATAACTGTTAGTGTAATATCGTGTAAATCCATAATGATCCATAGGAGCTGCAACCATCTCTGTTTTTGCAAAATTAATCGTTGCCTCTTCGTTATGACACGCAATACACGCCCTGTCGAGAATTGGCTGAACTTCAAGGTCAAATGTTATAGAGCGAACACCACCCTCTGGAGCTTCAATTTTATGTGGTTTTATCTGCGATGCAACCGTACGTTTAGGTGCAGGTATCTTATTCTGATCCTCATGGCATCCAATGCAAGAGACAACCTCCCCTGGCATTGATGTTATCCAACTACGCATCCACTGAACAGCACGACCAAGAGAATCAAGGGGTTGAATCGAAATAGGTAGATTAGCTGGAACTTTAAATATAACCGATCCATCCTCCTCAACAGGAACAGTACCCAAAAGCCTCTTTACATCCCAACCCGCTTGGATTCCTTGCGCATAGTGATCCGTAGGTGAATCAATGTATCCATACTCAAATGCGTATAATCGCAACTTCTTAACAACACCTCTAGGCACTCCTCTTAGCCCTTCGCCTTCATATATATCCTGAATAAAGATTGTAGACTCCTTATCTTCAAGATTAACTCTATCTGGAATTACAGGTGGAACTGGACGCTTTGCAAGAGGAATTGCATAGATAAATCCTTCACCCTCAGCTTCAGAAATAAGAGTTAAGTTATCGTATATATCTACTAAATATGTACCCCATAAACCATTGGGAGATAATTTTGCTGAGACCAAGAAATACTTATCATCTAATGGGAATGGCTTTGTAAATTGAGGCCACACACCATTCACTAAATAATCCTTAATCTCCGGAATTACTTTACGGTCTTTAAATGGAAGCTCTTGAACGACACCTTCCTCCTCTTTTCTTGACTTCGCAGGATCGAAAATCATCAAACGTCCAGAGCGAACAATACCATGATGACCCGTAATAATTGCGACAAACTTACTCGTAGAGTTAGGAAGAGGTTTCATATCATATGTACTATTAGGCCAAAAAGAGCTACTTCCATATAGAGATTTATTCTCCGTACCATCAGGATTCATTTGCATTACAATACGAGAAAAATAGTGCGTAAGGTCGGCATACTCCCAACGTGTATACATAACTCTACCATTATTCATTATGAATGGATTCCAGTTACCATCTTGGTCATATGTTAAACGTCTCAAATCCTTTTTATCTCTATCATAAAGTACTAAGTTACAAACCTCATCAAACCCACTAATACAAGGTACTCCATGATAACCAATTGTCGAAGTAGTGAGAATACGTCCATCAGGTAGGTACGCTCCATCACAGAAATCAAGATCCTTCTCTGGAACATCAACAACCTTATTTAGTCCCTTTCCATCTACACCGATCTCAAACACATTCCATTTCTCAGAGTCTTCAGACATTGTAAAAAGAAATTTATCCGCACTCCAATGAAGGTGAATATCTGCAATTGAGGTCGAGTTTTTGGGCTCATATATCGTTGTAACCTTCACATCATCACGCAGATTAGATAGAATAGATATCTCTGCATCGAACCCCGTACGTGGTGCAGATGGTTGACTATTATAGTTTTCAATCTGTGTACCTAATTGGGGTGCCATCGCAGTTCTAGCTCCGCTACCTAATTTATAACGTCCAACTAAAATTTGATCCATATCCAATAAAGGATTAGCCATTAAAATAGTGTGTTTTGCTTCGATTATTCTCTCTGCAAGTTCAAGCATTTCTAAATTACCTTTAGAGATACCCTCTTTTACGGTAGCGTAATTTGTATTGATAAAATCTAATAATTTACGATTCGTAGCAACATCGTAGCCTTTTGTTTTAGCCATATCTTCAAATGCCAACTCTATTGCCACAGGATTAACCCAATATAAACGGCTATCAACATTTTGGATTCTATTAACAAGATCTATAATTGAGTTATAACCATCTATCTGCTTTTTCACACTCGACAACTTACTAATATTCTCAATCTTCGCCATCAATCCATCCCTATCATTTAGCTTAGAAACAGCTTTCTGTGCCAACTTTTGCTCAAAAATAGTACCTTCACTAGTAACCCACTGAGTAAACAGATCAAATGATAAGACTCCGTAAATAGATCTATCTAATATTGGAATCTCATTCCATTTTTCGTATGCACGTTTCAATATCTCCTGACTTTTAGGAGTCATAACAGCAAATATGATTGTACCAACAGAAGATGAACTATTAACTCCTACATCTACTGTAAGTTTAGTATACTTACCCGCAAGATTATATACTAATCGACTTGGCGCATGGGCAAAAAGACCATACCTATAGTGTTTATTACCAATAATTAAATTTTCACCCGAAGGTCCAGCTTTTTTAGTCACCGTAGCATAACCGACATATGAGTCTATTGTATTTAAGTCATCTAAATAGATTTTAGCTCCATCCGTTGCAGTTAAAATACCATCCGCCCAAACTGCATGGTCTGCCCCATTGCCATCCACAGTCTCCCATGCAGATAAAATCAACTCATTAATACCAGAAACATCAATATCAACTTTTTCAGCATCCATATTTGGAGTCATTAAGCCCGATATAAAGATAGGATCTTTACTCTCTTTTAACTCCTCAATTGTCCTCTTCTTCAGAGAGAGGACTTGTTCACTACAAGCTGATTTGGCAGGCGACGCATACACACCGATACTCAAACAACAACCTAATAGTACAGTACCGCAGTGCAGTAATAGATCTTTTTTGAAATTCATTATTTTTAATTTTAGATTTAGTTCTAGCCACAGAAATATCACAATAGAAGACGCTCTTATTTATTCAAATGTACTCATACCTACCTTTAAATAAAAATAAAGACAATCACTAATACAACCCAATTGTTAACATTCAACATTTTAAACATATATACAATCATAATTAAACAAATATACAAGTAGTAGAATAAGCAGGTATGATACTAAAATCTTTATATTAACCTAACATACAATATATTACCATCTAATCATCTTTTTACATCAAAATACTAGAGATTAGATTAATGACAAAAAAAATTATACATTTGCATATATTAACATAAATCATCTATTTATATATACCATAATCTATGAAACAATTAGCCTATATCATATTATTTTGCTTATACTCAATCTCTTCTTTTGGAGCGAGTACAAACAAAATAGATAATTACTTAAATCTAAATCGCTCAAATGGACTATGTAATAATCAAATACATTGCATACAAGAAGATACTTATTCTAGAATTTGGATTGGAACATTTAGAGGATTAGAGATATATACCCCAAGCGGTGGGCTGCACCAAAATAAAAGATATAGTGAGGAGTTTGTTATGTCTATGCTTAATAGGGATGACAATATGATAATAGGGACAAATCAAAGGCTTGAGGTGTACAACTATAAAAAAGGGATCTATACAAGAATTTTAGACCAAAATGATGATATTAAAAATGTAATTTCTTCTATTATCATAGACTCTACTATTGTATTAATAGACCATACTAATATTTACATTATGGTTAATAATAAAATAGTAGACAAGAAGCTAAAGCTGGCTCAATATCATCACATAATAAAAGATAAGTATAACTACATATGGGCAGTATCGAGCGATCGTATAGATAAATTAGATAGGGATGGTAACCTTATAAAAACTTATTATTTGCCAAACCAAAGAGATGACATAGGAGGTATCGAAAGCATGTCAATATTTATATGCTCAAATAATTACATCTGGGTCGGAACATTAGCAAATGGATTATTTAAATATAATAGACAAACAGATAATTTTGGGAAAGTGACGAGTTCGCTCAATAACGAAATAGAAAACATTAAATACATATCCTCTATAAATGAAGATAATGAAAATAGACTGTGGGTGTATAGTATTGGGAAGGTATACATATATGATTATATTAACGACACTCTCAAGAGATATATACTGACTGACTACCCTAATACGATTACATTATGCTCATATAAATCAAGTGCTAATAAGATGTTTATTGGGTGCTCTTTAAAGGGGCTGTTTGTAATTGGTGAACTCCACTCTACATTCCAATTTTATAGAAATAAAAAACAGAGTGAATCTGCTGATAGTAGAATCGTTATTAACAATATACAAATGGATGCTCAATCGAATATGTGGGCTACGACAGATGGTCATGGAGTCGTAGTGTTCGACAAAGAGAAGAAGTTTGTTAAATCTTACAATGAAAATAATAGTACTATTAGCAACACAATTGTAGCCATAGCCATTGACAACAAGGGTAATAAGTGGCTAGGATCAGCCATGTCTGGTCTATATAGATTAAATAACGATAATAAAATAACAAAATTCAATAACGACGATAGCGACTCCACATCATTAGGAGGTAATTCCGTACATGTACTGCATCAACTTAGCGAAGATACACTCATTATTGCATCCACGCAAAATATTGATATATACGCAAATAATGAGTTCAAGCACCTACTACCTAAAAACTCTCAATATCATCATCAACAAATTTTTTCTAATTATAAGAGCATCTACTTCATTCATGTTTATGGTGTAATAGAACTTGACCGAAGCACACTCAGTATAAAACACCATACCGACAATAATTTAATATTTAGTTGTGGACACCTATCCGACAATGGCCAATTATGGCTAGGTACTCCTACAGGGGAACTATATAGAGTTGAAAATGGAGCATTCATCCCAGAACTTAATAACGACTCAAAATTTAACAATCAAATAGTTGGAATAAATTCAGACAGTGACGACCAACTATGGATTACAACTAGAAGTAGCCTATACTCATTAAACAAAGATAAGACGATATCTGAATACGATTTAAACTGGGGGCTAAAGGGTTTTGAGTTCACTGGAAGGTCTACATATAGAGATAATAATGGGATGTTATACTTTGGCTTAGAGGGTAGTATTCTGACATTTAATCCAAAAAAAGTAAATATACCTCATACATCAGATGTTCAATTATTTTTCTCCGAATTATTATTAGATAACAAAGTAATTGAACCTAATGAGACAAAAACAGCAATAATATCTAAACACATCAACAATATTGACACGTTAATTTTTAATGATTATTCAAACAATATATTACTAAATGTAGAAACTATATCGAATAGGTTAAATTTAATTAATAATTCAAAAATTATATATAAACTCAGTGGTATTGATAAAAAATATCAAGAAATTAACCCCTCATCAAATCAAATCATATTAAACAATCTACCAGCAGGAGAGTACAAATTAAATGTTAAGGTAACAGATAATAATGGAACTGAATTGGACTCTCGAAACATTCTGATTATTATAAAACCCCACTTCCTATATAGCAACCCTATGAAGATACTATATCTATTAGTATTTTTAACTATTTTGTACATTAGTATATACGTTACAAAGATGTATATACTTAATAAACAGCAAAGCATTGAAGCTAAAAAGAATCAAGAGGTTATAACCAAAATAAACTCAATGAAAGTGGGATATTTATCGCATATTGCATCAGATTTTAAAACACCACTAACTATTATGTCAATGCTACAAAATGATTTAAGTATTGATAACGAAACAAATCTGATATACAAACGTAGTTTAAATCAGTTAGAGTTTTCAGCAATGCGAATGACATCATTTATAAATATAGCCTCTAACGACAGAATAAACATTGAAAAAGTTGATATAATAAAGTATATAAAAGATCTTTATAAGATATTTAAACCCCTTTACATCCAAAAGCAGATAAAACATAGTTTAAATTCAGATATAGAGTCACTGTCAATATTAATAGACATCAATAAAATTGAATTGATGCTTAGTACCCTACTAAGTAAGAATATTAAAGAGCTATCAATTAGGAGCGAGTGTAGTACATTTATAGAGCATACGGATTCCAACCTAATTATCTCTATATCAAATAGTGACACCTATTCAGAAGAGAATATATCTGATAGTATATACGAACAAAATCAGGGAGTTGTAGGAGGTATAGATACTGAAATAATATCTTTTATTGCAGAGATACTTTCAATTAAAATCGCTACTAAAGAGAGTCATAATAGTGTACAAACTATGCGAATTACAATTCCGATTAATTATAGTGATAATGAAGATATTGTAAATGATACTGACTTTACATTTGCAAATACAATTGCAGAAAATACCCTACTCGTTGATTTCGCAGAAGATAATGGGAAAATTACTGAGTCTAATAAAGAGCATATAAACAGATATAATGTAGTCATAATTGATGATAACTATGAGATACTAAAGGTTATTAAAAGAAAGTTAACCCCACATTACAAGGTTTATATTACAACATCACCACTAGAGGCTTTTCAAGTATTAAAATACCAAAATATAGATATTATAGTGTGTGACCACAAACTCTCAGAGAGTTACGAAATATATAACCAAATTAAGATGAATCCATCTCTCATTAATATTCCGGTTGTTATAATGTCTGAAAATACATCGTCAGAGAGTAAAATAAGTATCTTAGAGAGTGGTGCTAATGTGCTAATATCAAAACCAATTGTTATTGATGAATTAAACTTACAGATCAATATTTTATTAAAACATAAACAGTCATTACGATCATATTACGAAAATGTATTCAACTCAAACATACCTTTGAATGATATAAACAATGCAGATGAAGTATTTATAATGGAGTTAAAACAGTACATTATAAATAATTTATCAAATCCTAAGCTATCTATCAACTCTATATCTGACCACCTTAAAGTTAGTAGAACTCAACTGTACCTCAAAGTCAAAGCTATTACGAAACTATTTCCATCTCAGTTTATTTTAAATATAAAAATGGAAGCGGCAAAAAAATTATTATTAGAATCAGATATATCTTCGGCTGAAATATCTCACAAGCTAGGCTATTGTAATCCGAGCCATTTCACACGTCAATTTAAGATGTTCTATAATGTATCACCACGAGAATTTAGAAAAGAGACGGATTTACCCCCCTTAGACCACAAAGCCAAACCTGAGTAAGATTAACTCTCCTCAACACACTATATATACGACAAAAAAATGCCGTTTAAGCGCAATTAAATATATGCAGCTTAAACGGCTATTAATAAAAAAATTATTTAGTCTCTTCTATCGTAGATGAAACCTGAAGTTTAATTTTCCCTCTTATTGAATCCCCAATTTTAATCTGTTTTCTAAAAGGAGCATAATAGCTACCTAGAAAAAGCTCATCACCTGCTGTGACGAAATCGGCTATAAGAAACTCTATTTTATTACCATTCTTCCATGAACGCCAATGTTGCTCACCATTAGATACCGCAATTATAGATGCTCCCTCCTTACTTGTCAAACCTGCAAACCAAATATTACGACGAGTAGAACGAAAGTCGTTACTACCTAACTCATTGTAATCTCTACTCCAAGCCCAAGATGGCTCACTTCGAGGGTCAATTGTCTCTGGAATTCCCTTATAAAATAGGTCTGCTGTACCAAATGGACGGCTAATATGATCCTTTGGGTAGACGCTCCACATCCCACTACGACGCCAGAATGTCTGATCAAAAGCTAATGGAGCATCAAAAACTAAACCCCATTGACGTGGATTTACACCTTCCAAAGCATCAAAATCATACTCCACAACTACTTCTCCTCCAGCTTGAAACGTCATAACATACCCCCCTTTAAACTCATTATAGCTACCCAGAACCGCAACAACAACATCATCACCTACACTAGAAACATTGACACTAGATGCACTCCAGTCACTACATACATCATTAAAGATAGGTGTATTTGCATCATGGCTAGGCAAGCATCCACCACCAGTGAGAGGCAGAGCCATTAACCATGGTCCTCCACTAATTACCTGAATACCATCCTTCTTGACAGTAATTATTTGCCCTGTTTTTGAATCTACTTCAGCCAAGAAGCCCTCACCAGCAATAGATATAACACTTTCGGCCTCTGTAAATGAACTCTTCTTTCTAACAATAGGTGTTACTTCATTTTGCACCTGCTTACCAACTGGAATATTGAACTCATCTGCAACAAATCCTTTTTTATCTATGAAAGTTAGATGCAACTCATTTGCCGCATTAGGATTCTCGATATCAATTGAGATCTTACCACTATGTTTCGGAGCCAGCGATGTAGTAATTACACCCTCCTCAACTCCATATCTATAGATAATTTTCAATTCATTAAAATCCGTAAATGTATACCTATTCTCAACATCTACAGTTAATGTTGAAGATGGAGATAATAACTTAGTAGCTAAGCGAATAGGACTATATATCTTTTTCATATCCCAATACTCCGGCTTTGGTCTTCGCCATCCGTCAATGGGACCCCATGGACCATAACCAACTGCATCTCCATTTGGTAGTTGAAATATATCGTCAATACCCGACCATATTGAACCTCCTAAAATAGCATCAGTAAGATACATATTCTCCCAAGTAGGAGCTAATGCTAATGCCCAATCACTACGAATACCTGGATCTGTTACAAGTTCGCTTCTGTTATATACATTAAGATGACAATACTCACCATATACTATAGGTCTCGTACTTTTACCAGCAATTTTATATCCATTTGGACCTGGGTAATGTATATTATTAATAGGAGCTTTACTTCCTTGATTATTGAAGCCGCCATAACCTTGGTCATGGAATGCAAAAGGGCGAGTTGGATCACACTTTTTCATATACTCTGCAACTTGAGCAAATTGCTTATTCCAATACGATTCATTAGCCATTGACCAAAATAGTACAGATGCATGATCTCTGTAAAAGTGCATAGTCTCCATATTAGCTTGGAGAACATAATCATAATATTTAGGGTCACTATAATCTAATACTTGCCAATTTTCGTTAGCATGATGTCCAATCCAACAGATAGGCGATTCTACCTCAACAAATATACCTAATTCATCACAAGCATTAAGAAACTCCTCTGCTGGTGGGTAGTGAGATGTACGTATAAAATTACAATTAGCCTCCATATAGAGCTTAGCATCTTTATAAGTTAGCTCCTCCGTCAATACACGCCCTGTTGTTGGATGTGACTCATGTCGGCACACACCTCTCAATTTAACCGCCTTTCCATTAACAAGAAGTGCACTTCCCTTCACCTCTATTTCTCTAAACCCGATACGTTTTGTTATCTGCTCCGTAATAACACCAGAACTCTTCAGCACAACATTTATATCATAAAGATTTGGAGACTCATTATTCCAAAGTTTTGGAGATTGAACATCTAGCTCAATCCACCCACTCCAACTCTTACCCGCAGATATTGCAGGTAGTTTATACTCTAGTGTAGCTAAGTGGTCACCCAACGAGATATTTACTGTATTGCGCTTAGATCGTTTTGCACCACTATTGACAACAGTAGTATATATTTTCAACTTAGCATCAGTATATTTATCATCTAAATCTGTAACAACCCTAAGATCTTCAATATGCACATCTGGGGTAGCGAAAAGAGTCACCTTTCGCGTAATGCCTCCTAATTGATGTGCTGCATACTGCGTAAGGCTACCTAACATATCTGCAAGAGACTCACTGCGTACTTTAAGCATAATTTCATTATTATCAGAGTTCAAGTAATCTGTAATATTGATCTCATATGCAGTCATACCACCAAGGTGGTATCCAACCCTCTCACCATTTAAAAATACCTCATATTCACTATGAACTCCATCAAAACGGATTAGAACTTGCTTCCCATTCCAATCGTTAGGCGTTGTAAAAGACCTTTGATAGATACCACATCCAGCAGAATCGACCTTAAATCCTTGCATACTCCACTGTCCAGGAACTTGAATCGACTTAAATTCAGCTCCTTCTGCTTCAGCAAATTCCCAAGTTCCATTTAAACTTATCTTTGAGTTACTTACCCCATTAACGTCACTTGGAATCGGAGTATAAGTAGGTATCACACTCTCTACTTCGACATTAGTATCTACAACATAAGAGATAGCACCACCTAGAGCAATTTTGGCTTCACCCTCAAACGGTTTTAATTGTCTCTTATTAGTAGAGTATATATCTAAACTAGAAACAATTGCATTTGGACCTTTTTGTGCTTCAAATACAAGAACTAACTCTCCATAAGCGAATGCTTTACGCGGAAGAGGTATTGTTTTACGCACCTCAACACCTTTAGTAAGTTCTATATTCTCACAAACGGGATTACCATCTGCATATATCTTTATTATCCTCTCTTGATCACTCAAAAATATTAGATCCATCGTGTAATCAGCTTTAATATCTACACCCGAAAAGGCATAAATAACACTCTTACCAAAGTTGATGGTAGCAGCTTTTGCTGAATCTTTAGGGTCTTCGCTTATTAAGTAATTTTCGCCCTTAATTAGAAATGGTTGAAGATTCTCAACACCACAATCATTCCCCGCAACTTTTGTAAACTTTGGGTTATCAATCTGACTATACAAAGAGGAACATAGCGTCATAATCGCCACTATACAAATAACCGTTTTACTAATGTTTTTTACAAATTTCATATAATTGTCCTTTAAATTAATTCCAATATTTTATATATGACTATTATTAGTTCCCTTGATCATGCAGATTAACTCGTATATATATATCTTAACACACTCTGCGAACCGTTATGAAATTTGAGTTAACGCATTTAGGCAACTATTTTAATACTTTAGCCTTATCAAGTGTCGAACCAATATTTTCATAATCAATCTCTTTAAAACCTTCAATATGTTTAAAAACGGCTGCGTCATGTGTGAACCCTTTTAATGGATCATTAACATCCACAAATCCAGGATTTTCATCTGTCTCCCAATTATTCCAAAATTCACCAAAAGATTCTTGTCCATGAACTAATGTTCCGATTTTAAAAAACAGATTCCCATGAAATGTATTGCGTTTTGGATCAGCAGGTGATTCATTCCAATAGTTAACCAACTCTGGATATGCTTCACTATATGGTGCTTTATCGTGTTTAATATCACGAAGCCTAACATCAAAAATACCATTAGGAGCAACCATCCCCCTACCCCAATGTGTTAATCTATTATCAACGTGTATTGCTGCTGGCGACTCAATGAATATATTACCATAGTAATTATGGTCCATTCCACCACCAATTAACACAGGTAAAGATCCTGCCCTATAATATATATTACCATATACCTCACTACCACAAGCTCCATCATCATGGTATGTTGCCGTTACTCTATGGCGCGGACTTAAATCTTTAAAGTAGTTATACCTGATTTTGTGTCCCCTTTCAGATGGATCACGCCCATAATATACAGCTCCCTGATCATCAACATCTTTACATACATTACTGATATTGCAATACTCAATAACATGATCATTACCATGAAATAGTATAGCCATACTCGGTGCATCAAATATATCACATTTACTAACTCGACAACCAACACCATCAATCCAAACTCCTGGACGATAAGATTTCTCGATACGATTATAGTTTGTAATTATGCAGTTTTCAACGAAATTATCTGCACGAGTAAGAGTTTTTCGATCACCACCACCTAAACTTACACCTCCGCTACCAGTATTGTAGATATAACTATTTCTTACACCACAACGACTTCCGGCTAATCTATTTAGCGACGCATTTTCATATAAACTTCCCATAATATCCCCAAGCATACGAGAACGCAGCTCTCCACCACTCTCCATTGAATGAGGATTTACAGCTCTCTTATTCGGAGTATAGGTTCCTTTACCAATTGAGACCCCTACACTACCAAGGTTGCGAAGGATACAATCATCAACGACAACATTCTCACTACGCTCCATATAGACTCCAATACCTCTTGAATTTTCAATTATAAGACTCTTTATAGTCACATTCCTACAACCTTCAATTGAGAAAATAGGTTCATCAAGGGTAGTTAATCGTATCTTGTCCATCCTCTTTACTGGAGGATAGAAGTATAATTTACCATTTTTTGCATCTAAAACATACTCACCCTCAAGGTCAATCTCCTCAATAACATTAAGAGCATACCACCGTCTAAAATCTGCTCCTGTAAAGAATTGATATATAGTAAAATCGTTAGGGTGCATAGTTGTGTCAGCGTGGTTAATCTCCTTAATTTTAATCATATCATCAGCATAACCATGGCCAAAATAACCAGCAATCCACATATTGCCATCATTTTCCCACGTCAGGGGCTGTTTCTCACTAAATTTGAACACAGGTAATCTTCCCTCAATTTTATCCTTCTTATCGCCACTAACTAAGACCTTACCAATAAGAGCCATCTCATCATTAGGCCATCTCGACATTTTAAGCTGTTTATCGTCAACAACTAATTCACTCCAAGCAATGTCAGACGGACGCCCAAATCCAACAGAATGAATATCATGTAGATTAATCCCCGCTTTAGCAAAATCAATAACTCGAACCTTTCCTCTCACATCTGGCTGCAATCTCCTAACTATATCCTTATCTTTCACAGATTTAATCATAGATGACTTAACTACAATATCACCTGATACCTTTGCCCCATCCTCTCCAACAATTTCAAGAGATGACCAAGCTCCTTGCCTTACAACGATACTATTTAGAGTGCGATGCTCTCCCGATTTCAATACAATTCTAATGCTATCAGGCAATTGACTCGCTTTAGATATGGCACTATTAATACTTTTTAATGGGTGTTTTTCATCACCAACAGACCTATCATCTCCTTTCGGAGATACATATATTGTCTGTACCTGTGAATATAATGGTAATGACATTGCCATTACCATTAATATAGATAATATTAGTTTCATTTTTTTAGTGTAGTTTATATATGTAGGGTAAAGGATTGAACTATTACCAAAAGTAGTAAATAATTTCCAACTTAATACCATATATCCTCATCTCAACCATATTTATATGAAATATTTACTCATGGTGAATACTAAATACTAACCAAAAAAAATCCATCAGCAAGGATCACTCCTACTGATGGATTTTAACATTTTCACTCTCTACAAAAGATGTTAATCTAAAGTTTTAGTATTATTTTACTCTCCACTGCAATCACACACTCAAGAGATCACGCAGGGTAGTTCATAATCTAGTATGATAAGATCAAAGGGTCTTTCAATGCAGCAACATAACTTTTTGTATACTCCACCCATTGTTGAGCAGTTTCAAATCCTGCTTTACTCCAAGAGTTACCCATATAATAGGTTAATATTTTACAATGTGACATCTCTGCAAAAGCGAGTATATGCCCCTCTTGCTCTTTTGCTCCTCTAAATTCATCAGCTAAGATTACAGAAATCGCTAACTCACCATTAATTCCAACTTTAGGCTCTTGATAAGATATAAATCCAAGCTCATTATCTACATATATCTCACTTAAATCTTTACGCATTACAATACCACTAGCGACGGGTATCGAAGAGAAATCACCATCAAAAGCCACACTTATTTTATTAAAATGTGAATTTGCAGACAACGATATTATTCGGCTCTCTACAACTTCTACATCTCCCACTTTTAGAGGTGCGTAGTAAAGTTTAAAAGTTGTACGCAAAGGTCCATTTTCAAAGAGTTCTGCACGAATAAAATTATCACCTAAAACCAACATAGAATCTAAGATAGGGGCAACAGCTCCAGCTCCCAATGTTCTACCCACTTTATAGTAATCAAGACCCTCACCATGATCTCTATGGTAATCATCAAGTTTATACCACTTATCGATCACCATTTTATCTGTACGTTTGGCCCAAACATCAATTCCATTACTCAACTCTCCAGTTGCTGCCAAAGCAGGACCGTAGACTCTATAAGCAACTCTATTATTTTCCCATGCAAAATCATCTTTACGCTCAGGGACTATACGTCCAAATGTAAGTGTATCAAACGTTGTAGGTACACCCTCTCTAAATTCATACATGACTGCATCATTAGATGGTACAGATGGCTGGATTAATACAGACGAAGGGGTTTTGTCGCTATAAATTACTTGGTAAACCTGCTCCTTACCATCACACATAACGACCAATTCATCTGGAGTAATTTCAGGTACTCTGCTCTTAATTTCGTGCCAATCAACCTCAACATTTTCATATAACCTCTCCTCACTTGTTGGGTTTGTTATTGTCACAATAAATGAGTTATTTGCACAACTTGATAAAATAAGCAGACAAAATATAGTCATAAACTTTTTAATGTTTTTCATAGTATTATATCTATAAATTTAGTGTTTAAGCAACGAAATACGACTCTACCTAGAAATGAAAAACAGCAATTGCAGCAACTCGATTATTAGTCACATCGTTTGTATTAATAACTCGACCTGTATTAAGATTAATATCTCCATACCAAGCAGTAGACGTTGAATACTCAATACCAAATGTCCAAGCAGGTCTATTATAAGACAAGCCAATGTTCACACCCAGTAACTGATCAATATTAGTTCCTCTACCATATATTTTATCAGTTGAGACGAAACCTTCATAAGCACCTAGATTCTTCATATATCCAACGAATAGAGTTGGTTTCCAAGTTTTTCCATACGTAATATTCAACCATGTTGTTGAATTATGTAGAGGAGTGTATTTCTGTTCCATATTACTACCAGCAATACTTGTCACACCATATCCACCTAACAACAATGTATGATCTAATGCTGATGCGAGTACACTTTTCACTCCAACATTCCACTTCTTACCACTATATTTCATATGCAGTTCACCAGATACAGCATTCATTCTCTCGTTGACTTTATATATTTTATCGTTTACGACTGACTCCGTACGCGGTTTCAATGATAACATATCCAAACCACCTCCAAGTTGCCATCTATTTACATAGTAATCTGCACCTACATATAATTCAGGGATACAACTTTTCAAAGAGTACTCTACGTTACTACCAATAGGTCCATTAGATAGGTATTGCAGTTGCCACATTGCAGCAGCTGTTAACCTCCATCCATTATGATTAAATTCATAACGTATCTGAGGAGATCTGTTAAATGGTTGAAACGGCGCTCCAGTCGACAGATTCGTCATAGATGGTGTAACCGATCCGAACAAAGGGTGCCAAGTTTGCCCTAATAATATACTATGATTACTCTCCCAGTCAAATTTCATATAAGCATTACGTATTCTCAACATTGTATGGCTACCAGAAAAGCCGGCGAAATCGACTTCAATTTTAGCCGAAGCAGTTGCCGATCCAATCTTCTGACCAGTCACATCAAGTCCAAGGCGAGTAACAAATGAGAAGAAACCACTACTTGGATAGGCGTTAAGATCCTCACCATTAGGATCAAACTCTTGAGGTAGTGGATATAGATAGAATAATTCATTATTTGAAGCAACACTAGCACGGCTATCAAAGAAGAAGTCTCCACGAACAAATCCGTAGAAGTCATATTTCAAGTTCGATTTTTTAGCAATACCTGGAGATGCTACTAACATTAGAGCTAGTAACAATAAAAAGTTAAGTTTTTTCATAATTTATGTTAATTTATTTTGTATAATATTTGGCAAAAATACAATTTTTTAATGAAAATACGTTATTAATGGTTTATGTATATTAATCGATATTACTTATAACCGCATAGCATAAGCCTTAATTAATATGTGAATTAGTGTATATTTAGTTATTTTTATCTGCTTTAAACTAGTTTTAGAATTAATTTACTACTTTTATATGAACTTTTGACTTAACAAAAAAATGGACTCCCCACCAACTATTATCGGATTGAGAGAGCCGATACAACACTTATATATAATACCATCTATTTAATCTAAATTATTTATGAAAACAACTCTGTACCATTTTACAATCACACTTCTTTTATTTTGTTTTTCGTCTGTATCCATGGCACAAACAAGAACCATTGATCTAAGCGGAGAGTGGAAATTTAAACTAGACCCCAGCAACATTGGAATAAAAAAGATGTGGTATAATCAGGATTTTGAGAGTAACATAACCCTTCCTGGCGCACTACAAAACCAAGGATATGGTAATAATGTTACAGCAAAGACTCCATGGGTTGTTGCAGAGATAGCAGATAATTCATGGTATACAGAGCCTATGTTTGCAAAATATAGAGAGGATGATAATCTTCACTACACAAATAACTTCCAACCAAAAAAGCACTATATTGGAGCAGCTTGGTATCAGCTAAAGTTTAAAGCTCCTGCGGATATTAAGAGTAAAAAGATAGTACTAATGCTAGAGAGAGTACATTGGGAGAGTCAATTATACATAAATGGCAAATATGTTAATACTGAGCGATCTCTACTTGCACCACATAGGTTTGACATTAGTAAATTCCTTATACCAGGAGAAGATAATAGAATTGTCTTAAGAGTAAATAATGATCAAATTATTAGTGTTGGCAAGAATGCACACTCATGGGGAGACCAAACAATGTCTGCTTGGAATGGAATCATAGGGGATATTATGCTCGAAATCGCACCTGAAAGCGTACGTATTGAGAGTTGTGATATTTATCCTGATATAGATAAAAAGAGCGCAATTATAAAACTTAACATTTATAACGGAGAGGAGAAGACATCAATTCTTAAATTTGATTTCAATGTAGAGTCATACAACACGACGGATCCAATCCACAAATTTTCAAAAAAGTTCAACAAATCTATTGCACATGGCAAACATGAAGTAACGTTTATCATCAACATGGGGGATCGTATGGTATTATGGGATGAATACAATCCGACACTATACAATATTAAAATAGGTGTAAAAAACTCTACTGGATATGATACTCACATCGATAATTTCGGAATGAGAAAAATAGAGATTAAAGATGACAAATTTTATGTAAATGGAGTTAAGCGTTTCTTTAGAGGTAATTTAATGTGTGGCAGTTTCCCTCTAACAGGTCATCCATCTATGGATGTAGATAGCTGGGTAGACATTTTAACAAAAAATAAAAAACTAGGAATAAACCATATACGCTTCCACTCTTGGATGCCACCCAAAGCAGCGTTTATTGCAGCAGATAGAGTTGGAATCTACGTTCTTGCAGAGACTAGTATGTGGGCTCGAATAAGTAGTAGTGAGCAGTTATCATTCCTTCAGGATGAGGGTCGAAATTCACTAAACGAATATGGCAACCATCCATCCTTTATGATGATGATGATGGGAAATGAACTATCTAGCAGCACAGCGATTGTAAATACCCTCCTAACTGAGTGGAAAAAGGATGATCGAAGAGTTTATAGCTCTCTTGCAAGCTCAGTACCTAGTTTAACAGACGAATGTGAATTCTTTATATCGGGACACTACCGCTCGAATAAAGGTTGGCCACCAAGACCACAAAGTTCATTCTTCTTTAAACACAAACCATCATCAAATTTTGAATTTTACTCTACAGTAAAACCATTTAAAGTACCGACATTAGTACATGAAGTCGGGCAACACTGCTCTTATCCGAGTTTAGATCAAGAGTCAAAATATATTGGGTCTCAATCTGCTGGATATCTACATATCGCAAAAGAACAACTCGAAGAGAGAGGTTTGTATGATATGTGGCCAGATTATGTGCAGGCATCTGGTGCACTTCAAATGATCCTATATAAAAATGAAATAGAGGCATATCATAGAGCAAAGAATCTACCTGGTTACCAAATTTTACAGTTAGAGGATTTCCCTGGTCAAGGTTCAGCATTGGTTGGAGTCATGGACTATTTCTACGATATGAAACCCTACACAAGTGAAAAAAAGTTCAACTCATTTAATGGCGACTGTGTCTTACTCTCCGAAATGGAGAAGTTTGTGTGGACAAATAATGAAGTATTCTACTCTAAAGGTCTCATTACAAACTGGACTAAAAGTGATCTAAACAACATATCGATTGAGTATAAGATAACAGATATGGCTGGTAACACTCTAAAAGAGGAACTTTACACAATAAATGCAATCAGAGGAGGAGCACAACCTTTTGGGAATATTCAGTTCCCTCTTAATGGCATATTAAAAGCTACAAAACTAAAATTAACAGCAAACATTGTTGGTCAGGAGATGACAAATGAGTGGGATTTTTGGGTATATCCTAAAAAAGTGGAGCATCACCCAGAGTTAGATAAGATGATCACAACTAAATGGGATGAGACGAGTATTTCACGATTAAAAAATGGAGAAACAGTTATTCTACAACTAAAAGATGATCAGATAAAAGGCGAGTTACCATACTCATTTTTAACTGTCTACTGGACTCAATTTCAAAAAAATGGAAATTCACAAACAATGGGACTTATCTGTGATCCTAAACACCCCCTATTCAATGACTTCCCGACAGATTCGCATACAAACTGGCAATGGTGGGAGTTACTACGTAGTGCCAAACCTCTAGTATTCGATCAATTCGACATGAAAGATCATTGGGATAAAGATTTCCGTCCTCTACTTCAATTAATTGATGGCTGGAAAACTAATCGTAAGGTTGGAGTTATGGCAGAAGCTAAATATGGAAAGGGAAAACTAATCATATCAGCAATTGACCTTCAAAATGGCTTAGACACTTGTGCTGTAAAGCGTCAAATGCGCCATTCATTATGGAACTATATAAACAGCGACAACTTCAAGCCTTCGACAAAAGTTAGCAAGAAGCAAGTTGATGCACTTCTGAACTTAAATCAAAAGTCATCAACTAAAGCTAAAATAAAAAAGTCGATCATTAGTAGTATAATAACGACGAGTACATCTAGCAACTACCCTATTTCAAACATGGTAGATGGAGATATACATAAAATTTGGCATACAGACTACTCAAGTAATAGCGCAAAACTACCCGTTAATATCATCATAGAGCTGAATAAAGTTGAGAGTGTAGGAGGTATTGTCTATACACCACGCCAAGATAATCAAAGCGGAAGAATAAAAGAGATACAAGTATATATTAGTGAAGATGGCAAGAGTTGGGAAAGTCCGATTATAAAGGAGTCATTACCAAATACGTCCGCCAAACAAGAGCTAGACTTACTCTACTTCCACAAAGCTAAATACATAAAACTAGAGGTGCTTTCATCATGGAACACGCCTCATGTCGCAATTGCGGAGCTAGAGTTCCTCACTAATGACTAAATATGATTCACTAAAAAAATGTCAGAGATTAATTTCTCTGACATTTTTATTATGTTAATGTAATCTTTTTTTATAGAAAACAATAAATATTGTTATTGCTGTAATTGCTGATGTTATATCAGATATAGGCTCAGAGACTATCACACCAAACTGCTTATCATTAAATAAGTTAGGCAATATATATATAAGTGGTACAAGAAGTACTATTTTACGTAGTATTGCAATGAATAGCGAAATTTTAGCTTGCCCCAATGAAACGAATACCTGTTGACATATTATCTGTAATCCAAATATATACACACCAAGGAAGTATATTGGTATAAACGATGCTGTAGTCTCAATAAGCTGCGGATCAGTGGTAAATATCCGAACAAAGCTACTAGGAAATATCATCAAAGCAGTACATAGAATAAATATGTAAGTTCCACCAGAGAGCAACGCAAGTCTAATACATCGTCTAACTCTTCGCAGATTACCCGCTCCATAATTATAACTTACGATAGGTTGCAAACCCTGCGATATACCTTGCAGTGGCATAGTTGCAATTTGCAAAAGAGAAGTTAATATCGTCATTGCACCAACAGCCAAATCTCCTCCATACTTTAGCAACTGGGTATTTAATGATATTAATACCAATGCCTCTGTACTTTGCATTATAAATGGAGATACACCTAATGAAATAATACTCCACACCACACTCCAACGCGGAATAAAAAAGCGTTTTCTTAGCTTTAACGCATCACTTTTAAATCTTAAAAATAGTATCACCCATATCGCCGATACCGCTTGCGAAATAACAGTAGCATATGCGGCTCCTTTAACCCCCATATCGAGTGTAAATATAAATATCGGGTCTAGTACAATATTTATAACAGCTCCAATAAGTATTGTCGCCATACTAGTTCTAGCAAAGCCTTGAGTATTGATAAAAGGGTTCATCCCAATTGCGATAAGTGAGAATATTGTGCCCCAAAGATATATCCCTAGATAATCAGTAGCATAATTAATTGTCACCTCACTAGCTCCAAATAGGAATAACAAGGGCTCAGCAAATATTGAGAATATAGTTGTTATTAGCACAGACACCACGACTAACATCGTAAAACTAGCAGTCATAACCTCTTCTGCACCAGTCCTATCATTAGCACCTAACTTCATTGAACATCGAGGAGCTCCCCCCATCCCGAAAAGTAGACTAAAAGCTCCTATTAGAATTATGATCGGAAATGTAACACCGACACCAGCGATTGCCACCTCTCCATCAGCCATTCTTCCTATATATATTCTATCTATTATATTATACAATAGATTTACTACTTGTGCTATTATTGCTGGTATAGCCAATTTCAATAGCAATGCTCCGACCTTTTCCGTTCCTAATTTTGTCATTTATTTACTTAAATATCATATATATGTTGTGTATATAATTTTGTTGTTATTTTATAATTTACAAACTACTAAGCGTAACATCCATAAAGATGGATTAAGAAGTGGTTATTTTGGGCAAAAGTACATAATAATATCTACTTGACACAAAACAATAGAAGCAAAAAACTCTTGTCAATATAAATAAATCTACAAAATACTACTATACAGCGCAACAAGTAGAAAATAATTCATATTTTTGTAAATTACACGCTTTTAAAAATTATTTCAAATCTAACCCTAATAAATAAGATCAATATGACTAAATATTACAATTTCATACTATGTTCACTAGTACTTATGTTCTCCTCATGCAAGAGTGAAGAACTACCATCTATTGGTGATTTAACTATTCCAATCTTTGAAAATAGTGCAATTTGCTTCAATCCAGACAAATATCCAAACTTTACTGATAGCGGAGATTCAATAATCCATCTTGTCAATGGCCGAATAATCCTTAAAAAAGTAACTCTTCCTAAATATAAGCGCGATGTAGATGTTACCGTAAGATTAACAGTTGCTTCAAATGGAGATAAGTGGGATAAGTCTGGTTCATGCTTTATTTTACCTAAAGAGTCTGCTATTAACTTAATTTCAATAGCAAAAGGAGAGAGAGAATTCCCCTTATTAGATAGTACAAGGTATGAAAAGTTAGTAGGTATTGTTCCTGGGCTAGATTACAAGCCAACCATTGAATTATTACGCTTTATGACACCTTTTGGTGTTGGGTACTATAGCAAAACAGATAATGACGAGACAACAAGCAAAACAAAGCCCGTATATATTGACAAATGGGCCGAAAACGTACATTGGGAACAAAATATTACGGATCTATATTCTCAGTTTGAGAGAGAAGTATATGTTGGAGTATATATTGACACATGGACTCCTGAAGGATATATCGTTGACCTATCTCTTGACATTAAAGAGAGTCCTAAAAGCTGTGATAAATTAGTACAAAGAGCTGTTGAACCCTTAGTAAATACGGTTTATTATATCGGACAAGGATATCCAGATATTTTTGCACGTAAAGACCTATCTGTCGATTTTACGATTCCAAATAATGCCTCAAATATTCGTCTTAAATATATTGTTACAGGTCATGGAGGTCACTCAGAAGGAGATGAATTTGTACAACGAGAAAATATCATAACTGTAGATTCAACAGTCGTACTCTCATTTATCCCATGGAGAGATGATTGCGCCTCGTTCCGAAGATTCAATCCAACAGCAGGTGTTTGGCTACAAAAGCGTCTAACATCATACATAGGTAAGGATGGATATTCAGAAAAAGAGATCGAAGAACCGCTAGCATCCTCAGATCTTTCACGCTCTAATTGGTGTCCAGGTAGTGATGTGACACCAGAAGTTGTCAACTTAGATATCCAACCAGGAGAGCATACCTTAACTATATCAATACCTGAAGCAAGTGCAATTGATAAAGATAAATTAAATCATTGGCTGATTTCGGCTTATTTAGTCTGGGACGTAAATGAGTAGTTAAAGAATATCAATATAGACTCTAATTGTCTCACCATATATTAAACTATTTCAATGCAACAAGTATATACGACATAAAAAGAGTCATTAAATAAAAAAATGAGGTTATCCGTAATCACGAGTGTGATTACGGATAACCTCGTTTTTTATTTTTATTAATATCTTCATCTCATAATAACTTACGATTATTCAACATCTAAATTGTAAAATTATTACCTCAAATATAAATACTTCCCAGATGTAAAATTTTGCCCCATTTCTGTTTTTACTAAATGAAGTACAGTATATCTCTAACACCTCTGAATTGAGATCTGAATGCCTTTACTTTCGCATTAAA
>CAMQVY010000014.1 GCA_947038405.1 uncultured Rikenellaceae bacterium | reverse complement strand
ACAAAAATTAAATCTTGCGTCTTAACTTATTATCCGGAAAAAGTTTGGCAGTCCATTATGTCAGGAAGTAGTACTGAAGTCCAGATTGCAGCCAATGCAGTCAATGGTTCAAAAGGAGCACTTGGAGGTAATTACCTTGGAAATATAATTAGCGATTTCAATGCTGAGTTAAGCGACAAGATAGGATTACATAGACCTCATGCCATAAGTATGGTAGTTCAAAATAGATATAATCAATATTTAGATTATCGTATATATATGATTCCTGCTCTTATGGTTATTCTTCTAATATTGCTGTGTGGATTACTGCCAGCACTTAATATTGTATTGGAGAAAGAGAATGGTACAATTGAGCAAATGAATGTTACACCCATTAGTAAAGCAATATTTATCCTTGCAAAACTAATTCCATACTGGGTGATAGGAGTTATTATTCTAACAATATGTTTTGGAATTTCATGGGCTGTATATGGTTTTGTTCCTCAGGGTAGTTTTATTGTTATATATGCCGCTGCCGTACTATTCATATTGATTATGTCGGGTTTTGGATTGATAATTTCTAACTATTCGGAGACTCTTCAATAAGCTCTATTTGTAGTATTTTTCTTTATTATGGTTTTTATATTGATGAGTGGGCTATTTACACCAATTCGTTCAATGCCAGAGTGGGCACAATTAGTATCGGGAGCAATACCGCCACGTTATTTTATAGATATAATGAGAAATGTCTACCTTAAAGGTGGAGGTTTTGTAGATTTAGCTCCTAATTTTTTTGCCCTTGGAGGTTTTGTTGTAGTTGTCAATTTGATCGCTATTATAAGCTATAAAAAACGTTCGTAACAGGTAATTGAATTTTAAGATTATTATTTTGTTAGTAAAAATATCTATTTATACTGAAATTAGGCATAAAATTTGCTCGTATAAATTTAAAAAATAATAATAATCTATGAGAACAATTCAATTAATTTTTTTTGCAATAGTATTGCCATTTGTTGGGATTTGTAGTAGTAGGGTAGATAAGACTACGGTTAAAAAACTAGACATAGAACGGTATATGGGTAAGTGGTATGAAATTGCACGTTTCGACCATAAATTTGAACGAGGTAAAGTAGGTGTTACTACATACTACTCATTGAATGATGATGGTACTATTTTAGTTATAAATAGTGGCTATGATGGCTCTCTTGATGGAGAACTGGATGTTGCAAAAGGGAAAGCAAAACAACCTAATCCTAAATCTCCAGGTCAGCTGAAGGTCTCTTTTTTCTGGTCATTTTATGAGCAGTATAATATCTTAGAGCTTGATGATAATGGTTATAGCTATGCTCTTATTGGAAGTTCTAGTGATAAATATTTGTGGATACTTAGCCGAACACCGCAAATGGCTCAAGAGACTTTAGATATGTTAATACAAAAAGCTAAGGCGAGAGGGTATAACACATCGAATTTTGTATTTGTAGAGCAAAATACAGCTGATTGAAATAGTAATTGATTTAAGAGATAGACTGTTTGTAAAATAAATTATCCTCCAAAAGTTATGTTAAAACTCTTGGAGGATAATTCGTTAGAGAAAAATCTCTGTATTACATTTATTTATATAGCTTAGAAGTTTACCTTCTCGCCGTAGTAACATGCGTTAAGGATTTTCTCCATCTCTACAACATCCAATACTCGTGGATTGAAGCTAGTACAAGGATCAGCTATTGCGTGTTGCGCCATCTCTTTTACATTTTTTTTCCAATCTTGCTCCGAGATACCATACTCCTTCAATGAAGCAGGAACATTAACATTTGCTCTTAGAGTTTCGATTTCAGCTGCAAATTCCTCAGCAGTATTCTTACCTACTAGACGAGCTAGATCTTGATACTTATCTGTTGCCGTAGCATTGAAGCGGATAACGTTTGGTAATGCGATAGCATTAGCACAACCGTGAGGAACTCCAAATACACCTCCAATTTGGTGAGCCAAAGAGTGAACAATACCCAACCATACATTTGTAAATGCAAAACCACCTAGACATGATGCATCGTGCATATTTTGTCTTGCAGTAAGATCAGATGGGTTGTTGTAAGCTGTCTCAAGATTTTTGAATACTAATTCAATACCACCTTTAGATAGTGCATCAGCGTAGTTGTCATCGATGTTAGATACGTAAGCTTCAACACAATGTGTTAGCGCATCAATACCTGTATTCGCTGTTACGTTTTTAGGCATTGTTTCACATAACTCACCATCAACGATTGATAGATCTGGAAGTAGCTCATGTGATACTAATGGATACTTAACACCCTTTTCTGTATCAGTAATAACAGCAAGAGCTGTAATCTCTGTACCAGTACCGCTTGTTGATGGGATAGCAACAAAACGTGCTTTGTTGCGTAATGGAGGGATACCTGCAACCTTTATCATTTGGTCGAAAGTAAGCGTTGGGTGCTCGTAAATAGCCCACATAGCCTTTGCAGCATCAATTGCCGAACAACCACCTAAGCCGATAATCCAATCTGGGTTAAACTCTTCGAATGCTTTAGCTCCTTTGCGTACAGTAATAATTGAAGGGTCTGGCTCAACACCGCTAAAAACTGTGTGTTCGATGTTTGCCTCATCAAGAATAGTCTCGACACGTGCCAAAACTCCATTCTCCTTAACTGATTTACCGCCAATTACGATAATTGCTTTTTTACCTTTGATATTTTTAAGTTCTGCAAGAGAACCTAATCCATGATGCAGTTCGCCTGCCTGAAATAACTTTGCCATAATTATATTTTTTTTAGTTAATTTAAAATTATGTTACAAAGGTATAGGCAACCCCTCTCGAAGCCCTTATAAAATTGCGCCTTTAGCTTATAAAAACAACATATATGGGTTGAAATATTAGGGTAAAGGGTGAATTATATATGAAAATATGTATGTTAATCACTATTTCGTTCAATATCCCCTCTCTAATATATTGGATTTAATGGTGTGAAATATTAAGATTCAAAACTATTCATAACTTCTCGTTTTAGTTCTGAAGGTGTCTGTCCAAATTTAGATGCTATGTATTTGTTTAGAGCAGACTGTGAGTCAAAACCTAATTTATATGCTATCTCTTTGAGGCTAATATCGTCGAATACAAAAATTTTCTTTATCTCTGTCGATAACCTCTCGTGAATAATATATAGTGCCGTATTGTGAGCATACTGTTTGCATACGGAGTTCAACTTCTTAGCTGATACATTTAACTTCTCACAATAAAATTCAACCTTTCTATTTTGTTCAAATTCTTCATCTACCAATCGGCGGAAATCCATGTATATGTCGAACTCACGATTTTTTGTCCCCACAAAGGCGTGGTTAGAGGCTGCACCGATGATTTTGAAGATGATGATCTTTATAAAAAACTTTATCTGCATTCTTCTAATCACATTCAAATCTATCTGCATAGATTTAATATGCCCAACTACACTATGTATATCCTCGAAGCTAGATAAGTTATCTTTAAAGTCAACAAAATTTATCCTTTTTTGTAGATCGACATTATACTCTTTTAGTTCATTGGCAAGTATTGCCGAGCAGAATATAGTATCATCAAACATTATAATCTCGCCCTGAGCATCGTCTGAAAGTGTCATCTTGTGTATCTGTTGTGGAAATACCAAGCATACGCATGGTGCATTCATCTCATAATGTTCAAAGTCTATCAAATGCACCCCATGTCCCTCTCTCAAAATTATTATTTGGTAGAAGTCATGTCGATGTAGGGTCGATGCTGAGTTTAAACCTATATTTTCAATAGTAAAGCTTTCACCTTTATTATCTTTTATAAACTCTTTCAATGTGTTGGTTTGTACCTTCATAATATCAGTGTAGTGTTTATTCATAGAATTATGCATTTGCTTCATTAGACATCTTAATTTATCTATTTAGCTCGCAATATTCATTCTTACAAAGTTAGTTATTTTTTTGAATAATCAATTTTCATACTTATATTGAGTTGGAGTAAAAGGTGTAATATAGCCTTACTCAATAAGATAATATAACTTATGCGTAAGTTTAGTATGTTTTTGCTATCTTTGCAACTTAATAAAGTTGTAAAAACAAATAAGACAATGAAAACATTAGAAACAAAAATAGAGGATCAATATAAGTTATTCTTTGATTCTGTTGAAATAGACCACAATACAGGAATACTTGGTAAGGTAGAAGATGATTTAAAAGATAAAATAAGATTTTCTGGATACCCATATATTGGGACACAATATCTAAATGCAAAGAAAAAAATATTATTCTTTGGATCAGATATGGGTACTGATGAGTTGGCTGACCAAAACACATATGATAATCTTGAAACACGTAGAAGTGCAGTTAGACGACCTAGTGTCTTAGATCATCATCAATTAATTGGAGCTATATATACAATTTCACTTGGCATATTAAAAGATAATAAGTCTTGGAATAATGCCTATGTAGAGCTGATGATGCACGAGAACCGAGAGATTAAGAATGTTTTAAAGAGCGAAGACATTTGCGAGATTTTACCTCCAGAGGTTCTGGATTATGTAGCATTCTCAAATGTGCATAAGTTTGTTACAGTGGGAAGAGACCGCAGATCTGGTGTTAAGAATAGAGGCTGGTATAACAAGGAGGAGGAGATTGAGCTTTTCTGTAAGGAAATAGAGATATTAGCTCCAGATATTATTGTTTTTATGGGAGAGAGTGAGATTTCTAATAATAAGAAGATTTTACTAGAGAAACTTGATTCATCAAAAGTAATTGTGAAGTGGATGACTCATCCTTCTGCAAGAGCAAAAAAGGATAAAATTGTAGGTAGATTTAATAAAATAGTTAATGATATCAAGTTGAGATTCTAATTCTTAACTGTAAGTACATATATTAATAGAGAGCCCTATCACAGCATACATGTGGTAGGGCTCTTTAATGAGTTGAAAAAAATCAAAAATATGAGATTAATCGTTGTTGAAAAGTGCGAAGATAAGGTTTTCGTTTTCGTTAATAAATTACTTGTACAACTTTCAAGCGAATGTAAACCTGTATCGGAAGATTATATTAATATAATAATTAACTCTCCAAACTCACAACTCCTCCTCTTAATTGACACAGAAGATAATTATATTGGAATGATATCTGTTGGCGAGTATAACACGCCTAGTGGAGCAAAGGCATGGATAGAAGATGTTGTAATAGATAATTTATATCGTGGCAGAGGATTAGGTCGTACGATGCTTGAGATGGCGATAAAATATTTTAGAGCCAAAGGTATTCAAAACGTATCACTCACTACAAATCCGAAGAGAATTGCTGCTAATGGTCTATACAAATCACTAGGATTCAAACAGTATGAAACAAATGTATATAAATTGAAAATACATAATGATTGAGAATAAGATAGGCACAAGATCCAATAATTATTGAATCTTGTGCCTATCTATCATATATCTTATACAACTAATAGGTTGTATCTAATTAATCTAAATATAACTTGAAAGTCGAAATCAACCCCTTGTGGTCTGTTGGCCAAACATCTAGTGGTGATATAAATGTATCTTCTCCAGGCTCCTCAATTCTCTTGTGCTTTACTACTGATCCACTAGGACCATAAACATTAGAATTAAGTAGTGATAATTTTATATTTGGATAGTAATAGATAAAATCAATGCGATCTCTTTCATCTGCTTTTGGAGCCCAAGACAATTGACCCACATTATCGATATCAACATTATCTGACGGGTATGTAAATCCAGGATGAGTTACCGCAGACTTATATAGTTCGCGATAACTATCAATATAACCAGCATTTTGCAACATCATAGAGACGTCCCAATGATATACAACCCCATTATGGTCATATAAATCTTTGGTTTCAACCGTCCAGTCTAGGTGAGATGGCTCATTGAAGTCACCACCTACAATTACAATCGATCCAGCTTCATTCTCTTTTTTTGCATCAGCAATAAAGAGTTTAATAGCATCATCGCGCATTGATTTTAAGTTCTGTTCTTTAATTGCTTTAAGATCAACAACAGGTGCAGCGATAGGTTGGAATGATGCACCGTCATATCCCCTAGGAAGGAATGATGCATAATTTTTATAATCTAAGTGAGCTGTATATACGGCAAACTTTACCCCGTCTACCTCAGAAATTAACTTATATATAGAGCCACAATCATTAGCTAAAGGGAATATTGTTTCAAATGATGAGATTGGATATTTAGATAGTAAACCAGTATCGTCACTTCTTTGAGAGTAATATACTTTGCCCTTTTTAGCTAGATCTTCGATTAATTTTGCAGTAAAATCTACTCCACCATAATTTCTAACTTCACTAAGTGTAATAAAATCAGGATTGTGATGTGATATCTCATTTACGATCGCGTTGTATCCTCCAGAAACGGAAGTTCCTTCTTGCCAAACATTAATCTGCATAACAACTACGTCACGAGATGGCCTATCTACAACAGGTGGCTCTACTTCATCTTTCTTTATAATTTTAATGTCAACCGTCTCTACTGTACCATTATTATATGCAATGGTAAATTGACCATCTTTAGCATCTGTATTGATGTCAATATTTACAGTTATTAAACTTTTGGCTACACCTTTATCGGCAGTAAAAGTTATCCATGTATCCTTAGTTGTAAC
This sequence comes from uncultured Rikenellaceae bacterium, assembly GCA_947038405.1. Taxonomy (GTDB): domain Bacteria; phylum Bacteroidota; class Bacteroidia; order Bacteroidales; family Rikenellaceae; genus CAMQVY01. The sequence continues at coordinate 44,216 of CAMQVY010000014.1, read as the reverse complement.
TACCCAATCAGAACTTTCACGAGGTGTGTACTCAAATGTATCAACATCCCATAGAATAGATTTTTTACTATGTATTACTTTATCACTACTCTCTCTCTTTACTTTGATATTTTCGATTGTACCATTGCTGTATGTAATAGTAAATATGCCCTCATCAACTTTTGATTTTATATCAATATTAACTGAGATATTCGCTTTTGCTTCACCTTTATTTGAAGCGAAAGTGATCCAAGTCTCTTTTGTAGCTACTGTCCAATTTGCATTTTCACGAGGTTCGTACTCTAACGCGTCAGTGTCCCACAAAATAGATTGTTCACTAGATATCTTTTGATCAATATTCATATCACCCAAATCAACTATGTCTGCTGAACAAGATGATAGTATTCCTATAAAAAATAATAATATTAATTTTTTCATTTTATTATATATTTAATTTTCACATAGTATTTTATACTATATTGTAATTTGCTTTATTTGTTTATACTGGACAGTGTGTTATTTATGAGTCACAACTTTCAGTTCAGAAATATTAAAACAAAAAGAATTTGGATATGTTTCTACATACGATGGACTTTGGATTGCTTGGTCAACATAAAATCTCCAGTATCTACACTTTACATCACTAGTTCCCGACAATAAAGGAGACTCTATAGCGTTTCCTTTTGGACAATAAACATCGCCTTCGTATGTACTTAATGTTGTCCATGTTCTATCAGAGTCTGTGTACTCATCTCCTTCTTGAGCCCATACATGACTAGTTGCATCTTGAGTCGTTGCTTCAATTTTTATCTTACTTGGAGTATATGTAGTACTACTTCGATCTCTTGTTGTATATTTGAAACTAACATGATTGGCTTCGTTTCCTTCTCCGAGGTCAACAACAATCCATTGAGGTACTGCAATTACATATCCAGCCCAATTTGATGTGAAATATGTAGATACATCACCATCAAATATACCCTCTATCGAGCCATCATTAGGCTGGTAAGTACTAACACGTACATTCTCTCCATTATAAACAAAATAGATTAATTCATCTGCATTTTGAGATATTTTTACTTGAGCAAGTTCTTTTTCACCGTTCATTACAAAGATAACCTCTTCTCTAATAGCACCAGTAGTGTTCTCCTCATTAACGGTAAGTTCGATTGTTTTAATTGAATTTTTAAGGGGTGGCTCTATAATATTAATAGAAAACCATTTTGCCTGTGTGTTCAAAGTCCAATCAAATGACGATTCAATAGTAAAGCTAGTTTTGCTATCTATCACCTTACCAATAGTCAGTTCATTCGTTGACAGTATAAATACATCAGAAAGTGCCTCTTGATAGATTGTTAGTGTCTGTTCAATTTTAATCTCATCAACATTTTTTGTTGCGACTTTCAATGTAGCCTCTCTACGTGTATGTAATGGATTGCTCTCAGCCGTAAAAACTATTACACCACTGCCATTACCACTAGTTAATGCCGTCTCAAAACTACACCAATCGCCTTCGCTCTCTAAAGCTACATTCCAATCTGTATCGCTGTCAACATAACAAGAAACTTTACCTCCTGTATTAGGAAATATGGCCGAAATATTACTCAAAGTAAGCTTAACTTCCTTTAGACCTGGCTCAGGTATTTTGTCTGACGGTGGTTCAGGACCAGTCTCAGTATCCTTATCTGATTCATCATCTATTGCAATAGCTTGAGTTACCTTAATGCTCTCGGTTGTATTACCTAAGTTAATCTTAATATTTCCTTGACGTACTGTGTCAGTTGCATTTTTTTCTATTTTTATAAAATATGACTTATTAGTTTCAGATTTAGTAGACTTAACTTTATCTACGATTGTCATCCAATTAACGTCGCTGTTAAATTTGAGAATCTCTTTACTAGATATTTCGAGATTTAATTCTCTAAGTTCACCATTTCCACTCACTTGAATTTCCGAAAAATTAACTTTAATTTTGGGGTCAATAAATTCATCCTCCGTACACGAGAAGAAGAAACATAGCATCAATATGATGCTCACTCTTAGTTTTACCATTGTTCTTTTAGGTTTTGTTAGTTAGTTAATTAGTTTTTTAGTTACTGTAATTAGAGTAACTAAATTTAGTTTATATAGGTTGTACAATTATAGACATAAATTACATCAATAGAAAATTATCTATTATATTTTTTAATAGAATCAGCAGTATTAATAATTAATTGTCTATTAGTCCTGCTAGTTTATAAAATTTGCCTGCATTGTCATTGAATTACTTGCCCTAATGTTTTGTTGTATGGTGGTAAAATATTTTTAGCTAATATTTTTTTTTATGTTATACATTTATAGCGACAACAAGACCATCTATTTTTAGAACTATATCAGTAACAACGGTATGCCCAACTATATTTTATAATTTAATATTTTTAAAGTCGCTGTCGTCAAGAGTTAGTCAATTTCAACTTTTTTAATTAACTTTGTCTCTTAAACGCAATTAAATATAACTTAAATATATAAATATGTTAAAACAAATTTTTATGCTGAGTACAGCTCTGTTGGTAACAGCAGTAGGGTATACTCAGGAGAAAAAAAACCTCACTTTAGAGCAGATTGTTAAATCTATGCCAAAGGGGATCACAGAGGGTAAATCAACAATTATTAACTGGTCTGATGCGACTAATGTTATATTAAGAGATGGTGGAAGCTACTCTACATATAACATCAAGAGTGGGGACAAAAGAGACTACACGTTACCAACTCCAAAAGTGAAACCTTCGATTCTCAGTGAAATGAGAAAAGAGGTGTCTAACCCAACATTTTCGCCAGACTCTACCATGGTGGCCTACACTAAAGGCAACAATTTATACGTCATGGATGTAGCCACTAAAAAGCATAAAGCTCTTACAACAGATGGTACAGATCTTATCCTTAATGGTTGGTCGTCATGGGTATATTATGAAGAGATACTCGGTCGCTCTACAAATTATAAAGCTTTTTGGTGGTCGCCAGATAGCAAGAAGTTAGCATATTATAAATTTGATGACTCTAATGTACCTATGTTTCCAATTTATGATGCAACAGGGAAGCATGGAACTCTCACTGAGACTCGCTACCCAAAAGCAGGGGATGAAAACCCAAAGGTAGATATCGCAATGGTAGATATAGCATCAGGGAAGACTACTTGGGCAGACTTTAATAGAGAGGATGATCAATATTTCGGTATCCCTTTTTGGAGTGCTGCATCTGATAAATTTATGGTTCCATGGATGCCACGTGAGCAAAACCACCTTGTACTATATGAGGTATCTCCGAACAATGGCTCTAAAGATGAAATTTATGATGAAAATCAATCGACATGGATTGATTGGATTAGTGATATGGTCTTTGGTAAAGAGGGGTTCTATATGACTAGAGATTTTGATGGTTGGGAACAAATATACTACCAGTCGTTTGATGGTAAAACTTTAAATAAACTCACAGAAGATAAAAACTGGAATACAAATATATTAAAAATTGATGAGAAGAAAGGTTTAATATTTTTCTCTTCGAGAGCAAATGTATCTACACGTAACGATGTATATATGTTAAATATCAAAAAAGGTATTACACAGAAAATATCATTAGGTGACTACAACTATACTAACATTAAAATCTCGCCTGACAACAAACATTTTGTCGCAGATATATCTAATGTATCGACACCAACTAAGGCTGTTTTAGTAAAGATTGGTAGAAAACCAAAGTTAACAATTTTATCAGATAGTAGAGGTGCATCGTATGATGACTATAAGATAGCAGAGGCAAAGATGCGTTTCATTGAGGTTGATGGCTACACACTACCTGCATCAATTATACTACCTATTGACATGGACTCTACAAAACAATATCCAGTTATTATCTCTATGTATGGAGGTCCTAATGCAGGTACTGTTATGGATAGATGGAACGCTCCATCTCAAGGTAATCAACTTTGGGCAAATCAAGAGGTGATACAGATATCTATTGACCATAGAGCTTCTGGTCACTGTGGAAAAGAGGGTGTTAACTTCATCCATAGATCATTAGGTCAGGTAGAGCTTTCGGACTATATAGAGTGGGTTAAATATCTACGTACTCTACCTTATGTAGATGCTGATAAGATTGGTATCACTGGTTTCTCTTATGGTGGTACAATGACAGTATTGGCTCTTACTGATGGTGCAGAGTATTTCCAATATGGCATCGCAGGTGGAGGGGTTATGGATTGGCAGCTTTACGATACTCACTACACAGAGCGTTATATGGATCGCCCTCAAGATAATAAGGATGGTTACGCATTCACAAGAGTTTGGGATCGTGTATCAAAGTATAAAGGAGGCGAAGGTTCAATGATAAGAGTTACACATGGTAGTCTTGATGATAATGTACATATGCAGAATACAATGCAACTTGTCTATGCTCTTCAGATGGAAAATAAAGATTTTGAACTTATGATATATCCAGGTGCATATCATGGTTATGGTGGTGCTCAGGGTACACACAGTAGAAAAAGTGATCTTATATTCTGGTATAAACATCTTCTAAACAAAGAACTCCCAGCTCTTTTTAAATAAAAGTTCATTGTAAAATATATTAAAGGCATATCTCAAATATTTATTTTGGGGTATGCCTTTTTTTTATTGTTGTCCAAGGGGAATAAAAATTTAAAGTATTAGTATTTATAAATATATCATATTTTTTTCGTATACTTACAAAACAATAGTATTTATTATGATTAATATACATAGTACATAATATGTGCTATGTATTAAGATATTAGTAAATTTTAAAAAGATTATAGTATGAATATTTTAGGGAATGTTATTTGGCTACTATTTGGAGGTTTAGCCATTGCAATAGAGTACTTTATTGCAGGAGTATTACTCTGTTTGACTATCGTAGGAATTCCTTTCGGATACCAGATTTTTAAGTTGGGAATATTTACTTTATTGCCTTTCGGTCAGAAAAGTATCTCTGTGGAGAGTGGTTCAGGATGTTTATCTCTTATTATGAACCTATTATGGATTGTTTTGGGAGGAATATGGATATCTTTAACACATCTGTTTTTTGGAGTGTTATTATGTGTAACTATTGTGGGAATCCCATTTGGAATGCAACACTTCAAATTAATGGCTATGGCGTTTACTCCTTTTGGTAGGCGTATTATACCTAATAATACTATTTAAAGATTAAATTAGAAAAACCTAACTTCACCTAATAACTTAAAACAAAGCTTATGAAAAAAACTATTTACTCAGCACTCGCTACTGTCTATTGTGCTTTTTTACTCACTGCTTGTTCTGGAGATAGTCCTACGGATACTCCGAGCGAAGATGTTGTCATACCAGCAGAACTATCTATTGCACCTAGTAAAATTGTTGTAACTAAAGCAGAGCATATAAAACGTATTGACGTAACTACAAATATTGAGTTTGATAAACTAACGATCTCAGAAGGAAATAAATGGGTTATTTGTAAATTAAATCGTGAGAAAAAAATATTAGATGTTACAATTGCGGAGAACCACGAAATTAGCACCAGGAAAAGCCAATTCATAGTGCGCGGAGGTGGTGTGTCTGACACGCTGTATATCGAGCAGATGGGTGTAGAGCCAGAGGTTATTTTCACTGAAGATAAGTTTCATTTAGACCACACGGCTCAGTCTGTAACAGTTAATTTACAGACCAATATAGCGGATCTAATTGTTACACCTAACGATAGTTGGGTTGAAATCATGGATGTCAAATCATTGGAGCCATACACATATAAATTTAAAATCGCAGAAAATACTACTGAATCTAATAAATCAACTACTATAAGTTTCTCTAATGGAGATAAATCGGTAGATAAGTCGGTTATGATAGAGCAATTAGCTCCGCCACCGCCACCAGATTTAACCATGGCATACAATCTAAATCTTATATATTTTATCCCTAATGACATAACTCCTCCCGCTGAATATGAGCGCAGATTGAGTGAATTAATGTTATGGGTACGTGATTTTTACGCAAAAAATATGGAGCGTAATGGATATGGTATAGAGGATTCGGACTACGCACGCTAGATGCTGAGAGAGTTGAAATATTAACAATCAAAGGTAAATTAAGCTCTAGTTCATATCAATATGACGGTGGAAATGGAACTGTTCAAAAAGAGTTAAAAGAGTATTTTGCAGCAAATCCTACAGCATCAGGAGGTATACATAATCTAATTATCATCCCATCTTACACAGGGGACCCGATGTCTCCAGGAGGGCCACCATTCTATGGTGTTGGACGTACTTGTTTCGCACTTGACTATGAATATATGGATATTAAGTATCTTGGAGAGAGATCAGATAAAGGAACACTACTTACAAAATGGTTTGGAGGATTGGCACATGAGTTAGGGCACGGGCTTAACCTACCTCATAACAGACAACTTGTTGGACAAAGTCTCGGGACAACTCTAATGGGAGCAGGAAACTATACATTAGGATTAGAGCCTACATTCTTATCTGCTGCGTCATGTGCGCTACTTAATAATTGCCAAATATTTTCTCCAGAAAAAAAAGAGTTCTATCAACCAAATAGCTCTGTAGAGATGGAGTCTTTCCACATTGAGCATACAACAACGACAATAAATGTAAAAGGTAAGTTTCAAAATCAAACAAAACCTATAAATGCCATTAATGTATACGTTGACGACTATCCATATACTGGGGTTAATGAGAATTATGATGCAGAGTCATGGACAATATCAGATCTTGCAAATAATGAATTTAGCATCGAGATCCCATTAAGTGTAATAGGTAGGGATAATGATCTATTTAGGGTGCGTACTTGGTTACTATTTGATGATGGTACGTACGTAGAAGAGAGTCATGATTTTGATAGGACTAGTTTAAGTGATTACCACTTCGTTATTGAAACAGATATGGTAAGAGATGGATGGGCAGTAACTGCTAGTGATAGCGATAATAATTCTCCTGCATCTTTAATGCTAGATGGTGATGTTACGACAATGTGGCACTCACAGTGGCAGGGTGGAAAACCTGGAAATCCACATACAATAACGGTTACTATGGATGAAGCTACTGAAATTAGAGGTCTTTCATTTGTACAGAGACAATCTATGCATGGAGCGATAAATCAATTTGATATTGAAGTTAGTAGTGACGGTATTAATTGGGAAGCACAAGGGAGACATAATCTTATTTATGCAGCAAGAAAACAATTTATATATCTTACTGAATCAAAACTAGTGAAGTCATTTAGAATTAAAACTGTATCAAATTACACTGAGTCTGATCCTGATATTGCAGCACTTGCAGAGATTGGGGCTTTTGAATAGTATAACTTCATACTCTGTGCACGAGAAGAAGAAAGATAACATCAATAAAAAATAATAACTAAAATAAAATTGACACTTAGCATCAAGCTAGGTGTCAATTTTATTTTAGTTATTATTTGCTTTATAGTATGACAAATAATGTGGTGTATCAATCAAACCTAAAAATAGTATAGCTAAATCTTTTTGATGACAGTCTGTGATGGCTTGATCAATTCGCTAATAATCTGATATTTATTCATATATATAGTTTTGAGGTTTGGCATTAATCCACAATTCAAATAATCTAACTCATAATTAGTTGATACATTAAGAGTCGTTAATTGATTCTCATGACAATCAAGAGTTGTTAATCCTGTATTTTTAGAGAGATCAAGTGCTGTTAATTGATTGTTGGAACAATTCAATGATTTTAAGCTTGAGCCTGTTGGAAGATCAAGAATTGTTAAATTAGTTGCCCAACAATTTAAACTTTTTAATGATGTATGGTAATATAACCAAATTTCTTTTAAAGATGTATTGTTGCATGCTAGTGTTTCTAAACTTCCATAACAGTCATATATAGAGGTAAGATCATCAATTTTAGTCTCGTCAATATATAGTGCATTTAATCTTGAGCAGTTGTATAGATTTATAGATGTTAAGTAGGAGTTATATCCACAATCAACGTATGTTAAGTTTGGATTCTTAGATAAGTCTACTGACGTTAAAAAGCTATGGGAACAATATATTTTTTCTAAATTAGTTAGATATTCTATGCCAACTAAAGACCGTATTCCCTGGCTATAACAATGAATCTCTGTAATTGCATTTGCTTCGGTCTGGGAGATTGAGCCATCACTATTCTTGTCAAAATTAGCCACTAAATATGCCTTGAATGTATTATCAAGAATATTAATTCCACTTCCATTCGATAAATATTCAACAGTGGTCGTTGTTGGTATATAGGAATTCTTTATAGTATGGCCTTCACGTAAATATATTTTTGTCAAGGTCGGTATATCTGTGGCGAATAAAGTATCTAATATTATATTGTTTGAAAGGTCGAGAGTGTTTAGATTGCTCTTGTGACAATCTAAATACTCTAAGTCTATATTATTTGAAACATTGAGAGAACACAATGAATTATACTCACAATCTAATTTCCTCAAAAATTTACATGTTGATACGTTTATACCTAGTAAATTTGTATTAAACTCAGTATTTATGTATTTTAATTTGTTATTATGAAATAGATTTAATGTTGTAATGTTAGTGTATCCACAATATAGTGAGTCTATATTTGTAAAGTCCTCTATACCTAATAATGACGTTACTTCTTTATCCCTTATGTTTATATACGTAACTTCCAGTGCCTCTGTCTTAGAGATTTCTCCATCACTATTCGTGTCAAAATTCTCTACCAAATACGCTTTGAAGGTTGTATCAGGAACATAGATATTTATGGCACTGCTTTTTGACAGTACTACATGTGGATCCTCTGCTACTAATAAATTAGGGTCCTTACTGCATGATGTTATTGCCATTGTGGCTAATAACACAAATAATAATAATTTTCTCATAATATTTTTTTATAAGTGATAAATTATTTATAAGCAATAATTAGACCAATGTGAAGTATTTTTTTTTGTATAAATGGAGTTGCTTATTTCTGAATATAAATAGATTCTATATTCGTTCTTTTAGTATGTGCCGATATCACTATTTTAGTATTGATATCGGCACATAGTTCTTTTGCGTAATATCTTTTGTAGAGCGACCATGTTCTACAATCTTAACAAGTTTCAAACAGAGAGAGTGCTAATTTATAAAATTATTTCTATTCTAGTATAATAAAAACCCCTTTTTTTGCAGGAATTGAGAGGTTCGTCAAGTCATTAAGATTTTTAGCCTTTTGAATATTATTGTCAATTTCTGGTAATCTTATAGAGTTAATTTTAAAGCCTAATAATTCCTCATCAATATTAAGTGTTACTTTTTGATCTTCATCACTCCAGTTGCCCACTACAACCATAGCTCTACCGTCAAGTTTATATACTGTTGTTTTCAGTTTTTCATTTGAATGAGATATAGGACAACCATCACTCCAGTAACCTGAAATTAGTGCATCTTTCATCCCAAAGCTATCCAATAATTTCCACATAGGTACAGGATTTCCACTCCATGGCAATCTAGGTAACATTCCATACACCATTCCACGATATATATTATGTGCATCAAGAGCCTCGGCTGTTAAACCAAAAGGAATTCCACTCATCTCGATAAGCCATTGATCAGGGGGCGTTGACGCGGGAAAACCCTCACCAATCCATATACGGTCTACATATGGTAAAAGTTCAAGATATATATGGATGGAGTTTGCAAATCCAGCATATTGATTAAAGTGGTTCCAAGAGTGAATATCTATCAATTTCCGCTCTCCATTTTCATCTAAAATACGACGTGCACGTTGTAATGTAATTCTATCTAACGCGCTGTCATCAATATAAACCCCATCAAGCCCAATCTCTTTAACCATCCAGTCTAACCCCTCAAGATAGTAGTTGTTCCAACGAGAGTCGGGTGTGGTTATAACAGATAAATCCATGTCCCCTTTGTATTTGCCCTCATTAAATGCATTATACCATGCTGGGATAAAATTAGTTCCTAAATTTTCATTCAGCCATTTATGTGGACCTTGACTATGTATTAATGTTCTTGTATCACGTCCTGGTCCATCGTGAAATATTTCACCTCCTAAACTTCGCAGTGCCCAAAATTCAGGAACTTTGACTGTTAGCTCTCTTGTCGTGTAATATGCCCTAACTTTAACATTTTTTGCATGTGCTTTATCAATAAATTGCTTCAAATCGCCGACAGATTCATCATAATATGGGTAGTTGATAAATGGATATATATCCTTTTTATGATGTACATTTATGTTGTTTGCACCAGCTTTTAATGCTGCGTCCAAATATTCAGAGCTAAGGTCTGAATTTGAGTGAAAAAAACGCTCTTCACTCTGAAGAGCAAAGTTTTGAGGGCGAACAGGAGTAATAAGCATTTTAAAGTTGTAGTGTAACTCTTGTTCTGGCAACATCTCTCTAGCACCACTATAAGCGGTCATTAAAACTTCATTATTTTGCTCTTCAATACTTATACCTCCTCGGCAATTATTACCCCACGAAGATGGAAGATTCAATGATCCTAATTTGTAATATATATTAACTAACGCTCTTTTATACTCCTCGTCCATAAAACAGAAGTTTAAACCAGCATTAACATTACCCATCCATACTTTATCTTGATGTTTAGTTACATCCCACGTCCAATTAATTTTAGCATCCTTACGTAAACCCCCTCGTCTATTGATACCCATCATATATTTTGCAGCATAAGACGTATATGGAACCTCTAGTCTTATATCTTTTACTTTAACACGAGAAAGAGCTTTAACTTTGATATCAAAAAATGAAAATCCATCAAATGAAAAAGTTGTAGTACACTCCACTCGGAAACGGCTATTCTCAGATACTGAGCGATATACAGCCTCTGTTTTATCATTTTCTAGCAATCTAAAGTCAGCAGTTTTTAACTGCTCAATCCCAGCCTCAGTTTCAATGCAGAAACTCATTCCTTTTGTAGTAAGAATTGGAGTGCGTTCCTCAGATAGTGCGTTATTTGCATTGTAATAAGATGTAATCTGTTGTGGCAATCCCATATCATTCCACTTTATCTCCCCACCAAGGTATGTAGTTTTGTTATTTTGCACCTCTATAGGAATGTAAGGAGCTGTAACCTCTTTATCTCGACCAATATTTGAATTTAACCAGTTTAAGCGACTTTTTCGCCAACCTTCATTATATCCTTTATTTATAATTTTATCCCCTTTTATATCTATTTCAATCTTGATATCTTGAGATGGTGCATTTTCAAAAGATAGTGTTGCAGTACCTTTATAGATACCTTCTGCATCTTCAGGAAGTTCAATACCAATCCATAAAGGCGTAATTTTTTTAGCCTCTAAAGTCAAATCTTTCTCAAACTCTTTGCCATTCGAATCTGTTCCAGAGAGATTGAAACAAGAGATTGCAGAAGCCTCTATTTTACGACTCTTCTTTCCCTTTAAAGCAGAAAATGTAATTTTTGGAGACTTCAAAGTTTTATTATTAGAGTACACGCCTACTTGAAAACTGTAAAACTCATTCGGAGATGCCATACCTTTAAATATAGTTCTCTGTTTTCTATCGCGCTTGGCCCATAATTTAGGAAGACTATCAGTACGTGATATGTCGTTCAATCGATCCTCTGTGAAGCATAGATATCCACATTTAGGAGTAGTTTCTAATATTTTTTCCATCTCAGATGGTGTAACAGCAATCCTCATTTGTTGAGACGACTCTATGTAGCTGCCTCCTTTGCGGAGTAAATCATTAAAGTCATTTGTAGGCTCTTGTGCTAAAAGGCTGCTTTCAGATGTTAGCATCATTGCTAAGATATAACAAATAAAATCTATTCTCTTCATAATTATTGGGGATTATTGTTTAGGCTAAAATTAATATTTATATATTAAAAATACAAAAATACTCTCATTAATTACTTATTGAAACTAAATAAATATTGATTTTATGTATAGTCATTCTGCCATAGAATTTAAATTGATACAGGCAGTGTTAACTTTACTCGCAGAATATATCTTAAAGGTATGGATATCTCTTTAGAAGATGAAATTTTAAGGACCTAATAGTTTATATATATACTTAGAGCACTCTAACCACTATATAAAATGGTTAGAGTGCTCTGTTTTGTATTAAATAGGGTTATAATGGTATTGATTATCCATTATAACCCTAAGCTATGAGTTTATCACTGCATTATAGTAGTGACCTAATGATCATAATATCTAAATTTAACTTCTTAGTCTTTAAAGAAGTTAAATTTAGGGTAATGAGTTGCATCCTCGTGCTCTTGTACCATTATTGCTTTAATCTTAGCTACAATTTCTGGATTTTCAGCTGCTAAATCATGCTCTTCACGTATATCGTTATCTAGGTTGTATAGCTCCATAACATCATTACCTTTTCTGATATTATAGATAACACCTTTCCATTTTCCCATACGTACAGCTCTTGAACCAGAACCTTCTCCAAATCCCCAATATAGAAACTCATGTGTCTCTGTTTGCTCTTCACCTAAAAGTGTAGGCAAAAGGCTGATGCCATCTGTTCTATTTGTATTTTCAACTCCTGTTATATCTGTAAATGTAGGTACCATATCCCAAAATGCACTAATGTGATCAGATGTAGTACCTGCCTCTATATGTCCTGGCCATGATACGATAAATGGAACTCTAATACCACCCTCTGTAACTGTACCTTTTCCACGACCCTTACCTGTTCTAAGAGGACCATTACTATTAAACCATGGAGAGTCTGAACCACCATTAAATGTCGATCCATTATCTGAAGTAAACATAATAATTGTATTATCGTATATTCCCTCTTCTTTTAGCTTTTCAACAAGTAGACCAACTTGTTCGTCAAGGTAGCTGATCATTGCAGCGTACGTTGCATGTGGATAGCGACAAGGTAGGTAGCCTTGAGCACCTGTGTATGGCTCTTCGTCACCAAATTTCTCTCTGTAGTACTCAACCCATTTCTCTGTTACTTGAAGTGATACGTGAGGAATAGGAGTTGTCCACATAAGCATAAATGGTTCATCTTTACTTCTGTCTACAAAACCAAGTAGTTCGTCAAACATAAGATCGCCTGCATATTCGTTACGAGAAAATTGCTCGTAATTTTCAGCATCATATTTGTCTTCACCTTTTTTAAGTCTAGCGCCAGGAGTAAGAAGTGGTGCGTTATCAAGATAGACTCTGTTTTCATTTTTATATAAAAACATAGGGTAGTATGTGTGAGCTTGACGCTGGCAGTTGTATCCGTAGAAGAAGTCAAATCCTGCTTTGTTTGGAGTAGAATTTGATCCTGGGTGTCCTAATCCCCATTTACCCACGACACCTGTCTGGTATCCTGCGTCTTTCATAAGGGTTGCTATTGTTTTTGTTCCTTCAGGTATCGGAGCTTGTCCCTCTAAGGTAGAGTCTGCAAGCATAGCTGCGTGGCTCCATACGTTACCACGTGAAGCAACCTCATCATTACCTCTTACAGGTGTGTGTCCAAGGTGTAGTCCAGTCATTAGGACTGAACGTGAAGGGCCTGATACAGGAGCACCTGAGTAGTGTTGTGTAAATCTCATTCCACTCTTTGCTAAGGCATCAATATTTGGGGTCTCGATTTTCTCTTGTCCATAGCAACCTAGCTCTCCATAACCCATGTCATCTGCGATGATATAGATAATGTTAGGTTTTTGCGCATTTGTTGAGTCGGCTGCTGTGTCGCAACCTGTTGTAGCCATTGCCATTCCTAGCATGGGTGTAATTTTGAAGAAGGTATTCATAGTCTTTAGGTCGTAAATTAGTTAGTAAATTATGTAATTTTGTTAAAGATATGTAATTTAATAATCTTTAACAAAAAAGAATTTCCTTTTAATTAAAGTAATGTTGTATTTATTTTGATGTTTTATTATGTATATGAGTATAATTTATGGATAAATCACAATAAATGACATTGAGATAAGAAATATAATTCTTGCTAAAATATCTTTACTATCGTCTTTTAAATAGTTAGATATAATAATCAAGGCAGGATTTAAGATAATCGGAGATATAATGGACGAATGACCTCTATTGGATAGAATATAAAACTTGCAGCTAGTAATCCTCCATATAATACAGAAATAGGATCAGATATTCCCTCGTGAAAAGATTGATAAACATCAAAAATATGTATAGATATTCTGATCAATCCAATAAGTGTAAACATGAATAATTAGTGCATATATCCACAATATGTTTATTGCGTTATATTTTCTTACTAACAGAGGATTGTATTTTTTAAAAGGGTAGTGTGTTTGATATTTTTATACACATATTTATTGATAAACATCCAGTTTGTTATTGGGGTAAGTTGCTTACTTTTAATTATTTAGATTGAGTTTACCATATGTATATCGTATTTTTTACCCTATGCACATAACATTTTACGTAGTATCCTAGGTGGATGTAGTTTTATCTAACTACTATAGATATATTTGCAGTATGTTAATGTAATGAATGGGCAATACTTCTTTTGTATTGTGTCTTTTCTTATTGTATATATTGATTGAGTAGTAGTTGTAATAATGAACCATTAGTTTGAAGTTTGAAAATTAATGTTATTAGTAAAGGGAATGAAAATTAAAATTTTATTAACGTTTGTATTGGTAAGTTTGACATCCATAGTGTGCGCTCAGCGTGTCGTAGTTTCTACTGATGCGGTTAAGTGGGGTACTGTTTCGCCTAACCTAAGTGTAGATTTAGTGGTATCCTCTAGGTTGTCTTTGAATGTTGAGGGGGTTTATGATCCACTTGTGAATGTTAATTTTAAGCGTTTGAGTCTTTCAACTGAGTTGAGATACTGGTTTAAACGCCCTTTTTATTCTCATTATTTAGGCGTAAATGCAGTTACCTCTACTTATGAGTTTGAAAAACAAAATAAAAAGGAGCAAATGGTAGCTATTGGTGTTGGCTATGGATATAGTATTATTTTAAGTAAACGTATGAGTCTAACGCCTCATGTAGGTATTGGTGCGGGTTTTGTCCGGTCACATGCTAATACTGAACTATACACACCTGCTCCAATACACACAGAATTTAGACCTCTGTTAACAAAGTTTGGAGTAAGTTTGTCTTATATAATTAATTAGAGTAGTAGGGAGGTATAATGTTTCAATTAATCAATAAAATATTCCATAAAAAACCATTTCTGATACTGTTGTTGTGTTTAGTGATGGGAAGTATGTCTGTATATTCTGTTTGTGCACAGCAAAAGATTAGGCTTCAAGGAACCATAAAGTCTATTCCAGGCAATGAAGCTATCAGCTATGTAAGTATAGTACTTGACGGTTATGTTATTGGGGAGAGTGATGTTGAAGGTAAATTTGTAGTTAGCGTGGCACGTGATGCCATGTTAAATTTTAGTAAAAGTGGCTATAATGATGTAACACTCTCTGTTGATGGAAGACAGCAAGCTGATGTGGTAATGAATGAACGGATCCTCGAAGTGGATGAAGTTTTAGTTATTGGTACACAAAAGATAAAAAAGTTGACTATTGAGCCTGCTGATATTGAGGTGAGAGGTGATCATTTTTATTTTAAGACTAGATTTAGGATACCTGCTGAATTATTCACTACAGATCGCCGCTTAGTAGTCCAACCTACTGTATATAATATGACAACTGGAGATGAATACAATCTTCGCCCAGTTGTTATAGATGGTGAAAAATATAGTATTGTGCAACATCGATACTTAGATTTTGATAGTTCTAACGATAAATTAAATGAATATATCGTAGATAATAATATAAATAGGGATAATGACATATATACTTATGCAGACTCTCTATCTTTCGACAGGAAAGATTTAAATGACAAGTTTCGTGTGGACTGTTATTTGACATTGGTTGATTCACATGAAAGAAAAGTACCTATATTAATGGATACTATAACAGTAGCTAGTGGACTGCAAAATGTGATGCGCTTCTTCACTCATTCACTAGGACCAATGAATTTAGATAAAAGTTATGTCCCCGTAGGTTCAAAGGCGAGTCTAGTACTAGGAAAACAGGATAGTTTGATAATGCCTAAAGTGGAGATGCAGTTAAAGAATACAGATGGGGCGGCATATGTAGAGTTTAATATAGGTAGACATGAGATAGACTATACTAATCCAAAGAACAAAGCAAATATAGATGCAATTAGAGGTATATTAAGTGAACTGCAGAGTAACGAGAGTGCTAGTATTAAGTCAATTTCTATGATTGGCTACTCTTCGCCTGATGGGAATGTTGTTAGAAATCAGAAGCTTGCAGATCGAAGAACTAAAGAGTTGCTTAATGTTGTAACTAGTACTTTATCTGATGAGATGCGTAAATACGTAACTCTGAGTAGTAAAGGTGTTGTGCTGCCATGGAGTAGTGTTGTTGATCTTGTAGAGCAAGATAGTCTACCGATTGCTAAGAAGTTGAGAGAAATTGTAACAGAGAGAAATGTTAAATATCATGAATGGGCTATTAGGTCATTGCCTGAGTACAAAAAAATTATAGTCCCTCACTATTTGCCTAAGTTACGTAAGATTGACTATAATATTGAGTATTCAATATTCAGAAAATTATCTTTTAAAGAGATTCTTGATGCTTATAATCAAGGTAAAGAGATGTCTCGTTATGAATATTTTCAATTAATTCTTCTTGAAACAAATGATAAAAGGCGAGAGGAGATTGAACTTGATGCAATAAGGGTCTATCCTAACTTTGCATGGGCAGTAAATCGAGTTGCGATTAGGTTACTGTTAGAAGGAGGGTCTGATCTAAATTTACAGTTGCCTGTAATGATGGATGAGAGAGTGCCAATGTCTATGGTCTATAATCAGGTATTAATGGCATTAAATGAAGATAATTTTTACATGGCAGACTCTTTAGTCTGTACTATAGATGAGTATCCTGAGACGGAATATCTTAGAGCTGTAATTAGTACGTTAACTGGCAATTATGAAAATGCTTACTCTGTAATTGCAGACGAAGGAGGTTTAAATGAAATTTTAATATTACTAGGACTAAAATACAATAATGAGGCATATGAGAAGATTAAGATTCATATTCAAGATCCTAAGTATTCACAAGATAGTAAATCATGGTATATATATACAGTGTGTGCAAATAGGGTAGATGATGTTGTCAGTGCGATGGATGCAATGAGTAATGCACTGAGGCTTGACCCATCATTAGCAGACATAGCTAAAATAGACTCTGATGTAATGGATATTTATGAGTTAGTACAACCAAATGAAAAAGAGAATTATGATGAATAAAATACAATGTGCGTTTAGCCTAACTATATTATTGATTATTGGAGCTGTATTTTGTCCTTTTAACTCTACTTATGCGCAAAAAGCAGGTGTTAAGCAGCCCAAAGAGAGCGTTTTTAAATATCTATATCAATCTCCTGCAAAATGGAGTGGCTCTAAATTTTCTGAACATAAGAGTACTTTAGAACGCTCTTATATTAACGTAGGGGTTGGCATGGAGCAGATATGGGGAGTTTCAGAGTGGCTAGGACGAAAGAGTAACGGTTTTAATTCTAATATAACTTTTGGGTATTGGTTAGCACCTATCCATGGTGTAGAGTTAAAGTTAGGGTATGGTCACCTACCGTATACAGGATTTAATGTTAATTCAGAAGGTACTTTTATGCACTCTTCAGAGGCTGTAGATTACTTCTCTATGGGGTTAAATTATGTGTTTAATTTTACATCTTACGCGTCAAAACTTGAAACTCCTAAAAAGTGGGAGTTGATTGGTGTGGCAGGAATAAATTTTAGAAAAGGTGAAAATGTCTCTTTAGGGATGGATGCGGGAATGAGAGTAAAGTATAATATACATAGAGGATTAGGTGTTTTTGCTGAACCTACTATTTCTATTATGAATAATAAATACTACAACGCAGATGCTAATTTATTCGGTACAGACTTCTCCCCATCTATTTCTGTTGGTCTTTACGTTAGTTTAGTAAATATAAATAGAGCATATGTAAATATTAAAAACAAGACAATCCTTGCTGCAGAAGAGGGTTTCTTATGTGATATAGCGGTCAAGACGAACCTACTATATGACATTACAGGAAGTATGAACTTGGGATTTGAATTTGGTCTTGGAGAACAAACAACACTTGGTATCTCAGGGAGCTATAATCCTTGGAATATAGATGAGGCTACCAACAGTAAAATAAAACATTTTTTAGTTCAGCCAGAGTTTAGATATTGGTTAAAAGAGCGATTTAATGGGCACTTTTTTGGAGCCCATGCACACACTTCATATTATAATGTTGGAGGTGATAACTGGTTTACTAATATGATGGGAGGTATCTCGGGAACTAAAATTAAAAATTATCGTTATGAGGGTTGGCTAGTTGGCGCAGGTGTAGATTATGGTTATCTGTTGAGGATTTCTAGACGTTGGGGTTTGGAGGCTAATATTGGAGTCGGATATGCTTATTTGGATTCAGAAAAATATGAAAATGCCCCATGTGGACAATTTCAATCGAAAGAGACAAAACACTATTTTGGACCGACTCAAGCGGGATTGACTCTAATATTTATGATTAAATAAAACAGTAATAAAATTTATATATTAACTAGTACATTAAAATATAATAGTAATGAACATGAAAAAGTTTTTTTTGCCAGTGTTAGTCGTTGCTACATTGGTAGGCTGTCATAGAAGTGACAGTATCGTAGATAGTGAAGATATCTCTTCTGGGGGTAAAGCCTACTTATCTATATCTGTAAATTCAGATATAGTATCATCTACGAGATCATCAGGTGCTGCAAATACTCAAACTTTAGAAGTTGAGAGTAAGATTAATACCCTAACAGTTTTAGGGTTTAACAATAATAATATAGTGGGTATATACAACCTAGGTGTGGCAGGAGGAGCAGTTTCTGGTGACGCTTTTGAAGTAGATCCAGATATTACAGAAGTTTTTGTAGTTGCTAATGCAACAGAAGCTTTGTCTAGTAGTTTTGAAAATGCAAATAATGTAAATGATATCATTCTTGCTACAAGAACTTTTTCTGTTAATGATATTGCAAATGGTGCATTTTTAATGACAAGTGGAGCTAATGATTTGACTAGTATTAGTACAATACTTGAAGATAAGAGTGGTTTAGTACCAGTTGTACCTTATCAGTATAACTCTATTGCTAATGAGGCAGATGCAAAAGCAAAGGCAGAAGGAAGTCCTATAGCTGTTAGTATTGACCGTGTGGTTGCTAAAGTTGTTCTTGCTCCTTGGGTAGCAGATGACTCTAATGCTCCAGATGCAAAGCCAGGATCAGTTTCAATTACTGATTGGGATTTGAATATTACAAATAAATCATCAGTACTTTATTCTCCTTATGTTGAAGCTCAGATTGGTGGATCACCTCTTACTATCCTATCAGGGTATCGTAAAGATCACAATTATGAAGATTTAATTGGAGCCGCAGGGTCAAAAACAGATATCAGTCAATTTACTTATTTAGGACAACATAAAGAGTCTACAGTTCCTAGTTGGATTAAATCAGGAGAGCCTAAATACTGTCTTGAGAACACTATGGTGTCTGCTGCATACCAATATGCACAGACAACTAAACTTCTTATTAAAGGAACTTACGTCCCAAACAAAGATGCTGAAGGTGGTAGTGCGATCAATATAAATGATAGTTATTTTAGTATATACCATCTTTCTGGTACAAAGTACTACACAGCAAGTCAACTATTGAATTACTACAATAATGTTGCGTCAGAGACTCAAAAAATATACATGGATGCAGTTATAGCTAAGGTATTCCCAGGTTCTACGATGGTAAATATTGAGAGCCTAGTATTTGATGAAAGTACACCATATGCTTTCGCTACATCTGTAGAGGCTCTAAATGGAGAAGCGGTACTTAATTTCTACCACCAATCTGTTTGTTACTATGCATTAAATATTCAACACTACAGCCATACAGCTCCAGATCAGGACTATTATTATGGTGTTGTGCGTAATAACTCATATGCTATTGCTATTTCTAACATTCTTAAACCAGGATTTTCTTATATTCCTAATCCAATAGATGATACAATTATTGATCCAGCGAATCCTGATATAGAAGATCCTAATGATCCAATTAGAGGTTATTTAAGCGTTAAAATTATTGTAAAAGACTGGACTACATGGTCACAAGAGTCTGATCTAGACTAGATATAAGTATTTTCTAATAAAATGAACACTCATAGGGAGAGTGTTAAGCACTCTCCCTATTTTTTTATAGTTATTGCAACTCCAAGGGAGTATAACCTCCCCACCAAAGATGAATATAAGAGATAGCTTAAATAAGTTATCCATTAAGATACGGAAAGACTAAAATTAATACGACGATGAACACAAGCAGACTTGTAAAACTCCATATATTACTATTATACATTATAACAATGTGTAGTTGTAGTACCATACGCGAGGATTTTTCTGATTGTCCAAGAATTTTTCTAAAGTATGATTATTATTTAGAAAATGATAAGTTTACCGAGGCTGATTTTGTTGAGGCGATTGATTTTGTTGAAATATATATATTTGATACTCAGCTAAAATTTATAACTTCTATTAAGATTGATGACAAGCAGATGATAGGAGGTAAGTACATTAATGTTCCTGCATACTATGTAGGAAAAACAATGGTTGCTTATGCTCGAGAGATGAGGGGTAGTTACGATATCCCTGTACTTAATGTAGGGGACCATATTGATCTACTTACAGTTCAATTACGAACAAAAGTTAATGAAAAAGGTGAAAATGTTAGTGATTTAGAATTAGCTGATTTGTTCTACGGTGGCAGGGAAGTAATGACTTTCCACGATGGTGATGGACGAACACAAATCGTTAATTTTACTCGTAATGATAAAAAAGTAAACATCTCGTTATCAGATTTAGTAGAGGGTGATGTGAGTAAGTATGAAGTTAAGATTACGGCTAAAAATGGTTTGTATAGTAGTGATAACTCTATAATGTCCAATAGTCCTAAGATTACTTACATGCTATATAACTCCGAGGAGTCTCGTACTGGAGATTTAGTTGATGAGGCGGTTGAGAGGTTCCATACTTTACGCTTGAAAAAGAGATATGAAAGTGATGTCAAGCTGACGATACAAAATAAGGAGAGTGGTGAGTTTATACTATTTGGTGAAGATAAGGAGTTACTCCTTGTTAAATACCTGTTAAAGTCTAAGCCATTACATATGAATGACCAAGAGTATTTGGATAGGGCTTATATGTGGGATATATCTATCTCTTTAAAATCTGATTTAGCCTTGAGTATAACGGTTAATGATTGGATTACGTGGTTTAATAATAGTGATTTATAGGAATTATATTATGAATGCAATGAAATATATTTGTTTGATACTATTTAGTTCGATTCTTTTAGGTAGTTGCTTAAAGGATGAGAGTGAGTATGTCATAGAAGATGAGAGAACTACATTGAAATTAAACATTTCAACACTTATAGCACCACCTTCTACTCTTACTAATAGTGGAGTTCTTGGTGATGCGGAGAGTGTTATTAATCGTTGTGTTGTTTTTGCATTTGATGGAGATGTATATGACACCCATAGTGCGGTTACAACAAGTAGTGGGAGTGAAAATATTGAGTTGGCGGTCTTAAATACTAAGAGAAAGTCGTTATATGTTTTTGCAAATTACCCAGAGGAGATGCATGAAGAGATTATTAATATTCGAACTGTTAGTGCACTTAAAGCGCTAGACTTTACTATTGCTAAGCATTGTAATAGTGCTATATCTAGAGGATTTAACAGTGCTCCAAATCAGTTTGATAGAGAGGATTTTGATCTTCCGATGAGTGGGGTCAAAGCTCCTGTAAATATCAAGGATGATTATAATGACAATGATGTAATTGATATATATATTGAACGAAGTTTGGCTCGTATAGATGTGTATGTGCAACGTGAAAATGATGCTATGCCGAAGGTTGAGATGGGTAAATATACAACTTTAACTTTTAAAAATACACGTGATATAGGTTATTTTTTATATGATCCAATTGTTGCCTCAGAGGGTGGAACTCCTATTAAGGAGAGTTATATACAAGGAGCTCCATTAGTCTTTCCAGCAAAGGTTGAGGGTAACTCTATGGCTGTTCGTGCTTTTAGTTTTTATACTGCAGAGTTTGAGTGTGCAGATAACGATTCTAAGATACAATTTAGCATGGATAAAATTTGGTATGAAGGGGCTGAGTATAACTTGTCGAGTCTGATTACAGTTGGTGCTGATATAATTAAGCGTAATTATGTATATAAGGTAATATGCACTGTGACTCGCTTAGGTATTGAACTTGACGATATTCAGATTCTTGATTGGAGTGATGAGCCTGTTAGTGGTGATATTGGAGGTAGTTTATCTACTATATCAGCTCCGAATAATGTTTTGATGCAATATGAAGATGCGACGTATGGAGAGGGTTATTCCAAAACAATTAGTTATAAAGGTAGCGAGTCTGTCCGTTTGTTTATAGATGATGTGGAGGTAACTTATGTTGATAATATTACGAGTATTGAAACTGAGAATCACCCTTGGCTAGAGAGTGTACTATGGAAAAAAGGTTCAAGTAATGATAGGGGAGAAGGAGAATTAATATTTACTTATAGATTAATGTCTGGAATACACCCCCCTTGCATGGTCAAGTTAAAGAGTGGTAGTGCGATACGTAAAATTAGAGTCGAGTATGCAGAGACCTTGAGCCCTCTTCCTAAAGGTAGTATTATCAATATGGATTATGCTAGATTTGTTGACCTAGCAACAGGTGAAAGAGGTTCATTTACAGCTAATTTTCTTTATTTAGGTAATGCGGATGTGAAAAATATATCATTTGGATCAAATGAGTGGCTTACAAGTGTCTCTACCTCTATAATTTGTGGACGTAATGTTCTTAGTCTGAAATATCAGCCATACCTTATAGATCAAATCAAGGAAAAAAAGGTGATCAATGTTGATGGTAAAGTTTATACTGTAAAATATGACAATGGATGTGTACCTAATTTTTTGATGAGTGGAAAAAAACTCAAAAATACTTATGTTGAGCACCGTCCTATGGGTCAGTATCCTCCAGTAGAGAATCGTAATAATTGGGCACCAGAAGGTTTCCACTTTGCAAGAAGAGGAGTACGTGTAGATCCATTTATCAATGATAATTATGGTGGTTCTGATGAAAATGTAAAATGGCAAGTAGGGGGAGGCGAAATAGGCTTTTCTACGTCAGCTCTTGCAGCTACCAAATACCAATTTAATCAAGGTATAGCACAGACAGAGTGGCTAAATAAAGATTCAGCTGAGAAACATCCTGTTATATATGATTGTATTGAGATGGGGAATGGTTATTATTTACCATCTATAAGTGAATTAAAGTGGATATTTAATAAAGCGCACCCATATTTAGGCGATTCATACAAGTTCAAAGAAGTATATGTTTGGTCAGCTACGGAGGATGTAAAAGAGAAAAGTTTTGTTGTCTATTCTGAAAGTGGTTATGCTCTAAGCAGCGTTAAGTCTAAAATTGGTTATAAGCAGCGTTGTATAAAAAATTTGTAATTCACGTTGGTAGAGGCATAAGTGTATTTTATAAGCACAACGTAAGTATGTAAGGGATTTACCGACAGAGTTAGTCGGAGTAGATATATAATATAAAAAATGATATGAGAACTATATTAGGAGTTAAAATCAACTATTTTAGTGGTGTTTTAGTCGTATTTATGCTCATTTTTGCAACAAGTTGCATTAATGATGAGCATATATATATTGCGGCTAAATCAGGGAAAGGTTTAAGTTTAGAGCTCCATATTCCCCCTACAACAGAGGTGGTGACACGTTCTAGTGCAGTAAGGGAAGAGCTTGAGATTAAAGGTAATAGTTATCTTATTGTATTTAATTCTGCTGGGCTATACTTCAGTCATGAATTGATTGAAGATCGCAAAATAAAAGAGAATACAAATGGAACAGTTAATCCGCAGATTACATTTGATAATATCTTTCCTAATGATCTGCCAAGTAATGCTAAATTGGTATTGATTCTGAATGCACAATTTGATCCTATATTAGATAATACCTGTACATACGAAAGTATTAATAAAATCTTCACTCTTAGTAATTTGGATCTAAATTTTGGAGCTAGTGGTATTCCGATGTATGGCGAACTACAAGGATGGAATAACCCAGCAAGAACAGTTATAAAATTAAAACGTTCAGTTGCAAAGTTACAAGTTCAGGTATCTTCATCTGTTATAGGGTTGTATGCAAAGAATTTTGAAACTCCTGCAAATGTAAAGTATCAGATTTATAATTATGCTATAAATGGTATGTTTAAGGAGTCATTTGCTGAGGAGGTAACTTATTCTAACACTAATAGCGTGCCGACAAAGACCATTACTAATAGTGATATTAATCGCATTGTTCCAATTGTTGGAGGTGTAGACTCAGATATTTTAGGTGCTGTTTATCTTTGTGAATTCCCGTACTCGACAAAAATTATTGGTGAAATTACATCGAAAGATATTCCGATTAATACTTTGGATAATGACCGCTTTGCAGTAATTATAAAGAGCTCTCATAATGAACGTTATTATAGATTAGACTTATGTCATTCAGCTCCAGAATATATTGATATTATACGTAATCACCACTATCGCATTGTTGTAACGGAAGTAAATAGTAATGGTTATAGCAGTGCTAATGAGGCATTTAATTCTCCTGCAGATAATATTGAGTATGACCTTATTGATGATAGTGGTTATACAACTATTAGTAGTGGTCTGTATGCAATGAGTATTGGTGAGGAGTCATTGGGTGGTAGAGAAGTTGTTGTTTCGGAAGAGGATAACACTATTGAAGTTGCGTCTAGCGTACGTTGGATTATGCCTAATGGAGCTAATTTACCAGATGATATATTGAATAATATTTCAGTTGTATATAATGATGGAAAAACTGAAGTTGTTGGAGTTACGGTATCGCCAAGTGTTCTATCTAAAGAATTAGTCCCATTGACGTTTACATTAACCAATAGTGTACCTTCGGGGAGTACTATTCATTTTAAAATAACGTTAGGGATATTAAATTATTTAAGTGAGCCAATTACTATAAAAAGGATTTAAGAGTTCCGATATTATTCTGAGAAGGTTAAGTGAAAACTTAACCTTCTTTTTTTGTTTGGAAGTTTTTTATGAACTCGCAAAACCATGGTTTTATAGTGCTAGTTGTATTGGTAAATTTTATTTATGATGTATCTGTTGGGAAATTTGCGGAAAATTAGTGTGTTTTTTCGTATATTGCGCTAATCCCTTAGTAAACTTAAATAAAATAGATAAACTATGAAACTAGTTACATTAGCAACCTCTATATTTATGCTGACATCTACGGTCTCAGCACAAGATTGGAGAGGTCTTGAAAATCAAGTAAAGTGCAATGAGTCATTTTCTGACTATGGCACAATTAATCTCCTTGATAGTATCGGAGTCGAGGTTAAGGATAATGGTTCTGGAACATTCACAATCCGCAAAGTAATAAAAATTCAGAAGAAATCAGCAGAACTTACAAATCGAATCATTAAATATGATTACGATCCTTTAACAGCCTTTGCTAAATTCACAAGTGTTAAATTGTACAAAAATGATGGTAGTATCGTAAATGTAGATGTTGCAAAGGCGAATGACTATGCAGCTCCTGCTCGATCTATTTATTGGGGTGCGAGACAAATTATGATTGAAATAGGACGATTAGAGCCAGGGGATGTCATTGACTATACTATTGATAAAAAAGGCTTTACGTATGCACTACTAAAGGATATGCCAACTAGTGATGAGAGTCGATTTATTCCACCTATGAGTGGACAGTATTATGATATTGTACCATTTTGGGTGAATGAGCCTACTGTGAAGAAGGTGTATAGAGTCTCTATACCCAAAAGTAAAGAGGTGCAATATGAGTTTTATCAAGGAGAGTGTAGTACATCTATCCGCCAAGATAAGACTAACAACATATTCCAATTCGTGAAAATGGATGTACTTCCATTTAAGACTGAGAGTAATATGGTAAATTTATTCGATGTTGCTCCAAAGCTAATGATGTCTACAACTCCTACGTGGGAGGATAAATCGAAGTGGTTTTATGGAGTAAATGAAGATTACGGCAGTTTTGATGCTCATCCTGAAACACAAAAAATGGTGGATAAGCTAACAAAAAACTGCAAGACAAACATGGAGAAAATTGCGGTACTCACTCACTGGGTAGCTGATAATATCCGATACTCTGGTATATCTATGGGTAAGGGAGAGGGTTATACTCTTCATAATACAGAGATGAACTTTGTCGATCGTGCTGGTGTATGTAAAGATAAAGCTGCTCTACTTATATCTATGCTTAGAATGGCTGGCTTAGAGTCATATCCAGCTATGACGATGGCGGGATCACGTATTGAGAGTATTCCTGCTGACCATTTTAACCACTGTGTTACGGTAGTTAAAACAGATGAGGGTGTATATATACCTCTTGATCCAACGTGGGTTCCATTTAATAGGGAGCTGTGGAGTAGTGCCGAGCAGCAACAAAACTACCTACCTGGAACTCCAGAACCATCAGGACTATGTTTAACACCAATATCTGCTCCTGAGAATCATTACTTTCGTCTTAATTCTACATCTTCACTCAAATCTGATGGTACACTTGTTGGAGTTGTTACAGTAGAGGCTGAAGGACAATCAGACGCTGCTGTACGTAGACCATTTACAACAGGATACCGCAGTCTGTGGAGAAGTGCTATGGAGATGGAGTTGATGAATGTATCTCCTGAAGCGAAGCTTATTAGTGTAGACTATGGTAAAGATCCTAAGGATTATCAAAAGAGTGCTATCGAGATTACTTTTAAATATGAGATTCCAAACTATGCTATCGTAGGTGATGATGAGATGATATTTAAGCCATTAACAATGAGTAGTATATATAATTCGGTGCGTTCACATCTACATGTAAATACGAGCGTTAAGAACAGAAAGTACAGTTTTAAAGATGCTTGTTCACGTCTAATCGAGCTGAAAGAGGAGATAACTCTTCCTAGTGGTTACACCCTAGTTCAAAAGGATAAATCTGAAAACCATACTAGTAGTGCAGCAGACTTCTCTGGATCAATAGATATGGAGGGTAATAAAATTGTGATGACTCAAACTTTAGCTCTTAAAAAGAGAGTTTATGATGCAGTGGATTGGGATGGTTACCGCACAGCAGTAGATAGTCACAAAAGTTTTGGTGAAGAGCTTGTAATTAAGAAATAATAAGAGATTTAAAGATGAAAAACTTAATATATAAAAAGACACTATTATTAGTATGTCTACTAGTAGTAACGGTATCGTTACATGCAACAAATGAGGCTGAGTATAAAAAAATTAAAAAAAATTATACAATAAATGAAGATGGTAGTTACTCTTTAAGGGTATATAAAGAGATTAAGTTACTTACACATAAAGCATTTAATAATCTTTATGGTGAGTCATTTATAATATACAATCCAAAGACACAGAGCGTAAAGATAAATGATAGCTACACTACGCAAGCAGACGGAACTGTTATCAAAACTCCATCAAATGCGTTTAATGAGGTTCTTCCCTTTTCGGCGGCAAATGCCCCTGCGTTCAACCACCTAAAGGAGTTGGTTGTTACACATACTGGTTTAGAGTTGGGAGCTACAATCTACTTAGATTATACACTAACAACCAAACCTGCGGATAAATCAACAGCATATTTTGATGTAAATGAGCAGATATCTGAGAGCTCACCTGTAAGAGAGTACACTATCTCTATCACAGCTCCAAGTACTACGTGTGTAAGCTATGAACTTTTAAATAGTAAGGTAAAGCCCAAAGTTAGTGGAAACACGACACAATGGATCTTTAGAAACCTACCTGCTGCTGCGCTAGAGTCTTATAAGTCTCAAAATGGAGATGCTCCACGTCTTATAGCAACTACGCTTGAGGCTAATGCTGTATCGGATAGATATAGTAAAATTGCAGATATAAAGTACGAAAGTCTAGCTAATACACTTACATCGGAGATTAAATCTGAGGATAAAAAGATCGAGGCATTAGTAAATTATGTTGTGAGAGGAACAAACTTAAGTCCGCTTCCATTTAACTATCAGGAGAATAAGGAGCGTTGTTTGAAGATAGTTTATACAAGTGGCTACGCTACAAAGATGGAAAAGGCTATACTTTTAAACTCTCTGTTGAATTCAGTTGGTGTGTTTTCGGAGTTTGTATTCATCTATCCAAATGATATAGATAGCGCAATGTTAACTTATAGTGCACTTAAAGGTGTTTTACTTAAAGTTGGAGATAGTTATTATAGCACTTCTTCAACAACTCCAATAGATTTAAGCACGAGATCTGCCTTTGATACTTACTACACTATTAAAGGAGGTAAGTTTGCGAAGTTAAATGTTGAGCCTGCGAAACAGGTTGTGAAAAACTATACAGAGATTATATCTAGCGCAACAAAAGACAAAGGTGGTTACATAACATTTACTCCTAAAGATCTTAATAGGGGCGTTGTTAAATCGTGGAATATGAATAAATTGCCTACTACACGTACTTCAACTTTGGAGTTGCCATCGCAAGCGAATGAGAGTAGTAAGTGGGAGATAGAGCTTAAAGATGGAGTGACTCTTCAGACACCATTAATGAATGTTACTTTAGATGAGACTTTTGGGTCATTAACTATAACGTTGACACAAGTTGGAAATATGGTTACTTTGGAGCGTAAGATCAACTTTACGAAGCAGTATATTATACCTTCTGAGTATAAGAAATTTCGAAGCTTTATAACTCAGTGGAACAGTAAAAAGGGTTCTATATTATTGTTTGAGAAGTAGATCTGATCTATCAGCAAATATTAGTTACTGATTTAATCCCTTAAATCAGTAGTACAAAACAAACCTATCTTTAGTATATAAAGATAGGTTTGTTTATTTTACTCCAATTATTAATTTAAAAAATGGTACATTTGTATTGAAATTTAACATAATATTTTAATTATGAAAAAACTTATAATATTTATAATTCTTTTTACTTATGCACTAACAGCCACTGCACAAAAGCTTGCATTTAACAATAATGGCGAATTCAAAGTAATACAATTTACAGACTTGCACTATGGTTCAGAGAAAGAGTCTTCAAAGCAATCAAATAAGGATATTTGTGCGATACTTGACTCTGAAAATCCCGATTTAGTAGTTTTTACGGGTGATGTTGTGTGTGAAAAACCTGTCGCAGAGGGATGGCAACATTTATTTGATATACTTGAAAGTCGTAATCTAAAATATGCGATAACACTTGGTAATCATGATGATGAACATGATCTTACACGAGAGGAGATTGCATATATGCTGGAGGGACGTAAAGGTAGTATGTTCAAATCTAAGGTTAGAAAGGTGTATGGATATGGAAACTATACGATACCTATCTATGGCTACGATAACAAAAAAATCAAAAATATGATATACTGTTTTGACTCTAATAGTTATAGTCAAATAGAGTCTATTAATGGTTATGACTACATAAAACCTAGTCAAATATCGTGGTACAATAAATTAAGTGCTTATTATAAGTCAAAAAATAAAGATATAGCTATGCCATCAGTAGCATTTTTTCATATACCTCTACCAGAGCACTCTCAAGCTTACGAGGTAGATAAGAGAAAGAGTGGACTTAAAGGTGAGGGTGTGTGTAGCCCTAAGTTAAATAGTGGATTATTTGCTAATATGGTTATGAATAAAGATATTTACTTGGTATCAGTAGGTCATGATCATATAAATGATTACACAGCGCAGTTAAATGGTATTGCATTGTCATACGGTCGTTTCTCGGGTAGGGGTTCGACTTATGGCAACCTTGATAACGGAGCAAAGGTATTTGTACTTAAAGAGGGAACAAAGAGCTTTGAAACTTATGTTGTGACAGCAAAAGAAGGGGTAATTGGCTCTAAAGTTCAATTGAATTAATAGCATAAGAGGACTCTGTGTTACTGATAATAAAATAGAAAACTAAATAAATAGACTAAATATGTTTACAAAAGAAGATTTACTGCAAATAGAGAGCCACGGACTAACTCAAAATAGAGTTGATGTTCAGATTGCCAATTTTGAAATGGGATTTCCAACTTTAAAAGTTGTACGTGTAGCCTCTCCAGAAGATGGTGTTTTGGTTGCAACAGAAGAGATTGTGAATAGGGCTGTGTCTCGTTATGAGGCTGAGGTTGAAAAGTTAAAAGTAGTGAAATTTGTTCCTGCCTCGGGGGCTGCTACTCGTATGTTTAAGGAACTCTTTGAGTTTGTTAATGATGATAAGAGAGGTGAAGGTATTGATGTATTGCTTGATAATATTGAAAAGTTTGCATTTTGGGATGAGTTAAAATCGATATTGCCTGAGGGTGCTGATGATAAGAGCATTGTTAATTTGATTGTCAGCGATGGACTTTGTTATGGTGAGAAGCCTAAAGGGTTAGTTACATTTCACAATTACCCCGAAGGAGGACGTAAGGCGGTTGAGGAGCATTTGGCTGAGGGTGTAGCTTATGCCACATCAAATGGTACAACTTCGATACATTTTACGGTTTCATCTGAGCATATGGATGGGTTTAAGTCATTGTTATGTGAGAAAGTACCTCTTTATGAGAAAAAATATGGTGTTAGTTACAACATAACGTTCTCGATGCAGAAGCCTTCGACAGATACAATCGCAGTAAATCCTGATAACACTCCATTTAGACAGAAGGATGGTACTCTATTGTTTCGTCCTGCTGGTCATGGTGCACTTATTGAGAACTTAAATGATATTGATGCTGATATTATATTTGTTAAAAATATAGATAACGTTACTACAGAGGCGTTGAGAGAAGACACTATATTATACAAAAAAACTCTTGCAGGTGTGTTACTAGAGTTGCAACATGAAGAGTTTGCATATTTAAAATCTCTTGAAATTAGTGGCGTTGATTTAGAACCTATTGCATATTTTATAGAGAATAAATTGTGTGTAAAATTACCTAAAAACTATACAGTAGAACTATTAAAAAAGATTCTAAATCGCCCAATTCGCGTTTGTGGTATGGTTCGTAACGAAGGAGAGCCTGGAGGTGGCCCTTTTTGGGTTGCAAACTCAGATGGGACAGAATCTTTGCAAATTGCAGAGTCTAGTCAAATATCCAATGACGATATGCCGCTTATGAGTAAGGCAACTCACTTTAACCCAGTTGATCTTGTTTGTGGTGTTAAAACTTCAAATGGAGATAAGTTTGATTTGAGTAAGTATGTCGATGCAGAGACTGGTTTTATTTCGTCTAAATCGAGTGGTGGACGTCAATTGAGAGCTCAAGAGTTACCTGGATTATGGAATGGTGCTATGGCTAATTGGAATACTGTATTTGTGGATGTACCCATTTCAACGTTCTCTCCAGTGAAAGTTGTTCAGGATTTGCTTAGACTGCAACA
Source organism: uncultured Rikenellaceae bacterium (assembly GCA_947038405.1). Classification (GTDB taxonomy): domain Bacteria; phylum Bacteroidota; class Bacteroidia; order Bacteroidales; family Rikenellaceae; genus CAMQVY01. The sequence continues at coordinate 12,705 of CAMQVY010000014.1, read as the reverse complement.
CCAATAGATTTGGAATAGGTCAAGAGATTGTTATACTTTAAATAATAAATGAGATAAATATGATTTTAGTTAAGAGGTTATTAGGAGTTATTTTAGCTCTAAGTACGTTCTCTGCTACGGCAGGAGATAACCCACTTTGGTTGAGGCATCCATCTATATCTCCAGATGGTACTAGTATAGCGTTTAGCTATATGGGGGATATTTATACTGTTCCCACTACGGGTGGTGAGGCACGTGCTATAACAACACATCCAAGCTATGATGCAAAGCCTATTTGGTCTTCTGATAGTGAAATGTTGGCATTTGAGTCTGACCGATTAGGTGGGAAGGATGTGTATGTGGTATCCAATATGGGAGGTGCTGCTAAGAGATTAACAACGCACTCTGCGCTAGAGACTCCAGTAGCGTTTAGCCCAGACAATAAATCGGTACTATTTACGGCGAGTATAATGCCTGATAAAGAGTATGGCGAGTTTCCGAATAGAATGCAACTATATTCAGTTCCTATTACTGGAGGTAGAGCGACGCAAATTTTATCACATAATGCTCATAGTATCTCTTTTAATTCGACAGGAGATGTAATTTATTATCACGACTATAAAGGTTATGAAGATGAGTGGCGTAAACACCATAAATCGTCTGTATGTAGAGATATATGGAGCTATAATACAAAGAGTAAGGAGTATAAGAATATAACGAATAAACAGGTAGAGGATAGGGACCCACGTGTGAGTAGTGATGACAAGAGTCTCTATTTTTTAAGTGAAAGATTTGGTACATTTAATGTGGCTAAAATGGGTGTAGATGGATCTAATGTAGAGGCAGTTACAGATCATAAGACTCACCCTGTTCGGTTTTTATCAATAGCAGATGATAATACACTCTGTTACCTATATGATGGAGAGATTTATACTCTAAAAGAGGGTGAGGAGTCTAAAAAATTAGATGTTTCGATAATACGAGATCAAGTAGAGCCAGAGAGTGTTCGAGAGGTGTTAAGGTCTGGAGCTAAGGATATCTCAATCTCCCCATCGGGAAAAGAGATCGCATTTGTAGTGAGAGGTAATGTTTTTGTTGCATCGACAGAGCATGGTACAACAAAAGCTATCACATCGACTTTTGAACAAGAGCGAGATATTCATTTTTCGCCAGATGGTAGAGAGTTAATATACTCGGCAGAGAGAGATGGTCAATGGCATATATACAAAAGTGAGTTGACGGATAAAAATGATAAGTTATTTGTATATGCTGATAAGATCAAGGAGACAAAACTAACAGAAGGTATGGTCGCTCATTTTCAGCCTGTTTTTTCTCCTGATGGTAAGAAAATAGCTTTTCTAAAGAATAGGGTAGAGCTTATGGTGATGGATAGCGACGGAAAGAGTCCGAAGCTAGTACTTGACGGCAAGTATAATTACTCTTATTCAGATGGTGATCAAACTTTTCAATGGTCTCCAGATAGTAAATGGTTACTTGTGTGTTATTTTGAAAAGGGAGGCTGGCATAAAGATGATATAGCTCTGGTAAAAGCTGATGGCTCGAAAGAGATAGTTAACCTCACAAATAGTGGATATAAGGACTCTAATCCTAAATTTGCTATGGGAGGTAAGGTTATAATATGGACATCAGATAAAATGGGATATCGTAGCCATGGCAGTTGGGGATCTCAAAATGATTTATATGGAGTGTTTCTAACAGAGGATGGTTGGGATAAATTTAATATGAATAAAGAGGATTTATCTCTGCTTGCCAGTGAGGAGAAACCAAAAGAGAAGAGTGAGACAAAAAAAGATGACAAAAAAACTAAGGCAGTTAAGGAGCTAAAGTTCGAGTTTGATAATATAGATCGTAGAGTAAAGAGATTTACTCCAATATCAGGAAGTGTATATAGTTCATTAATGACTAATGATGGTAAGAAATTATTTTACATAGCAGCCTATGCAGGAAGTGCGGATCTATATATGAAGTCATTTGAGGATGGTTCATCTAAAGTTGTATATAAAGGCATTGGAGGTGGTGTATTGCAGCTAAATGGAGCTGGAGATAAGATATATCTTCTGAACAGTTCGGGTGTAAAGGAGATAAGTCTTACTGGTAGTATTCTAAAGAGTTATGGATTCAATGGGATAATGGATTTTAGTCCTAGAAAAGAGCGAGATTATATATTTTCTCATGCATGGCAACAAGTTGTAGATAAATTCTATCAACCTGATATTCATGGTATTGATTGGGCTGCATTTAAAGTCTCTTATGAGAAGTTTTTACCTCATATTAATAATAAATATGACTTTACAGATATGTTGGGAGAGCTTCTTGGAGAGCTTAATGGATCTCATACTGGAGCGAGATTTGGTGGTAGAGGGTCTATGAAACCTACTATGTCTTTGGGTGCATTTTTTGATAATACATATAGCGAGGATGGTCTTAAAATAACAGAAATTCTACCAAATGGACCATTAAGTATCTCAACATCTAAGATAGAGGTTGGAAATGTTATTACACATATAAATGGGCAAAAAATTAAAGCGGAAGAAGATTATTATCCTCTTCTTAGTGGACTAACATCAAACAAAGTACTCCTTACTTTACGAAAATGTAGAGGTGGGAAATCTTGGGAAGAGTCTGTTAAGCCTATATCTGAGGCTTCACTTAAATCATTGCTGTATAAGCGATGGGTGAATCAACGTAAAGAGATGGTTGATAAGTTATCTAATGGTAGATTGGCTTATATCCATATTGAGGGGATGAATTCTAATAGTTTTAGAGAGTTGTATTCTGAGCTGCTGGGTAAGTATCGTAATAAAGAGGCTATTGTGATTGATACTCGTTCCAATGGTGGAGGTTGGTTACATGAAGACCTTTTATCTCTACTTAGCGGAAAAAAATATGCCGATTTTGCACCACGAGGGGAGTTTATATCAGACGATCCGTTGTTCAGGTGGACAAAGCCTTCAACTGTCATAATGAGTGAGAATAATTATAGTAACGCACATGGTTTTCCTTGGGCATATAAGGAGTTAGGTATTGGCAAGTTAATTGGAACGGCTGTTCCTGGTACAATGACTGCTGTATGGTGGGAGGCACAGATAGATCCATCAATAGTATTTGGAATACCTCAAGTTGGGGTTCGAGATACAAAGGGACGTTATCTTGAGAATATGCAATTAGAGCCAGATGTTGAGGTTCATAATTCGCCATCAAAATCAAATGTAGGTGTAGATGAGCAGTTAGAAAAAGCCGTTGAGGAGTTGTTGAAAGGGTTGTAGCTCTAATATATTGTGTAGGTACTATCTCAATGAGAGTTTAGGACTTATGAATTTTAGCAAGAAAAATAGCTGCCACAAAACACAAGTTTTGTGGCAGCTATTTTGTAAATTAATGGCGTAATTATTTGTTATTTTTAGTACTCATAACTTTTAATCTTTTTGTTATCATTCGCTCATAACGGAATGAGATATATGTTGGATAGAGTCGAAGATCACACATTTAAATCTGCAAATAGATACAATTATAAATAGTTTCTATATTTTGCTGGAGTTACACCTTTCATCTTAAGGAAACTACGCCCAAAAACCGATGAGGAGCTAAACCCTGATAATTCTGCAATTTTTGTAAGTGTTAGCTCTGGATGATTTTTAAGTAGTTCAATACTGTAATTTATGCGGTACCTCATTACAAAGTGACTAAACGGTTCACCATACTCTTCGTTAATTAGCCTTGAGATATAACTACGATTTAAAGGTAGAATTTCCATCAAATCAAGTAACCTAAAGTTTGGTCTTAAAAAAGGTTTACTATTTTCCATCCAGTTCTCGAGTTTGTCTTTGTGTATAGAAGCATCGTAGTTATTCCGTCCTTCACAGCGTTCTAAATCGTCCGTTGAGCTATTATTAGTATCTTTAAATTTATCCTTTTCGATAATTATGCTCTCTTTTTGTAATAATACAAATGGAAATGTAAGTATGAAAAATACGATACACATGGAGTAATGTACTATAAATCCAGATGGGCTAATAAAAATTGAGATCAATAAATACGAAACACTAATAGATAGATAACCAAAAATATAGGATTTAACAAAGATAATGACCCTATTATCTATATTCGAGTAGCTTTGTTTGCACGATTTTATATACTTTCTTAGCCGTTTCGTAATATATATGAGTAATGTTATTGGATAAGCTACAAGAAATGACATTGATATAACCTGTATCATTTTTGCCAAAATATCTTGCTTATCGTCAATTAAATAATTTGATATAGTGATTATGAGTAGATTTAAAAAAATAGGTGATAATACTTTTAGTGTAAACTTACGATTTAGATATCGAGGATATAGTACCCCGATAGGGTATAGTACAAAAAAAACTGCAAGTATCCCACCATAAAATATAGCTATAGGGGTATTCATCCCATCACTAAAGGTTTGATGTAAATTAAAAATATAAATAGATACTCTACAAATAGCACTAATTGCAAATATAAACAGTGCTGTCATGTATAATTTGTGTGCTTTTGTTAATTTTATTGTTGATAACTTGGTGAGAAAACAAAACGAAATAATAATCATTATAAGCATATTGATACACTGAACCTTACCCGCTAACACTGGAGGTATAGGGAATAATAGAACAGTAATATGTGCAATCAACGCAAATACCCATATCCATAAGATATTTATATAATGGTTTAGTCTAAAAAACATTTTATTATTTTATTTGATAAATAGTGCATGTAGTTCTCAGTCAAAGCATTCAAATTAAGTTTTGATTGCAATGTTATTAATGTTTTAGCAAAAGGATTAAGTATATTGAATAATCAACTTCCCAAGTGACGGCATGAATATAGAAGTAAGATGATTCAATATCTTAAAATAATGTATTAATATGTTTGTTGGAAAAAGTATTACTGGAGTGTAAAAGAGACGAGTGTAGAGTATATAACTTTATATAAAAGAAGATATGAAGTAGAATTTTTTTATGTTAAAGTATGGGAATCGAATATCTAATCCACCTTAATATACAAAAGGCAATTTAAGGTTATAAAATTAATTATTTAAACTTTGCTCTAATTTATGCAATAAATTTTGCTGTCTTCTTATATCATTTAATATCTCTTCATTAGTATCTTTGTTTAACTTTTTTTTGAAAATTTCGCCAAACTCAGACATGCTAATCTTGCTAGGGATTATGTCACTATCTATTTTTTGAATATAAATCGTTCCTGAATGAGGTGAGCCATCTATTGTTTTTATCATCTCTCCAGTGGCAGAGTCTTTCTTAAAAATAATCAAAATTAGTTCATCATCATTATTTATATCTGGTCTTGGTTGGAAGTATAATGTAATGGTATTCAGGTTTGTGGGGTGCATTTCATAGTATCCACTCCTTGATCTACCCTCAGTGTCATAGAGTTCAATTTCTAATTTATCTGTTATGTGAAGTTTAAAGACAGATATTAAGTTACTCTCATTATAAGAATCTAATAAGTATAATGAAAATGTTCCGTTGATATTTAATGGGGTATCTACATCTCTGTCAGTTACTATTATAGGTGTATTCATATAAATACGACCTGAAAGCTTAGCTAACTGCTTCTGAGTTGGAGTTGAGTTTCTAAATAGATACTCTATATCCTTCTCCTCGTCCGTTATTTGTACTCTAGTTAGGAATGCCGTATTGCAAGACTCAAACTTTGCCCCTTCAACCCCGATAGGACGATAGTCGAATATGTATATAGAGCTCATCTTAATAAGTGTTTTTTCTTTTATAGGGTCATATGTTAATAATAGTGATAGGTAAGATTGTTTTTGATTAATATCTGCAAAAACAATATTACGCTCATTCATCACTATACTTTGATAACTCTGAAATTTACTTATCTTTCCATTCTCTTCAACCATTCTGTGAAATTCAGCCTTATTTTGGTTCGGAAATATTTTAATATATGAAAATGTTAATCTATTATCATAACAAGAATAAAAATGACCTATAAAAATTTGAAATTCCTTGTCATCTATATCATCATTATCTATATAATTTATTATTGTGTCGTAATTGTGAGCTGTTATTCCAAAAGCTAGAAGCAAAGGGTTTAAAACCTTTGGAAGGCAACCTCTTTCATCTGGATTGTTAAGATATTTTGCCCAAGAGAGTGCTCTTGATAAGATGAACTCCTTTGGATATACATCTTTCTTATCGTCGAGTGCTTTTATTTGGCGAACCATTTCATGACCTTCATCATTTATGATGATTTTTACTCCATATAGATCCCATAATTTATTTATAGTCTCTTTAGAGACTTTTGTCATTATATATAAAGTAATATCAGCCTTAGTGATTAAAGTTTCTTTATCCGAACTTACTTTTTTATTAGTAATGACTTTAGCAGCTCTTTCACGTTTGAATTCAATCATTATAGGTACAATGAATGTCCGAGCTAATCGGAGCGTAGTTTCCATGTCAAAAGCCATTAATGCGTGTGAGTTTTTAGGCATAATGATAGATTTTTTGAATTAAATACTTTAAACAAATTTGTTTTACAAAAATAATAAAAATAAGTGCCATCGAACGGTTAATATAAATTTATTTATGAGTTTTTTATAATTATAATAACTTATCTGTTAGGGTTTATAATAACAATTTATAAAGATATAATATCCTTATAATATCCCTATAGTAATTGCTTCTTTAGTAGTGATTTGGTTTACTTTTGAAAGCATTATATCTCTTGATTGATAGTGTAAATATAAGCATTTTAAACGTATAAATAAAATTACTAAATTATGAAAAAAAATTACTATGTTATAGTGTTGGTATCAACACTATTATTGGCATCTTGTGGTGCTTCAAAGAAGTTAGAGACTTCAGTTGAACTATAATCTAATTACGTCATGTCTTCTCTGCAACAACAACATATAAGGCAAAATACATTATGGATGAGTCGTTACGTATTTGTGACCCTGCTGTTGATCCATTTTACTATTTATATCGTATTGTAACTTATTAGTTGTTTAATTGGAGGTTATTGGTTATTCCTTAAAAGTAATATTTATAGTGATAATAATGTTACTAAGGTTTTATGTGCACCAAGAAGATTTGGAATGCTAGAGTATATAGCAATCTGCTCTACAATTGCTATTACATCTATTTTAGGGGTATTAATGTGTCAAATTTAAAGATGAATATATTATGGAAAGTTTTATAATAGTAGTTATTGGACTTGTTTTAGGTTATTTTTTCGTTAGTAAATATAAAAAAATTGATTGTGAATTATTTAGTAGCTTTGTTTATGAATATAATAGCTTTGGAGTAATATCACTCATAGCTTCGATGTTTTTAGGAGGACTAATAAGAGGGTCCTATATGTTTCCTGAGATGTTTGATGCAGACTGGAATAATGTAGTATTTATAAAAGTTTGTCTACTATGCGCAATAGGATTGTACGGTATTAATGTATTTTTATCAATTTATACCATGCCGACTTGGGGAGCACGTGTAGGTAAGATCGGATTTAGTTTCTTGACTATTTTACTGGGAATACTAATTGGAGTTGCATCATCTGTGATTATAATTGTTCTAATTATACTTTATTTATTTGTAAAACTAATTGCAATTATGTTAAGTCATGAACGTAAAATTGTGAAAGATCCACTTGGTAATAAGAAAATTCTAAGTAAAGGTCCTTTAGATTTTTCATGGAAAGACTCATCTGGTCAATCATATACAAGAATTGGGAACGGTTTTTATAAAAATGAGTAATTTTAGTTAATCTGAAATCTGATAAGGCTGTTATATAGGGGAGTATGTGTGTTACTTAAATAATTTCCATATGAAAAATAAGTGAAAGTGTATGAATACAAAAAAATAAGTTATTTTTGCAATAATAATTTATTCATACTAACTTTTATTATTAATCTATTTTGTCCTCATCACTCATTTAGGATAGTTATGTCAAATGCTCTGATCAAAATTTGAGAGTTATAATTAAATTGATGAGAACAATTAAAAACAAATTTATGAGAAAATTTTATTTAACATTAATTGCCATCAATTCCCTATTTTATTGCTCGGCTCAAACCGCTAAATTAGATAGTATTTTTGCACCCGTTGTAGTTGGAGTTCCCCCTTCTGATGCGTATATAGGATTGTCAAAAATGCCAGACGGCGAAATTAGACATTATAATTATGGCGAGAGAAAAATAGATGAAAGACCATACTATTTGTCAAGTAAAGATAGTGGCTTTACGTGGAGTAGGGTTAATTTATCTCATGATATGCCCTATGCTGATACGCAGAGTCCTATAAGCGGTGAATTTATACGTATTTATTCAATGTCACAAGGGGTGTATGCCTTACGTACAGTTGGAGGAATTGATGGAGGGAGAGTTATTACAAAAATAGATGATGAATTTTCACTTATGATTAAGCCTCCTGTATTCATAAAAGATGGAAAGAAAATTGTTGTTGCAGCTCATCGATTGGGGCGAAAAGGAGCTTTAACATATATCTCTGATGATGATGGATTATCGTGGAAAATATCAAATAACGTGACTGCTCCATTACATGAAAAGGGTGGATTTCATAAGGGAGTAAGGTGGAATCATGGCGCCGTGGAGCCAACAATTGCTGAGTTGGGTGATGGTAGACTTTGGATGGTTATGCGAACATCACAAGATCGACATTACCAATCGTTTTCAGAGGATGATGGTCTTACATGGAGTGAGTCTACGCCATCTCCATTTTATGGAACTATAACAATGCCAACTTTTCACAGAATGAAAGATGGGAGATTGCTATTTTTCTGGACGAATACAACTTCTCTTCCCGAGGTAGATGGACCTACTGGTCAGTGGGAGGATGTCTTTACTAATAGAAATGCAACGCATATTGCTATTTCTGAGGATAATGGTAAGACATGGATCGGAATGAGAGAGTTGTTTCTTGACATAAGGCGAAATGAAGAGGATTTTGCATCGAACCCTGGATCTGATAAAAGTGTACATCAAGCACAGTGTGTTGAGGTTGGTGATAACAAACTGTTAGTATCTTTAGGGCAAAACAAAGATCATCGTAAGATTGTAATGCTCGATGTTGACTGGATTTATGAAAAAGAGAGATCTAATAGTTTTGAGAATGGGCTTGATGATTGGAGTACTTTTAAATATTATAAGGGATATGTAGGACATTGTGGTTACAATAGAATGCAAGGGGGATTATTGGTTGACCATAGCGATAAAGTTGGGGCAAAAATGCTCAATATCAGGTATATTAAAAATGATACTCTTATTTGTGATAATGATGGAGCTCTTTGGAATTTCCCCGCAGCAAAAGATGGTGAATTTACAACAAGAGTAAAATTACCAAAGGATGCAAAGCCTATTACACTTATATTAAATGACAGATGGTTTAATTCATCTGATACGGTAGCTAAATATAACTCAATGTATAAGTTTAATATTGATAGGAAGGCGTTAAAAATAAGAGATGATAATTGGTATGATGTAAAAGTAAAATGGACTCATAACAACAAGGCTGTCGTATATGTAAATAATAAAAAACGCCTTACACTTCCACTTCAAAATAGTACGGAACATGGTGTTAGTTATGTTCACTTCATTAGTGGTAATGTTCCTGACTCTGTTGGTGTATTCATTGAGAGTGTAAAGGCAGCAATAAAGTAATTGTTGGATGTATTATTTTATGTTAACATCGGCTACATAAGCTAAATTTACTATTTATATATTCTGCCCTATGCGAACATGCACTGCTGTTTGCATAGGGCAGTTTTATCTTTAAATGATTTAAGCGTAGTTATATCATGTACTCTTTATATGCAAATATACAGTAAATTACAGATGACTAGTTGCATTGGCTTCTGATAAATGCAATTAAGCTATCAATATCATCTTTAGTTGTATCGAAAGATGTCATAAATCTAATTTCATCAGTTGCTTCGTCCCAGTCATAGAAAAAATATTGGTCTCTGATAATCTCTTTCTTATCTTTTGGTAGGATTAAGAAGATGGCGTTTGCAGCAGGCTGTTGTGTTATCGTAATACACTCTATATCTTTGAGTTGTTCAAATAGATATACAGCCATATCATTGGCTTGTGTAGCTAGTTTAAGCCATAGATTATCTTCTAAATAAGTAATGAATTGAGCTGAAATAAAACGCATTTTTGAATATAATTGCATAGATTGTTTTCTAATGTATTGGAAATCGCCACACATATTTTTATTGAAGAAAACAACAGCTTCACCTAACATTAAACCATTTTTTGTCCCTCCAAAAGAGAGAACATCAACTCCCGTAGCTGCAAAATCTTTAGCTGTACATCCAAGTGCTGCAATAGAGTTTGAGAACCTTGCCCCATCAACATGAAGATACATATCGTAGCTATGCGCTAAGTCCGCAATAGCTTTAATTTCGGACAAAGAGTACAGTGTTCCTAGTTCGGTAGTTTGTGTTATCGATATTATTTTGGGTTGTGAATGGTGGCAAAATCCAAATCCAGTTAACTTTGGTTTAATTAACTCAGGGGTTAATTTCCCGTCAGGGGTTGATATTGCAATCAATTTAGAACCCGTTAATTTCTCTGGTGCTCCACATTCATCAACGTTTATATGGGCAGATTCCGTGCAAATAATACTGTTATGAGATTTGATGGCAGAACCCAAAGATGTAACATTAGCTCCCGTACCATTAAATGTGAAAAAAACTTCTACATCGCCAAATAGTTCGCAGAATTTTTGTTTTGCTATTTGTGTATATTTATCATCTCCATAGCTTAAATCGTGGTCGACATTGGCCTTAGAGATCGCTTCAAGGATCGATGGGTGAATCCCCGAATGATTGTCACTTCCGAAACTTCTCATATTGTAATTTGTGTTTTATTGTAATTCACGTTTTATAATTATATTTATTGTACAAAGATAGATATTTGTAATCTTAATCGGACAATGGAATCTTTCTAATTAGCTCATCTAACGTAGAAAAGTCAGTTTTATACGTATGGCAGATTACGATTTTTGATTTTGAATAATCAATCCTTATAGTTATTTCCTTATAATATGGTAAAATATTAACATAAAAAAACAAGGTGTGAAAGCACCTTGTTTTTTAGTATATATGTTTAGCTACGATGTAGTATCAGAGTTATTATTACTCTATAATAGAGCTTGTACCTCCGTCGCCCCATCCATTAATAATACCTTCTAGTGTAATCTCTCTATCTGCTAAGTTCCAGTTATAGATGTATTGCTTTCAAGATAAAAATGTCAAATCAGTTTTAGGTTTCCATGTGTAAGACATGTTATTAACTTCATATGTAGCAAAAGCAGTTCCCGCAGCTACAACCTGAGGAGCTATGATAGCTTTAAAACCAGTATTTCCGTTAACAACGGGAGTGATTGCTATATTTCCACCAATTGCAGTGTAAATTCCGTTTGCAACATCACAAGTTAATTGTTTTTTACAGTTAATGCTTAAATCACCTACTGAATCACCTCCAGATGTAATATTTATAATAACCTGACTCATTCTGTGATAAAATGATAGTTGAGGACATTTCTCTTGTGTTGGTTCGATTTTAGATGTCAAAAGGTCACTCATTTCATAGTTGTTACCAATTGTTTGGTCACTCTTAACTTGAAATTCAAAGACAGATGTGAAGTCATTCACAGCAGGATATATGGCAAAGAATGTCAATGCTTGAGTTTAATCTTTATATAAAATAGGAGTTTGACTTGTAAACAATGAATTGTTATAGACATAAGAAACATTATTATTAAATGGTTATTGTAATATTATTGATTTAAATGGGCCGTATGTTTGTGCTAATGCGCCAGATGTTGTTGGAGCAAGGAACATTTTTGTTGTAGTATTTACTCGTATCATATTTTCTCTGCCGATAGTAAAAGTCATATTTTCTAGAGTTGTAAGACCTTTAAAAGCACCACTTCCAAATGCCACAAGTTTACTATCTGTTGATATCGTTAAAGATGATAAATTAGTACAATTTGTAAAACAATCATTTCCAATTTTCTCTAATTTAGGTAAGTCAACTGTTGTTAGTTTAGAGCAGTTCTCAAAAGCATCATTAGCGTCAATTGTATGATATTAGGTATTGATATAGTTTGTAAAGATGAGCAATTTTGAAAGAACGTTTGTGCACCTGATAGACTTCCCAGTTACTAGGTAATTTTTACTGCTTGTAATTTTCCTTTAAAATAACCTTTCCTAATGTGAATTGATCAAGAACAGCTTTAGATCTTCTTAGCCTGAACTTTGAGGCTATATTTTGAGCCATCACAGGGACAAAATCAAACTCGTATTAAAATAAATGTTTGAATTGAATGAGAGTGTTATTCCTATTATTTAGATATTCATTATTTTATAAAATGAATCCAACGTTTTGTTTTTTAAGTTTAAATTTGTACTTTGCAGGTAGATTGTTTTACGGTGGTAAAAGTGATGGTTATATTAAATGTATAATTAAATTTATTGCAAATGAAAAAAATAGTAGTTCTATTAACTCTACTTTTGATGTCGTGTAGTGCAGATGATAAATTAGTAGAAAATGCTGAAATTGTTATTGAGATAGAGGCAGATATGGATAAGTTTCTATCAATTGATGATTTAGACTACACGGTTGATTATGAAATAATATCATTGGACTCAAAGAATGATGAGAGTTTGCTTGGA
>CAMQVY010000013.1 GCA_947038405.1 uncultured Rikenellaceae bacterium | reverse complement strand
CTGAATATCAAAAAATTTATGAGTTCAATAATGGTATTGCAAAAGTTATTAAAAACAATAAATTTGGGTATATTAATGCAAAGGGGGATGTAATGATAGATCCTGAATATCAAAAAATTTATGAGTTCAATAATGGTATTGCAAAAGTTATTAAAAACAATAAATTTGGGTATATTAATGCAAAGGGGGATGTAATGATAGATCCTGAATATCAAAAAATTTATGAGTTCAATAATGGTATTGCAAAAGTTATTAAAAACAATAAATTTGGGTATATTAACAGCAATGGCAAAGAGCTATTACCTTGTGTGTATGAGAAAATTGAAACGATATCTAATGGTAAAGCAGCGTATAGATGTTATACAATGATAGATAGTAAGCTAATAGCTATCACTACATACGATCGTTATTTCAAGAAGCTACATGACGAAGGAGTGATTACAGTCAAAGAGTTTGAAGAGATGCAAAAAAAGTAGTATATTTCACTTGATATAACTGCCCTACGCGGGCGGCGGTGCATGATCGCACTGAACCTTTTTTCTAAATTTTCCGTCGAAAACAATTTACAGAAAAACAGTATAAAAAAAACGTAAGTTTTCAAGAATACATCTTGAAAACTTACGTTTTTTTATCTTTTTATGTATATGAATATTACTCCTCCATATATATTTCAATGAGTCCTTCAGGCAATTCAAAGTATATTCTATTATCCTCTACATCTAAGCCAGATATAAAATCCTCATTTGCAGGGATTAATACTTCTCTACCATCAACTAACACACTGAATAGAGGATTCATATCACTCCCAATAAACTCTTCAATTACCCCCTGAATCTCACCATTGATAGTTACATTAAATCCAACAAAGCTATCAGTCTCATCCTCTTCAATTGGACTAATTTTATCGCTAGGTAAATATATATCAAGACCAATTAGTTCTTCAGCTCTAGTTTGGTTGTCAATATCATCGAAAGATAATACGACACCTTTTTGACCACGTCTATTAAAGGTAGCCAAAAATAAAGGAACCATTAATTCGTCAATTTTGACGAATAATGGTTCCTTTTTATTTACAGCATCAGGGAAAGTATCACGTAGATTAGCGTAGAGTTCACCTCCAGCGCCAAACAATTTAGCAAATCTTCCGACCGACGAATATTTTTCCATTATGAGTTAGCTAAAATACTAAGCTTCAACAGGAGTCTCTTCAGCAACAACTTCTGCTTCAACTTCAGGAGTCGCAGCAGCTACAGCAGCAGCTCTTTTAGCATCAATTGCTTTAGCACGATCTTCCTTAACCTTAACCTCTAGAGCAAAACGAGCACTAGCAGCAGCATCTTTATCCGAAGATAGTTTGCTATTATTCGCATCGATTTGAGAAGTTTTAGAAGTTAACCACTGAGCAAATTTCACGTCAGCCTCTTCTGCAGTAAATGCACCTTTAGATACACCACCAATAAGGTGTTTCTTGTACATTACTCCTTTATGAGAAAGGATTGATCTACAAGTATCAGTAGGTTGAGCACCTTTTTGCAACCACTCTACTGCTTTATCAAAGCAAAGATCGATTGAAGCTGGGTTAGTGTTAGGATTGTAAACTCCAATTTTCTCAATAAATTTACCATCACGTGGCGCTCTGCTGTCTGCAACAACAATATGATAAAAAGAGTAACCTTTTTTACCATGTTTCGCCAATCTAATTTTTACAGGCATTTTTCTGTATTTTTATAATTAATTAATATTTTCCGCATTATACGGAGTGCAAATGTAACATTAATTATTAGAATAAACAATATGAATGACTTATAAGTGTTATTTTTAGTGCATTATGTAGTGTAAAGTTTCATTTTTGGGATTAATAGTTATGATTGTTTAATTAAAAAAATACGCTAAAATTATAATTTATTAGATAATGACTTGCATATTAAATTAATATTATTACCTTTGTACTCTGAATATCGGTTCCGTAGCTCAGTTGGATAGAGCAACAGCCTTCTAAGCTGTGGGTCACAGGTTCGAACCCTGTCGGGATCACATACGATTGAAAGTAAAAAGGAGAACCTAGGTTCTCCTTTTTTTATGTCCTATATCGAACCTATAAAACCACCAAACCCCTGGTCAATTTACTCAAAAAATCACGATAAATAACAAAGTACACCCCTATACAAAAGAGTCTTAAATATCATAAACACAGAGTAAGTAGACCCAAACCGACATACAATTAGTATATTTAAATTATATTTGTATATCAAATACACATTATTTCAAATCACGATATGCACCTATCTGCATATTACCAGAGTAACGAATACCAACTTCAGTCCAAAACTCTGGAGTGACATGAAATTTATCCGAAATATATACACCTATTTCATTTATCTGGATCATCACTACCTATTTCAAATGCGTCAATCTTCACTCTTGGAACTTGTGGTTTAATATAGTGGATTACATATAGAGCATGTTTTTCACCAATAGGAGTCGCTAAAGTTGCTTGTGACGCGATAACGCCAAGACTACCACTTACCGATAATTTATCTGAAATTTGCTATGGGGACTCCACTGCTATTACAGCAGATAGTCTTCCACCATACTCTGCACCTATATTTGATTTAGACAACTTAAATTCGCCCACATGTCCAGCATTAAATATTGAGAAAGTACCCAGCAAGTGAGATGCGTTGTATATAGGAGCGTCATTCCAAATAATTAAGTTATGCCCGCTCTCTCCACCACGAATAAACATCCCTGACTCTCCATCATTTGTTGTTTGAACACCGGGAGTCAATTGTAATATTCTTAACGGGTCATTATTACCTAAGAATTTAGGCAGAGCCTTCAAGCTCTCCATATTAAGCTCTACTCGCCACCCCAATATCCCACTAATTATTTTGGATTTTGTATTATATATTACAGCGATTTCGTTTACAACATAAGTATCAGGTTCAACAAAGCATACAAGAGTTGTATCGCCATTCAATCGAAGATTAAACACTATCTTTTTATATGCAATATGTTGAATTTCAAGTTGAGTCTCTCCACTTGGCAGCCTATATTCAAAAAAACCATCTGAATTAGTTGTAGTCCCACTATTATAATTCATATGAATTATTGCATCGACAACTCCCTCTTGTGTTGATTTATTAACTACACGACCTCTCAATAGACAAGAGTTTTGCCCATAAGAGACTTGACATAAAATCAAAAATTATATAATTAGAGACCTCATATGAATACGAAGATATATTAAGAAACAACGAAGGTAAAAAACTACCACTCAAATATACATAAATAATACAAAACTTTTTCATTAACCTCATTTTTTCCGTATATTTACGGATGTAATTTCAATAAGAAAACTAAAACTAACAAAATAAAACTAATGACTAATAAATTACTAACATTAACATTAGGTATCAGTGCAATATCTACATCAGTTTCGGCACAAGAGTCAAGTACTAAAAGCGAATCCCCACTAAACATTCTATTTATAATGTGTGATGACCATTCGTATCAGACAATTAGCGCATATGACACTCGATTTACGCAGACACCAAACATTGATCGAATTGCAAATGAAGGAGTTCGATTTACCAATAGTTTTGTTGCTAATTCGATTTCAGGTCCAAGTAGAGCCTGCATGCTTACAGGAAAACACAGCCACATAAATGGTTATACAGATAACGTCAAATCACATTTTGATGGAGGTCAAGAGACATTCCCAAAACTGCTGCAAACAGCAGGTTATCAAACTGCGGTTGTAGGCAAATGGCACCTTACCTCAAACCCGACTGGATTTGACTACTGGAATATACTAATTGGACAAGGCGAATACTACAACCCTACATTCATCAACAACGGAACAAAAGAGCAACATAACGGGTACGCAACCAATATCACAACAGATATTGCTATCGACTGGATGGATAATAAACGCGACAAAGACAAACCATTCTGTCTATTACTACACCACAAAGCTCCGCACAGAACATGGCAACCAGACACACTTGATTTAGACCTCTTTAGTGATGCCGAATTTCCATTACCAGACAACTTCTATGACAACTATGAGGGTCGTGAGGCGGCAGCAGCACAAGAGATGAGTATTGTTAAGGACATGGATTTAATATATGATCTAAAACTAGCTGATAAAGAGAATGAGATAAAAACGGGTCAACTAGGAGCATACGGTAGAGAGATCCCAAAACGCATGAACAAAGAGCAACGTGCCGCATGGGATGCGCATTATGACAAGGTAATTGCAGATTTCAAATCTGCAAATCTAACAGGAAATGAGCTTGCAGAGTGGAAATACCGTCAATATATGAGAGATTATCTACGTGTAATTGCATCTGTTGATCGTAACATCGGAGAGGTATTAAACTACTTAGAGGAGAATGGATTACTAGAGAATACAATTATTGTCTACACATCAGACCAAGGTTTCTACATGGGAGAGCATGGCTGGTTTGACAAGCGATTTATGTACGAAGAGTCGTTCAGAACACCTCTATTAGTACGCATGCCTGATGGTAAGAAGGGGGACATTAAACAACTAGTGCAAAACATTGACTACGCGCCAACACTCCTTGACATCGCAGGTGTTGAGATTCCAGAGGAGATTCATGGAGCATCACTACTCCCACTACTTAAAGGGGATAAGTGTGCAGATTGGAGAGAGTCTCTATATTACCACTACTATGAGTTCCCATCAGAGCACTCTGTAAAGAAGCATTATGGAGTTAGGACTGATCGCTATAAACTTATTCACTTCTATGATGATATCGACACATGGGAGCTATATGATCTAAAAAAAGATCCTAACGAAATGAATAATCTTTACGGTAAAAAAGGGCATGATAAGATTACAGCTAAGTTAAAAATTGAACTTGCAAAGCTACGCAAACAATACAATGTCCCAGCCGACAACATTCCAGTAATAGAAAAATAAAACAGAAAACGTTTTTTTTAAAGCTTATCGCCAAAGGCAGTTCTAGCAAACTAGGCTATGAACTGCCTTTCACAGGCGGCGGTGCGTGATCGCACTGAACTAAAAATCACAGAAAACGAAGTTTTCACTAAAATTTAATTAAACTTTTTAAAGTTTATCGCCGAAGGCTGTTCGGTCAAACTAAGCTATGAACTGCCTTTCGCAGGCGGCGGTGCGTGATCGCACTGAACTAAAAATCACAGAAAACGAAGTTTTCACTAAAATTTAATTAAACTTTTTAAAGTTTATCGCCGAAGGCTGTTCGGTCAAACTAGGCTATGAACTGCCTTTCGCAGGCGGCGGTGCGTGATCGCACTGAACATAATAATAATATGACGTTTTTAAAGAAGGGGGCTTAGTAATCTTGCAAGAGATTCATACGCAGCGTGATGTTTAGCTCGATTACGCCACCATTCATCCGTCACCATCTCACTCAAAGTTAAATCTTTAAGGAAGTACCCCTCCAACTGTTTCGTAATGTCAACATCATATATAAGTGCCGAAACCTCAAAGTTATCTTCAAAACTCCTTATATCCATATTTGCAGACCCAACAGAACTAAACTCACCATCAATCATAATTAATTTTGAGTGGTTAAATCCCGCTTTATATAGATATATCTTTATCCCCGCACTCAATAATTCACCGATATATGACCGAGTTGCCCAATAAACAATTTTAGAGTCAGATCTACTCGGTATCATTATTCTCACATCTACTCCACTTAGAGCCGCAACCTTTAGAGCTGTAAGTATCGACTGATTAGGCAAAAAATAAGGAGAAGATATATATATATGGTTATTAGCTTTTGTTATTGCCGCAAAAAATGCCTGCATAATTGACGCCCAATCCGAATCAGGTCCAGAAGAAGCTATCTGCAACGCAACTCCCTCCTCAATCTCTTGTTGCGGAAAATATTTAGGTTGTGTCAATAGCTCTTTACGATGTAAAAAATACCAATCTGTAACAAATACAGCTTGTAGCATCGTAACCGCTTCTCCCTCCAACTTTAAGTGTGTATCTCTCCACATACCCGTCTTCCCACGACGCAGATACCTATCAGCAATATTAAGTCCTCCTGTAAAAGCTACGTTACCATCAATTACAACAATTTTACGATGATTTCTATAATTAATCTTACTAGTTAGCCAAGGGAAAACAACAGGCATAAAACAACTAACCTTCACCCCCGACTTTTTAAGTTTATATATGAATGAAGGACTAAGCCCCCAACTCCCCACATCATCGTATATGAACCTCACCTCTACCCCACTTCTAGCTTTATTTCTTAATATTTTAGCTATTTTTGATCCAATTCGATCATTTTCAAATATGTAATACTCAATGTGTATTGAGCTTTTAGCATCTCGTAAACTTGCCAATAAAGAGTTAAATGTCTGTTTCCCATTATTTAAAACAGTCACCCTATTTTTAGATGTAAGTAATGTTTTACTGTTATTAAGCAGAAGGGTTATAATATCTTTATATTTAACTATTATATCTTTTTGCACCTCTTTTTGGCTATTTAGGCTTTTTAATTGCTCTCTAGATAATCTTTCAAAATATTCAAGATCCTTAATCTCTTTATGATTAAATATCTTCTCTTTTCTGTGATTTCGCCCCACCATTACATACAAAGCTAACCCCGCAATAGGCACAAATGTGATAACTGCGATCCAAGCGAGAGCCTTTACAGGTTCACGTTTTTCATGTATAATATAGCCGATTACAATAATTGCAACAATCGAGTACAACGCCCAAAATATTGACTCGATATTAACATATAGATCTATAAAACTATTAAAAGTCATACTTATGTAGTGTTAAAATGGCTATAGTCGCCAATGTCTTTAGAAGCAAATGTACTAAAAATAAAAGCAATAATAGATTAATACCTAATAATAATGAGTAGTAAATAGCACAATACCTTACTATTAGTTAATGACAGTATCTATGTATGTATTTATCCTATAATAGTTTGTAAAATATAAATATGTTACATACCTTTGTCTCAAGCATAGTAGGAGAGTTTTAATGTATTTCATTAAAATTCTCTATTATTTTGCTGTATCACTATAAAACTATAAAGCTTATGTCATCTAATATTATCTACCTAACCGAGAGTGGTTATCATAAATTAAAACACGAATTAGAACAACTTCGTTCTATTGAACGCCCTGCAATTTCGGCACAAATAGCAGAGGCAAGAGATAAGGGAGACCTATCTGAGAATGCAGAGTATGATGCAGCAAAGGAGGCGCAAGGATTACTTGAAATGAGAATTGCTCGCCTAGAATCAGAGATGGCAAATGCTCGCATATTGGATCCATCTAAGATAAATACAGATAAAGTTCAAATATTAAGTCGTGTTAAACTACTGAACCACAACACAAATAAAGATGTTGAATATCTTATTGTTTCAGGTAGCGAAGCAAATCTAAGAGAGGGTAAATTATCTATTGACACTCCAATTGCTAAGGCTATCTTAGGTAAGAAAAAGGGAGATACCGTAGAAGTTTCTGTACCTGTAGGACTCCTTAAATTCGAGATAATCGACATTTCAATATAATACTAAATAGCACCTTGTAATCACGTAATACACGATTACAAGGTGTATTTATAAAGTCATTATAAGATTCATTTTCACATCGTGCTCCTCATGGGGAATGGATTCAATTATTTGACAATTTAACGCGATGCCTATTTTATAGGCATTAGTTTTTTTAAGATACTTATCATAGTAGCCTTTCCCTCTACCCAATCTATTTCCATCCCTATCGAATCCCACACCAGGAACAATTACAAGATCAATAGATTTTGGATTTACCACCCTTTCAGATCGAGGCTCCAAAATACCAAACTCACCGTAACACAATTTGGTCTCATCTTCGTACTCATAAAATTCCATATCTGCACCCATTACAACTGGAAGTATAATCATTTTCGATTTGCTCCATTTCGTAATCACGTGCCTAGTCTCTAACTCATCGGGAAGTGCAGAGTACAGAGCTATTGTTTTTGCATTTCTCCACTCATCTAAACTCTCAATAGAATTGAAGAACTCCTCAATTTGAGTAGCCGTTACACTATCTTTCTCGGCAAAAGCCCTTTTTTTTATCGTTTTGCGCCAATATGCCTTATTAAATTCCATATTTATTGTATAAAATTGAGTAAAAATTGATAAAAGATTGTTATTTACCAAACAATAAAATAACTTTGTAGCGATATTGTGGTTTCTGAGTATATTATTGTGGAGACAAATATATAAATTGTAAAACTTAATACATAATTCAAATACAAAATTTCAAAGTTTATGGGTAATTTTCTTTGTTCGTCTTCAGTCGGACGAAAACTTATTATGAGTTTATCTGGCTGTTTTTTAGTGTTATTCTTGATTTTTCACATGTCAATGAATATCGCAGCAATCTTCTCAGAAGATGCATACAACATGATATGCGCTTTTTTAGGAGCTAATTGGTATGCTTTGGTAGCAACTGTAATTCTAGCAGGAGGAGTGATTGTTCACCTCGTATATGCTGTTTTACTAACGCTTCAAAATCGTAAAGCTCGTGGAGCTCAACGCTATGCAGTAACTGTTAAAGAAGAGGGCGTGGCTTGGTCTTCAAAAAACATGTTACTAATCGGATTTATTGTTGTTTTAGGTCTTTTACTACACCTTTACAACTTCTGGTATCACATGCAACTGCAAGAGCTACTAGGTAATCACACAAACGATTTTGGCTACTCTCCAGCAGACGGTGTCTCTCTAATCAGAGATCTATTTGCACAACCAGTATTTTGCGTAATCTATCTAGTATGGTTTGCTGCGATATGGTTCCACCTAACACATGGTGTTTGGAGTATGTTCCAAAGTGTTGGATTTGCAAATGCAACTTGGTATCCAAGATTAAAATTGATCTCTAACATTATGGCAACAATTATCTTCTTGGGATTTGCTATAGTAGTTGTAGTATTCTACATTAAGAGCATCTGTCCAGCGTGTTGCGTTGCATAATTTAAAGAGCATTTAGAGAAGTTAAAAAAAAGAGAATATGGCAAAAATAGATTCAAAGACTCCACAAGGCCCTTTAGCCGAACAATGGAGCCAACACAAAGCTAATATAAAAGTTGTAAGTCCTGCTAACAAGCGTAAATTAGATGTTATCGTAATCGGAACAGGATTAGGTGGTGCATCAGCAGCAGCAGCATTAGGAGAACTAGGTTACAACGTCAATATATTTTGCATTTCAGATTCACCAAGAAGAGCGCACTCAATTGCAGCTCAA
The DNA here is from genome assembly GCA_947038405.1 of uncultured Rikenellaceae bacterium. Classification (GTDB taxonomy): domain Bacteria; phylum Bacteroidota; class Bacteroidia; order Bacteroidales; family Rikenellaceae; genus CAMQVY01. The sequence continues at coordinate 41,658 of CAMQVY010000013.1, read as the reverse complement.
GGAGGTATCAATGCAGCAAAAAATTATCAAAATGATAATGACTCTGTATATCGTCTTTTCTACGATACAATCAAAGGTGGAGACTACAGAGCGAGAGAGTCAAATGTATATCGTCTAGCAGAGGTTTCTAACCTAATTATTGACCAATGTGTTGCTCAAGGTGTACCTTTTGCACGTGAGTACGGTGGTTTGTTAGATAACCGTTCATTTGGAGGATCTCAAGTGTCTAGAACATTTTATGCTCGTGGACAAACTGGTCAACAACTATTGTTAGGTGCTTACGCAGCATTGAACCGTCAAATATCTAAAGGAACTGTTACTAGTTTCCCTCGTCACGAAATTCTTGATATTGTTATCGTTGATGGCAAAGCAAGAGGTGTTTTAGCGAGAGATCTTGTTACAGGTGAAATCAAGCGTTTTGGTGCTCACGCTGTCGTTATGGCAACTGGAGGTTACGGAAATGTATTCTTCTTGTCTACAAATGCAATGAACTCAAATGGTTCTGTTGCATGGCAGGCTTACAAGAAAGGTGCAATGCTTGCAAACCCTTGTTTTACACAAATTCACCCAACTTGTATCCCAGTTCACGGAACACAACAGAGTAAACTTACTCTTATGTCTGAGTCATTACGTAATGATGGACGTATCTGGGTTCCTAAGAAGATGGAAGATGTTGAGTTGATCCGTGCTAAGAAGAAAAAAGCTTCAGATGTTGCTGAAGAGGATAGAGATTACTACTTAGAGCGTCGTTACCCTGCATTTGGTAACTTAGTACCACGTGACGTTGCGTCTCGTGCAGCTAAGGAGCGTTGTGATGCAGGTTATGGTGTAAATGAGACTGGTTTAGCTGTATTCTTGGATTTCAAAACAGCAATCCAACGTCTAGGTCAAGATACTATCAAAGGACGTTACGGTAATCTATTCCAAATGTATGAGAAGATTACAGACGTTGATCCATACCAAGAGCCAATGATGATCTACCCTGCAGTACACTACACAATGGGTGGTAGCTGGGTTGACTACAACTTAATGACATCGGTTCCTGGACTTTACTCTATTGGAGAGGCTAACTTCTCTGATCACGGAGCAAACCGTCTAGGTGCATCTGCACTTATGCAGGGACTAGCTGATGGATATTTCGTTCTTCCTTACACAATCGGAGACTACTTAGCTAAAGAGATTCAATCTAAAAAGGTTGATACAACTTCTAAAGAGTTTGATGAGGCTGAGAAGAGTATCAAAGATAAAATAGCTCACTTATTCACTATTAAAGGAGACCTTTCTGTAGATGATCTACACAAAAAGTTAGGTAACATTATGTGGGAATGTGTAGGTATGGCACGTACAAAAGAGAGTCTTCAAAAAGCTCTTGTAGAGATTAAAGCTTTACGCAAAGAGTTCTGGAAAAACGTAAAAGTTATGGGTAAGAATGACGAGTTCAATCAAGAGATTGAGAAAGCTCTTCGTTTAGCTGATTTCTTAGAGTTAGGAGAGTTGATGGCTAGAGATGCTTTGAATCGTGAAGAGTCTTGTGGAGGTCACTTCCGTAGCGAGTTCCAAACTCCAGAGGGAGAGGCTTTACGTGATGACGAGAAGTTTACATATGTAGCAATATGGGAGTTCAATGGTGTTGATGCTGAGCCTACTCTTCACAAAGAGGCGCTTAAATTCGAGACTATCAAACTAGCTCAACGTAACTACAAAGACTAATCTATATTAGTCATCAAAAAAGATCTTTTTTAAAAGTTTTAAAACAAAAGACAATGAATTTAAAGTTAAAGATATGGCGTCAAGCCAATGCTAAAACAACAGGAAAATTTGATATTTACAATATAGATAATATCTCTCCTGATATATCATTTTTAGAGATGCTAGACATCCTGAATAATGATTTGATTCACAGTGGCAAAGAGCCTATTGCATTTGATCACGACTGTAGAGAGGGTATTTGTGGTATGTGTTCTCTTCACATCAATGGTCATGCACATGGACCTGACAGCGAAATTACAACTTGTCAGTTACATATGCGTAAATTCAAGGATGGTGATACAATCACAATTGAGCCTTGGCGTTCTACTGCATTCCCTGTAATCAAGGACTTAGTTGTAGACCGTACATCATATGATAAGATTCTTCAAGCTGGAGGTTTCGTATCTGTTAATACAGGTGGTGTTCCTGATGCAAATGCAATTCCTATCTCTAAGCCTGATTCAGACGAGAGTATGGATGCTGCTGCTTGTATCGGATGTGGCGCTTGTGCTGCAACGTGTAAGAATGGTTCTGCAATGCTTTTTGTTGCAGCAAGAGTATCTTCATTAGCGAAACTACCTCAAGGTCAAGTTGAAGGTGCTAGAAGAGCTAAAGCTATGGTTGCAAAGATGGATGAATTAGGATTCGGTAACTGCTCTAACACTGGAGCTTGTGAGGCTGAGTGTCCAAAGCTTATCTCAATCGGTCATATTGCTCGTTTGAACAGAGAGTTTCTATCTGCAAAACTACAAGACTAATATTTTTAATATTATACTACATAGAAAAGTGCGAGTCTTACGACTCGCACTTTTTTTATGAAACTGCCCTTCGCGGGCGGCGGTGCGTGATCGCACTGAGCTAATATCTAGCCTTTCTACGTTGTAATTTTTTCACTTTCAAATTCGTATCTAAAAATAAGCTACCAGCATTTGATGGTGTAACTAAAGTCTCAGACTCTTTCTCCATAAAAACTAACCTCTTTACACCTGGCTCTAATGGAGGGAAAATTAGTGTAAAATACAACTCTACACCGCAATAACCTTTAACTATCAGCAACTCCTCTAATGGTATACCACCATCTATCCCTCTAATTTTATATTCGATACCAGTATCTGGATCTAACAAACACGCATTTTGACTCATAGCCCACCAAAATACATCATAAGATGGTGTTATAGCAAAATCTACTAATGTCTCATTTTCGGTAATCTCCATTCCAATAACCTTTCCATTATTAGGTCTATTATTAAGTCTTATGAACGGTCTAATATTGCTAGGAATCTCTTGAATTTGATCTTCGCTCAATATAAAATATTTAGATGGATCATCATATCTCGATGTCCCACTATTAGTTGGAGTTGCACCGAGATTATCTGTTAAAATATTAATTTCATTTATCAAAACTTTAAATAGAGTTGATAGAGCATTTTCTGAAGTAATACTTCCATTTTCTATATTTACTTCTACTTTTTGGGCTCTCTTGATTACCTGATTTGATAATACATCTATGCTTATATAGTGAGGTTGATTTTCAATTGAAAAATGATATTCTATAGTTTCTCTACTATCATTACCTTTTTTATCGATCTTTTTTAATCTATTTATTACTATTTCGCCATGTATTGGATGGGTAGTTGATGAGCTTGTGGAGGTATTCTCTAATTTTAGTTGTTTCGATTTTGAATAACGAAATTTAGTTGATTTACGTCCCTTTATGGTTATTGTACCAGGAGTTCTAACAGTAGTCGACTTCCAAGTAAATGTCGTCTGTGGAGTTTTCACAACCTTAATTTCATCTGGATTTAGCTTGTCTGAAACTTGCTCGATATTATTAAATGATTGTAATCCAAATAGCGCAACTACAGGTAATACTAACATAGTTATTTTACATACACAATGTTTAAATTGTAGTGTAAGGTCTCTTCTCATAATGATATACTTTAAGTAATTATATTAGTAAGACGTTTGAGATAGACCAAAAGTTACAGCTCACATAAAATATTTTCGCACTTCTTATTTTGTAAAACGGTACCCTCCCTAGATACCAATATTAGACGGTATTATAAATTAATCTATTGAGTATAATAAATAGTTAAGTTAATATTTACATACACAAATAGTCCAGCAGGTTAATGACTCACTGGACTATTTGTTTATGTAGCTATATTAATTATGTATGAACTGCGATACTCGGACGACAGTACATGATCGTACTTAACAGTTAATCTAAATTTACTTGAGGAAATATTGCGCTATCACCTAAATTCTCTTCGATTCTCAAGAGTTGATTATACTTAGCCATCCTATCAGAACGACTCAATGATCCAGTTTTAATCTGTCCTGAATTCAAGGCAACAGCAATATCTGCAATTGTAGAGTCCTCAGTCTCCCCACTCCTATGAGAGATAATAGATGTGTATCCAGCTCTATGCGCCATATCTACAGCATCAATAGTCTCTGTGAGTGTTCCTATCTGATTTACCTTAATAAGTATCGAATTTGCACAACCAAGCTCTATACCCTTCTTTAAATAGTTAACATTTGTTACAAACAGATCATCTCCAACTATCTGGCAACGATCTCCCAACTTTTCTGTAAGTAATTTCCATCCATCCCAATCTCCCTCATCCATACCATCTTCAATAGAGTCTATTGGGAATCTATCAACTAGACTAACAAGATAATCAACTTGTTCTTTACTATCTCGTTTTGCACCCTTTTCTCCTTCAAAAATCGAGTAGTCATATACTCCATCCTTATAGAACTCAGATGCAGCACAATCTAACCCAATTGATACTTGCCCCTCTGAACACTCACTTTTCACACTATATCCAGCACTATTTATCGCCTCTATGATAACATTTAATGCATCTTCAGTACCCTCTAGTGCTGGAGCAAAACCACCCTCATCACCGACAGCTGTACTTAACCCTCTTTTTGCCAACACCCGTTTCAAAGCATGGAATATCTCAGAACCCATTTGCAGTGCCTCACTAAATTTAGTTGCACCAATAGGTCTAATTAAAAACTCTTGAAAAGCTATTGGCGCATCAGAATGAGACCCACCATTTATAATATTCATCATTGGAACAGGCAATATCTTAGCGTTAATACCGCCTATATATCTATATAATGGAATACCTAAATCAACAGATGCAGCTCTTGCACATGCCAAAGAGACTCCTAATATAGCATTTGCCCCTATGTTAGATTTAGTTTGAGTTCCATCCATTAGTATCATAATCTTATCAATAGCTGTTTGGTTCGTAACCTCTTGTCCAATTAATGCTGGGGCAAGAACTTGATTAACATTATTTACTGCATTAGCGACTCCCTTCCCTCCATATCTCCCAGTATTACCATCTCGCAATTCTAATGCCTCATTTGCCCCCGTAGATGCTCCACTTGGGACAGAAGCTCTCCCGAAGCTCTCCCATTTTGTCACAACATCAACTTCAATTGTCGGATTACCTCTGGAATCCAAAATTTCTCTTGCAGTTATTGATTTAATCTTACTCATAATAAAGAATTTTAATTAACTATTATCGCTATTAATAATCAATTAATCATAAATCATACCATACAAAAGAAACTATATCTTAATATTTTATATATTCATATCAAGGCTCAATCATTTTTTTAAATATAAGTAAGTAGCATTACTACTTAGCCTCAATGAATAGGTCATGTAAATTGATAATAACCTCAGAAAATAGAGTTATAAGATCCATACCAAAATTACCATATTCATGACCTAAACCCGCATCAATCGAAGTAAAAACAGCTATATCTCCCATCTCAAAAGATCTATCTCCTATTTTAAGGGGTGCTGATGGAATTTTAATAATATCATATGAATTGACACCGCCAAATCCACCTAAATTCACTCTGCTTTTTACCCCAACGCTATCAACACTATTCTGATATCTCTTATAAAATGGAAATTGAAAACATGATGCAGCATTACCAGTATCAAAAAGTATAGGTAGAAAATCACCACAGTAAGATATCTCAATAATAGGTCTACGCCCCATATCCAAAAACATATTCCGACCGCTACTAGGTAATGGAGTAAGTTCCGATGGAAAAACAATCATCTTTTTGTCTACATCAATTCGCACTTCTCTAACCAATTTCATAAAATCTAGACCGATAACTGCATCAATCTGAAATATCGTATCAGTCACTTCATTCGGCTTGGATATATAAACTATAGAGTTTTAAAGAGTCATACCACCAACTTGAAGGCTATCTAAATACCCGTACCTTCCAGCACCCTTAGCCACCGCTCCTTGAATAACTAAATCAAAATATGAGACTATATCAACGCCAGCCTCTTTGGCAAACCTCTCAGTCATAAAAGTTCCCTCTGCTCCGGTATCAAAATAAACTTATACTCTTTCCCATGTACAGTAACTGGAATGTACATAAAAGTACCCTTGCCAGCTTTTTCAATAAAATAAGGAATCTTAACATCTGTATCAGGTCTAGTAAGCTCTTGTTTTTGACAATTACGTAAATTATTCCAGTACTCATACATGGATCTACTAGGCTCTAAATCACCTTCATATCCCAACGCAGTTAGTTGATCAATAAAATTTTAAATATTGTCCGCTGCATTTCCATAATTACCTCTATATCCCTATATCATTGTTTTAATAGCTACGTATGAAGAGGTAGTTTCAAACCCAATTTCAGTTTGATAGTTACCAAGCAACTTATCAATTTTCAAAAGAACACTATCGGGGCGATTAAAATTTATATCAAGACCAATCTCTGAAATAAGCTTTAAATGCTCAGCTTCAGCTGCTTCTTTTAAAACAGGATACTCTCTCTCAAGGATAAAATAATCTGATTTATTAATCAAATTACTAATTCTCATATCAGCATTTTCTCAAGAAAATGCTGATATAAATAAATTCAAAAGTAAAATTATAACACATATCTTTCTCATGTTGTACTGCTTTAGTACTTTCATGTATCAATATAATTTAAATTATATGCAATTGTGCAAATATATAAAAAGTTACTAGCACACTTCATTATGCTATATACAAAAAAAGTATGGAGGATTCAAAATGAATCCTCCATACAATCTAATACATTGAACTAAAAAGTTACGATTTCTTCGAAACAGTACTTTTATTTGCCACACTTTTAGCACCAGAAGTTCTAGTTGCAACATTTTTTGGAGCAACAGTTTTTGGAGCTTTCGCAACAACTTCACCTTCCGCTGTAGTTGCCTTCTTTGCAGTACGGCTACGACGAGTTTTAGGTTTTTCAGCAGTAGCAACAACCTCACCTGCGTAAGCATCGTTGAAATCTACTAGCTCAATGAAACACATCTCAGCAGCATCTCCCAAACGGAAACCTGTCTTAAGTATGCGTGTATATCCTCCTGGACGCTCAGCAATCTTAGGAGCAACAGTACTGAACAACTCAGTAACTGCATATTTGTCCTTCAAGTAACTGAATACAACACGACGAGAGTGTGTTGAAGCATCCTTAGACTTTGTAATCAAAGGCTCAATGTAGATCCTTAGAGCCTTAGCCTTAGCAAGAGTAGTGTTTATGCGCTTGTGCATAATCAATGAACTCGCCATATTAGCAAGCATCGCCTTACGGTGAGAGCTCTGTCTGCCAAGGTGGTTAAATTTTTTATTATGTCTCATAATTAATCCTTATCAAGTTTGTATATTGAAACGTCCATTCCGAAGTGGAGATTCAAAGATGTAAGTAATTCGTCAAGTTCCGTCAAAGATTTTTTACCAAAGTTTCTAAACTTCAATAAATCACTTCTATTGAATCTAACAAGTTCTCCAACAGTATCTACTTCGGCTGCTTTCAAGCAATTAAGTGCACGAACACTTAAGTCTTGATCAGACAACTTCGTTTTTAGTAGCTGACGCATGTGAAGAACATCTTCATCAAACTCTTCAGCCGCATTTGTATCCTCAAGATTAAGAGAGATTCTCTCATCTGAGAACAACATAAAGTGGTGAATGAGAATCTTAGCTGCCTCTTTCAGTGCATCCTTAGGATGAACCGATCCGTCAGTAGTAATCTCAAGATCCAATTTTTCGTAATCCGTTTTTTGTTCAACACGAAAATTCTCAACAGAGAATTTCACATTTTTTATCGGAGTATGAATAGAATCAATAGCAAGAAGACCAAATTCTGCATCTTCAGGACGATTCTCTTCGGCAGGAATGTATCCTCTACCTTTACCTATCGTTAAATCAATCTGTAACTTTGTATCCTTTGAAAGGCGACAAATCACTAAATCAGGATTCAACACCTTAAAGTCTGATAGAAAGTTTGATATATAACCAGCTGTAAGTTCAGTAACGCCAGCAACATTGATAGTCACTTTCTCACCGTCAACATTATCAACGATCTTCACGAAACGAACTTGCTTAAGGTTCAAAATAATATCAATCATCCCTTCCATCACACCGGGGATAGCGGCAAACTCGTGATCAACTCCAGCCACTTTTACCGTCGTAATTGCATAACCTTCCAGAGAAGACAACAATATACGACGAAGTGCATTACCGATTGTCATTCCGAATCCAGGCTCTAAAGGACGGAATTCAAATTTTCCGAAATTAGAAGAGGATTCGAGCATAATAACCTTATCAGGTTTTTGGAATGCTAATATTGCCATAATTCTGTTATTGATTAGTTCTACTTAGAGTACAATTCAACGATAAGTTGCTCCTTAATGTTCTCAGGAATCTCTTCTCTTTCTGGTCTTTGAAGGAATGTTCCAGCCATAGCTGAAGAATTCCACTCTAACCAAGCATAACTGCTTTTGCGTCCACCTCCAAGAGAATCTTGAATAACTTCAAGACTTTTCGATTTCTCACGAATTGCAACTACATCACCAATCTTAAGACTAAATGATGGAATATTAACTAATTCACCATTAACTGTAATATGACGGTGAGATACCAACTGACGTGCAGCAGCACGAGTTGGAGCGATACCTAAACGATAAACAACATTATCTAAACGGCACTCAAGTAGTTTTAACAAGTTTTCACCTGTAATACCACCCATACGAGTTGCACGCTCATAAGTAAGGCTAAATTGCTTCTCAAGAAGTCCATAAGTAGCTTTAGCTTTCTGTTTCTCACTTAGTTGAGTACCATATTCAGACACTTTCTTGCGCTTGCGAGCAAGACCATGTTGTCCTGGAGGATAATTCTTTTTCTCAAGAACTTTGTCCGCACCGAATATAGCTTCACCAAATTTTCTAGCGATTTTGCTTTTTGGTCCTATATATTTTCCCATTGCTTGTTTTTTTTACTTTTTATTACTCTATAACTGATTTGTCTTAATTACCATCTGAAATTACACACGACGGCGATTAGGTGGACGACATCCGTTATGAGGAAGTGGAGTAACGTCAATGATCTCAAGCACTTCGATACCTGCTCCGTGAATTGTACGGATTGCAGACTCACGTCCAGAACCTGGTCCTTTTACATATACTTTCACTTTACGAAGTCCCAAATCATAAGCTACCTTAGCGCAATCTAATGCTGCAGTTTGAGCTGCATAAGGAGTATTCTTTTTTGATCCTCTAAAACCCATTTTACCAGCAGAGCTCCAGCTGATCACCTCGCCCACACCGTTAGTAAGAGTTATTATAACGTTGTTGAATGTTGAATGCACATGAGCCATACCCTGAGCTTCAATCTTAACAACTCTCTTTTTAACTGATCCAGTTTTTTTTGCCATAACCTTACTGTTTACTTAGTTGCTTTTTTCTTGTTAGCTACTGTTTTCTTACGTCCCTTACGAGTACGAGCATTATTCTTTGTATGCTGACCTCTCAAAGGAAGACCAATACGATGACGGATACCACGGTAACAACCGATGTCCATTAATCGTTTGATATTCAATTGAACCATTGAACGGCATTCGCCTTCAACTAAAATTCCTTCACTTGCAATAATATTACGAATTGAAGCAATTTGATCATCATTCCACTCTTGAACCTTTGTATCATAACTGATACCTGCTTTGTCCAAGATTAAACGAGAGGTACTTTTTCCAATACCATAAACATAGGTCAAGCCTATCTCGCCTCTTTTATTTTTAGGTAAATCTACACCTACTATACGTGCCATAAATCTCTTTTTCTTTTAATTTAAAAATTATCCTTGGCGCATTTTGAACTTAGGATTCTTTTTACAAATCACGTAAACTCTTCCTTTACGTCGAACGATTTTACAATCTTCGCTTCTTTTCTTAACTGATGTTCTGACTTTCATTTTAAGACATCTTTTTTATTTATACCTAAATGAGATACGTCCCTTACTTAGGTCATAAGGTGACATCTCTACTTTAACTTTATCTCCTGTAAGAATTTTGATATAGTGCATTCTCATCTTACCTGAGATATGGGCAGTTATTATGTGACCATTATCTAACTCAACACGAAACATCGCATTAGATAGTGCCTCAATAATTGTTCCGTCCTTTTCAATAGCAGTTTGCTTTGCCATAGAGTCTTAATGTTTAATTGCGTTTTCTATTACGTTAAAATCTGTTAACACATCTGGTCCATCTTTTGTGATTGCAACCGCATACTCAAAATGAGCCGAAGGTTTAAGATCCTTCGTACGTACTGTCCAACCATCCTTTTCAAAGATAACACTCTTAGTTCCCATATTGATCATCGGTTCGATGCAGAGTACCATTCCCACTTTTAACAGTGGGCCTCTTCCTCGTGATCCATAGTTTGGCACTTCAGGCTCTTCATGTAGATTACGCCCAATACCATGCCCTACTAATTCTCTCACTACCGAAAAACCATTTAGTTCAGCATTTAGTTGCACAGCTGAAGCTATATCGCCTACGCGATTACCCGCTTTAGCCTTCATAGCACCTTTATAAAGAGACTCTTTGGTTACCTTTAGTAGCTTAGCTACATCTTCTGATACTTCACCTACAGTGAAAGTATAAGCAGAATCACCATAAAACCCCTTCATAATTGTACCGCAGTCAACAGATACTATATCACCATCTTTGAGAACTAATTTTGATGACGGGATTCCATGAACAACTTGTTCATTCAATGAAATACACAATGTGTTAGGAAATCCGCCATAACCTAAGAAAGCTGGAACCGCTCCATGAGACCTTATAAACTCTTCTGCAATTGCATCAAGTTCGAGAGTTGTTACGCCTGGTTTGATATGTCTTCCGACCTCTGCCAGTGTAGCACTTACCAAAAGGTTGTTCTCGCGAAGCAGCTCAATCTCCTCTTCTGTTTTTATATCTATCATCTTATTATCGAATGTAAGAACTCTTGCTAAAGCCGATTACGATCTACCTTTAATTCGTCCAGTCTTCATCAGACCATCATAGTGACGAAGTAGTAAATAGCTCTCAATCTGCTTGAGGGTATCAAGTACAACTCCAACCAAAATCAACAACGATGTTCCTCCATAAAATAGAGCGAACTGCTGATCAATTCCTAATTTAGATGCAAATGCTGGAAGTATCGCAACAAGCGCAAGGAAAATAGAACCTGGAAGAGTAATTCTTGTCATAACAGTGTCAAGATATCCAACGGTATGTTTACCAGGTTTTATTCCAGGAATAAAACCACCATTACGTTTCATATCATCAGCCATCATGTTAGGGTTAACTGTAATTGCAGTGTAAAAATATGTAAATGCAACTACTAACAGTCCAAACACTAGATTATACCAAAATCCGGTAAAATCAGCAAATGCAGCAGCGAAACCTGCAGTAGCCTCAAATCTAGAGAAGAACATAGGGATAAACATTAATGCTTGAGCAAATATAATTGGCATTACACCTGCAGCATTAATTTTCAATGGAATGTATTGACGTACTCCACCATATTGCTTGTTACCTACGATACGTTTTGCATATTGAACAGGGATCTTACGAACCGCTTGAACAAGTGCAATTGTAGCCATAACCACCAAGAAGAGAAGCACAAGCTCCACAACAAATAGAGGAATACCTCCACCTCCACTCTCAGTTAAGCGAGTATTAGCTTCAGCAAATAATGCTCTAGGTAATCCAGCAATGATACCAACCATGATGATCAAAGAGACCCCATTTCCGATACCTTTATCTGTAATTTTCTCACCTAACCACATTACAAACATAGTTCCTGCAATTAGTACAATGGTAGCACTAATCCTAAATAGCCAATTCGAAACTCCTAATACAAAAGCTGCATCTGGAAGTTGTGATTGAAGATTTGCAAGATATACAGGACCCTGAAGCAACAAAACACCAATGGTCAAAAGTCTTGTATATTGATTTATCTTGCGGCGACCACTCTCTCCCTCTTTTTGTAACTTCTGAAAATAAGGAACAACAATTCCCATTAACTGAATCACAATAGATGCAGAGATGTATGGCATAATACCAAGAGCGAAAATTGACGCATTAGAGAACGCACCTCCAGAGAAAATGTTAAGTAATCCTAAGATTCCGTTACCTTCTACCTGTTCAGAGAGCCCTGCTAGTGCCTCAGGATTAATTCCTGGGATTACTACAAAACTACCAAATCTATATATAAGTAGAAGACCCAACGTATAGATAATTCTATTACGTAACTCCTCTATCTTATATATATTTTTTATTATTTCAATTAGCTTTTTCATCGCTAAATTTGATTAAAGTTTAGTAACTTTACCTCCTAGCGCTTCGATAGCTGCAGCTGCATTTTTTGTAAATGCGTTAGCAGTTATTTCAATAGCTTTTGTAAGTATACCCTTACCCATGATTTTGATTTTATCATTCTTAGAAGCTAATCCAGACTCGATAAGTGTCTCAATAGAGACAACTGTCAATGAGTTTGCAATTACTAGCTCTTCGATGTCACAAAGGTTGATACCTCTGTATTCAACTCTGTTAAGACTTGTAAAACCAAATTTAGGTAAACGTCTTTGAAGTGGCATTTGACCACCTTCAAAACCTTGTTTTCTTGAGTAACCTGAACGAGACTGAGCTCCTTTATGACCACGAGTAGATGTTCCACCGTGCCCAGAACCTTGTCCACGACCGATTCTTTTCTCGTGATGCGTAGACCCTTTAGCGGGTTTTAAATTATTGAGATTCATCGTATCAATTCTTGATTGTTAATAACTTAATTATTCCTTTTCAACAGTTACTAAGTGCTGAACCTTTGCAAGCATACCAAGGATTATTGCAGAATCTTCATGAAGAACTGTCTTATTAACCTTAGTTAGTCCTAGTGCGTCTAAGTTTCTTTTTTGACGCTCAGTACTACCAATGCGGCTTATTACTTGTGTAATTTTTAATTTTGCCATTTCACTAAAGATTAACCGTTAAATACTTTATTCATTGAAATTCCACGTACTTGAGCAATTGTTAGAGCATCTCTAAGCTCAGTTAATGCTAGTACAGTTGCCTTAACAAGGTTGTGAGGGTTCGAAGAACCTTTACTTTTTGCTAAAACGTTTTGGATTCCAACACTCTCTAACACAGCACGCATTGCACCTCCTGCAATAACTCCTGTTCCAGGAGCTGCTGGACGGATCATAACTTCTGATCCACTAAAATGTGCCTCTTGTTTGTGTGGAATAGTTCCCTTAAGAATAGGAATTTTAACAAGATTTTTCTTAGCATCTTCGATTCCCTTTGCGATTGCAGTTGTAACCTCACTTGCTTTACCAAGACCGTATCCTACGATACCGTTTTCGTTACCAACAACAACGATTGCAGAGAAACTAAATGTACGACCTCCTTTAGTTACCTTAGTAACTCTCTGGATACTAACTAGTCTATCTTTAAGCTCTAGGTCGTTTGTTCTTACCTTTTTTATATTTGTATTTGACATACTTTACTTAGAATTTAAGTCCACCTTCACGGGCAGCTTCTGCTAATACTCTTACTCTTCCGTGATATAGGTATCCATTTCTGTCGAATGATACTTCAGTTATACCCTTAGCCGCTGCACGTTCAGCTGCTAGCTTACCAACTAAGGCAGCTACTTGGGTTTTGTTTAGACCTGCTACTTTTTCAACGATCTCCTTATCTAAAGAAGTGGCTGATGCTAAAGTAACTCCGCTAACATCATCAATCATCTGTATAGAGATTTGTTTGTTACTTCTAAACACAGACATACGAGGTGTAGTTGCTGTTCCGCTAACAATCTTACGGATACGCATCTTAATTCTCGATCTTCTTTGTAATTTATTTAATGACATAATTTTACGATTTTACTATTTAGCGTTAGCAGATTTACCAGCTTTTCTACGAAGCTGCTCACCAACAAACTTAATACCTTTTCCTTTATAAGGCTCTGGCTTACGAAGTGAACGAATCTTAGCGGCAACTTGTCCGATAAGTTGTTTATCAATACTTTTCAAAGTAACGATAGGGTTCTTTTTCTTCTCTGTAATAGCTTCAGCTTTAACTTCAGCAGGCAATTGCAGATAGATATCATGCGAGTAACCTAAACTGAACTCAATTACTGAACCTTTTACTTCAGCTTTGTAACCAACACCAACTAACTCTTGTTTAGTTTCGTATCCTTTTGATACACCTTCAACCATGTTACTGATTAGAGAGCGATAAAGACCATGCATTGAGCGATGGCGGGGTTGATTCGTAGGACGAGTTACTGTCAATACGCTTCCCTCTACTGTTACTACGATATCGGAGTGAACACTCTGACTCAAAGTTCCTAGAGGTCCTTTTACGCTTACCAAATTCTCAGGAGATACGGTTACCGTAACACCAGCAGGCAAGTTTACAGGCAGTTTTCCAATTCTTGACATTCTTAATTTTTTTTAAGCAATTAGTAAATATAGCACATTACTTCACCACCAACATTTTCTTGGAGTGCTTTTTTGTTAGTCATCACTCCCTTAGAAGTTGATACGATAGCAATACCAAGCCCATTCAATACTCTAGGCATCTCTGTAACACTAGCATAGCGACGTAAACCTGGACGGCTAACACGACGCAATCCTTTGATTGCATTGATTTTGGTTTCAGCTTGATACTTTAAGGCAACCTTAATAGATTTGTGGCCTTTTTCATCTGTATCAACCTTATAGGCAAGGATGTAACCCTGATCAAGAAGGATCTTTGCGATCTCCTCTTTGATCTTTGATGCAGGAGCTGCAACCACCTTATGGTTGGCTTTCACTGCGTTCCTGATACGAGTCAGGAAGTCTGATATAGGATCAGTCATTGTTATAAAATAGTTTAGTGTATAAAATATTAAGTTCGCAAAGTTAATAATAATTTTTGTAATCTACTATTAATTTGATAAATACGTGATGTTTTTATCCTTTTTCTCGAATATTTCATCAAAACTGCGATTCTTATGGTAATTTGTTCAGTTCGATCACGCAACACTGCCCGAGGTGCGTGATCACACTAAACTATATAGTATTCAAATACTCATTAAAAGTGACCAAATACTCATTACATAAAATAATATATAAACTAATTTATACTTTTGTTTCAAGAAAGAGAGTAGCGCTACCTTTTTAGCTAAAGAATTATTAATAATAAAAACTACGACAATGAAAAATTTATTGTTTAAACGACTACTAGGAGTTAGTTTACTCCTAATTGTTTGTACAAATTCTATTTGGGCTAATACGGACAATGCAGTAGCATTCGACAAACTAAAATTGGGGGATTGGTTTGTGTTAAATAACACGAAACCAATAAATAGTATCGGAGAGGAGTTCTCATCCACTTGGAAAGGAACTGTAACTAATAGCACTAAAGATGAGGTTACTATTGAGTTTGTATTAACAAACCTTTTCCATAAAATCCCAAGTAATGAAGGAGCTACAAGCACTTCATTTTACATAGATACTGATTTTAGGATGGATGGTGATTTTATCTCTAAAGATAGAGATAAAATCATTACTGATCCTCCTAAGATTACCATGACGACCTCTCTATTAACAAACGACCTCCCGTCAATAGACATAACTCGATCTGACACTACAAGATACTATGGAATAAGAGATTATATACATGGGTTAAAAAACACTAGAGATAAAGGGTCCAGCGGAACTTATACTGGCAGAGAATTACATATAAATGACATTTCTGAACAGATAAAATCTTGGTTACTTCAAGACAAAACCACCTCGATATCAAATTGCAATATAGTTGATGCCTCGTTTGCCCTCAAACCTAACACTTTTGTCTTTTACAAACTAGACGGATATGCACAACTGGATAATCCTAAGATGTACGACAATCAGCTAGTTTATAAAAGTACTGCTGAGTATTTAAAAAAGGAGAATGAAAATTTATACTCAATCTCTATATTCCTAGATAAACCTATCAAAAGGTGGGTAGAAGGCTCTTACATCTGGCTCTCTCCTGGGGATTCATTAGTGATATCAAAGGACAAAGATAGGAATGTCACTTTTAGTGGTCAAGGAGCTGAAATATGTAGAGTCTCATACAAAATAGACGAGTATATTGATGATATTCATAATAATTTTCACCACGGGAATACTTATAAAATTGAAGTAGATCGAACTATAAAGAAGATCGAACAACTATATGATGAGTTGTTATACCCTAATGAGTCTAAGATATCTAGATATTGGTATACATCTGCACTGTTGAGCTTAGATTACATTAAAAGTTCTGCATACTTCATAGGCTCTTATAATGGCTCAAGACTACGTAAGAGTATAGATGACTGGGGCGCTCCAGTATTTAATAATATATGTCCTATTTTAGATTATAAATTCCAACCTGAGTATTATCAAAAATTCATTCGAGAGTTCTACACCTATAATAGTGTCGTATTAAATGATAACAATATGACAGATAAAGCTTATTTTGGAGAGGACAGAAATGCGTTTTATTTGATGAAGCTACTTTTAAGTGGCTACCCGCAGTCTTCTTTATGGCTGAAAAATTTAACGACTAGACTTCAATATAAATCCGTTTCTGAATTAAAAGACGAATTTACAATTTTTTATAAATATTGTTACAACCCTGGGTTAAGAGCAGAAGCAAAGAAGCTTGAAGTAAAATATAGTAAATTCGAAAACACTAGGAATATAAAAGATGTAAAGTTTGATTTTATGAAAAAATTACCTCTACAAAAGAGGTGCAATGGCTATATTTTATTACATGTATCTAAATACACCTCATCTCTCGAAGGCTTAATCTTTTCATCCATAGACTCGGAACTTAAAGAGGCTAATTTAAAAGAGAGTGTAGAGTGGGTGATTTTTAGACCCAAATCCGAAAAAGATAAGTTTGATGAAGAGGATCTAAAAGATAGTAAAGGGTTTGGATATATATGGGAGGAGTCGACTGATTTTAGTGTAAACGTTAGCAAATATGGTATCAGTAATGAGCAAATACTAATTCTTCGTAATGATGGTACAATTATAGGTAGAGTTAGTATCGAATCCCCTGAATCAGGTATAGTAGATATTATATTAAAAGATAAAGAAGAGGCCGCTACGGCGCCTCTTCTCTCTCGTACACAATTATACCTAATACTAGGAGCATTCACTGTTTTAGTAACTATTTTCGGAATATATTACAACAGTCGGATTCGTAAACAGAAGTTGCAGACTAAATTATCGCAACTCAAATTGAAAGCTATACGCTCACAAATGAATCCTCATTTTATATTTAACGCATTAACCTCCATACAATCTCTTATCCTGCGTAGTGATATTGAGCAATCTAATCACTATTTGACAACATTTTCACGTATGCTCCGCAATGTTCTAACGTCATCTGAAAAAACATTAATTCCTCTAGCATCCGAACTGGAGTTGATTGAGCAGTATCTACAAATTGAACAGTTACGTATGCCAATAAGCTACAACCTAGTGGTTGCAGATAACATATGTACAGATTCAATAGAGATCCCAGGGATGCTACTACAACCCATAGTCGAGAATGCTGTTATACATGGTCTATTTCCTCAGCAAGGGGGACAAATAGATATAAAATTATGGTTAGAAGAGAACTCTTTATGGTGTAATATTATCGACAATGGTGTTGGGCTGAACAAAAGTTCTGATTCAAAATCAACATTTGGGCTTAATTCTATTCAAGAAAGGTTAACTTTGCTTAACGATTCAAAAGCTACGCAAGTTAAGCTAAACATAACAAATAGATTAGACAAAGAGGGGGTTTCAGGTTGTAGAGTCGTAATCACAATACCATTATAACAATAAAATAGAGTGAAATAATGCAAGATATCAGAGCAATAATTGTTGATGACGAAGAGAATAATAGAGAGTCATTGCGACACTTGATAAAAACATATACACCACATATAGAGATTGTCGCCTTTTGCGATTCTGCTCAAAATGCGAGAGAAGCTATCAGTAAACATAATCCAAATTTACTATTTTTAGATATAAAAATGCCTAAAGAGAGTGGTTTTGAATTGTTGGATAGTTTAGGGTCTATTAATTTTGAAGTTATATTCACAACAGCCTACGACGAATACGGAGTAAGGGCTGTTAAAGCAAGTGCATTAGACTATCTACTAAAACCTATTGAGGTTACGGAGTTGATACAAGCCGTACAAAAAGCACGAGTTGTAATCAATCAGAAGCAGAGTAATACTAGGATGCAACACCTGATACAAAACATTAAAGAGAGCAACCTAAATAAGACAATTGCACTATCTCTATCAGATCGAATAGAGTTTGTCGAGATAAAATCAATTATCCGCTGTGAAGCAGATAACAATTATACTACGTTTTACTTGAAAAATAATCTGACGTATGTAGTATCTAAAACGCTTAAAGAGTTTGATGAGCTACTAGTTCCGTCAGGCTTTTTACGAGTACATCAATCTCACTTAATTAATTTAAGCGAAGTGAAAAGTTTTGTAAAGAGTGACGGAGGATATATCTTAATGAGGGATGACTCTCAAGTAGCCATCTCTCGACAACGAAGAGAGTCTGTACTAAAGGTATTAACTAAGATTTAGGTTGTTAATTTCTGTGTTATCACGCAGCACTGCCCGCCTAGGGCAGGTCCACGATCTCCACCAAATCACATTCGGCTATTAACTACCCTAAAAACGACACCTCATGTATTATTTCTTCTTTCGCTTGTAAAGGTCAATAGTATATGTCATCTCATTGCTCATCAATCTCTGATGGTATCCATTAGTTATCGGAGCCCACCCATTTTCAATCCACATAGGTGAGATACACTCTTCAGCCTCCCATTTAGCTAATTTCTTCATTAATTGACGACCCTTTTTCTTCTCAATATGGAGTAAGTTCTTAGACTCTACAGTATCAATAGCGAGGTTGTAAAGTACAGTATCTACACTTTGAGTAAGGATAAGTTTATAATCTCCCTCTCTAATAGCACGGGAATCCATCTTACGCCAATACAATGTTTTGTGTGGATCACCCTTTTTACTCCCATTAATATAAGGTACGAGAGATACTCCATCTAACTCCTTGTCTAGTTTTGAACTCTTAAGCCCAATCACATCAACAATCGTCGCATAAATGTCAAGCGAAGATGTCAACCCATCAAAAGATTCACTACTCTTGAGCTTATCCCCCCAAACAACAATAAATGGAACACGGTGTCCACCCTCAAATTTATTACCCTTGAAACCTTTTAAAGGGTAGTTGGCAGCACCATTTGTCGTAGCACCTCCATTGTCACTTATAAAAAATATGATAGTATTATCCATCTTACCTGTACGCTCTAACTCCGCAACAACCTCTCCTACCCCTCTATCCAAGCCATAAAGCATAGCTGCATATGTTTGGCGTGCATTACCTTTAAAACGATTATAATCCTCTTTCTTTGCCTCATTTGGGGAGTGAGGTGCAGTATATGATAAATATAGCATAAATGGATCTTCACTCTGAGTAATAACCTGTTTTGCCTTTTGCGTTAACTCATCTGTAAAATAACCCTCAAACTTAATCTGTTCTCCATTATATTGATATTGATTCATCTTATTTGATGGTTTGTCATCAGCATTAGGTCTATAGAAGTAGCTTCGTCCACCACCAATGATCCCATAAAAATCATCAAAACCCTTTATATTCGGATGTTGAAAATCTAAATCTCCTAAATGCCATTTTCCAACACACGCTGTTCTATAACCCTCCTGTTTTAGTACATGAGGAAGTATAGTCTCAGCAGCAGGAAGTCCCTCTCCCCTACCAGCATTGCATTCATAGCCGAATCTCTGACCCTGCCTACCAGTCATCAACATAGCTCTTGATGGACTACTTACAGTTGCGGCCACATGTGCATCCGTAAAATAAGTGCCTCTTTTGGACAGCGCATCAATATTTGGAGTCTCTGTGTTATCACAACCCATAAATCCAAAGTCACCATATCCAGCATCATCAGCAACTATAATAATTATATTTGGTTTCTCTTGCGCTTCACTTTTTGCCACTGGAAGTGACATTAATATCAAAGGTAAAGTTCTCGTTATCGTATTCATAAATAATCTATTTTAACAAATATAACCATTATTTTACAAATAAAATTCCTTTTTATAATAAATGTTGAGTGCGATCACGCACCGCCGCCTGCGAAAGGCAGGTCGTAGTCTAGTTTGACGGAACTGCCTTCGGCGATAAACTTTAAAAAGTTTAATCAAACTTCTTTGAAAACTTCGTTTTCTGTGATTATGTGTTCAGTGCGATCACGCACCGCCGCCTGCGAAAGGCAGGTCGTAGTCTAGTTTGACAGAACTGCCTTCGGCGATAAACTTTAAAAAGTTTAATCAAACTTCTTTGAAAACTTCGTTTTCTGTGATTTTAGTTCAGTGCGATCACGCACCGCCGCCTGCGAAAGGCAGGTCATAGTTACCACAAATTAAAGCACAAAAAAAGAGATCTGTAATAATACAGATCCCTTTTTTTGATATTTAATAACAGGTTAAACAACCTGCATTAAAGAGCAATAACTACCAACTTGCTTTCTTAACTCCAGGTATAAGACCATTCGAAGCCATCTCACGAAATTGAATACGGCTAACACCAAATTGGCGCATATATCCTTTCGGACGACCAGTAATCAAACATCTGTTGTGAAGACGGATAGGATTAGAGTTTCTCGGCAATTTACTCAAACCAACTAGATCCCCAGCCTCTTTAAGTTCAGCACGTTTTGCAGCGTATCTCTCTACGAGTTTAAGTCTCTTAGCCTCGCGAGCTTTCATTGATTCTTTAGCCATCTCTTATTGTTTCTTTTTAGCATTCTTAAATGGAAGACCAAACTCTTTCAATAAAGAGTAAGCCTCTTCGTCTGTCTGTGCAGATGTTACAAAAGTAATCTCCATACCTAAGATCTTATTGATTTTATCAATTTCCATCTCTGGAAAAATGATCTGCTCAGTAATACCTAGAGTGTAGTTACCTTGTCCATCAAACTTCTCATTAATACCATGGAAGTCACGAATACGAGGAAGAGAAACAGCAACAAGTCTCTCAAGGAATTCGTACATTTTATCTGCACGAAGAGTAACCTTAACTCCGATAGGCATACCCTTACGAAGTTTGAAGTTAGAAATATCCTTTTTTGACTTTGTCAAAACTGCTTTTTGACCAGTAATTGCTGTAAGTTCTTGTTGAGCGATGTCAATAAGTTTCTTATCTGCAATTGCCTGTCCCATACCTTGATTGATAACAATTTTTTCAAGTTTTGGTACTTGCATTACACTTTTGTAAGCAAATTCTTTTACAAGAGTAGGAATAATATTCTCTCTGTAATTTGTTTTAAATGTAGGTACGTGTGCCATTATTTGATCTCCTCCCCTGACTTTTTAGAGTAACGAACTAATTTGCCATTCTCATTGAGCTTACGTCCAACACGAGTAGCTTTACCACTCTTTGGATCTAAAGGCTGCAAGTTTGAGATGTGTATCGCAGCTTCTTGCTTCACGATACCACCCTGAGGACTCTGTGCATTTGGTTTTGTATGCTTAGAAATTAAGTTAACGCCTTCAACGATAGCTCTCTCCTTTGCTACCAAAACTTCAAGAACTTTACCTGATTGACCTTTGCTATTGCCGGCATTCACGTAAACAGTGTCCCCTTTTTTGATATGTAATTTAACTGACATTTTAATCTTTTAATTTATAAGATTATAATACTTCAGGAGCTAGAGATATGATCTTCATATATTGGTCACGTAGCTCTCTTGCTACTGGGCCAAAAATACGAGTTCCTCTCATCTCTCCCTGAGTGTTTAGAAGTACAACTGCATTATCGTCGAAACGAATATATGAACCATTTGCACGTCTAATTTCTTTTTTTGTTCTAACCACAACTGCTTTAGTAACAGTTCCCTTTTTCATGTCTCCAGAAGGGATAGTACTTTTAACAGTCACTACAATTTTATCACCGATAGATGCGTAACGCTTGCCTGTTCCGCCCAACACACGAATACAAAGAACTTCCTTTGCACCGCTGTTGTCAGCTACGATCATTCTACTTTCCTGTTGTATCATAATTATTTAGCTCTTTCAATTATTTCTACTAATCTCCAACGCTTTGTTTTGCTAAGTGGTCGTGTCTCCATTATCTTGATGGTATCACCCAAATTACAGGTATTTGTTTCGTCTTCAGCAACAAATTTTGTTGTTTTGTTAACAAATTTACCATAGATTGGATGCTTAACCTTTCTCTTAACGGCAACGACAATAGACTTATCCATTTTGTCGCTGACAACCACTCCTACTCTCTCTTTTCTAAGATTTCTTTCCATAATAGTGGTATATTAACTAAGGTTTTCCTTTTGACGTAGGATTGTAAGCATTCTTGCAATGTCTCTACGTGCTTTTTTTATTGTACTTGGATTCTCAACCGGAGATACTGCATGATTAAGCTTTTGGCTTCTAAGGTTTACCCTTTCTGCCTCAATACGCTCTTTCAAATCTGCAACGGTGATCTCTCTTATTTCAGAAGTTTTCATATCGACTTAGATTGTATTTGCTGTGTAATCTCTTCTCACCATGAATTTCGTTGCGATAGGAAGCTTTTGTGCACCCAAACGAAGAGCCTCTTTGGCAACTTCTAATGGAACACCTTCTGCCTCTATCAAAATACGTCCAGGAGTAACAGGAGCCACAAATCCTTCTGGCGCACCCTTACCTTTACCCATACGTACCTCTGCAGGTTTCTTAGTGATAGGTTTATCTGGGAATATTCGAATCCATATTTGTCCTTCACGTTTCATGTAACGAACAATAGCTTGACGAGCTGCTTCTATTTGACGACCTGTTATCCAGGTTGACTCTAGAGCTTTAATTCCGAATGATCCGAAAGCGAGCTGATTACCTCTTTGTGAGAGGCCTTTCATGCGCCCTTTCTGCATTCTTCTAAATTTGGTCTTCTTTGGTTGTAACATTTTATATTTTCCGTTAAAATGTCCTACTTATTATTATTATTTCTTCTTTTCTTGCCGCCTTTTGCACCACGACCTCCATTAAATGAAGAGCCAGAAGTGTTAGCTGCACTTGCGCCGTTGATCTCAAACAGGTCTCGTTTTCCATAAACTTCACCTAGACAGATCCATACTTTAACACCAAGCATTCCTACTTTAGTTAAAGCCTCTGTTAAGCTATAGTCTATATCTGCACGAAATGTATGAAGTGGAATACGACCCTCTTTGTAGCTTTCACTACGAGCCATCTCAGCACCTCCAACACGACCAGAAATTTGAATCTTGATACCTTCTGCGCCCATTCTCATTGTAGAAGCGATTGCTGTTTTAAGCGCTCTACGATAAGAAACACGTCCTTCTAATTGACGAGCAACATTGTTTCCAACGATAACTGCATCTAATTCAGGGCGTTTTACTTCAAAGATATTGATTTGAATCTCTTTACCTGTTATTTTTTTCAACTCCTCTTTAAGCTTATCAACCTCTTGTCCACCTTTACCAATAATGATACCTGGACGAGCTGTTGAAATAGTTATAGTAACTAACTTAAGAGTTCTTTCGATAATTATTTTAGAAATACTTGCTTTTGCTAAACGAGCATTCAAATACTTACGAATCTTAGAATCTTCCACCAACTTTGATGAAAAGTCTTTGCCTCCATACCAGTTAGAATCCCAACCACGTACAATTCCTAGACGATTCGATATTGGATTAACTTTTTGTCCCATCTGCTTACTTTTTTTCTTCGATAACTAAATCACCAACAACTATCGTAACATGATTTGAACGCTTACGAATTCTGTGAGCTCTACCTTGTGGAGCTGGTTGAATTCTTTTTAACATTCTACCTCCGTCAACAAATATCTCCTTTACACAAAGAGGTTGATCTTCTAATTTAAGACCTTCATTTTTTTGCTCCCAGTTAGCGATAGCTGAGCGAAGCAATTTTTCCAATCTTATTGAAGCCTCTTTCTTAGAGAAGCGAAGCATTCCCAATGCCTTATTGATCTCTACACCTCTGATAAGATCCGCTACTAGACGCATCTTACGTGGAGATGTTGGGCAATCACGCAGAATAGCGATAGCTTTCTGCTTCTTTTCAGCCTTTAATTCTTTGGCTCTTATGCTTTTTCTTGCACCCATTTCCTACTATTTTTTCTTGTTACCTCCGTGCCCACGGAAACTGCGAGTCGGAGAAAATTCTCCTAGTTTATGACCCACCATATTTTCTGTTACATATACAGGAATAAACTTATTCCCATTGTGGACAGCAATCGTCTGACCTACGAAGTCAGGCGAAATCATACTTGCACGTGACCATGTCTTAATTACAGACTTTTTGCCTTCTTCTTTTTGTGAGATTACTCTCGACTCAAGTTTAGGCTCAATGTATGGTCCTTTTTTAAGTGAACGACTCATTTATGCTACTTTTTTAATGTTACTTTTTCTTCTTTGAAATAATAAACTTAGAAGTGGTCTTCTTAGGGTCACGTGTTTTGTATCCCTTAGCCAATAGTCCCTTACGTGAACGTGGGTGTCCTCCTGATGAACGTCCTTCACCTCCACCCATTGGGTGATCGACTGGGTTCATTGAGACTCCTCGGTTACGTGGTCTACGTCCTAACCATCTTCTACGACCTGCCTTACCATGTTTCTCAAGGCTATGGTCTGCATTAGAAACTGCTCCAATTGTTGCACGACAAGTTACTAGAACCATACGTGTTTCGCCTGATGGCAATTTGATAATTGCATATTTATTCTCACGAGCAAGTAACTGAGCATAAGTTCCAGCACTACGAGCCAAAACAGCTCCTTGTCCAGGGTAAAGCTCAATGTTGTGGATAACTGTACCTAGTGGAATATCCGATAGATACAATGTGTTACCTACTTCTGGAGCTGCTCCTGTACCACTGTTTATTGTCTGTCCAACTTGCAATCCATTAGGAGCGATAACGTAACTCTTATCTCCATTTGTGTAGCAAATCAACGCAATACGCGCAGAACGATTTGGATCATACTCAATAGTTTTTACAACTGCAGGTATATCTTTTACTCTTTTGAAGTCAACGTTACGATACATTTTCTTATGACCACCACCTACGTAGCGAATTGTCATTTTACCTGTATTGTTACGTCCTCCTGATCTCTTCTGTACACTAAGAAGAGATTTTTCCGGTGTTTGAGTTGTTATATCATCAAACGTTCCAGCCACCTTATGTCTGGTTCCCGGAGTTAGTGGTTTAAACTTTCTAACTGCCATCTCTTCTAGATATTACTATAAAAATCTATCTTATCTTCGCCTTTCAAGGTAATAATTGCCTTTTTGTAATTGTTAGCACGTCCTGACAACAATCCTGCTTTTGTAAAACGACTCTTCGCCTTACCTAAGTAGTTCATTGTGTTTACGTCTGATACAACTACATTATACATCTGCTCTACAGCATTTCTAATTTGCAATTTGTTTGCCCTTCTATCAACGATAAAACCGTAACGATTCAACTTTTCGCCTTGAATAGTCATCTTCTCGGTTAAAACTGGCTTAATTAATATTTCCATTGTTGTGCAATATTACGCTAATGTTTCGTTTATTACATTTATTGAGCTCTCTGCCATAAGCATGATACCCGCATTCATTACATTATAAGTACTTAGATTTGACGCTAAAATTACTTTAATGTTTTGAAGATTACGTGTAGAAAGATTGATATTATGGTTTGCCTCTGGTAGAACCAATAATACTTTCTTTCCTGTCAACTTCAAGTTCTCAGCAATTGCAAGAAATGCTTTAGTACTTGGAGTCTCGATTGAGAAATCTTCAATTACCATTACAGTTTCTGCTTTTACTTGATAAGTCAAAGCACTCTTACGAGCCAATTGTTTAAGCTTTTTATTCAATTTGAAACTATAGTCACGAGGAACTGGACCGAATACACGACCACCACCTTTAAACAATGGATTCATAATGCTACCTGCACGAGCTCCACCTGTTCCTTTTTGTTTCTTAATTTTTCTTGTAGAACCAGCAACTTCGTTACGTTGTTTTGCCTTATGCGTTCCTTGACGTTGGTTAGCTAAATACTGCTTAACGTCTAAGTAAATTGCATGGTCGTTTGGTTCTATACCGAAAATTGCTTCATTCAGGCTAACTTTCTTACCTGTATCTGCACCTGTTGTGTTATAAATAACTAATTCCATCATTAATTTTCGATTAATAAGTACGACCCTTTAGCTCCTGGGATAGAGCCTTTAACAAGTAATAGGTTGTTTTCTGGAATCTTTTTAAGGATTCGCAAGTTCAACACCTTAACTGTATCACAACCCATTTGTCCTGGTAAACGTTTACCTTTAAATACGCGTGATGGATAAGATGATGCACCCAAAGAACCTGGTTTTCTTTGACGGTTGTGCTGACCGTGAGTTTGACCTCCTACTCCGGCAAAGCCGTGACGCTTAACAACACCTTGAAAACCTTTACCTTTGGAGATTCCTGTAACATCAACCCAGTCTTCATCTGAAAAAATGTCTAATGTTACAACATCTCCAAGATTCAATACTTCGCTGAATGTTTTAAATTCTGCCATGTGGCGTTTTGGTGTAGTTCCGGCTTTCTTGAAGTGGCCAAGTAGACTACTGCTGGTTTGCTTCTCTTTTTTCTCGTCATAGGCAACCTGAACTGCTGAGTAACCATCGTTCTCTACTGTTCGGATTTGCGTAACAACGCAGGGACCAGCCTCAATAACAGTGCATGGTATATTCTTACCATCGGCACTGAAAACGGATGTCATTCCGATTTTTTTTCCAATTAGTCCTGACATTTTTGTCTAAATTACTTTTTGTGTGTGTAAAAAAATTTGCTTGCTTTCGCATTCTAATAATGATCTCTCAAGGATGGTTACCCACCCTTGAGTCTAATCACTTAGGTCATTTATTTAATACTGAACTAAATTCAGTTTAATATCAGACTTTAATCTCTACTTCAACACCACTAGGAAGTTCTAATTTCATCAAAGCATCAATCGTCTTAGGAGTTGAGCTATAGATATCAATTATCCTCTTGAATGTACAAAGTTGAAATTGCTCTCTTGATTTCTTGTTAACGAAAGTTGAACGGTTAACAGTAAAAATCTTTTTTTGAGTTGGAAGTGGAATAGGTCCACTAATAACTGCGCCTGTATTTTTTACAGTTTTGACAATCTTCTCAGCAGATTTATCTACCAAGTTGTGGTCAAATGATTTAAGTTTAATTCTTATTTTCTGACTCATATCTGCTGATTATTCTGATTCGTTATTATTGCCATTTGCCTTTTCGATAATATCTTTCGATACACCTGCTGGAACACCTTCGAAGTTAGAGAACTCCATAGAAGATGTTGCACGTCCTGAAGATATTGTACGAAGTACAGTTACATAACCAAACATCTCTGATAGAGGTACTTTAGCTTTTACTACACGAGCTGTACCTTTAGACTCCATTCCTGAAATCTGACCACGACGCTTGTTTAAGTCTCCGATGATATCTCCCATACTCTCTTCTGGTGTAACAACTTCAACGCTCATGATTGGTTCCATGATAATTGGAGATGTTTTGATAGCAGAGTGACGGAAAGCACCACGAGCACATATTTCAAATGACAATGAATCCGAGTCAACTGGATGGAAAGATCCATCTTTCAATGTAACCTTCATACTGTCGATTGAGTAACCTGCTAATGCACCATTTGACATTGCAGCCTCGAAGCCTTTTTGTACAGATGGGATATATTCTTTAGGAATGTTACCACCTTTAACCTCGTCAACAAACTGAAGACCTTCTTTACCTTCATCTGCAGGTCCGATTTCGAAGATAATATCTGCGAACTTACCACGACCTCCTGATTGTTTTTTGAACACCTCACGATGTTGAACTTTAGTTGTAAGAGCCTCTTTGTAGTTAACTTGAGGTGCTCCTTGACTAACTTCAACTCCAAACTCACGTCTTAAACGGTCTACGATAATCTCCAAGTGAAGCTCACCCATACCACTAATAATAGTTTGTCCGCTATCAACGTCTGTCTTAACTGTGAAAGTTGGATCCTCCTCAGAAAGTTTGTTTAGTCCTACTCCTAATTTATCCATATCTTTTTGAGTTTTAGGCTCAATCGCAAGACCAATTACTGGCTCTGGGAAAGTCATTGACTCTAAAGAGATAGGGAATTTCTCATCACAAAGTGTATCACCTGTTCTGATATCTTTAAATCCTACTGCAGCACAAATATCACCAGCACCTACAAATTCCATAGGATTTTGCTTGTTTGCGTGCATCTGATATAGACGACTAATACGCTCTTTCTTATCTGAACGAGAGTTGTGAACATAAGAACCTGCATCAAGTTTACCTGAGTAAACACGTACAAATGCTAAACGTCCTACAAATGGGTCTGTTGCGATTTTGAATGCTAAACCACAGAAAGGATCTTTCTCTGATGGAGCACGCTTAACCTCTTCGCCTGTATTAACATCAGTACCAATAATGGCATCGATATCAAGTGGAGAAGGCAAGAATTCCATAACGTAATCAAGAAGTAATTGAACTCCTTTGTTTTTGAATGAAGAACCACAAAGCATTGGAATAACCAACATTTGGCAAGTTGCCTTACGAATTGCAGCAATAAGCTCCTCTGGTGTGATTGCCTCTGGTGCTTCAAAAAACTTCTCCATAAGAGAGTCATCAACAACAGCAACCTCTTCGATTAGCTTATTTCTCCACTCAGCAGCCTCTTCTACCATGTATTCTGGTATAGCTTCATAAGTATAATTTATCAACTCAGCTTTTTTGTCTTCGTTGTAAATTACAGCTCTATTATAAATAAGGTCTACCAGACCTTCAAATTTGTCTTCAGCTCCGATAGGAAGAACGACTGGAAGTGCGTTAGCACCTAGACGCTCTCTTACTTGAGCACAAACATTCATAAAATCTGCTCCAGTACGGTCCATTTTGTTGACATAACCCAAACGTGGAACGCTGTATTTGTCAGCTTGACGCCATACAGTCTCAGACTGAGGCTCAACACCACCTACTGCACAAAAAGTAGCAATAGCACCGTCAAGTACACGTAATGAACGCTCTACCTCTACAGTAAAGTCAACGTGACCTGGAGTGTCAATGATGTTAATTTGATATGTATTATCTTTATAGTTCCAGAAAGCGGTAGTTGCAGCAGATGTGATTGTAATACCACGCTCCTGCTCCTGAATCATCCAGTCCATTGTTGCAGCACCTTCATGCACCTCTCCTAGCTTATGCGTCTTTCCTGTATAGAAAAGAATACGCTCGGAAGTAGTTGTCTTACCAGCATCGATGTGAGCCATGATACCGATATTCCTTGTATATTTAAGATCTCTTGCCATTATTCTTCCGATTAAAATCTAAAGTGTGCAAATGCTTTGTTAGCGTCAGCCATTCTGTGCATCTCCTCTTTACGCTTGAAAGCTGCGCCCTCTTGGTTGTAAGCTGCCATCACCTCTGCTGACAATTTCTCTGCCATAGAGCGTCCTGCACGCTTACGCGAGTAAAGGATAAGGTTTTTCATTGATAATGAAACTTTGCGTTCTGGTCTAACCTCTGTAGGTACTTGGAAAGTAGCTCCACCAACACGACGAGACTTAACCTCTACTTGTGGTGTAATATTCTCTACTGCTTGTTTCCAAATATCCAAAGGTGCCTTATCTGCATCCTTCATCTTCTCACCTATAATGCTCATAGCATCATAAAAAATTGTATAGGCAATACTCTTCTTACCGTCCACCATCAGGTTGTTTACAAACCTTGTCACAAGTATATCAGAGAACTTGGGATCTGGAAGTAGAATTCGCTTTTTAGGCTTGGATTTTCTCATTTTCTAAAAATCTTTGTTGAATTTGTTTTGTTTAATTTACTTTTTTCCCTTTTTTGGGGCTGCTGCTGCTACTGCACCTGGTTTAGGGCGTTTAGTACCATACTTAGAACGACGTTGACGACGACCGTCTACACCTACTGAGTCTAGTGCTCCACGAACTAAATGGTAACGTACTCCAGGAAGGTCTTTAACACGTCCTCCACGTACAAGTACGATAGAGTGCTCTTGTAGATTGTGTCCTTCTCCTCCGATGTAAGCATTTACCTCTTTACCGTTTGTTAGACGTACCCTTGCAACTTTACGCATAGCCGAGTTTGGCTTCTTTGGTGTTGTTGTGTAAACACGTACACAAACTCCCCTGCGTTGCGGACACGCATCAAGTGCTGGAGCCTTACTTTTGAACTCCATCGCAACTCTTCCCTTACGTATTAACTGCTGAATAGTTGGCATTTTTACTTCTTTTTGTCCTTACTTTTGATTAATTAACTTTTTACTCCACTGTTAAAATGGTCTGCAAAGATACGCATTTTTTTGATACTACAATGCTTAAAACAACTTTTTTATCTGATTTATAGCGTTTTTGCTGTTTTTAATAAACATTGTTGATTGTTTTTTCTTATTCTTTTTCAATAGTTATAATTTACGCTGATATATAATACATTTAAAGAATCCATTTCACAGATACAACAACCTACTACACAACACTTTAAAGTATATATGTATTTAGATTAATAAGATAAATAGATTGCAACTATGGGAATTAACAAGAAAATGGATTAAATTTGCATGATCGTTAAAAAAAATATAATTTTAGAGTTTTAACTCACTCATGGTAGCAAACAAAATTTTTAACGTTTTGCATTGCAGATAGTTCCGCGTTACACAAAATGATACACTATAAAGTAGCCGCGATGCTAAACGTTGAAAAGTTTAATAAACTTTTTTGAAAATTTAGTTTTCTTGACTGAGTCCAGTTTTTACTTATTAATATTAAACAAACTTATGGAGTATAATTTCAACAGGATAGAACAAAAGTGGCAAGAGTGCTGGAGAGAGCGCAAGACCTACAAAGTAGAGATAGACAACAACAAACCAAAGTTCTATGTTTTAGATATGTTCCCGTATCCATCAGGAGCGGGTCTACACGTTGGGCATCCACTTGGATACATTGCATCTGACATATACACTCGTTACAAGCGTCAGTGCGGATTCAATGTTCTACACCCAATGGGATATGATGCTTTCGGATTACCTGCCGAACAATACGCAATCCAGACAGGGCAACACCCTGCAATTACAACAGAACAGAACGTAAAAAGATACAGAGAACAACTTGATAAAATAGGATTTAGTTTCGACTGGAATCGTGAGGTTAAGACCTGCGACACAGAGTACTACCACTGGACTCAGTGGGCATTCCTTGAGATGTTTTCGCACTACTATAACAACAAAACAAACAAGGCTGATAAGATTGAAAATCTTATTGCACACTTTGAAAAATACGGTACAGAAAACATTGATGCAGCATCTACATCAGAGTTATCATTTACAGCAAAAGAGTGGTCTGAGAAGAGTGAAAAAGAGAGAGAAGAGACACTACAAAACTATCGTTTAGCATTCCGCGCAGACACAATGGTAAATTGGTGTTCGGGATTAGGAACAGTACTTGCAAACGATGAAGTAAAGGACGGATTATCTGTTAGAGGAGGATATCCTGTAACTCAAAGAACGATGAAACAGTGGCTTTTGAGAGTCACAGCTTATGCACAACGAATGTTAGATGGTCTTAACAATCTAACTTGGAGCGAATCACTTAAAGAGATACAACGCAACTGGATCGGTCGTAGTCAAGGAGCTCAAGTATTCTTCGACATTGACGATAGTGATAAGAAATTAGAGGTATTCACAACTCGCCCTGACACTATTTATGGTGTTACATTTATGGTAATTGCTCCAGAGCACCAATGGGTATATGAGCTAACATCAGAGGGCAATAAAGAGTCTGTTAATAACTACATAGAGCAAGCGAAAAAACGTTCAGAACGCGAGCGTATTTCAGATACAAAGAATGTAAGCGGAGTATTTACAGGCAGCTTTGCAATCAATCCATTTAATGGTGTAAGAATCCCTATTTTCATCAGTGACTACGTACTTGCTGGTTACGGAACTGGGGCAATCATGGCTGTTCCTGCACATGACAGTCGTGACTGGGCATTTGCAAAACACTTTGAACTTCCAGTCATACCTGTTGTAGAGGGTGGAGATGTAACAAAAGAGAGTTATGATGCTAAATCAGGAAAACTTATAAACTCTGGAATAATAACAGGTCTTGAGGTTAAAGAGGGCGTTGAGAAGATGCTTGAAGAGATCGAGAGTCGTGGGCTAGGAAAGAAACAGATTAATTACAGATTAAGAGATGCTATCTTCAGCCGTCAAAGATATTGGGGTGAGCCATTCCCTATATACTACAAAGATGATGTTGCATACCCACTTAGAGCAGATCAACTGCCTCTTGAACTCCCTGCAATTGAAAATTTCGGACCAACAGAGCAAGGTGAGCCACCATTAGCAAGGGTTAAGAACTGGCACACAACTGAGGAGTATCCATTTGAATTGAGCACTATGCCTGGATTCGCTGGATCATCAGCATACTACCTTCGTTACATGGATCCAAAGAACAACAAAGAACTTGTAAGCAAAGAGGCTAACGAATATTGGAGAGATGTTGATCTTTATGTTGGAGGTATTGAACACGCAACGGGTCACCTTATGTACTCTCGTTTCTGGAATATGTTCCTATATGACTTGGGGTATGTATGTGAATCTGAGCCATTCAAAAAGCTTGTAAATCAAGGTATGATCCAAGGACGATCAAACTTCGTTTACAGAGTCAAGAACAGCAACAAATACGTATCACTTGGACTACGTGACGAATATGACACACAAGAGATACACGTAGATGTAAACATCGTTAAAAACGACATTCTAGACACAGAAGCATTCCGCAATTGGAGAGCTGAGTTTAATGATGCAGAGTTTATTCTTGAAGATGGAAAATACATCTGTGGTTGGGCAGTAGAGAAGATGAGTAAATCTATGTATAACGTTGTCAATCCAGACACTATTATTGAGAATTACGGCGCAGACACACTACGTATGTATGAGATGTTCTTAGGTCCACTTGAGCAGAGTAAACCTTGGGATACAAACGGAATCGATGGAGTACACAAATTCCTTCGTAAATTTTGGAGATTACATTTTGACCGCACAAGTGAGTCGTTCAGAATTAGCGATGAGAAGGCTACTGCTCAGGAGCTTAAAACTCTTCACAAAACCATCAAAAAGATTCGTGAAGATATTGAAAACTTCTCGTTCAACACATCTATCAGTGCATTTATGATATGTTTAAATGAGCTTGGAGACTGCCATAAAAGAGAGGTACTAGAGCCATTAACTACCCTACTCTCTCCTTTTGCTCCTCATATTTGCGAAGAGTTATGGGAGATGTACGGATCAAGCGTCTCAATTTCTGATGCTAAATTCCCTGAGGTAAATGAAGCATACCTAGTTGAGAGTAGCTTTGAATACCCTGTATCATTCAACGGTAAGTTACGTTTCAAGAGAGAACTTCCTCTTGGAATCTCAAACAAAGAGATCGAAGAGCATATTTTAGCTGACGAAAATACAGCAAAATATCTTGATGGTAAAGCTCCTAAGAAGATCATTATCGTTCCAAATAAAATTATCAACATCGTAATATAAAAGAGGGCAAATTTCAAAAAAGATATGATTCAAGCACACTAACAATACGACTAGTATTTAAAAGTTTAGCGTTGCAAATATCTCATATTCAACTTAAATAAAAAAAATGATTACGCTTAACTGCGTAATCATTTTTTTGTGTATATTTGTACGAACATAACCCACTAAATTATGAAACACATCCTTCTATTGCTACTCTTAGCTCCATTTCTAGTTGCCTTCAACTCAGAAGAGACTAAACCAAGATTTGAGTACACTCTTACTGGAGAGACAAACTCTGATTACGAGGGAGAGAAGGTCTACCTACACAACACTAGCAGAAATGAACTTATAGACTCAACGATTGTAAGTGATAGCTCTTTTTCCTTTGTAGGTAAGCTTGATTCGATTGCAGACAATATGTCAATGGCAAAGATCACAATAGATAGGGAGGATATAGTTATTGTGTTGGAAGAGGGCGATATTGCAATCAATATTCAATCTGAAATAGTAGTAGTTAGTGGTACTCCTCTCAACGAAATACTTAATACTTTTACCATTGCAGAGAGATCATTGTACAGTGATCTACAACGGGATATGACTCAAACTCAATATGAATTTGAAGGCAATGAAACAATGCTACAACAGAAAGACATTGAGTTAGTTGACAAATACAACAGTGACTCTAAAAACCTATACGACACAACGTTTAATGCAAACAGATTGAATATTATAGGGACATATCTGTACCCTAGAACATTAAGCAATGAACCAACCTCTACAGAGATCAATGAGTTTATATCAGAGAATCCATATGCTGAAAAGGAACCAGCTATTATGCAATTATTAACAACTACACAACTAAGAGAGTTAGAACTAGAGGAGGATGGTAAAGAGTATCGTGACATTGTAATGATGTCTTTTAATATTTGGCAAGAGGGCAGTTATGTAGACGGAGGCTATGAATCAATCGTAGATGAAATTACTCTTCACAATCCAGACTTTGTGACTCTTATTGAAGTTCGGAACTACAATGATGTAAAATTTAACGCTAAATTAGTTGCAGACCTCAAGAAAAAAGGCAAAACATACTACACTAATGACAGCTACGACACAGGAATCCTATCTAAGCACCCAATATCGACATTTCAAGACAATAAAGATGGATTATGGGGTATTGCTATAACAACAGAGATTGAAGGGATCAGATTTGCTGTATACTCGGCACATTTAGACTACACGAATTATGCTTCATATCTTCCAAGAGGATATAATGCCTCATTTTCAGGAAAGCTCCCTGCTCCGATTACGGATATAAAGGAGATCCAAAAAGTAAACTTAGCCTCTACAAGAGATGATGCAATTAAAGCATTTGTCAAGGATGCAAAACAAAAAATTAAAGATGGAACTATAGTACTTCTTGGTGGTGATTTTAATGAGCCCTCTCACCTAGATTGGAATGATGATACAAAAGATCTATACGATCACAATGGAGTTGTCTACAATTGGGACGTGTCTATGATAATGCAAGACAACGGCTTTGTAGATACCTATCGTGAACTATACAAATCTGCGGTGACTCACCCTGGTTTTACATTCCCTTCTGATAATAAAGATGTCGAAATTAATAAATTAACTTGGGCTCCAGATGCTGACGAGAGAGATAGAATTGATTTCATATACTACTATCCAAACTCAAAAATTAGACTAATATCATCTGCTACATATGGCCCTATAGGATCAATCCTAAACAACAAGAGAGTAGATGAAGATACAGAAGATAATTTTATTACTCCTTTAGGAGTTTGGCCTAGTGACCATAAAGCGTTAATCTCTACGTTTAGATTGTATTTGGATGAAAAAAAATAGCCTAATTCACTACGTATAGCAAACTAGGCTAATAACTGCCCTACGCAGGCAGCGCTGCGTGATCGCAGAGAACATATATTAATACAAAACGCCCCTTTAGAAGATTTTCTAAAGGGGCGTTCATTTATAATATAGAGCTTGTCTAAATCAATACAAGTTCATTGTGGATAGCAAACTAACCTACAAGAATCTCTAACATCTTAATAGCTGCAGCTGTTACTGAAGTACCAGGGCCAAAAATTGCCACAGCACCATCTTTGTATAGTTGCTCATAGTCTTGCGCTGGAATAACACCACCAACAATAACCATAATATCTTCTCTACCTAGAGATTTAAGTTCCGCAATAATTTGAGGAACAAGAGTCAAGTGACCAGCCGCTAAAGAAGAGATACCCACAACGTGAACATCATTCTCAACAGCTTGTTTTGCTGCCTCTGCTGGAGTCTGGAACAAAGGTCCCATATCAACATCAAAACCTATGTCAGCATATCCAGTTGCTACAACTTTCGCACCACGATCATGTCCATCTTGACCCAATTTAGCGATCATAATACGAGGTTGACGACCCTCTTTTGTTGCAAAATCTTTTGCAAGTGCTTGCGCCTTATCAAATTCTGCGTTACCTTCCACTTCTGAAGAATATACTCCTGAAATTGAACGAATAATTGCTTTGTAACGACCTGCTACCTCTTCACAAGCATCAGAAATCTCACCTAGAGATGCACGAAGTTTAGCCGCATTAACAGCCAACTCCAAAAGGTTACCTTGTTTAGTTCTTGCACACTCTGTAATCGCAGCCAAAGCAGCTTTAACAGCTACCTCATCACGGTTAGCACGAAGATCATCCAAACGAGAGATCTGTGATGCACGTACTGCACTATTATTAATTGCAAGAATGTCAATTGGAGCTTCCTTCTCTAATCTATATTTGTTAAGACCTACGATAACTTCACTCTTAGAGTCAATACGAGCTTGCTTACGAGCCGAAGCTTCCTCGATTCTCATCTTAGGAATACCAGTCTCAATAGCCTTAGCCATACCTCCAAGTTTTTCAACCTCTTCGATAAGTGCCCAAGCTTTTTCCACAATATCCTGAGTCAATGACTCAACGTAGTATGAACCAGCCCAAGGGTCAACCTCACGACAGATACTTGTCTCATCCTGAATGTAAAGCTGCGTGTTACGAGCAATACGAGCAGAGAAGTCTGTTGGAAGAGCAATCGCCTCATCCAAAGCATTCGTGTGAAGACTTTGTGTGTGACCAAGTGTTGCCGCCATAGCCTCAATAGCTGTACGTGCAACGTTATTAAATGGATCTTGCTCTGTTAGTGACCACCCAGAAGTTTGTGAGTGAGTACGAAGTGCAAGTGATTTTTGGTTCTTAGGCTCAAACTGCTGAACAATCTTAGCCCAAAGAAGACGTGCAGCACGCATCTTAGCGATCTCCATGAAGTGATTCATACCGATAGCCCAGAAGAATGATAAACGTGGCGCAAATGTATCAATACTCATTCCAGCATTAATACCAGCACGTAGATACTCAAGACCATCAGCTAAAGTGTAAGCTAGCTCAATATCAGCCGTTGCACCCGCCTCTTGCATATGGTAACCCGATATAGATATAGAGTTAAACTTAGGCATATTTGTTGATGTGTACTCAAAAATATCCGCAATAATTTTCATAGAAAACTCTGGTGGATAGATATAAGTATTACGCACCATGAACTCCTTAAGGATATCATTTTGGATTGTACCGCTCAACTCCTCTAAAGTACACCCTTGCTCTAAACCAGCAACGATATAAAATGCTAAAATTGGAAGTACTGCTCCATTCATTGTCATAGATACAGACATCTTATCCAATGGAATACCATCGAAAAGAACCTTCATATCTTCAACAGAACAGATAGAAACACCCGCTTTACCAACATCACCTACTACACGTGCGTGATCTGCATCGTATCCACGGTGAGTTGCAAGGTCAAACGCAACCGACAAACCTTTCTGACCAGAAGCCAAGTTACGACGATAAAATGCGTTAGACTCATGAGCCGTAGAGAAACCTGCATACTGACGCACTGTCCAAGGACGCATAACATACATTGTAGAGTATGGTCCACGTAAGAAAGGTGCGATACCTGCTGCATAGTTTAAATGCTCCATTCCCTCAAGATCCTCTACACTATAAGAACCTTTAACTGGAATTTGTTCAGCTGTCATCCACACTTTACTATCTGTGGAATCGCTTTTTTTAGTACAACAAGATTTAGTTGTACCGTTATATGATATATCTGAATATTTTGCTCTCATAATCATTAAATACGCTTTAGATTCCTAATTCTTTAAGATAACTCTTAAGAGACTCTAGTACGTTACTTCTAACATTGATAAAGTTCTTTATACCTTGAGCCTCTAATTCTGAAGTACATGCAGGAGCTCCCGCTACTACAAGAATTGCTTTATCTCCAATTGCCTCTTTAACCGCTGGTGCAAGAGTTACATAGTCATCATCAGCAGCACAAAGTACAATGATTTCAGCCTTAGCTTCCAATGCCGCTTTAATTCCCTCTTCAATACTAGCGAAGAATGTATTATCAAGAGTCTTAATTCCTGCGCAACCGAAGAAATTACAAGCAAATTGAGATCTCGCACGTGCCATAGACAAAGTTCCTGCTGTAAGCATAAATGCTTTAGGCTCTTTATTACTTTGGTCAACGCTTAAACGCATCTCTTCAAATGCCATAGAGCCTCTATAAGGCTTAAGTGTTTTGTATTGAGCCTCTTTTGATGAACAACATGAAGTTTTTGCACAACCACGAGAAATACTCTCTGCTGTAACAGTTTTACCTGCAACCTCAGTAAAGTTAGGGTATTGATTTGTTCCCAAAAGAATTTGACGACGTGTTGCAATATCCAAATCTTTTTTAGCTGCAGACACTTCGATAGTATCTTGAATAAATCCAGCTTTGAATGCAGCAGTATAACCACCTTTTTCTTCAACCTCTTTAAACAACTTCCAAGCTTGCTCTGCAATACTTTGAGTTAAGTTCTCAATGTAGTATGAACCACCCGCAGGGTCAACAACGCTATCAAAATGAGATTCGTGTTTCAACAATAGTTGAACATTACGAGCGATACGGTAAGAGAAGTCTGTTGACGCTCCGTATGCTGCATCGAAAGGAAGAACCTCTAGAGAGTGAACTCCACCGATTGTTGCACTCATAGCCTCTGTTGTTCCTCTTAGCATATTTACAGATGTATCATATGCTGTTTGGTTCCACTGTGATGTCACAGCGTTTATTTTCATCTTGCTAGCACAACCTCTCGTTGGGTTGTAAGGTTGCATGATAGTTGCCCAAAGCATACGAGCTGCACGTAATTTTGCAATCTCCATGAAGTAGTTTGAACTGATAGCCATACCAAAACTGATAGCTGGTGCAGCTTGATCAACAGTTAATCCTGCCTCCATCAACTTAACAACGTACTCATGTCCAACTGCAAGTGTATAAGCTAACTCTTCAACAATTGTTGATCCACAATTATGGAATTGTTGTCCGTTAACTTTCACGAAACGCATTCTTTTGTATGGTGCAGAGTCAATGATAAGATCCTTAATTGCTCCAAAACACTTCTCACCATTCTCTGAACAAGAATATACTCCTTTAAGAGATAGAGTATTGATGATTGGGTCAATATTGAAACTCATTTGCGCCTCTTCAACATCAAGTCCAAGTGCTGTAACGCGCTCTATCATAGCTTTTGCTACTTTTTTTAGACCGCAACCGCTGAATGACAACTCAATTGTTTTTAGATCAATACCATTAAGTAGAGTATCAAAATCAGTAAAGTTTTTATCTTTCAAGCAGAAAGTTAGAGAGTTCGTACCTCCAGCAACCATTGTAGTTGCAGTCTGGTTAGCCTCTTTAGCACAGTTAACTGTGATTGATTGGTGGATTTTCCACACGTTCGAGTTTTTTGTACCTCTCACGTAAGGAAACTGACCAATTTTTGAATCTAAATGCTTAAGGTTTGTAAGATCTTCTGCACGATAATATGGACGTACGTTGAATCCTTCTGCTGTTTTCCATACCAATTTCTTTTGGTAGTCAGCACCTTTAAGGTCTCTTGCTATAACCTCTTCCCAATGCTCTGTTGTAACCTCAGGAAACTCAGTAAATAGCCTTTGTTCCTTTTTGTTTGCCATAACTTTGTTCTATTTTAATGTTAAATTTAGTCTCAAATAACTTACAAAGCTACTATTTTTTATTAAATCAAACCAATTTAAAGCACAAAATCTAGCTCAAAAGAGCCTAAGTATGAGATATTTCACCTAATTTGCGGTTTAAAACAGATAAAATGTGAAAATTTAACAAAACTATACCCTATCCCGCACATAAAAATCAGACTTACTACTTCAATAAAATATCCGTTTGAGAGGAGATAAATGTACCATCTTTAACTTTATAGATCCTATCTATATTAAACTGTTTTCCAAAATATAATGTTTTTAACTCCGCACTACCCATCGGAGAGCAATCCAATTTATATAAAGATAAATTATTTGACAGATCTAGAGTTGTTAACAAGTTATCAGAACACCGTAAGTCTAGTAACAATGGAGCCTTCGAAACATCAAGAGTAGTCAATTGATTATGATAGCACCCTAATAACTCCAACAACGGAGTCTTTGAGAGATCAAGAACGGTTAATTGATTGTCATAGCACCACAAGTCCTCCAATAATATACAATTTGACAAATCAATAGTTGTAAGTTCATTCTTATAAAAAGACAACCATACTAGTGATGGACATTCAGACACATCTAAAGTCGCTAACTTATTTTCATAACACCCCAAGTACTCCAATTTTGAACACCTTGACAAGTCAATAGTTATTAACCTATTTTCATAACACCAAAACGTCCCCAATAACAGACACCCAGAAACATCTAAAGTGACTAATTTATTACTAGAACAATCTAAATATTCCAATTTATCATACCCTGAAACATCAAGAGCTGTTAGTTGATTATTTGAAATATTCAAATAATCTAAAGCTGGACAATCAGATATATCAAGAAGTGTTAGTCGATTGTTATAACACCTAATAGACATTAACAATGGAGACTCTGAAACATCAAGAGTTCCTAAATTGTTATCATAGCAGAATAAGTAAACCAAAGATGGGCTACTTGACACATCAAGATTAGTTAATAAGTTATCACAACAAGATAAACGGCGCAATTTAATATTTTTTGACAGGTCAATAGTTGTCAATATATTGTTATCACAATATAGTTCCACCAACGATATAAGTCCTGACACATCGATACTTATTAATGAATTATTGGAACAATCTAATTCAATCAAATTAGTAAAATGATGAATCCCATCCAATGAGACAAGCCCCAATGAGTGACAATACATCTTTTCTACTAATAAGGCTTCTCGTTGCGAGATCTCCTCATCTTTATTGGTATCAAAATTTTCAACCAGATAACTCTTGAAGATAGAATCACTAAAACTTAATGCAACTTCCCTCCTCTTATAAGTAGTCTCTGACATGGATTCCTTGCAGAACAAAACAAGTAATAACGATAATAAAAGTACTTTTTTCATCTTATTTAGAGATTTAAGGTTACGATATTATGACTATATACAAAAATACTAATTTAATTGACAATAAACTATAAGTAGACTTAAAACTGCCCTACTCGGGCGGAGCTGCGTGATCGCAGTGAACTGTGATAGATATATCAATAAAAAAACCCTTGGAACATCAGTCCCAAGGGTTTTTTTACTATATATTTAAGTAACTCTTATCTAAAAGCAACTTCAATCTCAACAGCAATAGCAACTGTAGCTCCTACCATTGGATTGTTTCCCATTCCAATGAAGCCCATCATCTCAACGTGAGCAGGAACTGATGAAGATCCAGCAAATTGAGCGTCAGAGTGCATACGTCCCATAGTATCTGTCATACCATAAGATGCAGGAC
>CAMQVY010000012.1 GCA_947038405.1 uncultured Rikenellaceae bacterium | reverse complement strand
ACGCAGCGCGGCCCGCGCAGGGCAGTTTCATCTGTTTTACTCATGTCTAACTAATTGTAGTTCACTGCGACCACGCAGCCCAGCCCGCACAGGGCAGTTTAATAAATCTAAAAAATAAAAATATGAATCGCATTAATCAATTATTTCAAAATAAAACAAAAAACATTCTATCTATTTACTTCTGCGCAGGCCATCCAACGAAAGAAGGTACTGTTGACGTGATAGAGGCATTGGAGTCTAATGGTGTAGACTTAATTGAGATTGGTATTCCATATAGCGATCCAATGGCAGACGGTGTTGTGATCCAAAAGGCAGCAAATATGGCTTTAGATAATGGAATGACACTGAAATTACTTTTTAGTCAACTAGCTAATGTTAGGGATCGAGTTGAAATCCCATTGATACTTATGGGCTACTTGAATCCGATAATGCAGTATGGGTTCGAGGATTTTTGTAAAAAATGTGCTGCCTGTGGCATTGATGGTGTCATTATACCAGATTTGCCCTATGCAGAGTACAAGCAGAGTTATGAGCCTATTGCAAATATGTATAACATTAAGGTAATTATGCTTATTACACCAGAGACAAGTGATGAGCGTGTTATTCAGATCGACAATTCAGTAGATGCTTTTATTTATGTTGTATCTAGCGCAGCAACCACAGGAGTTCAAGAGTCATTCAAGGGTACGACACAGGATTACTTTAATCGAATTGAGAGTTTGAAGCTGAAGAATCCGTGTTTGGTTGGCTTTGGTATTAGTAATGAGCAGACATTTAATTCTGCGTGCGAATACTCTAGTGGAGGAATTGTAGGTAGTAAGTTTGTTAATTTGTTAGAATCTACTGATACTCCTCATCAAGCGATTCTAGAGCTTAAAGATACGCTAGGTATTTCGTAGTTTTAAATTCGTTGGATAATTAGTGTTTTATCGATGGTTGTCATATACTATCGGGTAGGGTTGTACGCTATAATTGTGAGTATAATCCCTATTTTTCCTATAATTACTACTTAGGGTAATGAGGTCATGCTTTGTTTTGCAAAGTTTGATCTCATTTTTTTGTATGTTTTTATTGTAATATAGTCGTCATGTAACTAGTCTCGGTTGTTTTATTGATATTTATTTGGAGTGATC
The DNA here is from genome assembly GCA_947038405.1 of uncultured Rikenellaceae bacterium. Classification (GTDB taxonomy): domain Bacteria; phylum Bacteroidota; class Bacteroidia; order Bacteroidales; family Rikenellaceae; genus CAMQVY01. Next base: position 68,393 of record CAMQVY010000012.1, on the reverse strand, counting down.
AGACGTATTTACTTGTAATTTTCAGCTTATTATTGTTTTGTCTGCATTTTTCGTCAATCTTTATAAAAAACCTATATTTTTTCTTGTGTGTAAGTGTATAATTATTGAATTATAATAGAATTTAATTGAGTCTTTTTATGATTTTTTTTGTGTAAAATATACCTATTTGTAGGTAAACTGCGTTAAGCAATAATATAAAGAAAATTTATCATTATCGGTGTTGTTAACAATGTAATATTACCCGTAATTTGGGTTGTAAAAATCAGCAAATAATAGTGATTATTTTTGCTATTTTATAGTGAATATATGCAATAAAATTCGTATCTTGTAGGTGTAAAATAGATGAAATGTTACTGCCAAAAAGAGAGTTAAATGAGGTTGATTACTTGAGATGAGAGAGTGATGTAACTTGTTGATAGGCAGTAAAAAAATAGATAAAATGATGTGATATATGGTTTTATTTTTGTATGTTTGTTGCAAAATATTGAGGAAATACTCATATTCACTATTGTTTTATATGGTCTTGTCGACACTCTGTTATCATTGTGTTCGGTTTGGCTGTATGAATTTTATGTATATAAGTATTTGTGATATAACTAATTAACCTAAAACTAATAATTTAAAAAACCTAGACAGCCTATGTAGATAAATGAGTACACTTCAAAAGGAATTTTGTATTAATTATTCGTGAGGGATTTATGGCATCGACCTTAATCTTGAATTAAATGTTGAGTAATTAAGCTGTAATTTTCTGTTGAATGGAATATGAAATTTCAAATTTTAAACAAAAACAAATTTTCAAACAAATTACATTAAGGTATATGACAAAAAGTTTACAATACGATTCAAAACAATACGATTTAACTGATTCTTACTTTGTTAGGGTTAGTTTAAGTGCTTGTCTTAATTCATAAGTCAAGGTTGTTTAGTTGGTTTTTTCGGATATTCTAAAATTGAATTGGATCTAGTGTTTTTTATGCTAAAATCTAACGAAAAAAATCAAGGTTTTTGTTCTATCTTTTTGTCGCGTACTAGCAAGTGTTAACAAACTTTAAATTAGTAATACGTAAACTAAAATTATGTGTTAGTAATTGAGTTAATTCGATTGTAAATTAATAAAAAAAATTAAGACATGTACAAGACATTAATCATGTATTTTCTTATATTATCCGTAGTTTTATGTGGCGGGTGTCGAAAAGATATCGATGCTCACTACGATAGACCTACTTATTTATTAGGAAATACTTATGAATTTTTGAAGAAAAGAGGTGATTTTAACCTATTTCTTGAAGCCGTAGATCGTTCTCAATTTAAAGGAGGCTTAAATGGTGGTGGATTATTTACTGTATTTGTACCTACAGACGAAGCAATTACTGCTTATCTGAAGGAGATCGGTAAACCATCATTGAAAGATCTTTCGAATGAAGAGTTGAATCTTTTAATCGGTTATCATATTGTTGAGTTTTCTTATAAGCCTAGTGATTTCTTAGGGTTTACTAAGACTTCATCGTCAGAGGAGCCTAAAGAACCAGATGGATATGCTTACCGTTTCAAAACGTTAGCGCGTAATGGTGTTGTGGAGTATCTACACCCAGAGTTTGGTAATCCTATTAAAGTATTTCAAAAGGAGAAGTTCTTGCCAGTTATCTCAACAACATTATTAAAGACTAAACGTAGTCCTGATTATGAAGGAGATTATAAATTTTTCTTCCCTAATGTAAATTGGAAGGGAAATAAAGATCAGTTTTATCTTACAGATGCATCTGTTTTAGAGAGTGGAATTCCTGTTGACAATGGATATGTTTACGTTGTTGATAAGGTAATTAAGCCATTAGAAACAGTGTACGATGCTTTTGATGATAAGCCGGCGTATTCATTATTTAAAGATTTGTATAATCAGTTTGCTTTATTTGAATATGATAAAGATGCGACATCTGATTATGCATCGGCCGGAGATAGTCTATTTTCGTTTAGACATTACTTGCGTCCTTCAGGTGTTCCTGATCTACCAGATCTTTCAGATGAGTGGACAGTTCCTGTGAATTATCATGATTTTGAAGCAAGGATGAGAATGACATTTAATTCGTTTGTACCTAATAATGAGACTATATTGGCTTATTGTAATGAGTATTTTGCGAATGAAAAAGATCCTAATAAACTACCATTATTAACTCTATACTATCTATTATCAGCTCACGTTCCATATGATCAACAGATTGTATTGCCTTCAGATTTCGATAAAGGAGTTGAAGGGTTATTTGGAGAGAAGTGGGATTTGACTAAAGATGAGTTATTTGATCCTCAATTTTGTAGTAATGGATTGTTTTATGGGATAAAGAAGGTTTTAGAGCCAGCAATTTTCTCAATGATAACACAGCCATTATTTAAGTATGATCGTTTTTCTATAATGGCAACATTGTTTCACAAGACTCAGAATATGTTACCTTTAGTAGATACTGACAGGGACTATACATTATTCTTACTTTCTAATAGTGACTTGAATGAGACATATGGATTTTCTTTAGATTATAATGGAAATCCAACAAGCTTGGATCTTTTGGGAGATAGGATTAAAGTTTTCTGTTATCAAGATTGGAAAAAGGGTGATAAAGAGATTCGTGAGATGCATTCAGGAGAGCAATTTTCAATTGTCAAATCTCAAATTGTAGAAGGTTTTGTAGATAATGGAAGTCAAGATCGTAATTTCTTTATGACAAAAGAACCATTTACATATGTGTATCAAGATGCTGGTAGGATGTATTATGAAGATAATTCTCCTATTGCAGTTGTAGCAGATGGACGTTTCAAACCTTTTGAATATGAAGGTGGTACTGGTCGTGGTATGGTATATGAGGTTAGTAATAAGTTAGAGAAGGAAAAGGAGAATGTTGCACAAATTTTGAGACAAACAAATGTTAAGTTTTTCCAAGCATTAGTTGGTGCAGGTCTAGTTAAATTCGAAAACTTAGATGAAAACGGATCTATTACTACTGATACACGATTTCTTATGGAGTGGTTAGGTGGTGAGCGTTGTATGGTATTTGCTCCAACCAATGATGCCCTTGATGAGAGTAGACTACCTACAGATTCATTAGTTTTAGATAAGTATTTAAAATCTCATTTTATATCAACAGATCAGAATGGAGTAGAGCAATATATTCTACCTAATTTAGGTGTTGAAAAAACTTATAATACAAAAGCTAGTCTGTCGTTGGCTGTATTTGAAACGTTAAAAATCAATTTTGTTGATTCTAAACGTCTAAGATTAGAGAATACAAATAAGAAGACCACTTATACAGATGGTGAGATTCCAACATTTGCATCAGATGGACTTGTATATGGGATAGTTGATATGATAATGCCTGAAACATTAACAATAGAATAATTATGAAAATAATAAAAATACTATTACTGTTATCTTGTTTGCTACCTATTGCCTTATTTGGACAGGTGCAGAAAGTTGTATCTGGTGTTGTAAGTGATGAAACTGGGACCTTACCAGGTGCTAGTGTTTACTTACAATCAGTAGAAGATAAGCGTGCATGGGACGGTATTGCAACAAACATAAACGGAGAGTATCTTTTGAGTATAAAAGATAGCAAAGAATACGAGATTGTTTTTTCATTTATTGGATATAGAACACAAACAATTTTATATAAAGGTCAGAAAGAGATCAATGTTACACTTGTAAGTGATAGTCAAATTGAGGATATTGTCATATTGGGTACTCAGCGAGATGGTATGGGTATGGATACAAAATTGACATCATCAGCGATTGAGAAGATCAGTTTAGATGGACTAAAGGACATGGCAGTAACCTCAGTAGAGGGTATGGTTCAGGGAAAGTTAGCGAATGTTGATATTGTTGCAGGTTCAGGAGCTCCCGGAAGTAAGATGTCTATTCGTATCAGGGGAACAGCATCACTTACAGGTGATAATGATCCATTAATTGTTATTGATGGAGTTCCACAGAGTGTAGCAATTGAAGATGGATTCAACTTTGCAACAGCAAATGAAGATGACTTTGGAACACTTTTGAATATGTCACCAACAGATATCGAGTCTATCACAGTATTGAAAGATGCTGCAGCGACTGCTATGTGGGGAGAAAAAGCTTCTAATGGAGTTTTAGTTGTGACAAAGAAAAAAGGAGCAAAAGGAGCACCTACTTTTCAGATCAAGCAAGTTGTAAAGACTGGAATTGAGCCACCACGTGTACCAATGCTTAATGGACAGGAGTATGTGACTTTAATGCAGGATGCTATTTGGAATAGTGTTAGAGATGATCAGTTTAGCTCAATATCACAACTGAGTCAATATAAAGACATTTTATATGATCCAGCATATGTTTATTTTGATGAATTCAATCAAGATGTGGATTGGTTAGATTATATCAGACGTACACCCTTAAGTTCAGAGACTAACTTCAGTATGAATGGAGGAGGCGAGAAGGTTACTTATCACTTTTCTGCGAATTACTTGAATGAAGTTGGAACAACAGTAGGAGAAGATTATTCTCGTATTAATGCTTATATGAATTTAGGTTATCGTTTTTCTGATAAATTTAATATTTCGTCATCATTTAGTTACTCAGATGGAGACAGAAATGGATCAGTTCAGAATGCTAGAAGTTTAGCACAAAATAAGATGCCTAATATGACTCCATATATTTTAGATGAATATGGAAATATGACAGAAGAGTATTTTGTTCAACCAGTTTCAACAATACAGGGTCCTGGTAATGATAAAACTAATTACTATCCAAGGAACCACCCGATTGCAATGGCAGAGTTATCATCGTCAAGATATGCAGAGAGAAATTCATCAATGAACTTTAACTTTACATATCGTCCAATATTGGGATTAAATATTAATGGAACAGCTGCTTTAACACTGAAGAATACACTTAAAAAAGGATATTTACCATCAGCAGCAACAGGAGCATCTTGGGATCATAAGAACTATAATAAAAGTGAAGAACACAAAGGTTATTCAATGGATTTATACACATCATTGAATGCAAGTTATTATAGAAAAGTATCAAGACACTCTTTCACTGTATCTGTAAAAGGAGAGGTAAGTCAAGCATCGAATGCTTCACAATGGGTTACAACTAGTGGAAATAACGGATTAGAATTAAGTGACCCTACAGTTGGGGGAGTTATCCGTGATATGGGTGGTAGTCTTGGAGAGTCTCGTAGTATTGGAGTTGTTGGATCTGTTAACTTAAACTTCTACGACGAAAAGTATAACTTAGAGGTAACAGCTCGTACAGGAGGTTCTTCAAATTCTGGAAGAAATTCTCGTTGGGGAATAAATCCTGTATTTGGATTAAACTACAATATGCAGAATGAGAACTTCTTGAAGGACGTAGAGTGGTTAGATCGATTAATTGTACGTGGAAGTTGGGGATATACACCAAAAGGAGCTTCAGGAAATAATACATATGGTGGAATTTATTCAGCTTTAAATGAACAGTATTATGATATGGGAGCGTTGATACCACAATCTATTCAGTTGAATAATGTAGATTTTGAAAAAATTTATCAAACGAATGCATCGATAGAATTAGGTGTTTTAGATAATAAATTAACTTTTTCTGCAACATATTACATTAAAACGACAAAGGATCTACTACAAAAGGATATGAGTATTCCAAGTTCTTCTGGTTTTAGTTCTATCGCATGGATTAATGATGGATCTATTCAGAATAAAGGATGGGAAGCATATATAACAGGAAATAATCTTTTGGGTTCAAGAGGAAAGGATTGGAACTTAGGCTTCAATGTGAATGTTTCTAGAAATAAAAATATTGTATTGGATCTACCAACTAATTTAGAGTATCAAAAAGCAGAAGTAAACAATGGAAAATATGCAAATAAAATTGTAGAGGGTAGACCATTGGGAGCTTTTTATGGCTTTGATTATGTCGGAGTATATCAGAATCATGATGAGACTGTTGCCACAGATATCAATGGTAATGTAATTAAAGATATTAATGGAGACAATGTCATCACAACGATAAATGGTCATATGCAACGTCCAGGAGATGCAAAGTATAGAGACTTAAACTATGATGGTATTATCGACCAATATGACATCATTTACTTAGGAAATTCTATGCCTATTTTAAATGGAGGAGCATCGATATCAGTATCTTGGAAGAGTTTAACATTCACATCAGCACTTCACTTCCGTATCGGACAGAGTGTAATCAATCAGGCTCGTTACAATACAGAGAGTATGAGTGGACAATCAAACCAATCAACTGCAGTATTGAGTAGATGGAGATATGAAGGAGACCCAACAGATATGCCACGTGCATTATGGGGAACAAACTTTAATTCATTAGGATCAAATAGATTTGTAGAAAAGGCTTCATTTGTTAAGGTAAAAGATCTTACATTAGCATATAGATTACCGTCTACTTTTGTAAAGAAACTAGCTATGAAAGACATTAGACTTGTTTTAACTTGTTACAATCCATTTACTATGACTAATTATACTGGACAGGATCCAGAGGTTTCACTACCTAATGGATTTAATAATTTAGCAATGGATAATAGTTTGACTCCTAATCCTAGAACATTTGCGGGTTCTGTGACAATAAGTTTCTAATTTTGAATTTTAAATATTGTTAATATGAAATTAATGTTAAAAATAAAGATAATACCTTTAGTATTACTCTCAATGCTTTTAGGTAGTTGTAATGACTGGCTAGACGTTGAACCAGTCGGAGTTCAAACTAATAAAACATTTTGGCAAACTAAAGAGGAAGTTGAAGGAGTTTTGATGGCTTCTTACATTCAGTTGAGAAAGTCTCAAGATAATATGCTAATGTGGGGTGAACTTAGAGGAGATGGATTGAAGTTTGGTCCTGGCTTTAAAAATCAGAGTGCAGAAGAGATTGATCGCTCTAATATTCGTGAATTAGAAATTCTACCAACAAATCGCTATAGTGATTATGCTGAATTGTATAAAGGTATTTCATATGCAAATCACGTAATAAAGTTGGGTCCAGGAGCGATGGATTATGACGTTACATTTACAGAACCTTTAATGAACTCGTACCTTGCAGAGGCTGTTTTCCTTCGTTCATTGTATTACTTCTATTTAGTTCGTGCATTTAGAGATGTTCCTTATGTAAAGGAGCCTTACGATACGGATGAACTTGACTATAGAGTTGCAAAGACAAGTGGAGATTCAATTTTGAAAGATGTACTTGTAGACTTAAAGAAATATTCTACAAAATGTAAGCCAGGTTATGAAGTTGCATGGCAAACAAAAGGTAGAGCAACAAGTTGGGCATTTTATGCTTTAATCGCAGATATTTCTTTATGGGTTGGAGACTACGATACAGCTATTGAGTATTGTACCAAACTAGAATCTGGATCATTTGAATTAGGTGAGATGGAGGACTGGATGGAAGTTTATTATCCAGGAAACTCAAAAGAGAGTATTTTTGAATTACAGTACGACCATAAGGATCTGGATCAACGTAATAAACTAATGGAGTTGGCTCAAAGTGGTGATGGAATCTTAATTATTAGTGAACATCTAAATGATCTGTTTTTAGCTATTGATCTAACAGATCTAGATGTTAGAGGTTATGACTGGGGTTATTCTAATGTCGATAAAAAGATGTGGAAATACATAGGAACAAAGACCAATGTAATGGAAAATGGTGGATTCAGAAGACCATCTGATGAGAGCTCTCCAAATTTCATTTTTTATCGTTATGCTGAGATTTTTTTCATTAAAGCAGAAGCGTTGATTATGAAATCAGAAGCTAATATAGATCAAGCTTTTACATTACTGGATGAAACTATTAGAAAGCGTGCTGGATATAGAAAACCAATTGCACGTCCAAGTAACCAAGCAGATGCTATCCGCTTAATTGTAGATGAGCGTTTAAAGGAGTTTTATGGTGAAGGAAAATCTTGGTTTGATATCTTGAGAGTATCACGTGTTGATGGAGTTGGTGTTTCATACTTAAAAGATTGTCTATTACCACACGTTCCAACTAACAAACGTCAAATAAAGAATAACGATTTAAATGATGTTGATAGTCACTATTTACCACTACATGAAAAGGAGATTAGAGCAGCTAATGGTGTTTTAATTCAAAATCCATTTTATAAGAAGTATACAGACAATATCTAAAAACTATTAAGCATGAAAAAAATAATAAACATATTTATATTGGTATTTTCAGTATCTCTTTTTGGTTTAGTGTCATGTGAAGATCCATTTGCAGGTGATGATTTTGCGGCTTACACAGAGCAACCAATGGGAATTTACTTGGAATCAATTGACGAGTATGATAGCTGGGTAAAATTGTTGAAAAAGGCAGATTTATACAATGCTTTAAATGTTGATAATGATTTTACTTGTTTTGTTGCAAATAATGCTGCAGTAGCTCGTTATCTTGTTGCCAACAAATTTAGTAGCATTGATGTGTTGACAGAAGATCAAGCAGCAAGTATTGTTTCATATCATATTGTACCTTTTAGTGTTTTGCCACAAGAGGCACTCGGTGGACAGATTATGGATAAGACAAAATCAGGTAACTATCTACTTGTTGAATTTGATCAGACAGACCCAACTGCGCCTAAATACTTATATGGCTCACAAATAATTAATTACAATCAGACTGTGATTAATGGAGTTGTACATGAAATTGAGAACGTACTTGAACCACCAATCTATACTGTAGGTGAGTTGATCGAAAATTCGGATCGTTACACAATATTCAATGAAGGGGTCAAATTATGTGGTCTTGAGAAGTATTTGAATCTTAAAGAGGTTGACGTTGATTATGAGAAAGTAAAGGACTATAAAACTATTTTAGTTATATCAGACTCTATTTTTGAGAAGAATGGCATACATAACATCTCAGATTTACGAAAGCGTTATACCGGAGATCCAATAGATCCAAGAGAGCCATTTTACTCTTTTATAGCTTACCATATTCTTCCAGGATCATTTGACTACAATTCATTAATAACAAAGGATGAAGGTGTTAATGGTAAAAATGTTGAGACTTTGGCATCGAATCAATTTATTACGATAACAGATGAAGGAGGTCTTGATAACTTTATCAATGCACAAGATGATATTGAAGGAGCTGTAATGTTTGATTTGGATTATTCAGATATTATTGCAAACAATGGCTTTTTGCACGAAATTGATAACTTGATGAATATTGTTGCTCCTGTTAATTATCCATTTGCGCATGAATTATCTACAGATAGGGAGTTTGAAGCTTTAGATTTTTATAGAGGTCCAAATACAAAGAAGACGCAAGATTTCATGTTTAATGAAATTGACTCTTTAGAGTTTATTAAAATTACTACTATTCCATCAGGAAAGGGAGTCATAAGGTATACTAACGATGGAAATAAAGTTAATATGCCTATGGGATCTAATGACTGGTTAATCGTTGAATTAGGTGAGATGGGATCAATTGAGTTCACCATTCCATCTATAATACCAGGTAGGTACAACCTAATTGTTGACAGATGGCAATATTGGGCAGGTGTAGATAACTCTATCACTAAAGTTAGGCCTGGAACTGTACAGACTTATTTTAATAATAATAAAGTTGGATCTCCTCAAAATCATGGTGATGGAAGTACTTTTGGTCAACAACTTGTAGGCGAAGTTCAAGTTGTTGAGAAAGGTGCTAATAAGCTTACTTTTAAAATAACAAAAGCAGGGCCTCTAGGATTCGATAAAATTAAATTTGTACCAATTAAATAAATTTGTACCAATTAAATAAATATTATAATGAAATATAATTTAATATATATACTATTACTTCTAACGTTCTGTGTAGGGTGTGAGAAGACTTGGGATGATCATTATGGATATGAAGATGATCCTCGTATAGCTGCAGCTTCATTAACAGCATGGGAGGTTCTAAATTTGTGGCCAGAGGAGTATTCTAAATTTATAACATTGATTGAGCGTGCAGGTTATGATAAGGCACTGAACAGCAATCGAATGTTAACAGTTTGGGCTCCTAAAAATGAATATATTCCAGATGAAGTTATGGAATATGCTCCTATGAGTGAGGATGTTAAGAGGTTTGTAAAGAATCACTTAAATAGTTTACCATTATTCAAGACTAAAATTGCAGGAAGAGAAAAAATCAATACTCTTGCAGGAAAATCATTAGTTTTGTTTTATGATTATAGAACTGAACGCACTTATATTGATGACATGCATATATACAGATTTGATATTGCATGTACAAATGGTGTAATTCATGAAATTGGTGGAATCTTAAAGCCATTACAGAATTTAGATGAGTTTTTACAAGAGTGTGGTCCAGATTACAGTTTATTTAGAGACTCTATGAATGGACGTGTAACTAAAGAATTTAATGCTGAGGAGAGTTTTCCTATTGGAGTAAATGATTTAGGACAGACTGTTTATGACTCAGTGTTTGATACAGAAAACTCATTATTAAGATTTTTGGAGCTCGACGATGAGGAGATGCTTAGAACACTATGTATACCATCTAATGCTGTGATCCATGAGGCATTTGAAGGAATCCAGGAGTATATGGTAGAGATAAAGCGTCCATTTACAAAAGTAGACTCAGCAACATGTTTCGAGTGGATAATGAAAGCTTCAATATTGAACGGTAAAGTAGAGGATTATTCGTATTCCCCGAGTTATTATTCAGCATTTGGATCAGAGATTAGACCATCAAAACAGTTGGTAAGATCGCAGTATGAGGAGTGTAGTAATGGTAATGTCTATTTTTATGAAGACCTTTATCTTCCACGTTCTATTTTCATGTATAACATAGAGACATCATTAGTTAACCTATTGGAGATTGATAAATCGGTTAATGCAGAGATGAATATTTGGGATAATGCAGGTCAATTTATATTATTTGATGGAAATAATACTAAAGCTAAATTTTTAAGTGTTGGAGGCGAAATCGGTGATTATTTAGAGTTTAGACCAATAAGTATAAATATATATTCAGAGCCACAAATTATTAAGTTAATGCCTGGTAAATATGCTGTTTATGGTCAATTCTTTGGATATGGTGGTTCATCTAGTACAAAGCTTAAAATTAATGGAGAGAGCCAGAAGTGGTATAAAGATGGAGGAGAGTCATTTCCTACAAGTAGCATTGGTCATTTTGAGTATACTACTTATCCTATATTAGTCGATACACTTCACATTAAGCCACATCACGGTTATTCGGCACCTGTTATAAGATTTGAGGCTTTGCAGAAAGCTCCGATAAGAATTCAACGATTGAAGTTCCAAGCAGTTGGAAAAGATAACTATTAAAATGATAAATATGATGAGAATAGTTAAAATAAAGTTAGTCATGTTTTTTTGTCTTGTATTAGGATTAACAACACAAGGACAAAATAAGAGTAATACAGATAACCAAGTAAAATATTATAAAGTAGAAGGTGTTGTGTATTCAGATGAGACACAAAAGCCTCTTGCTAATATAATGATATCTTCGATCGGTGCTCGTAAGGGAGCGATTTCAGATTCACTTGGACAATTTACAATTGAGGTACCTAATATGCGTTCAACATTGAATGTAACATCAGCAGGTTATCACTCACAGAAGGTACAAATATTAAAACGTAAAACGTTAAATGTATATTTAGTACCAACATCACGTATCTTTTCAACACGAGGATACGAGTCAGTATTGGGATATAGGAATTTTGATGACTATGTTGGAACTGCAGAGGTAATTGCAGGTAACGATATTAGTGATGTTTATTCTGATATTGATAATGCACTTGTAGGTAAGTTTGCAGGTTTACAAGTATCGGGTAAAGGTGGTATGCCAGGAGAAGGTTCTTATGTTAATTTAAGAGGAACAAGATCTTTAATTGCTAATAATACCCCATTAATTGTAATTGATGGAATTCCATATGATCCTTCTTATGCAGTATCTTCTTCAATTACGGGATATTCAAAAAGTATTTTTAGTATCATCGCAAGTAAAGAGGTTCAAAGCGTTACATTATTAAAAGGAGCTGAAGCAGGTATTTATGGTTCTTTGGGTAGTAATGGAGTTCTGTTGATTGAGACAGAGAAGGCTTCTGACCTTGAGACAAAAATTGAGTTTAAAGCAACTGCCGGTATTGCATATATTGATACACGTCTACCTTTATTGGAGGGCAATGAATATAAGTCTTATATTGGAGATATTGGAGCTAATAAATATCCAGATCTAGATGTATTAGTTGATAAATTACCTTTCCTATTGGATGATCCAACAGATCCTAAAGGTAAGATTTACAACAATAATACAGATTGGCAAGATGAGATTTATGACTTAGCCTTTCAATCAGATTACCAATTAAAGGTAAAAGGAGGAGACGGAGTAGCAAAATATGTTTTGACATTGGGAACACAGCAAAACAATGGTGTAATCAAGGGAACAAATTTGTCTAAGTACTACACACGTATGAATGCAGATATTAACTTTTCAAAGAAGTTAAAGTTAAATGCTTCAGGAGCTCTTAATTTTTCTGAGATGAAACTACAGGAGCAGGGTATGGCATCATATACAAACCCTTTTTTAACATCATTATATGAGGCACCAGTTTTAAGTGTAAAACAGCAAGTGTTTCAAAATGGTGAGGTTGTAGAGTTATCTCGATTTACACCAGTAGATCAAGAGTTGATGATGAGTAATCCAGCAGCAGTTGTTAGTGATATCAAAGGAGTTACAAGTTCTTATGATGCCCTTATGAATGTTGGATTAGACTTTACTCCAATTGATAATTTGGTAATTCAAGGTATTTTTGGATTAACTTACTCACATAACAAAGAGGACTTATTCATCCCAGGAAAGACATCACATGCAATTGCACCATTGATGGATACATTGGCTGAGAATACAGTTAGAGGAGGAGTTTCTACACTATTGAGCTACTACGCAAGAGCACAAGCAACTTACTCGAAGACATTTAATACGATTAACCATTTCAACTTCAATGCAGGTTATCAATTAATGACTTCACAGAAGGAGACAGATAACGCTTCAGGTATCAATACTCCAACTGACTTTTATACAACACTATCAAATGTGTTAGGAGCTCATTCAAGAAACATTACCGGAGTAATGGAGAAGTCTTCATGGATGAATGGATATGCTTCAGTAGATTATTTATATAATAATCAATTGTTTGCAAATGTAGGTGTAACGGCAGATGCTTCATCAGCTTATGGTCCAAATGGAAGTAATTTATATTTCTTTCCTTCGGTAAATGCAGGATGGAAAGTAAATAATACTCTATTGAGAGATAATGACTTCATAAATAACTTAACTTTAAGAGGAGAGTTTAGTGAGCAAGGAAATAGTCAATTTTCTTCACATTATGGACGTTATTACTACGTTACAGATCCTTATAAAGATGTTGTTGGAACATATCGTGATATGGTTGCAAATTCACATTTGAAACCAGAGCGTGTAAGAACACTAGGAGCAGGATTTGATTTATCACTATTGGGTCACGTTGTTGACATAAGTGCAGATTACTTCCAGGAGTACACAACTGATATGATTATCGCAAAGAGCACTTCAGCAGTATTCGGAGTTCCATCTATTTATGATAATGCAGGAGAACTTAAGACTAATGGAGTTGAATTGAATCTTAAAGTTAATGTATTTCAGAAAGGTGCAGTAAAGTGGAGTTTAGGAGGAAATATCGCTCACTACCAATCAAAAGTTGTTGATTTAGGTGGAGCATCAGAGATCATAACAAAATATGATGATGGAACTCAGTTAATCACACGAGTTGGTGAGTCACCTTATCAGTTCTACGGAGCTGAAGTAGAGAAGGTATTTAATTCTAGTTATGAGGCTAGTGTTGCAGACTACATTGCACAAAATGGAGAGCGTTTTGTAGCTGGAGACATCAAGTTTAATGATGTAAATGGTGATCAAATCATCAATGATGAAGATAGACTTGCAATTGGAGATCCGACACCAGATTTTTATGGTGGTTTCTACACAGATTTAAGATGGAAAAACTTTGGTCTATATGCTTATTTCAGTTATTCATATGGTCAAGATGTTTACAATGGAGTTCGTCGTACAACAGAAGCAATGACAAATTTTAACAATCAATCAACAGCAGTTGAGAGACGTTGGATGACAGAGGGACAAAATACAGATATGCCAAGAGCTTCTTATGGAGACAAAACGGGTAATAGTCGTTTTTCTGATCGTTGGATCGAAGATGGTTCATACATTAAGATGAAAGAGCTAACTTTGAGTTATGACGTAAACAAGAATTGGTTAGGTTTTTCACACATTAGTTGCTATATAACAGCAGAGAATCTGTTTGTATGGAGTGATTATAAAGGTATGGATCCAGAATTTAGCTACTCTTATGATAGAGCTTTGCAAGGAATCGATTATGGTAAGATTGCAAATCCACGCAGTGTAAAACTTGGAATTAATTTGAATTTTTAAAACTAGAGTTATGATAAAGAATAAATTATTTTTATTTCTTCTTTTATGTTCTTTTGGTTTCTCTTCATGCGAAGATTTCTTTAGCATAAACAAGGAGGACCTTCTAACAGATGAAGACAATTATAAAGAGCGTAATCAGATCTATTCAGGTATGGTTGGTTTGGCAACAAACTTCCGTGATGTTATGGATGATTACATCATTTTAAGTGAATTACGAGGCGATTTACTTCAGCCGACAAGTACTGCACCAGATGAGTATTGGGATATTTTCAGGTACAAAACTAATGAAAGTAATCTAGCTGCATCACCTGCGCCATTGTATTTATTGATTGCAAATTGTAATGATTTTTTACGTAATATACGTACATATCACGACACTTACCCTGGAGCCTTACAAGAGGTAACATATAGAGGAATGGTTGCATCAACTATAACATATAGGGCTTGGGCATATCTAAATATTGGAAAATTATATGGAGAAGCATTTTACCATGATTTATCAGTATCAGATATGAATCAAGATATGGCAACAGGTGAATTATTACAATTAAAACCTTTGGTAAGACAGTTGATTACTTCATTGCAAAGTGGAGTTGATAATATCAATGCTTTCAACTATTTAGACTGGAAACTAATCGTAATGGATCCATCTGAGGAAGAAAATAAGTTTGATCAGAATTGGTCTAGAATTGTTGTAAATCCAGATGCACTATTAACAGAGTTGTATTTATGGGATGGTAATTATACAGATGCTGCAAGACAAGGTATTTTAACCATAAAGGGTCAAGGACTATATACTGCAGGAACAAACACTAATTTATTTAACCTTTCACAGACTATTATTTGGAAAACTTTATTTAGTGAAGGTGTTGTGTCAGAAGGTACTCGAAATGAGGCATTAACAGTAGCTCAGTTTGATTATAGTAAGAGACAAACACATGATCTACAGTATTACTTCTCAAATTATGCCCCTAATATCTATCGATTCAAACCAACAGACTATGCAGTAAGACAGCTGTTTAGAGTTCCGTTTCGCGTAATTTATGAAGAAGAAGAGAAGTTAGAAGAGGGACAAGAAGATGTTATTCTTGGTTATATGACAGTTAATGATCACCAGAGAGAAGATGCTAGTATAGATCTAGAAAATGGCCAATATGTTGTAAATAAATATACTATTGAAGGTTTCAACGATAAAAGAAAATCTTATGAGCATGATGCACCGATCTTTGTTTATAGGACATCAGAAATGTTCTTGATGGTTGCAGAGGCATTAAATGCAATTGGAGCGGAAGGAAATAGAGCAGCAGATTCATTAGTAAGTGTTGGTTTAGCCTCATCTTGGGTTGGGTCTGATTTAACATTCAAGGCTCCATTTGATACTCCAATATATGCTGGAACCCATCTAAGTGCGTCAAAAGGTGTACTTGGCAGATTAGGACACATTGGTAACTTTACTCGCTATTATACTCCGAAGTACAATAATCTAAACGCAGTAGATTCACTTGCACGTAATCAATTTGTAATGGATAGTATTATTGTAGAAGAGACTGGACGTGAATTGGCTTATGAAGGTAAAAGATGGTTTACTATGGTTCGTATGGCACTTAACAGTAATATGCCAGAGAAGGTATCCGAAATTGTAGTGAACAAATTCCCTGTAGGATCTAGAGATCACTACAAAGTTTGGTTAAACGAGCCAAGTAACTGGTTTATTAAATGGAATCATTATCCTGACGGAGTAACTCCGAAAGAAGAGGGTGTAAAAAATTAAAATACTTAGATTATGAATAAAATATTGATATTAATCGGATCTATATTATTATTAGGAGGTTTATCTAACTGTTCTGACGTTGAGTTGGAAAAGGAGGGTAGTTTGATCCCTTATGATCCAGATGCAGATGGTGATAACAAATTACCAAACGATATGTGGGGCTGGGTTGGAGCATACCCAGGCGAAGTTGATATGGTAACAGATCGCTTGGATGCTGTAAGTGTTGTTGTGAAAGGATATGAGGCACAACCAGAATTAAACTTATTGTCTACTCCTAAGTACTGGCAAAGCAGTGGGTTATATATTGCCCCAGCAGAGAAGATCGAGGTTATTGTACCAGCAGGAGTTATAGGTAAGTTGTACTATCAAATCGGAGTTGCAGATATTGAATTATCTGAGAATGAGCTTGGATTAAAGCGTTATAATAAAGTTGGTAAAAAAGGTGAATTGGCTTTAGGTTCAAACACATTGAGTAATAATTTTGGAGGTCATTTATATTTTTATTACGAAGGTACACCTAATGTAGCTAATGTAACATTAACAGTAAATGGAGCAGTTAAGAGTCCTGACTTTATTAAAGGTCAAACTGATTTAGAGGAGTGGACTATTGCGGTTCAAAATACTTTGACTCCAATGATATGGGGCGAGTTGATTGGAGATAATATTACGCTGACTCTACCAATTGAGGAGTTACGAACTATTGTTGATCCAGAAGCTCTATTGACAAAGTATGATGGTTTGGTTGCAGATTTAGGTAAATTATGGGTTGGAGAAACCGAAGGTTTATTTAAATTAGGAGGTATTCCAATGTGGAGAGTATATGGTGATCTACATTTACCTGGAAAGGCTATAACTTATCCTGGCTATCCAGCAGGATTAGATATGGCTAACGAAGCGTTAATGAAGGCATTAAAAGAGATGGCTGGTAACGCAACGTTAGAATCAGATCGTAATTTCATTTACAATGTATTAGGTGCAGGTTATTTAACTGCATGGACTAAAGATGGTGCCCTTAAATCTGTTGTATCTGGTTTGAGTACATTTTATATGTACAATAGTGCAAATAAGTGGCCAAGTAATTTTGATGTAACAAGTTTAACTAGCGTGCCAGATATAGCTAAGATCGATTATGCTAAGCTTGATGAAAAGTATAAACAACGAATGGTTCTTCAATTGGTTCAGGAGTTTGGTTGGGGGTTATTAACTTATGTTAATAATGAATTAGGATCTGATTTTGCTCCAATGTTGGCTGCTGATGCAAAATCTGCTCCAGTACAAGTGAACAATGATTGGTTTGCCATTGTAGTATCTGAGTACGCTAATTTAAATATGACGAACTTTTTTAGAGCTTGGAACTTTAAATTAACAAGTTCATCATTAGTTTATATGGCAAAGTATGCAGCACCAGCAACAGAATTTTGGAAAGAGTTTAATCTAGATATGCCAGAACTTGACAGAGGATTGAAAGCACATTCATTTGGAAGACTAGATCCAACTATAGTAAAAGATACTGTTTATCTTCCTGAGGAGTGGGTTGGATCTGCAAGTTCGAGTCATACAGCTAGCCCTGTAATGAATTTATTAGATGGAATTCCTTTTTCAAAAGATCCTAAAAAAGTGAAGTCTGGTGAAGTATGGCATAATGATTGGGCCACTGCAGGTCCTAGTCAATATTTCCCTCATTCAATCTGGTTTAATTTTGATGATAAAGTGCCAACAGAGCATAAACTAGAATTTAATTATTTTGTAGTAATGCAGCATGGTGGAGAGGGTCGTGATTATGTAGAGGCAAAAGAGGCTCAGGTTGCAATTTGGAAAGATAATGATTGGGTTCTTATAGAAGATGAAAAAGTGTTCTTTTTAGATAAGGCAGATGGCGCACAAACTTTTTATTTAAATCAGTCATATGAGACAACAGCAGTAAAATTAATTTTGCTAAATACTCATGCTGATAAAGATGGAGTTTATGTCGGTTACGATGCTTCAGGAAATCCTGTTCCTTTAAAGCATGATTGTAATTTAGGTGAATTTAGAGTTGGTTTAATAAAATAAAAGATATGAAAAAAGTAATATTATTATTCACATTACTCTCGGCCTTTTTTGTTTGGAATTGTAGTGATGAATTAGATCTTGAGAATGAATGGAATTCATCTGCAAGAAGTTGGGAAGAGAAGTTAGGTAATTATCGTGGAACTATTGAGGTTACAGTTGATGGATTACCTATGGATACTATCGTACAACAAGTATCCTTTACTGGAACTAATTACGACCAAGTAAATTTAATTATAGAGAACTTATCTATATTAGATGAGCGTTATGGTTATATTTATTTCAGAGAGATGTCATTTAAAGATGTTAATGGAGTAATCTGTATCAAAGGAAAGCAAAATGCTTCAGACGGTACTCCTTTAGGATTGGTTACTTATGAGATTTTAGGAGAGATAAAGGATGATGTTCTTACGTTTGATTTAACTATCAATGGAACTCAGGTTATGGAGCATAATTTACATATGACTAATGGAGTTTTAGTAAAGGAGTTTCCAAGTGACTTAGCATTTGTAGAGTCAGCTACTTTTGTAGAAGCGAATAAGGAGTTGCGTCCATTTATAACAGGAACGCCATCTATTTATAACGCTAACTTTGGTACAATTACATTCTTTGTTGCGGACTCATTAACTATAACAGATAGTACATTCTTTTCTGTTAAGCCTATCTTAAAGTTAGCACAGGGAGCATGGATTAAGCCTGATACAACTATGAATTGGAGAGTAACGCATAATCTAGCTATAGAAGATGCACCAAGTATTGCAACTTGCGATAGTTTATATAGCTTTACATTGTCAAAGTTGAACCCTAATTGGAAAATGTTTTATGATATTAGGGTTTGGGCAGCAGATTCAATTAACTACAGAGACTATCGCATTACTTATGCAAAATCAAATGCTATAAAAATCGATCTATTCCATTGGGAGAAAAGAGATGGTTATTTAGAGCCTATAGCAGGTTGGGCAACTAATAATGCTTACATTAAAGAGTTATCTAAAAAGTATTTAAATATTACTAACTTATACACGGATCGTGTTTTAGGTGCTAATATTGGTGATAATGGAGCAAGAATGAGAAGTGGAATTTTAGGAACAGTTAAAGATTCTAATATTGTAGTTGTTTCAGGTAAGCTATTTAGAGGAGAATTTGACATGGATTCATTATTGACTCCAAAGCAAGGTGAACTACACGGAGTACCTTTCAGTAAGCGTAAGCCAGTGTCTTTACGTGGTCAATATAAATACATTCCAGGAGAAGTATTGTATGTAGGAGATTCAATCGTTCCGGATTCAGTATTAGACCAGACTGATAGTTGCTATATTGAGGCCTTCTTATATGAATCATTAACTCCTGAAGTTTATTTAGATAGTTTAAATTATAAGAAAGATCCAAAAGTTATCGGAACAGCAAAATTTGTTGGAGGTAAATCTTATGGGTTTAGAGATTTTTCGATGTCATTTGATGTAAAAAACTGGGTTCCAAACAGAAGATATCATTTAGGTATTGTTTGTAAATCTAGTGGAAAGAGTGAACAGAGGATTGGCGCAGCAGGTAGTGATTTGACAGTTTCAGGGTTTGAGTTAATGTCAACAGAAGTTTCATTAGAATTTTAAAAAATATATATGATGAATATTATATTAAAACTTATAGTTTTTGTTAGTGTGTTTTCGATTTTCTTCATCTCTTGTGATGATGAAAATCCTGAAGGAGCATTAAATACCGATGTAAGTAAAATGGTATCGTTTTCTCAAGATACATTTTTATTAAAAGAGAATGTAAAAGATACTTTAGTAACTCTTGTAGTTCCTCGCTATGTAAATGGTGTTGTAAAATTAGTTCTAGGATGTGAAGATGGAACTGGTGTAAACGGAGCAAAGAGGGATACAAACTTTTACATTGATGAATTAGAGACAAAGATTAAGATTGGAGCTTCAAAAGTTGATTTCCCAATTGAGATCTATGATGATACATTGATGAATGCGGATCGTTTTTTCACATTAGAGCTGTTAAGTGCAACAGGAGCGGCTTCAGTGGGAACGACACGTCAAAAGTGTGTTATTCGTATTGTGAATGATGATTTCCCAAAAGAGGCTACGGCTATGTTTTCAGAACCAGAGATTGAAATTTATGAAAATGGAGGTGAAGTAGCTATTCCTTTTAAAATAATGAAGGGAAAGGATCCGATTAAATTGAAAGGAGATGCTTCAGTAACGTTTGCTTCTGCTATTGGTGTTGGAAGTGCTGGTGTTGAAGAGTTTAAGTTCAAGAATGGCGGTAAAGTATCGATGAAAAAGGGTGATTCAGAAGGAGTTCTTTTTGTTGAGATTTTCAACAATGATAAGAAGAATCCAAATAGATGGGCATCTATCTATATGTCTGAATCAGAAGGTGTATTTCATGATGAGAAAGGTACTTGCAAACTTACCATAAAAGATGATGACATTGAGAGGACTATGGGTTTTTCAGTTGCTGAAGATTCAGTTGCTGAAGATGCAGGATCAAAGATCATTACTGTTAAAATTGAGGGTAAGCCTAAGTTTGATAAGCCAGTTATTACAGGAACGTTGGCATTTAAGAAGGGTGGCAGTTTAAGATTTGAAGGAGACTCTAGTTTTAGCGTTAGAGGAGATACAACCTTAACGTTTAAAGCTGTACTTGATGACAATACTGATTTTGGTACTTGGCAAGATACTATCTACTTTAAAAATGTAGCTAATGTTACTACACCAGAAAAGACTAGGATTCTTGCGTTAAAAGTCTTAGATAACGAGCGTAAGTTAGATTTTGAGGAGATTGAATATAATGTATTAGAGAATGCGCATCAAACAGGAAGTAAGTTATATATTCCAGTAGTGTTAGAGGGCGGAGTTGCTATACATAATACTAATGTTAAGTTATCTATAATTGATGATAATACACTTGAAGGTCAATATGAGTTGACATCAAGTGATGTAGTTATCAATAAAGGAGCAAGAAGTACTCTAGCAGAGATTAGAGTTTTCCCAAATTCAAGTCCTCTTAATACTAGTTTTAAAATACATGTATCTACAGATCAGGAACACACTACTGTTTCAACAGATAGTATTTGTACTGTTAATATTGTGAATATAGATCCTAACGTACAATTTTCGACAGTATCAACAGGAGTTAAATTTAATAATACAAAAGACTCTGTATATGTACAAGGATTTAATTTAGCAACAGGAGCTAGAGCTACATTAGAAGTAACTACTTCTGAAGGTCTAGGGTATTTAGGAAGTAAAAGTATTCCGTTGAAGGCAGGAGATGATAAGTTTGCTTTTGCATTTAACACTGTATTTACAACTGAGACTATTCATACTGGTACTATTACGATGAAAATTGTAAGTGTTCTTGATGAAGATAATGTTGAATTAGAGAATGTAATTAATCCTGTTTTATCAGAAAGAATATTCTATGTTATAGACAAGAATGATACAGACCCAGTTGATTTGGTTCCAGCTTCTGCATGGGAGCCTATTTTTGTAACAACAGAAGAGCCTGTTGGTGAAGGTGAAGGTAATGGTATGGCTAAACATATGCTTGATGCTAATACTGCTACTTTCTGGCATACACAATGGAATGGCGAAGGTGCATATCCAGCACCTCCCTATACTTTTGTATTTGATATGAAGAATGATGTCATTGCGAAGAAAATTGAGATACTTGCTCGTAGTGGTGATGCTAGTAATTTCCATTGTGGCGATTTATATGTAGGAAACTCGCCAGAAGTTAATGATCCATCATGGGTTAAGGTAACTAATATTGACAATAAGACAACTCCTACAGGTACATCTATTACTGATATAACAAAATATACTGGAGGAAGGTATTTGAAATTTGTAATATTAGAGGCAAAAGGTGGAGCTGGTGGTTATGTTGCAGCTATTTCTGAGTTAAAACTTTATGGTTATGATTTTAAATAATAAAGTAGATTAAAAATGAAAATATTATTAAATAAAAAAATGGGTATAAAGAGTTTAGGTTGGCTTTTTGTACTATGTATAGCTCTAACTGGTTGTAAAGATAATGAATCTGGTTTAGATACTACTTCTATATCTTTTGGAGTAGACAATGTTGTTGTTTTAGACGATGTTGGTACAGGTTTGCTTCAACTAGAGTTTACAGAGCCTTTAACAGGACGTTGTGATATCTATTTAGAGTGTGACTATGAAGAGACAGATCGTTTTACTTTCCCCGAGTATATTTCACTCGGAGAGGGTGCTGTAAGAGCTAAGTACCCTATATATGTAAAGGAGAATAAGTTCTCATCATTAGACAAGACCGTAACTTTTACTATAGTTAAAGTTAGTTCAAGAGCGGTTGTTGATCCTTCTAAAAGCAAACTTAAATTTACAATTGAGGGCAAGAAGAATGCAGGTGAGGTAGTTATTGGTTTTGCTAATAAAAAGTACTCTATTGGAGAAGATCAATCTTATTTTGAGTTACCATTTAAAGTTGATGGTGTATTAGAAGATTCTATCAAATTGAATGTTAAATCTACTAATGGAACAGCTGTACTAGGAACTGATTTTAATTTCCTAAATGGTACATCTATCAAGGTTGCTAGAGGTGATGAGTGGAATTACATTCCTTTCAAAATTTTTGATGATCTATCTCAAAACTCAAGAACTTTCACAGTTACTTTAGAGAGCACAAATTCAACAGATACCTTAGTTAACATCTCTAAGTTAGATAATGTTTGTGAGGTAACTATTAAAAACGTTGAGAGACGCCTAAGAGTAACAGATTCTCTTGTTGAGACTCCAGAGTACATTGGTAAGATTGCTTACAATTTTAACTTAACAGCTACAGTACCGGGAACAGTAACTGCAAATGTTGTTGTTGATACTGAAAAGTCAACAGCTATTGAAGGTGAGCATTTTGAGCTAGTAGAGACTAAAATTGAAATAGCTCCAGGAGAGACAAAATCAAGTATTGAGATAGAGATTATTGATGAGGCTTTAGGAAATACAGATCGTAAAATATTCTTGAACATCACAGATGCTAAAGGTGTTGATGTTTCGGAGGTATATGGTGTTGGCGAGATTGTTATTATGAATGATGATAATTCAGTAGGATTTAAATCAGGAGATTTAATCGTTTCAGCTGGAGAAGACCTTAAGATACCTATAACTATAGAGGGAACACTTGACGAGGAGTTAACATTTGAATTTGAAATTGTTAAAGGTATGGGTAATGCAACATCACCTAGTGATTTTTCAATTCTATCTAGTAAAGTTAAGGTTATGCCTGGTGAGAATGTTACTTATCTTGATGTAGCTACAGTAGGAAGTACATCTAATAAGAATTTCCACTTGAAGTTAGTTAAAATCAAGGGATCTCAAGGTGGACTTATGACTAAGACTACAATTGATAAAAACCGTTCTTTCTGTGAAGTTACAATGATCGGAAAGATTGATAAAGATAAATGGAAATTATTAGAAGGTTCTAGTGTTGGTGGAGCTGCGGATCCAGCAATTAATCTTATAGATGATGATTATGTAACTAAGTGGCATAATGATTACAGCCTACCAGACGGAGCAGGAAATGGGCCATGGTCTTTTATAATAGATATGGCTGATACATACCCTATTAATGTTGTGAGATTACAAGCTCGTACGGGAGGAAATAATGATGCCACACTTATTGAAGTTTATATTTCAAATGAACCATTAGGAAAAGACGATGCAAAATGGGATAAAATTTTGACTCATGATTGGACGGTTGGTACATTTGTACAAAGACACGATATTCCTATCGCTACTGGTAAATCTGGTCGCTATATGATGCTTAAAGTCCTTACTGGTCGTGGTGGCGGTATTGACGTTGGATGTATGTCTGAGATTGGAATTAATCCTATAGACTAGTTATAATAATAATACCAAAATTGTAAACCTCTTAATTTGAGGTTTACAATTTACACAACAAAAAAGACGCTAGAGATTATCTCTAGCGTCTTTTTTGTTGTGTAAACTAACTGCTAATAATTAATTATTGCTGTGCTTGTATTTGATTTAACAGCATCTTACCGTGGGGGATATATTTTCTTATCTAATATATCATCACACCTACTATACCAGCTATAATAATGAGTATAATAGGGTTTAATTTGAGTATAGATAGAATAAATGCAGCAGCAAGTATAATCCAACTTTTGTAATCAATAAATGTATTTGGTGTAAGTAATAGTATCCCAGCAGAGAGAATCATACCTATCATCATTGGTTTCATACCACTAAGAATGCCAGTAACATACTTGTTATTTTGCAGTTTTAGGTAAAATCTAGTTATTAGTATCATTATAGATAGGGCAGGCAGGCACACAGCAACTGTGGCTATAATAGAGCCCCATATATTTCCAGTTACAGTATATCCGATATATGTTGCACTATTAATTGCGATAGGTCCTGGTGTCATTTGAGATATTGCGATAATATCAGTCAATTCACTATTAGATATCCAATGTCTGTATTCAACGACTTCATGTTGAATAAGAGAAAGCATTGTGTATCCTCCACCAAATCCGAAAAAGCCAATTTTAAGATAGGTTATAAATAGTTGAAAATATATCATTATTACATTATTTTTTTATAAAACCTACGTGTAGTAAACCAGCTATTGCACCTAATACGATGAATGCTATAGGAGATATTCCTAGTAACCAAACGGCTAATGCCGCAGCAATTGCGAGAGCTATTTTATAGTACTCCATTCCTTTTACCAATCCGAATATTGGGGCTAATATAAGAGCTACAACAGCGGGTCTTATACCTTTAAATGCGGCAATCACGGTTTGGTTATCTTTAATTTTAGAGAAGAATAGAGCAATAATAAGTATTATAGTAAATGAAGGTATTACTATGCCGCAAACAGAGACTAGTGCTCCTTTGAATTTACATATTTTATATCCGACAAAGACAGCCGTATTAAGCGCCAAAGGACCTGGAGCAGATTGAGCAAGAGTAAGGAGTTCTAAGAATTGGTCTTTTTCGATCCATTTTCGATTCTCAACAATTTCTCGTTCAATGATTGGTATCATTGCGTATCCACCACCAAAAGTAGATATTCCAATTTTACTAAAAGAGGTGAATAGAGCTTTTAATTTAACTGTTTCGATTTTATTCATTCTTTGCATCACGCTTAGCCTTACCTAAAAGAGCAAGTACCCCTTCAATAAAAGACATTGGATGTACTGGATTACCAGGAATCCATAAGTCTGGTCTATTTATGTTTAGAAATTCTCTATTAATCGCTTTGCTATTAGCGAACACACCTCCACTAATTGCATCAGTTCCTACAACTATAATAATTTTCGGTTCAGCCATGGCCTCGTAACACATCTGAAGAGGAGCAGCCATACTATTTGTGATAGGACCAGTAATAACAATTCCGTCTGCGTGTCTCGGAGATGCAACGAATTCTATCCCATATCGACTAAAGTCGAAGTTCACATTCATAGAAGCGTTTAGTTCCATTTCGCAACTATTGTCACCACCTGCACATACTTGACGAAGTTTTAGTGATCTTCCAAAATATTTAGTAATATATTTTTGAACATATTGGTGGTCAAACTCTATTACGTCTTTATTCTGAGCTGTTACAATTAAGTCCTGTCGTTTAGACGCGGCTATACGATAATCGTTAGAGAATTGAATTGTATTTGGGTATTGGAATTGGCACTCACCACAAAATAAACATTTCCCTAAGTCAATTGCTAGAGGCTCTCGACTTATTGCCTCCATAGGGCATAAATTCACTAGATTTTCTATTGTTTCAGTATCTACGGAATCAGCAATAATTGGTCTACCTCTAAATCTTTGAGTTAGAGTAACTTTATGTAGGTTTGGGATAAATTGTTTCCCGTGGCTTTTAATGACCTTTAATTTTGAAATAAGCATAAGTATAATTTTTTACTATCCTATAAATCGTGTCCGCAGTACGACAGACTAAAGCTTTTGTTACATATTGGGAAGTCTGAAATTCCCTCATCTCTAACGGCAAGAGATAGAGCTAACCAGTTGTGTATAGATGGATCTTTTACTTTGTAGCAACAGATACTTCCGTTTTCATCTGTTATTGCAGTATGAGCGATCTCACCTCTCCACCCTTCAACGAACGAGAAAGCTAATGTATTAGGTTTCAGTTTTGTGTTATATATAGGAGGCGTAATCGTATCATCAAATTTTACTTTGGCTATAAGATCTAGTACGTATTCAATAGATTGTATCACCTCTCTACAACGTATAGTTAAGCGTGACATTACATCTCCGTAAGTTTTAACTATTGGTTTATGGTCTATGTTTTTGTACTCTGCGTATGGGTGTGTTTTTCTAATATCTCTCATAACTCCAGATGCTTTAGCACACACACCTACAGCACCAATGTGTAGTGCAATATTTCTATCTACAGTTCCGCACGCCTCGAATCTAGCAATAACAGAAGGTGTATTTTTTATATTTTGCCTCACCTCGTCATATCTTCTGAGTACATCGGACATATTATTTTTTATTTCACTTACGATCTCTCTGTTTAGAGGGAAATTACTACCCCAAGGTCTAATAAGGTTTTTCCCAAATCTGTTGCCACACCACGCTTGCGTTGTGTTTATAGTAACAGTTCGAAGAGCCTCACAAGCTACTTGACCAAGTTGGTATCCAATATCACCACAAAGAGCACCTGTATCTGCAATGTGCATCGCAACACGTTCAAGCTCTTGAGCAATCACTCTTTGGATATTCAACTGTGGAGATATATTATTTTTGTTTATTGTGAGTTTTTCAATAATTGTAGTAAATGCGAAAGCGTTTGAAACTGCGCTATCCCCAGCGATACTTTCGGCAATAATATTTTGTCTAAGAGATGAATTCGTACTACACATAGCCTCTTCGACACCTCTGTGTTGATATCCAAGCGCAACTTCAAGATGCAGTACTTTTTCACCATTACAAGTAAACCTAAATGCTCCTGGTTCAATTATCCCTGCGTGTATAGGACCAACATTAACCTCATGGAGAGTCTCTCCTGAAATTTGGTAGAATGGATAATTCTCAATAATTAGACTTTTATCAAATCTATTTGGCAAGAATCGGAGAGGTTTATTCCAAGGATTATCTTTAAAAACTATACCATATCGCTCAGTAATATCTCTTTCAAATGGGTGTAATGCCTCACATTTAGCCGTAATAGATATAATGCTATCTTCGCAATAGTAGTGATATAGATGGGATGCAATTAGCACTTCAGCATTTAGGTCATCTAAAATAATTGCTATTAATTTCAGTCCATTATTAGTTGTGTATCCAAAGTAGTCAGCTATATGGAAGTTTTCAACAGCCAGCATCTCAACTACATTTTGATAAAATTCATGATAATCAATAGATGGTATTTCGTCTATGTTAACTTCATTATCACTATTTTTCAACCTCATCCAGCTCATACGCTATACATATTTAATATTTCATTAATAAACTCAACAAACCATACAGGTTGCCAAAGGCCTAATATACAAGCGGCTATAATTAAACCAAAAGATAGCCAAACACCGATTATATCTATTTTATAATTAGTTGTTTTACGTTTCGACTCAGTGTATGATAGTTTAATTACTTGGTTAAGCACTCCATACATTGCAATACATAGCATAAGAACAATAACGACTAACAGCCACCATTTTTCGAGGATTACTATCTGTCTCACTATCATTAGTTCTGAGACGAAAAGACCTGAAGGTGGGAATGCAAGAAGTAGTATTGCCCCAGCAATAATTGCAATTCCACCTATATGACAATATTTAAGGTAGTCATTAATTCTATTAATTCTGTAAGTTCCATATTTTTTACCGACTTGTGCAATTTGGAAGAACATTCCAGACTTTATTAGTGTGTGAGCAATAACATGAAGGATAGCAGCATATAGACCATATCCCCCTATTCCTAATCCAATAGCAACGATTCCCATATTTTCGACAGTTGAGTATGACAACATTCTTTTATAGTTGTTCGTCTGTCTAAGATATAGTACTCCAATAAATATAGATGCTACGCCAGCTACAATTAATACATTAGATATCCATTGGAATATTGGAGTATCTTTGTATATCATAAAAACTCTAAAAATAGCTACAAATCCTGCATTTACGAGTCCTGATGATATTAGAGCCGAAGCTGGAGTTGGCGCTACTAAATTAGCATCTACCCCTACAGTGTATAGAGGGAATATCTCCATTTTCGAGCTGTATCCTACAAGAATAAAAATAAATGCGATTTTCATGTATAGCATATTTCCGCTATTAATAGCAGAAGCAAGAGCTACGTAACTGAGCTCTCCATCTACTGCTGCGCTACTAATTAGTAGTATTCCTAAGTATGCTATTGCGATACCCGTAGAGCAAACGAATATATATTTCCATGTTGCCTCAAGGCTTTTTTTATCTCTTCTATGGTATACAATAACGGCAGCAAAAATTGTAGTAGCCTCAATTAATATCCAAGTAACGGCAAGATTGTTTGCAAAGTAAGTTGCGGTAATTGCACAGGATAAAAGAATAAGAAGTTGATTATACAGTCTAAATTGGGCATTTGTTTCAGTGTCAAGATATCTAATGCTGTGGTAGAATGTCATAGCCGAGACCACCGATAGGAGTGAAAAACATAGTACTCCTAAATTATCGAAAGTAAAGAAACTAAGTTGAGTCTCTCCAATATGGTTTAGAATTATATCGACTGCGAAATACATTTGTAAAGCGTAGAAGATAGCACTTAAAGCGATCGTATGTTTACGATCTTTAGCTAGGCAAAGTACCGCAACAATCGACAATGTAGCTAAGAAATATATTGTTAACATACTTAATTTTTTAATGTAGTTAGAGTTTCAGCATCGACGTCAATACTTTTTAGTGAGGTTCCAATTTTACTAAGGAACATACCGAGCATTAACACGACAAGAAGGATATCAAGAAGTATTGCTATATTAATAAGGAATGGCATTTCGATACCTATCGCCATTGAGAATAGAAATACTCCATTTTCGATTACAAGGAATCCTACTAAGTGAGAGAATATCCGTTTTCGTCGTATGATAAGTAGTAGTCCACTAAACAGTGCGTATAGAGCAACACCAAAGAACACCATATTACTTGTTGTATCAGCAATATAGTACGTTGTTACGATACTAGCAATAAGAGCAATAATAGATGTAATTAGGGATGGGAATTGGCTCTGTCCAATTGCATAAATATGGTTTGTTTTAGTTTTTCTAATAATTTTAAATAGCATTGCAGGAACGATAATAGCTTTAAATATAAGTGTTTCCGCAAGAACAAAAAACAGTTCAGATATATGAATTGAGTGTAGTTTAAAGAGCACAATAAATAGTAGTATCCAACCTTGCATAGCAATAATTGAAGCATAATCTCTAAATCTCTCAGTAATAGAGATTGAGATAAGAGTTATTACGTATAGTATAATTAGAGCGAATACCATATTATAGTTTAATATCTTTAAGTAAAATAAAAGCGACGAAGAATATCAACATTGCGATAGCCGTAATAGTTAATATATATGTTGTATTTCGAGCCATTTTGGCTCTAGCGTATATCGATTCAACTACACCAATTGCGATAGCTACGAATATTGTAAAAGCGATTGTTAGCCAAATATTAAGGGCGAAAGCTGTTGTCATTGCATTTGCAGCAATCATTGCAATCGAAGCGCCTTTCAGCCAGTTAGCAATATTAATAAAAGCTAAATCTATACCACAATAGTCAAGTACCATTACCTCGTGTATCATTGTTAATTCGAGGTGAGTTTTAGGGTCATCTATTGGGATTCTGCCCATTTCTACAGTAAATATTTTGATAGATATGTATCCAATAATCAGCATTACTATCACCATATTAATGTTATCTGACTTAATAAGTGAGAACATGTCACTAAAATTAGTACTTCCAGAAATAAGAGCAATAGTTCCAATTGTCAGGAATAGAGCTGGTTCAATAAGCGCACCATAAAGAGCTTCTCTACTAGCCCCCATCCCTTCAAAGCTACTACCAGTGTCCATCGCCGCAAGGATGATTGCCGCTCGACCTAGAGCCATTAAGTAACAGAACATAATTACGTCGCCATTAAATGCGAACATAGGGTGTAGTACTCCAACAGGAATCATTAGCATTGCTACAATAGAGGCTCCTAAATAGACTGAAGGTGCTATTTTGAATATTGCAGTTGTAGTAGGGGAGTACACCGCTCCTTTTCTAAGGAGTTTTATTGTATCCATAAAATACTGGTATATTCTAACACCTCTTCTTCCAGCCAGTTTTGCTTTAGTTAAACTAATAGTATTAGGAATAAGAAGAGCTAAAATAATAATAATAATTGTAGTTGATATCTGCTCCATATTACATTAGATTAAATATTGTCAATAAGAAAATAACAACGAAAAAGAGTAGTGCATACAATATGTAGTAGTTAACTCTATTTGTTTTAATTGTCATAACTTTTTTGTTTATTTTATGAATAAGTGCCACCCACCACTGAGTGAATAGAGTATCTATTCTATCTTTGTGTTCAATTTTGACACTGTGTTCATTAGGGAATATCTCATCACGTTCAATTTTGTCCTCTTCAATTTTGTCTTTCGATATCGAAGGGCTTATTGCTTGTAGTCCTTCCGAGAACGATTCTCCGCTATATTGCATTCTTTCAGTTGGCGCAGTAAAACCGCAACCCCAAGTTGGAGATTCAGTTACAACTCTTTTTTTGAGCATTTGAGTTTTAAGTATATAAAGTGCTATTATAATCATCACCATAACTATTGAGACCAACCTCACATTATTTAGGGAAATAACCACACTATTCATATCTGTTACATGAGCAACCTGTCCAATAATAGTTTCTGATATTGGTGTAATAATTTGGAAAAAAGTTGCTGGCATAAATCCTATTGCGACTATAAATATTAGTGGTATCGTAAATGCAATAGTCCGAGCAGTTCCTACATCAACAATTTTATCATGTGAATGAACCCTTGAGTTTCCGAGGAAAATTATGCTATAAAATTTAGTGTAAGCAAGAATCACCACTCCACCAATGAATGCCATTGCGACTAATCCACAGATAGCAATAATAACGTTATTGCCCTGCATTGCTATTGTATCAAATAGTCCGTAGTATATCATAAATTCAGAGATGAATCCACAAAGAGGAGGTAATCCGCAAGCCACGACTAAACATATCATTGTCAGCATAGCTGTCATTGGCATTTTCTTCGCTAATCCACCTAATTTCTCCATATTTGTAGATTTTGCTTGAGTACATATATTTCCGACGCTAAAGAATAGGAGTGTTTTGAATGCAGAGTGGCTAATAAGTTGCATTATTGCCCCTGTCATAGCGCATATTGCCATAAAGTTGTTTCCGCTAGCTTTACCTATAAGAGAGACTCCAATTGCTAAGAATATAATTCCGACATTTTCCATACTAGAGTATGCAAGGAATCGTTTCGTATCTCGTTGCATTGTGGATAATAGTACACCCCAAACGCCCGTAATAATTCCAATAATAAATAGCGCAATACCTATTGTCATAAGTTCGGTATTTATGTATGATAGAACTCTAAGCACACCATATATTCCAACTGTTTTCATCGCTCCAGACATAAATGCAGAGACATGAGAAGGAGCTGCACTATATGTTTTAGGGAGCCAAATATGTAGTGGGAATATACCTGCTTTAATACCGAATCCGAGAAGAAATATAGAGAATATTGGAATTGGGTTATTATTATCAAAATAGCTTTTGAGCGAATCAAATGTTGCAGGTTGTACCTCCGTCATAATAGTAGAGAATGCAACGACCAGAGCAATAAACCCGATGTGCATTAATACGAGATAGTTTAGAGCATTCTTTCGTATTTCGCTATTTTGCGCATCAAAAATAATGAGTAGGAATGATGATATTGTCATAAGTTCCCAACATATCAAGAATCTATATATATCTTGGCTAGCGAGAGCACCAATCATTGCAAAATAAAGAGCGACAAGAGAGAAGCAGTGTAGCGATAGTTGTATTTTTGATTTAGATTCAAGGTGAGTTTTAAAGTATCCGCAGGCATATATCGCGACACTTATCGCGACACAAGAGACAATTATCATAAAAATAGCAGATAATAGGTCAATGCTCATGTATCCTTCTCCGAGAATAAAGTTATTTGTTTTCCCTAGATTATATGTGTTGTTGGTAGCTATAACTTTAACCGCTTCATAGCAACTAATAATCGATCCAACAGCAATAATTGCCATTGTTATCCATATTTTGTATTTAGAATTGACTGTAAATATCAGAATAGCTAATGATATTAGTATAATTACAAGATTAATTAACATTTATGCTATTAGTTATTTGATTAATAAATGCTACTTGCGTAACAGCAACAAGAGCAGCAGTTTCAGTTCTCAATCTGCTATTTCCGAGTGTAATCTCTTTGAATCCGTTTTCGACAGCAAAAGCAACCTCTTCAGGGGAGAAATCTCCTTCAGGTCCAATTAAGATCAGCACTTTATCTGATTGTTTTACGACATCAGATATATTGTATCTTTCATTTATAGCCTCTCCGCAATGAGCAATAAGTTTAACTCCATCAAATTCACCTTTTAAAAGCTCTTTGAATGTTGTCATATCAGATAGAGTTGGGTGGAATGCTTTAAGAGATTGTTTAACTGCGCTAGTAATTACTTTCATTTCGCGATCAATTTTAATCACTCTTCGTTCGCTGTGCCTACAATCAATAGGAATAAACATATGAGTACCTATCTCTGTTGCTTTCTCTAAAAACCATTCAAATCGTTCAATATTTTTAGTTGGAGCGACAGCCATCGTTAACTCATATGGTAATTTATTGAAATTTTCGACAGTTTTAATTATCTCTACAACGCATCTTTTAACGTTATTATCAATAATTTTTGCTGTGTACATATTGCCTTTCCCATCGGTAAGATTGAGAGTATCTCCAGTCGATTTACGCAGGACTCTTATACAGTGTTTACTCTCCTCTTCAGGAAGAGTGTATGTTGGAGTTGTAATGTCGGGTGTGTAGAATAGTTGCATTTTATCTTAAGAATTTGCTACCTTTGTAGCGTTTTTATAAACTATAAGTATCAGTTAAATCGTTATACTAATTTCACGGTACAAATTTACATAAAAATACTCAATTATTTATGAAAAAATGGTCAATTTTACTAGTTGTATTACTTCTAACTCTTACTAGAGTTTGTTTAAGTTCAACAATAGATTCAAGTTTATGCATAAAATTAGAGAATAAAAATAATTCAACATATAATAAAAATAAAATGATATACCCTATTTATGTCTATGGTTCTAAGGTTTTGCGAGAAGTTGCTGTTGATATAACAGATGGCTATCCTAATCTTGGCGATCTTCTTTCATCAATGTTTTATACGATGTATTCGTCTGAAGGAGTTGGACTGGCAGCTCCTCAGATTGGAGAGAGTATCCGCGTATTTACAATTGGATTACCGTTAGAGGTAGCAGATGGCGAGCCTCCTAAGATGTTAGAGAAAGTCTTCATCAATCCTCAAATATACTCATACTCAGATAGTGTTTGCACATCGCCTGAGGGGTGTTTGAGTCTTCCAGGGTTAAGTTCAGATGTTGTGCGACCTACTACTATAAAGATTAGGTATTGTGACGAAAACTTTGTTGAACATGATGATACATTTACGGGTTTTTTTGCAAGAGTTATTCAACATGAGTATGATCATTTGGAGGGTATTGTCTATACCGATAGAGTCTCTTCGGAGTTAAAAGTTTCGCTTGAATCAGATTTATCATCTATGCTTAAAGGTGATTTTAGTTCGGAATATAAGACGATACAAGATTTGGATGATTTACCTTAGTTTGGTGGTTAGATAAAATAAAAGTTAAATAAATTTATGAAAAAAATATTAATTTTCGCACTTATGCTTTCGTTAAGTGCCTGTAATTCGGATATTATGGTTGATACAGTAAATCCCATTTTAAGTGAATGGGACACTCCATTTTCAGTGCCTCCTTTTGATAAGATTAAAGTCGAGCACTATATGCCCGCCTTTGAGGTTGCAATGGATGCACAAGATTCAGATATTGATTCGATTATCAATAATGATGCTACTCCAACGTTTGAGAATACGATTGTTGCTTTGGATAATAGTGGCTCATTGTTGACCCGAGTTTCGCGACTATTTTTCCCTTTGGCATTGACAGAGGCAGATAGTAATATGTTGCGAGTTGAGGGCGAACTCATGCCTATTTTATCTCAGCAGGGAGATAAAATACTTTTAAATGAGACTCTTTTCAACAGAATCAAGAGTGTTTATGACAAGAGGGCAACTTTAGGGTTGAGTCCATCTCAGTTGAGGTTGTTAACTAAAACATATGATAGATTTGCTCGAAATGGTGCAAATTTGAGCGATTCCGACAAGGATAAATTGAAGCAGATAAACGAAGATTTATCGGTTGAGACGGTTGCATTTGGGAATAATTTATTGGCTGCAAATAAGAGTTTTGTATTAGGAATAAATAACACTGTTGATTTATCTGGTTTGCCAGAGAGTATTAGAGATGCTGCTGCAGAGGCAGCAGTAGCCGCAGGTTCAAGGTTTAGATATTTATTCACCTTAGATCTACCAAGTTTAATCTCTTTCATTACCTATGCAGATAAGCGAGAGTTGAGGGAGTTTTTATATAAAGGGTATTTAGATAGGTGTAATTCAGATAATGAGTTTGATAATAAGAAGATTGTAAATAATATTGTTCGACTACGTACTGAGCGAGCTCAGTTGTTAGGTTATGACTCTCACTCTGAATTTGTTTTAGACAATGTAATGGCAAAGAGTCCAGAGAATGTTTACTCTTTGTTGAATACTTTATGGGAGCCAGCTTTGAAAACTTCAAAAGAGGAGTTGAATGAGATGAAAGAGATTATGAGGGGTAAGACAGGACATGATGATTTTCAATCATGGGATTGGTGGTACTATGCCGAGAAGTTACGTAGGTCTAAATACGATTTAGATGAGGAAGTTCTTCGCCCTTACTTCTCTTTACCAGGAGTTCGTGCGGGAATATTCCAGTTGTCAAATCGTCTTTTTGGTATAACTTTCCGTCCCATATCTGTTCCTGTTTACAATAAAGATTGTCAGGCTTATGAGGTTTTGGATGTTGACAATACTCATTTAGGTATTTTGTATATGGATTTTCATCCCAGGTCTAGTAAACGAGGAGGGGCATGGTGCACTTCATTTAGAGGGCAATCATTTAGAGATGGGGAGCGTATTTCTCCTATTGTTTCAATTGTATGCAATTTCACGCCACCTATTGGAAACTACCCAGCTCTTTTGAGTTTAGATGAAGTAACAACATTTTTCCATGAATTTGGGCATGCGTTACACTCATTGTTTTCACAAGTAGAGTACTCTGGTTTACGAGGAGTAGAGCGAGACTTTGTTGAGTTGCCGTCACAGTTGTTAGAGAATTGGGCATTTGAGCCAGAGATGTTGAGGAAATATGCGATACATTATAGGACAGGTCAAGTTATGCCTGATTATTTAATTGAGAAGATTTTAAAGAGCAGTAAATTTAACCAAGGTTTTACGACGCTAGAGTATTTAGCTGCATCGATTACGGATCTTGAGATACATACGATCTCAGACTACACTTCATTGGATTTAAATAAATTTGAGAAAGAAGTTTTGAATACAAAGAGGGGTATGATTCCTGAGATTGCCCCACGTTATCGTTATCCTTACTTTAGCCACATTTTCAATGGTGGTTACTCTTCAGGGTATTATAGTTATATTTGGGCAGAGGTATTAGATAAAGATGCTTATAGTGCATTTGTCGAGAGTGGAGATATTTTCAATAAGGAGTTAGCTGATAAGTTTAGAGTCTTATTATCTAGCGGAGGAACTTTAGATGGGATGACTCTATATAAACAGTTCCGAGGAGCAGAGCCATCTCAAGATGCTCTGATAAAATCCAAAGGCTTTGAGTAGATTAAATAGAGACTCCTGTACGAAAAGTACAGGAGTCTTTTATTTAAAAGTGTCTGAATCCGCTCCATTTAGGGTTTATCTCGACATTATTGTCAAGCCATATTATATTATTGTTTTGAGATTCAATAATCTCCCCAATTTCGTATATCTCACAATTGAACACCTCTTTAAATTTAGATTTAATCTTTTGAGCGTGTTGATGGTCAATAGTGAATAGTAATTTATAATCTTCGCCACCACATACAGCATCTTCAATTGTCGTTTCTGTTGGTATTTTGTCTATGTTTATCTTTGCGGAAACGTTAGAACTTTTCAGTATATGTTTTATGTCTGAAGCTATTCCATCAGATATATCCATCATAGCATGTACTTCTTCTCTTTTACCCAACCATACTCCCTCTTTTACGGCTATCGTTGGTTTTTTGTGAATTAAAGCATTTGGTGTGTTATATTTTTTGTTTAGTATATCTTTCAATCCATCTGCACTTTGACCTAATACTCCAGATACAAAGATTCTATCATTGACCTTTGCGTCCTCTCTTTTCTTTACATTTTTCATATCGCCTTTTCCAATTGCGACGACATTAATTGCAATTTTGTCAATTGATCCAGTTGTATCTCCACCTATTAGCATTACCCCAAACTCTTTAGATACACTGTGGTATCCCTTCATAAATTCAATCATCCATATCTCTCTACACTCTTTAGGTATTGAAATTGATAGTAGCGAGAAGTAAGGTTTTATACCCATAGCTGCAACATCGCTAAGGTTTACGAGGAGTGATTTTGCGCCTAAATCGTATGGTGAAGTTGCTTCTCTAATGAAGTGGACATCTTCGATAAGCATATCTGTAGATATTGCAATAATCTCGTCATCCGAAGGGATAATTGCGCAATCATCTCCAATCCCTATAATGTTGTTAATGTTTGTATCTACAAACATATTTTTGATTATATCTATAAAATCGAACTCGCCATGAGCAATTTTTTGCTTATATTTCATTATTTAGTAATTATTTAATACAAAAATAGGTTAAAATTCGATAAAGTAATGTACTTTTACGGTCGAAATTATATCTTGAGTATGAAAATTCTAATTATCAATGGTCCAAATTTAAATTTGGTTGGCAAAAGAGAGCCAGGAATATATGGCAATATGACTTTTGAGGAGTATTTACTTCATTTACGAGAGTTCTTTTCCGAAATTGAAATAGACTATTACCAATCTAATATAGAGGGTGAACTAATAAATGCGATACATGGAGCTGACGGTAACTACACTGGTGTTTTAATTAACGCAGGTGGATATACCCACACTTCAGTAGCATTAGGAGATGCAATTGGAGGAGTTGGAGTTCCCGTTGTTGAGGTTCACATCTCATCTATTTTAGCAAGAGAGGAATTTAGGCATGTTTCATACATTGCATCTAAGTGTAAGGGGTCAATAATGGGATTTGGATTGGCTTCATACAAATTAGCGATACATAGTTTTTATAAATAAAAAATATTTTAATATTATATGAATAAGAAAACAAAAATTGTAGCCACAATCTCAGATAGGCGTTGTGATGTTGATTTTATCCAGTCGTTATACGATGCTGGAATGAATGCGGTGCGTATTAATACAGCGCACGTAACAAGAGATAGTGCAAGTGTAGTTGTAGATAACGTTAGAAAGGTATCTGACCAAATTGCGATTATGATTGACACTAAGGGTCCAGAGATTAGGATTACAGGATTATCAGAGGAGTGTTCTTCAGGTATTGTAGTTGCTGCTGGAGATTTAGTCAATGTAATGGGTACATCAAGTGACCAA
This sequence comes from uncultured Rikenellaceae bacterium, assembly GCA_947038405.1. Classification (GTDB taxonomy): domain Bacteria; phylum Bacteroidota; class Bacteroidia; order Bacteroidales; family Rikenellaceae; genus CAMQVY01. The sequence continues at coordinate 30,217 of CAMQVY010000012.1, read as the reverse complement.
GCATCTACTGCAGATGCTGTGTACTTAAATGACCCAACTATATATAATTCAGTACCAGTTGGAGCATGTCTATTGATTGACGATGGTGAGATGGAATTGAAGGTTATTGACAAGGCTGATAGTAAGTTAATTTGTGAGATCCAGAATGGTGGTGTAATTAAGTCTCGAAAGAGTGTTAATATCCCAGGGGTAAGCATTGAATTGCCATCAGTAACAGCAAAGGACCGTGAGTTTATCGAGTGGGCTATTGAGAAAGATCTTGATTTCATTGCACATTCATTTGTTAGAACAAGAGCTGATGTTTTAGAGGTTAAAGAGATTATCAATACGTATAACAGTCCGATTAAGATCATTTCTAAGATTGAGAATCAAGAGGGTGTTGACAATATTGATGAGATTTTGCTTGAGACTTATGGTGTAATGGTTGCTCGTGGAGATTTGGGTGTTGAGATTCCAGCGGAGCAAATCCCAGTAACACAGAGACTTATTGTAAATAAGTGTATCGAGAGTAAGAGTCCAGTTATCATTGCTACTCAAATGTTACACTCTATGATTAATAATCCACGTCCAACACGTGCCGAAATTAGTGATGTTGCGAATGCAATTTATCAAAAAGCGGATGCGATCATGTTGAGTGGAGAGACTGCAAATGGAGACTATCCAGTTGAAGCTGTAACTATAATGACAAAAGTTGCAATGGAGATTGAGCGTGATGCTTTGAAGAACGAGCCTAATTCAGATATGAATATGGTAAGGATCAATAATGAGATTACAGCACAATTAGCTCGATCAACAGTAAGAGCATCTGTAAACCTTCCAATTGAAGCTATCGTTATCGACTCTTTATCTGGACGTACAGCTCGTTATTTGTCAGCATTTAGAGGACAGAAGCCTGTTTACGCAGTATGTTATAGAGCAGCAGTAATGCGTCAATTATCTATTTCATTTGGTATCCATGCAATCTACCAAGAGCCATCTGAGCGACATAATGATTTCTTATCAAGTATTCTATTTTACTTAGAGAAGAAGCAGTGGTTGGCAAAAGATGATATGATTATTGTTGTTGGAGGAAGTTTTGGTGCATCTAGAGGAGCATCATTCCTAGAGATTGGAACAGTATTGAATCTTGAGAGTAAATCTATGAATGCATAAGCATTAATTGATTTTTATATATAATAAAAAGCTCCCTTACTTTTAAAGTAAGGGAGCTTTTTTGTATTAAAATAAAAGTTACTCTATATATGAAAGTATCACATTTGAGATAAAGTTACAGAATTGATCATACTCAACTTGGGTCAATTGATTAGGGTAGCTTAGTATGTCTAATCGGTATATAAATGGGATCTTAGAGTAAGATGGGTGTGTATATTCATAAGGATTATGCATAAATCCTAATTTTTTATAAAATGATAATCTCCTTTTAGTCTGTTCAGTTATCGGAGGCTCAATTTCTAAAATAATTTTATACTCTTTATTTTGATTAATTAACATTGTCATTAATCTAGTACCAATACTATTCCCTCTATGTAGTGGGTTTACAGATAGGTGTTCAATGTATATGACACCATCTACTTTCCAATAAAATAGTAGAGCAAGAAGGTTATTATCATTATCTACAGCTATTTCAGTGTTAAAATATTCTGATTCTATGGCATTGTTATGACTCAATTGACCTCTTCTCTCATACTCAGGGAAACTAGAGGTATATAGCTCCCATACGCTACACCATATTGGTGTATCACTTGGTTTGATCTTAATTAATTTCATAATATTTATAATTGTGACTCGATACTATCTCATTTATAGATAGCTATTTATTAATAAGTTATATTTAGATAAAAAAATCCCAGCCAAAACGAGATTGTTTTGGTTGGGATTTTTATTTATTGTTTATATGTTCTATTCAATATCAATCGTATAATCGCTATTGTACTTTACAAGTCCCCAATTTGTATTTGAAATAGATTCACTTCCATCTATTTTTTCAAACCTATAATTCATCTGAAGCAGTTCAATTTGCGGTGAGTTTACAGCATTAATAAGTATTTCATTCTGTCTACTTATCACTGAATTTCCAAACAATTTGACTGCGTCATATGCTCTATATGCGTATTGTCCAGGAATAGATCTAAAAGCCGCAATATAGCTCTTATCAAAGTCACTAACAAGGTCATTATTCTTGTGAGTATAGTATGATGAGATAAATTTAGTATTTAGTTTGAAGAATAGATTTCTATCAATATTATTATATTTTGCCCATTTAGATGTTCCGATAACAGATATCTCTCCGAACGATATAGATCTTGCAGCTTTATTATTTTGTACAGAGCTAATTCTTGCTAATATCTCATCAATTCGATATGGACTAGAGGCCGATATAATAAATATATTCTCTTTATCAGGGCTTAACGCAGAGTTAATATCAGATGTAAGGTTACTTTTGTTATACTGTAATGTTGTGTATTTTTGCGGTAATATATGTTGTATCTCCTTTAGGAATGTTGTATCATTCTGTTCCGCTTTAATAATAATAACATTTTTATCTCCAAGTAGAGACAATGAAAGTTTATCGTATTTAGAGTTTTCATCAGGAGCAAGTTGGAATAGTATATGGCTAGATATATTATCAAACTTAGCTAGAGGAGATACTACGGGAATTTTTAGTTGCTCTGCAAATTTTATTATTGGATTTGCCGCTGTTTCGTAAATAGGGCCAATAATAATGTCTGCACTATCTAAATTTCCATTACTAATAATCTGTTGCACTTTATCTGCGGATCTATCACTATTATATAGATTAAGATTAACATTAACTCCCATCTCTTTCATACTTTTAATAGCGATTAGAGCCCCTTGGTAAAACTCTAAGAAGTTCACATCTTGTCTGTTTTTAAGTATTGGGATAAGCATTGCAATATTGATAGTATTTTCATTCGCTACATTTGCAATAATATCCTCCTTTATTCCTCCATTATTAGCGGGGAATAGAGATTCAATTTTTATAGTATCAATAATTTGGTTAGAGTTTTTTTTAGCATCTTCTAGCTTTTTAATACGATCTATTTTCCCGACTTTAACAATTGCTCCTAATCTTAGATTATTGTCTAAGATATTGTTTGTACTTTTAATCGTTGGAATAGATATATTGTATTGTTTACTAAGTTTAAAGAAAGTATCCTCTTTTTTCACAACATGATATACATACTCATCGCTAACGCTATTCAGATTATCTGTATAGTCTTTTAGATTCTCTTTAATTTCAGTATGATTACTCTCGCCAATCTCATTTTTACGAATATTTAACTCGATATTAAGAGGTATTGCAACAATTTCGACATTAGGATTATCTTCAATAAGCGTATTTACGGGTACTCCATACTGTTTAGCGATAGAGTACGCAGTTTCACCTTTAAGTACAGTATGTTTAATAAACTTTTTATCTCTACGCTTAATCTCTCTTTTAGAGTATTTAGGTGATTTGAATGGTACTTTAATTACCATATCAATACTAAGTACCCCTGCACTAGTGGGATTAAAATGAACTATCTCCTCTTCAGTTGTATTGTATAGGGTCGCAATTGAGTACAATGTTTCCCCACGATTTACTGTGTGTACATAGAAACTCTCACCTCCAATATTTACAATACTAGAAGATTTTGTATTATCCTGCGCCACGACTACATTACAAATCGAGAGCGAAATAAAAAATATTATTGAAATAATTTTTTTCATATACTATTTCTTGCCAGCTGCATCACGCAGTCTAATTTCAGTAATAACTTTTTGTGTATATTTAGGGAAGTCTCCGCTCATCATCCAAGCGTAGTATCCTGGTTCATTACGAAATACTTCAGCAACAGATTTATCTTTATGCTTTCCGAATCCAAATACTTCGACACCATTTTCATCATATACGATTCTACCTGCGAAGTCAACTGATTTTCCTCTTGAAGAGAATTCAGCTAAGAAGTCGACATCATTTTGGAGTTCATCAGGATATTTTTCGATTTGCGCTTCGAGTATTTCAAACGTAGCCAATGTGTCAGCCTCAGCAGAGTGTGCGTTAGTTAAATCTTTACCACAGTAAAATTTATATCCCGCCACTAGAGTTCTTTGTTCTAGTTTATGGAAAATATTTTGAACGTCAATAAATTTTCTTTTTTTGATGTCAATATCTACTCCTGCTCTAAGGAACTCTTCAACTAGAAGAGGTATGTCGAACTTATTAGAGTTGAATCCTCCGAAGTCACACCCTTCGATATAAACTGCAAGTGATTTTGCAATATCTCTAAATCTAGGGCAATCAGCAACATCCTCATCAGTAATACCGTGAATATCTGAAGACTCTTTAGGGATTTTCATTTCAGGGTTTATACGTCTAGTCTTTGTCTCTTGGTCTCCATTTGGAGATATTTTAATAAGGCAAATTTCAACGATTCTATCCTTTGAAGCATCTATACCAGTAGTCTCTAAGTCAAGAAATATAATAGGATTTTTAAGTTGTAGTTTCATAGACTAAGCATTAATCATCATTGGCATAAGCAACATAAGTGCCTCGCTATTTTGTTTGTCGTCATATATTGGTTTGAATACTCCAGCGCGAGTAGGGTCAGCCAGTTCAATAAGTATGCTAGGCGAGTCAATATTAGATAGTATTTCAATTAAGAAAGTTGATTTTAGTCCTATTGTCATAGGGTTTCCATCGTAACTACAAGGTAGAGTTTCGTTTGCAGCTACCGAGAAGTCTAAATCTTGCGCAGTTAGAGAAATATTATTGTTTGCAATATCAAATCTAATTAAATTAGTTGCTTGATTCGAGCAAACAGCTACTCTTTTAATACCGTTTAGCAGTTCGATTCTACTGATGATTACTTTGTTAGGGTTTGCAAGAGGAATTACAGCGTTATAATTAGGGTAATTTCCTTCGATTAATCTACAGATAAGCGTGTGATTGCTCAGTGTAAAAATAACATTTTTTGTATCGAAGCTAACCGAAATAGAGTCAGCCTCTTTAATAAGTATACCTTTCAGTAATTGAGCTGGTTTTTTCGGTAAAATAAATGCTGATTCGATACCATTATCTTGTCCAGTAATAGTTACTTTTACTAATTTATGCGCATCAGTTGCCACAAACGTAGTTTGATCCTCCTCTATACGAATATATATACCATTCATTAGTGGACGTAAATCGTCATCCGCCGTTGCAAATATTGTTTTATTAATTCCCGAGAGAATATCATTTGTTTTGATTGAGATATTATTACTCTCCACTGAAAGTTCAGGGATAGTAGGGTAGCTCATACCTGATGTACCAGGAAGAGTTATGTGTCCACTTTTCCAGCTCACTTTAATCTCCCAAGTTGATTCATTAACATCAATTTCAAGGGGTTGTTCAGAGAACTCTTTTAGAGAATCAAGCATAAGTTTTGCAGGAGCAGCAATAAGACCCTCTCTCTCTACAGATTCCACTTCAATAGTTCCAATAAGAGTTGTTTCTAGGTCTGATGCAGTTACAGTTAACTTACCATCTTTTAAACTCCAAAGAAAATAATCTAAAATTGGGAGTGTATTTTTGCTGTTAATCGCCTTACCAGATGTTTGCAGTAATGATAATAAAGCTGAACTTGATACTATAAATTTCATATTCTTTATTTTATTAATTCGGATGTTTATTGATATAATTTGCGTAGTATAATTTCCCCTTAAATTCCAGGGGTATTAATCGCCAAATATACGTAAAAATTTTATATTTTGGCTCTAAAAGCTCTAAAATTAACTCTGTTTAGGGTTTAAGAATGAAGATTTACACCTCATTTGACTCAATCTAGTTGTTGCTTAGATAGTTTGTCAAGTGCCATTTGTATCATATTTTCTACATCATTATTATATTGCGTGTTTACTTTTTTAGCAACCCTTTGCGCTATGACTACACATATTGTAGCAGCCTTGTGTCCCATTAATTTAGCTAATCCAGCAAGAGCGGAGCTTTCCATTTCGTAGTTGGTAATCTTCCTTCCTTTGTAATTGAATTTTTCTATTTTAGAATTTATTTGCGCGTCGGCAGGTTCGAGTCTCACCCATCGACCTTGAGGAGCGTAGAATCCTGGAGCTGAAATTGTTATGCCCTCTTTAGTTGAGTCTTTGAATAGTTCAAAAAGAGATTCGTCTGCATTTATGAAGTATGGTTTTGCAAGTAGAGGATTCCAATCAATAAATGATATAAATTCAGCTTCCATATCTAGTTCACAGATACTGTTTCTATTCTTATAGAAGTTTAGCAGTCCATCAAATCCGATAGATGTTCGTGAGAATATAGGGATTCCGAGTTCGATGTCCGATTGCACACCTCCAGATGTTCCGAGTCTAAGTATTGTAAGTGATTTTTTGATTTTTTTCTCATATCGAGTCTGGAAGTCCACATTTACAAGCGCATCTAATTCTGTGACAACTATATCAATATTATCAGTACCTATTCCAGTAGATATGACGCTCATTCTTTTGTTTTTATATACTCCAGTAATTGTCATGAACTCTCTATTTGCGACTTGACACTCTATTGAGTCAAAATATGAAGCTACGAGAGCGACTCTGTTTGGATCTCCAACGAGAATGATGATATCTGCAATATTCTCTGGTTTTAGGTGTAAATGGAAGATAGAACCATCGTTATTGATGATTAATTCCGAAGATTCAATTTTTCTCATAATCAATTTCGTATTTAATTTTGATATTGCTATAAAAGTAACTATTTTGTGCGACAATTCAATCTATATACATTATTATTTAAATTATGACACTTATAAAATCTATATCTGGGATTAGAGGAACTATTGGAGGTACTCAGTCAGATAATCTAACACCGTTGGATATTGTTAAATTTACAACAGCTTACTCAAGATGGTTGAGAATGGCTGTTCCAAACAAAGCGAACCCAGTTGTTGTACTAGGAAGGGATGCTCGTTTATCTGGAGTAATGGTAGACGATATCATTGAGGGAACACTTTTAGGTTGCGGAATTAATGTTATAAATGTAGCTCTATGTACAACTCCAGGAGTTGAGATGGCAGTTGTAGCAAAGGGAGCTGATGGTGGTATTATCATCACAGCAAGTCACAACCCAAAGCAGTGGAACGCACTAAAACTATTGAATGGTCAAGGTGAGTTTTTGAATGATGCAGAAGGTAAGAGTGTTTTGGCAATGGCAGAGGAGACTAACTACTCATATCCAGAGATTGACGAAATCGGAGTAGTTTTAGAGAGAACTTCATATGACGATGAGCATATTGACGCTGTATTGGCTCTATCGTTAGTTGATGTTGAGGTTGTTAAGGCAAAGAAGTTTAAAGTTGTTGTTGATGCTGTTAACTCTGTAGGAGGTATTGTTATTCCTAGATTGTTGCGTAAGATGGGTGTTGAGGTTATTGAGATTAACTGTGAGCCAACAGGAATTTTCGCACATAATCCAGAGCCTATTCCAGCTCACTTAGTTGAGATTTCGGAAGCAGTAGTTAAGCATGGAGCAGATTTAGGTATCGTTGTAGATCCAGACGTTGATAGATTAGCGTTAGTTAATGAGGATGGAACTATGTTTGGTGAGGAGTACACGTTAGTTGCAGTTGCAGACTACGTACTGTCTAACACAAAAGGTAATACAGTTTCAAACTTGAGTTCATCAAGAGCATTGAGAGATGTAACAGTAGCACAAGGTGGATCTTATTGCGCATCAGCAGTTGGTGAAGTTAACGTTGTCGCAAAGATGAGAGAGACTGGAGCAATTATCGGAGGAGAAGGTAATGGCGGAATCATCTACCCAGAGTTACATTACGGTCGTGATGCTTTGGTTGGAGTTGCGTTATTCTTGACACAATTGTCTAAGAGTGGAATGAGTTGTTCTCAATTAAGAGCTACATACCCATCATACTTTATATCAAAGAACAAAATCGCATTAACCCCAGAGATTAATGTTGATGAGGTTCTAGTAAAGATGAAAGAGAAGTATTCAAACGAAGAGGTTAACGATATTGATGGAGTAAAGATTGACTTTGCTACAGAGTGGGTACACCTTCGTAAATCTAATACAGAGCCAATTATTCGTATTTACAGTGAGAGTAAAGACGAAGAGAGTGCAGAGGCTTTGGCATCTAAGATTGTCAATGAAATAAAAGCTATATGTAACTTATAAAATATTATATCATTATGATTAAGCAGTATATCGAGAGTAATAAAGATAGGTTCTTAGAGGAGCTATTTGAGGTTCTCCGAATTCAATCTATTAGCGCCGTATCAAGTCATAAAGGCGATATGGTTAAGTGTGCAGAGTGGTTGCAAAGCTCTCTGTTAAGTGCTGGTGCAGACAAAGCTGAAGTTATGCCAACAGAGGGTAATCCAGTAGTTTATGCAGAAAAGATTATTGATCCAAGTTTAAAAACGGTATTAATTTATGGTCATTACGATGTGATGCCTGTTGATCCGATTGAACTCTGGGATAATGATCCATTTGATCCAATAATAAAGGGTGATCGTATCTATGCAAGGGGGGCTAATGACGATAAAGGTCAGGTTTTCATGCAAGTTAAGGCATTTGAATATATGGTTCAAAACGGTACACTTCCATGTAATGTTAAATTTATGTTGGAGGGCGAAGAGGAGATTGGATCAAAGAGTCTTTACAAGTGGTGTGCTGATAATAAAGAGCTTTTAAGTGCAGATGTAATCTTAGTTTCAGACACGAGTCTATTAGCATGGGATACCCCATCTGTGACTTGTGGATTGCGAGGGTTATGTTATATGGAGGTTGAGGTAACTGGACCTAATAAAGATCTACACTCAGGTTTGTTTGGTGGAGCGGTAGCTAATCCAGCAAATGTTTTGACAAGATTGGTAAGCTCTTTAGTTGATGATAATGGTAAAATTACAATACCACATTTTTACGATGATGTTAGGGATTTGACCGATGCAGAGAAGGCAGCCTTTAATTTGGCACCTTTTAATGTTGAGGATTATAAAAAAGGACTTGATATTGATGCAGTAGAAGGTGAGGCAGGTTACTCAACAATGGAGCGTACGGGAGTTCGCCCATCTTTAGATGTTAATGGTATCTGGGGTGGTTATATTGAAGAGGGTACAAAAACTGTTATTCCATCTTCGGCTAGTGCAAAAATATCTATGCGTTTAGTTCCGAATCAAGACTATATGAAAATAAGTAAGTTGTTTGAGGAGCACTTTATGTCTATTGCACCTAAGAGTGTAAAGGTTAAAGTACAATTCCTTCATGGAGGTCAGCCATATGTTTCACCGACAGATTTGCCAGCTTATAAAGCTGCGTCAGCTGCGTTGACACAAAGTTTTGGTAAAGAGCCACTACCTTATTTTTCAGGAGGAAGTATTCCAATAATCAGTGGATTTGAGGAGATTTTAGGTTTAAAATCTATTCTTATGGGCTTTGGTTTGGATGAAGATAACATTCACTCTCCTAATGAGAGTTATGGAATTGCAAACTTCTACAAAGGTATTGAGACTATTGTTTACTTTTTCGATCATTATTCAAAGTCGTAAATAAGTTAAGTTTTACATTAAGTGCCAAGATAATAACTTATCTTGGCACTTTTTCGTTATAGATTCTTTTAAATAGAAAAAAAGCATTACATTTGTACTATTGTTACAAGTTTATTCGTTTGTTTAAACAAAATGGGGGTGACCGGTTTTGACAGCAGGCAGAGTTTGATTGTAAGCACGCCGAGTCTTGTGTGGGGTCTCGTAAATCAGAATGCTCAAATTTCAAATGGCGATAATAGCTATGCACTTGCTGCTTAATTTTACCAAGTAAAATCTAGCTTAATCCTTGGACCCTAGGTGGTCTGAAGACGAGTATCCTTCTTAATTCACCCGCTCTTTGTGAGTTAAGAGTTTAGGATATCAAAAATGAAGAGATAGTTTCATAGCCTGTTCGGACTATGTTGCGAAATAAACGAACTGGGATTTGTATTAGGTCGCCGTCAGCCAGATATGAATAGAAGGATTAATTGATTGGCTAAGCGTGTAGAAAGCTTTTGTGCTCCTTGTTTGGACGAGGGTTCGACTCCCTCCATCTCCACAGGATTTATTACATTAAAGGCAAAATACCCAACCTTCATTGAGAAATGTAGGTTGGGTATTTTTTTGCATTATTTACATAAACTTATTTTGCATTTATGTTTAATTCATACTCCAATTAACTTCACTAATATCTTCAGTAGCTGTGACTTTTTTATCAGCTGTTATTATTAAATTAAGGATGTAAGCTCTATTTTGTAGAAGTGATATATCTTTTGTTGATGCCCATGAGTATTGAGTACCATTTATATTAAATTCAACGATAAAGGATGATGCAGGAATTAATTGAGACACCAATATTGCTTTATAACTAGCTACTGCATCAGTCGTTCCATTACCTGCAAAATAAGGAGCTTCAAATGGAGTTACAGGAGTTATTATTCCTTGAGGTATTATTGTATTTGTATTTAGATTCCAATTAAACAGTGCTTTAGCGCAAAAGAAGTTAACATTTGAAATCGGATTTTGGTCTATTTCTATATCATTATTTAATTCTGAGTCTAAATTAATTTTGATATTAACTTTTGATAGGGCGTGTGTAAATGGGAGTGCTATTCCCGATTTATTTGGGACTACATTCTTCTTTGAATAATACAAAAAATCTGAAGCTTTAATACCTTCTAATGTACTTTGGTCAAATCTAACACTTTGATCAATTATTATGTTTGTGGTTGTATCAAGATTATACTGATATGGGTAATATGCCACTATATCTACATTTGCATTGCTGCTTTCCCATTGCATTTGCGTTTCAGGTTTCCATGCGACACCAGATGAATCAAGAGTAATTTTATTGTTAAGGTATGTATATTCGGAGTTATTTTCATTTGTTAGAGTGATGCCAAATTCTCTTAATGGGTCGTTGTATTCTGCGTTAGTTGTTATTAATATAGGTACGTTTATCAAAGGATCTATTGTCTCTACTACTTCATTATCCTTATTACATCCGATCAATATAGTTGCAAATAATATGGCAACTGAAATTTTTTTGTATTTCATAATCATTTACGTTTAGTCGTATATATTAATTTATCAGTGTATTTTACATTTTAGAACATGTAAATCAACAACCATGCCCCTCTAGTTATTTAAGGATGATTATATATTTTAAAATAAAATCGTTATATTGTAGACTACGAACTAATAACTACAATATTATGTATAGATACCTCGTAACCTTTATATTAATTTTCCTCATTCAAGGAGTATCTTTAAATGAAGCGAAATGTCAAAATTTGTTGCATTACTCGATAATAGCAACGAACTTCACAAGATCTTATCCTCCACATGAAAAAGTTTATCTTCATATGGATAATCGTTCATATTTCTTAGATGAAACGCTGTGGTATAAGGCATATGTCGTAGATTCTGATAGCAATAAACTCACTAAAGCGAGTGAAATACTCCATATTGAGCTTCTAAGTCCCGAGGGTGCAGTGATTTGCACACAAAAACAGAGGCTAATAGAGGGTCAATGTGATGGCTATTTCGCATTAGATAGTGCACTATATTCAGGATATTTTGAGATACGTGCCTACACAAAAGCGATGCTTAACTACGACGAACAAAACTACTTCTCAAGGGTATTCCCTATATTTGAAAAACCTAAGAACATTGGAGAATTTGACTCTATTCGCCGTACACTTCCTCGTTATAGAACTGTTGGTGAGTTAAAAACAGAAAAAGAGAAAGATAAGGATATACGAAATGCTGACAGAACTCCAAACTATAGTGTTAATTTCTATCCAGAGGGTGGTAATTTAGTTATGGACATAAAATCTAAAGTTGCGTTTCAGGTAAAAGACAGCGATGGTAAAGTAGTTAATAAAAAGTGTTATCTATGGAATAGAAAAAATAAATGTATTGATTCTACATATTCAACACATTTAGGTATTGGAACACTGAAAATTACTCCAAATCGAAAGAAAAATGAACTATATCTCACAATTAAAGATGACGCGAAGAATAATAGATTTGTGTTACCTGATGTATTAAAGAGAGGTTATATTCTCAATGTAGACAATTTGAGTGATTCACTAAATTTAAAAATAAAAGTAACCTCTACTGAAATTCTTGAAAATTTGGGTATTGCAATTTTGAGTAGAGGGTGTACGCAGTTCTGTGATAGTATTATGCCAACAAAAAACAATCTTGTATCTGAGTTTAAGGTTAATAAAACTACTCTACGAGATGGCGTTAATCAGGTTGTTCTTTACGACGGACAGGGTCGAGAACTTGCATCTCGTATGATATTTATCCGTAATAATAATATGGATAATATTTTAACAATAGATGCAACGATTAAATCAGATAGTAATACTCTAATCCCCTACCAAAGACAAAATATTCTATTTAATGTAAAAGATAGTAATGGCGATGCAGTTGAGACAACTTTTTCGCTATCTATTCGCGACAGCTCCTCTATTGACCCAACGTTTAATAGAGATAATATATACACAAACCTACTGCTTTCATCTGAAGTAAAAGGATTTATTCCGAATGTTGATTATTATTTTGAAGCAAATAATATAGAACGAAATACAAATTTGGATCTTCTTCTTCAAGTGTATGGTTGGAGTCGTTATAAATGGGAGTATTTAAGTGGTTATCAAGATATGGACACCCCTTATTTCATGGAAAAAAATTTAATAATCTATGGAATGGTATATGGGCAAAGATGGTATTCTGATGCAGAAGGTTATTCCCCATCAGATAAAATAATGAGACTTAGGGGTACACGTGGCATATTATTAACTCATATACATGATGAATCTCTTTTGTATCATGAAGATAGAGAGAAAGGGACGAGTCTTTTTTGGCATAAAGATCAGTTCCCTAGCCATCCATGTCCTGTAAGAGAGGGTCAATTTCATATGAATACTGGAGATTTCTATGGAGAGACTAAATTTTTACTATCGTCTCGTGATTCAAAAATAAATGGAATAAAAGCGATGTCTGACCATTTATATCCATTTTTCTTAATAGAGAGTGAAAGTTCACCCGAAGAGAAGTCGTATGATTTTTTTGAAATAAATATACCAAAAAAACAAGCATTGTCATATGCCATCATTAATGGCGAGTATATCAGCCAATATAACATAGATGAAATTGATATAAATGAAAGAAATGTAAGAGTTTTTCATCCAGCAATAAAGACAAAGTATTATAACCAAGGTTTTTACAGTGAAATTTACCCCGCATTTAAACGTCCAATTCTTGATCGTGTCAATAATAGAGGTTTAAGTTCTCTTCGCGAATTTGCTAAAAGTTTTGATATAGATAAGTATAGAGGACGGACTGTACCTAAAACTAGATCTCGTAATAACAATAATGATAGTGACTTGAGAGATGCTTTTTGGGCAAGAAGTAGACATATTGAATATCCTACAGAATATTTGAAATATCATAAATTACCACTTGGTAGTTTTGCATTTATATCTAATACAACAGTAGATACTACCGATATTGCTGGAGATTGCAGTTATTATACAATCCCCCTAAAGCATGAAACTTTAGACATCAATGATTACGATTTAGATCCATCAAAATATACATGTTTCATTGACTCCACAATAATACATACTGATTATAATACTATAGAGAATTTTCACAATAAATTTAAGACACACTCAAAATATCAACAATATGATATAAAAAACACTGATGACACTCCGTCTAAAACATCCTCTAAAGAGCGACCAACTTATATCGTTGAACACTTTTGTCGCATCATAAAACAAGAAGCAAAAAGAGATGATGTTCTGGAGTTAGTCGGTAGGGATTTAGCAGTATTGGGACATGATGTTCTGGACATAGCCAAAGTAAAACAATTGATTAGAAAGAATCATTACAGTGATAAAGATCTGACAAAGCGAGCAATCATATTCCAAGGTCTAACACGCATGGATAAAGAGTTCTACTCTCCGGATTATAGCAAGACACCACTTCCAACGCAGGGGGATTATCGCCGCACATTATATTGGAATCCAAACGTACAAACTGATAGTACAGGATGTGCTAGTGTTGAGTTTTACAACAATGGCAGCTGCACAAAATACAATATTGATGCACAAACAGTAACAAGAAAAGGTGAAATGGGTATTTTAAATAAGTGATTATTTCAAATAAAATTACTATATTGTAAAATGATGTTCGTATTTTAGTTAAATATATAATTCTTTAGTTGATAATATTTGAAGTAATTACTAATTAATACCCCCAATATTATGTATAAATACCTCGTAACTTTCATTTTAATTTTTCTACTCCAAGGAGTTTGTTTAAAAGATGCTGAATGTCAGAATCTCTTGGATTACTCTACAAGGGCAACAAAATTCACCAGGTCATATCCTCCGCATGAAAAGGTCTATCTTCATATGGATAATCGTTCATATTTCTTGGATGAAACGTTATGGTATAAAGCCTATGTTGTTGATTCCGATAGTAATAGATTAACCAAAGCGAGTGAAATATTACATATTGAGCTATTGAGTCCAGAGGGAGCAGTTCTGCGCACACAAAAACAGAGGTTAATTGATGGTCAGTGTGATGGTTATTTTGCACTAGATAGTGCACTGTACTCGGGTTATTTTGAGATCAGAGCCTATACAAAGGCGATGCTTAACTATGATGAACAGAACTATTTTTCAAGGGTTTTTCCGCTTTTTGAGAAGATCAAAAAAGGTGAAGAGTCCACTTCAAGTCTTCGTACACTTCCTCGTTATCGTACGGTTGGAGCATTGAAGAGTGATAAAGAGCAAGAGGAGGCGAAATTAGTTGCGACTACTGCACCTAATTATAAGATTAATTTCTACCCCGAAGGAGGTAGTTTAGTTAAGGATATGGAGTCATTGGTTGCGTTTCAGATTAAAGATACCCATGGTAATATTGTTAATACTAAGTGCTATTTATGGAGTAATCAAAATAAAATTGTCGACTCAGTATCATCAACCCATTTGGGAATGGGCGTTTTCAAGATGACACCTATGCGAGAGAATAGTGGATATTATGTCACTATTAAAGGAGATTATAAAAAGAGTAAATTTAAACTACCAAAAGCAGTAAATAAGGGTTATACACTTAGTGTAGATAATTTAAGTGACTCCCTTAAATTAAAAGTACACGTTGGATCAAAAGCCTATGGCTATGATTTGGGGATTGCTATTTTAAGTCGAGGATGTACCGGTTTTAGTGATGTCATTAAGTTAACAAGAAAAGATCATATATGTGATCTTGAGGTTGATAAGTCGACTCTACGTGAGGGAGTTAATCAAGTTGTTCTATACGATGAGCAGGGTATGGAATTAGCATCGCGTATGATATTTATTCGCAACAATAATCGTGAATCTTATGTGAGTATAGGTGCAACAATTCAAGGAGATAGTACTAACATTAAACCTTATGAGCAACAAGAGATTTTATTTGATATAAAAAATAGTGAAGGCGATGGAGTTGAAACTAACTTTTCACTATCTATTTATGATAGCACTACTCATAAACCTACGTTTAATAGTGATAATATCTATACAAATTTACTATTATCGTCAGAGGTTAAAGGATTTATTCCGAATGTAGATTATTATTTTGAATCAACTGATGCTTCAAGAGCGACTAATTTAGATCTATTACTCCAGGTTTATGGTTGGAGCCGATATAATTGGAACTATCTAAGCGGTTATGAGCGAATGGGTAATAAATATTTATTGGAGAAGAGTTTGGCGATGTATGGCAGGGCCTATGGTCAGACTTGGGATTCAAAAATTGCTGATGGTCTTTCAATATATAAAGTTGATAGAGAAACGGGATCAGGAAGTAGAGAGAAGAGAGCAGATTATATATATTATAAACCAACCAATAAGTTTACAGATCTTTTGGGGACGAATGGGGTCTCAATAATCAATGTATATAATGACTCTCTCTTATACTATAAGAATCATGAAAAGAGTACAAGTCTATTTTGGAATAGAGATAAGTTACCTACACATAGGTCTTCAGTGAATCGTTCAGGTCAATTTTCTATAAGTTTTGAAGATTTTTATGGAGAGACAAAAGTGTTAATGACATCTCTTGATCCAGATTTGAGTCTTGGTAAAAAATTATTGTCGTCACACTTACATAGTTTCTTTTTAGTTGAAAGTGAGATGTCTCCGCACGAGAAGATGTATGATTGTTTTGAGATCACTTATCCTCAAGATAATAGTATCTCTAACTCTATGATAAATGGTGAGTATATAAGTCAATTTGCTATTGACAAAATAGATATATATAGTAAAAATGACAATTGTTTTCATCCAGCAATAAAGACTAAATATTATAATCAAGGTTTTTACAGTGATATTTATCCTGCATTTAATCGTCCAATTTTAGATAGAGTACATAGTCGTGGTTTGACTTCACTAGAGAGATATCAAGATAGTTATGATATAGATAGTTATGTTGTCAATAATGGTATTATTGAGGCTGAAATTCAGACTAGGATTGGCTCTATTCCATATAAAACAATAGTAGCTGGTAATATTATTATAGCAAATAAAGAGTTTGATTATTATAGATGTGGGCCATATTGGTCAAGGAATAGGCATATTGCCTACCCAACGGAGTATTTGAATTATTATAAACTACCATTAGGAAGTATTGCTTTTATCTCTAATACAACAGTAGATACCACAAATGTCACTACAGATAGGAGTTACTACACTACTCCATTAAAACATGAAACAGTAGATATTGTAGACTACAATTTGGACCCCTCAAAATACACTTGTTATCTTGATTCAACTGTAATACACACTGATTCTAAGGTTATTGATGAAATTTATAGTAAATTTAAGGATCATTCTGAATATCAGCAATATGAGATACACAACAATGATAGGAGTCCCACAAAAACATCTTCAAAAGATAGACCGAACTATGTCGTAGAGCATTTCTGTCGCATAATAAAGCAAAAAGCAAAAAGAGATGTCGTTCTGAATAAATCAACAATTGTACGAGAGATACCTATCCCCCCAACATATATTGGAGGATATGAGATGGCAGAGATTGGTTTTACAAAAGAAGTAATTAGGGTGAATAAGTATAGCCAATATGACAAAGTTAGGCGAGCTATAATTTTCCAAGGTTTAACTCGTATGGATATGGAGTTCTACACTCCAGATTATAGTAAGACACCTCTACCTGCCCAAGGAGATCATCGTCGTACGTTGTATTGGAATCCGAATGTTGAAACGGATGTTAATGGTCAAGCGAGCGTTAAATTTTACAACAATAGTAATTGTACGAAGTATCATATTGATGCCCAGACGGTAACTAAAGGAGGAGAGATTGGCGAATTGAGTCGATGATTTTAAAGAAATAAGTATATTTAATTACTATTAAGTGATGTTAGGTAGAATCTAACATCACTTTTTTTGTGCTCTATATATAAGTATTTTCATGTGTTATATGTCTTATTATCAGGTTGTTTGTGTCGGGGTTGACTTGTTTGATGACAAATACATATAAAATATAAACGAATTTGCACGCAATTTGTATATGTACATAATTGTTCGGCTTAGTTTATTATTTAGAGTTTAGAACACTATTTTTTTTGCTTGTTATTAACGTATATAACTAATAAATCACATTTGTAATTATGAGACGAATTATATTTATAATAGCATATTACTTAACAACAATGTATGTTTCGGCATACCCTCTTGTTGTTGATAAAGTAAGTTTTATAGGAGAAGACTCTTTGGATATATCTGTATCTGAGATTAATAATATTGTATTCTACTTTAGTTTTGATAATCCCGATTTCGACCCTACTTACATGTCCAATATGTCCTCTTTAGAGGAGTTGGATAAGAGTCTTAATTCGGAATCTTTACGATTGAGTATTGACACATTATTTGTAAGTGCGACTGCCTCTCCTGAGGGTAATTACAATTACAATTTGAAGTTAGCCGAGGGACGTGCGCTATCATTTAAGAGTATGTTGATTAAGCGCTATAATTTTCCAGCTAGTTCAGTTATTGAGTTGGATGCTTATGTTACTAGTTGGTCTGAATTGGGAGGCTTAATAGAAGAAGATAGTAATTTGCCAATGCGAGATGCTGTATTGAAGATATTAAATTCAAATTATAGTCATGGTGTTACTGGTTGGAAGTTGAAGAAGTTAGGAGGGGGAGAGTCTTGGAGATACATCAGGAGTAATTATCTGCCTTATTTAAGGAACAATGATTTTAATATTGATATAAAGGTAAAGACTCCAGAGGTTGATAGTGTACTAGAGGTTGAGGAGATTATTGAAATTGAACCAGAGATTGTAGATGAGGTTGATGTTGTAGTCGAACAAGAGGCTATTTTACCATTGTCGACTGTTTTAGATTCTGAAGTTAAACGAAAGCCACTCTTTGCACTAAAAACCAATCTATTATTTGATGCTTTGACATTGATTAATTTAGAGTTAGAAGTTCCGATTGGGAATCGCTGGTCAGTTGCTGGTGAGTGGATCTTTCCGTGGTGGACTTTTGACAATGGACGTTCAGATAGTAAGCGAAATCGAATTCAGATGTTAAATGGTAATTTAGAGGGGCGTTATTGGTTTGGCGATCGACTTGACCGACCACAAATGACAGGCTGGTTTGCAGGCGTATATGTTGGCGGAGGTTTATACGATTTTGAGTATAAGGCTAAGGGTTATCAAGGAGAGTTTTTTATTATGGGCGGATTGAGTGGAGGTTATGCACATACAATTAACAAGGCAGGTTCACTCAGAATGGAGTACTCTTTGGGGATAGGTTACATTGAGACAAATTATGCTTATTATGAATCATGTTTTAATATAGAAGATATGTGGCACGCTATTCGCAAGGAGGATGGTAGGTATTCATACTTAGGTCCAACAAGAGCAAAAGTTTCGTTAGTTTGGATGATAAATCGCAAATTAAAGAGGGGAGGGGTCCTATGAAAAAGAGACAAATATATATATTAATACTATTTATGTTGCTTATTATTGGCTCATGCAAGCGACAGGACTTTGGTAGTGGATGCTATGTTTCTGCCCGTATATTTGTAGACGTAAATTGGGATGATTCAGGAATCAATCCATCTGTTAAATCAGAAGATTATAGTGAGGTTCATAGAGTTTCCCTACGTTTCTTCCCGAAAGATGGTTCAGCCCCATTTGAGCACTATTTAGAGTCGAGTGTATATAGTGGTTACATTGAGGTGCCAGTTGGGGAGTACTCTATAATGGCGATGAATGAGTCTGTAACGGATGTTTATTGGAGTGATCGTCTACTATTTACAGACATTAATGATTTCAACAAAATAGCAGCAACAGTTGCTCCAGTGGATCCGTCTTTGTACCGTTATTACGCACCAACATCTGGAGAGTTATTTGTGCAAGATGCTCATAAGTTGGCATCATGGAGTATTGACGATTTCAGTGTAACACCAAGCATGGTAAACCGCAGTCGATTAGATTCAATCGGGACTACTCAAGAGGATATTGTAATACATGTAAAGATGCGAAGGTTGACATATGATGCTAGGGTTTTGGTAACAGTAAAGAAACTCAAGTCCGCTCATACAATTCAAGGAGCTATGAGAGGTTTCAGTCAAAAAGTGTACCTCTCTTCGGCAGAGACAGCGGCAATTCCTTCAACAAAATTCTTCAAACTTAGAGAGTTTATGTTTGATGCGGATTCTGTTTCTGATGGTATTGCGGAGACAAGCTTTCAAACTTTTGGTAAGTTACCAGTAGGCTCTACCCCAGATTATTCGATGATGTTAGATGTTGTACTGATAGATGGTTCTACTTATACACCACCATATCCATTTGAGTACGATTTAACCGAAGATGTAGAGATTCAGGATGGTTTTCTGATAAATATTGCAGCTTCAATAGAGTTACCACATAGAGATGGAGACGAGCATATTGCAGTTGGAGATTGGGATGATGAGGAGCATATTGATCTTTAGCCTATAACGTTTTGCAAACAAACAAACATAATAGTATTAACATTAACTTTTTTAAATTTTAAATTATGACAAAATCAATTCTATGGTTCGCTACGTGCGGACTGATTCTTGCAAGTTGTTCAAAAACAGAGGTTGGGGATTCTGATCCAGGCACAGTAGATGATGTTAGTAAAATTAATTTTATCACATCGACTTCAAGGGCTGCAATAAATGACCTTGCAGCATTGCAGCATCCAGCAACAGGAGGTTTTCATGTTTATGCTGCAAATAATAGTGCGACAGGATGGCATCAAGACATTAATGGTATCGAGTACAAGCACACTTCAGGTGTATGGGATTGGGTAACTCCACCAGTAACGCCAACATGGCCGACTGCAGATGAGCACTATCCTATGAAGTTTTATGCACATCACCCAAAAACTGCTACAGGTTTTGCAGTCACCGCAGTTGCGACAGCACCAGAGGCCGCTAATACATCAGTAACTGCTGATATTACGATTCAGGGAACATCAGTAACTCAGGTTGACTTCTTGGGAGCAACGAATACTACAACGACTAAGCCCCCTACAGGTAAGTTAACAATTGCATTTGATCATATAACATCAAAGATTAACTTTGGTATAATCACAGGAATTGATGTTACTGCTTATGTAAATAAGGTAGATGTGAATGCACTTGTAGATGCAGGTACATATGATTATACTACTAAAGCATGGGATCTAGGTACAACACTTGCTTCTGCAAATTATGATTACTTCGACGAGGCAGGAGCTATAAATGATTTTAGTAATTTGGTTACTACACAAAATTTAAAGTCACCAATTTACAATGCAGGTCATTCAAGTCACTTAATGTTGGTACCACAAGCTACTACACCAGTTTGGGACGGTACAGCAACAGAAGATGCAGATGGAAATGCAACAGGCGTAACAGGAGCTTACATTGGAATGATCTATCGTCTTGAGACTGCTGTACCAGCAGATGAGAATGCAGTAGGTTACAAAATGAGAGCAAATTGTATTGAAGATACAGAGTGGGCAGCAGGATCGCCAGAAAATGCAGTATATAACAATACTTCAGGTTCTTATGCAGGACCTTTATATGTGAAAGTAGGTTTCCCAATGGGAACAAATCCAGTTACATGGAATAGAGGTAAAGGATATACTTACAATATGAAGTTAGGTACAACAGATGCAACAGGGGGTCTATACCTATCTAAGTATTACTATGACGAAGAAGGAAAGAATACAAAAATTTTAGTTGATGGAACACCAGTTATTACAGATCCAGTAGCTGGAGGTGATATTCACTTTGACGTTAGTGTTGATGAGTGGGTTGGCGAGCCAGATACAGATTTATAATCACCTTTTATATAGGGCTATGGGGGTTGATCCCCCCATAGTTCACAATTTTATTAAATAAATAAGAAGATGGATATGAGTAGGATAATAGCACTCTTTATAGTTGTATTTTCGTTTTTTTCTTGTGAGAAAGAGATTGTTGATTCGTCACCGATTCCAGCTGCGAATGGGATTACGTTTTCGATAGATAGTGTATTAACGCGCGGCAGTGTAATAACGAGTGAAAATATCTCATCTATGGCGATGTTTTGTTATACGACGCCTGGTGTTTTTGATGGGACAACATTGCCCAACTATATGTATAAGGCAGATGTAGAGCGTTTGTCATCGAGTGCTCCTTGGGTAACTCAACCAGCCACAGGCGATGCTATTTCAAATACTCAGTGGGATGGAGCATCTTACCACTCATTTTTTGCCTTTGCTCCCTATGATATTGAGAGTTCAGGGGCTAATTCATACTTTTCTAGTTCGACAACAGTAGGTCCTCCAACATTTCATTACATGGTACCTGCTAGTCCCTTAGCCCATAAAGATTTGTTGTATAGTTCGCACCTGAATGCAGTTAAGTACTATGTTTCTAATCGACCGGTTACATTAACTTTTGCTCATGCTTTATCAAAAATTACATTTTCGGGAATGAAGAGTAATTATGAAGCCGTTGGAACTATAGCAGACAAAGTTGTTGTAAAGTGTTTTGAGTTCTCTAATTTATGGAGAACAGCGACACTAACTTTTAATGAAACGCCAGGGGGTAGTTTTGTTGGCGAGTGGGATTATAGTGCGAGTGGTCCAAAGGAGCATGATATTTCGTCTACCATTGCAAATGGCGGTTTAATAAACAACGTTCTAACGACAAATATGTCTAATTTAACGACGTTAGATGAGCCAATGATGCCAATTCCACAGACATTTGGTCCAGAGGCAGTGATGACCGTTGTGATGGATGTAACCAAGAGTGAAGTTGTTGGTGTGGATACCGTAAGGACTACGAATGAGTATATAAAGCAGTTTAATTTAGTAGATATTGTGCCTTTGGGTTGGGTAATTGGCAAGTCATATCACTATAGGTTTACCTATAATGGAGATGGTATTTTACCTTCAAGTGTTAAGGTAAGTATGGTAAATTGGAATGAGGCTATTGTTGATGGAGATATTTGTGGAACTTATTTAGATGTTGCAAGTAATGATTATGTTGCGAGTGATGTTGTGAAGATATATTATAGTACAGATGCTACGGAGGCTATTACATGGTCGGGTAATAGTAATGGAACAATCACTCATACTGCTGGTTCGGGTTATTTGGAGTATACTCCAAGCTCTGTAGGTGTCGATAATATTACTATTACAGCAGGTAATTTGAGTCGCACAGTGAGTTTAACATCTTTGGGAGTTGATCCATCAACGGTTACACCAAATCCTTTTACGGGAGACACCTATGTTGGAGCATTTTGGAAAGCAAACGAGACCGAGGAGCGACTTATTGACATGAAACATAATAATCCTACTTGGACAGCGAAAGTCTTATGGGCAGATGATAGATGGAGTCCAGGAGATATTGTTTTAGATATGAACTATCCAACGATGTTTCCTGTCGATAATATGCCACCATTTAATTTATTGGCAACAACGAGTAGTGTTAGTGGGACTTTGGATATTAAGTTTCGTATTGGATTGAAGAGCATATATATACCTACGTTTGAATACCCTGCACGTTATGCTTTAGTTCTAGTTGAGAGTGGAGCAAACAAACAGTTTATTTATCTTAGACAAGGAGAGAATCCTGATTATTTGATGCGAAAAGGGGATACTGATAAGAATGGTACTGCTATTGTTAATAATAGGGATTATGCAAGGAAGTTTTCAGTTTACAATTTGATTGCTCCAGACATTAAGAGTGGAATAGCTCAAGGAGGTACTACTGCAACAAACAATGCACAACATCCGAGGTTGGATGCAAATGAGGATGCTGTTTTTGTTGACTATCCAACGCAAGCAGGCTCCTATTGGCAACATATGGTAAATACTCCGAACGTAGGTACTTATGGTCGACGATCATATCACCCAACGAATCCACCAACTAGTGCTCTTGGATCTTGGGGTAATGGTGGTGCATATAGTTTTTCGTTGTATTGGAATACGTTAGAGGCGGCACAGAAAGTATCACCGCTTACAACACTAAACGGAGTTACTTACGACTTCCGACGACCTAATGATGGAACAATAAGTGGTTCTAATACAAGTGGTCCTATTTCGGTATCTGAGATGCGTCAATCTTTGTGGCAGAATCCTACTTCGGGTTCAGGTTCAACTAACAATGAAAATTTGACATGGGGTTATTATGCGGATGGATTCTTTGATCGCAGGACAATTGGGGTATCTGAAGGATCATCTGCCCATCCAAACTCGACAGTTGCTCAGGGGAGTCAAGATGTTGCTTACATGGGAGGTGTCTTTTTTAATCCTATAACATATGCGTCTATATTTTTCCCTGCATCAGGTTTTAGGCTCTATACAGATGGAACATTAACAAGGACAGGTTCAGGGGGAGGTTATTGGACTAGTAGTACATACAATACACCTAACGGATGGTGTTTTTACCCTCACATGAATACAACCTCGGGAGTATATACAGCAGGTCAATTTGCCGCTGCTCGTTCATATGGTTTTGTCGTACGTCCAGTTGTTAATGAATAAAAATTATTTAGTTTGTTACTCGAATAAAAAAATGTAATCATATGAAAAAGATATTTCAATTGCAGATAATTTTTTTGATGCTTGTCGGTTGTCAAAGGATTGATATAGATCATTCAACTGTGAGTGATACTACCGAAGGTATGGTTCGCGTACCACTATCGTTCACTCTACCTACTCCCTCAGAGGTAACAACTCGTTCAGGAGTTGAGTTGCTACCTGATTTAGAGAAGCGTATTGCAAGGATATGTGTTGCTGTTTTTGAGGCACCTAGTGCTACTATTGGCTCTACAGATAAGTTATTGCAGTTAGTTGATGGAGATCGAGCTATAATAGGAGGTGATCATGCACATGTTTTATTGGATGAGTATGTTGGAGATTACCATCTACAAGCTATCGTAAACTATTCGGACAACTTTGATGCAAAGTTAACAGCATTAAAGGTTGATTTAGCAAATGGAACAGCGACTTATGGTCAATTTACCGCATTGTCAGATGATTTGACAGCTTTGTATGTTGGAGGTAACTCTACTGCTGGAGATATCAAAATTGCTAATGTTCAAAATTTGGCAGGGCCTTTACCTATGTCATCGGCTGTAATTTCTGGGACAAATATTGAGCAGTCAACAAACTTGACACTATTGTTAACTAATAGTTATTCACGAATAACCGTAAATGCTTCGTCTGTACCTACTACTACTTATACTATTTTGGGAGCTACTTTACTGAAGGGTGCAGAGGTTGGATTTTATGACTCATTGTCACCACTTGTTATATCTAATATAAATAGTGGAGCTATTAAGTATAATGAGACAGATGCGGCAGATAAGATTCCTGATGATCTCATAAACCATGTTTCACCGATCTATCTATTCTCTAATAATGGAGATGGAGGGGCTAACCCAACTGATATTATCATACGAGGAAATTATACTGACATTCAGGGTAATACACATATGGGATACCATAAGATTCGTATTAAGCATAATGATATATCTAATTCATTGACGTATGATATTTTGCATAATACGCTATACCATGTAATGATCACGAAGGTTAATCGTGCTGGTTATGAGACATTTGTTGAGGCAGAGATGTCGGCACCTACTTCGGATATCATGTATGACGTTGTAGTTGATGACGATAGTTCATTAGACATTGTTACAGGTAATGGCTCATACTATCTTGGTTTCTCCAACAGTGATTTTATTGTTTATGACGATGCGGCTTTAACTAATTTAGTCGCTACAACATTTAATTATGCACTATCACCTGGAGCAATTACAGATGGGGTAGTGCTTCCAACGCCTACGGTTATCGTCACAGGTAGTGGAATAAGTTTAACAAATCCAGCGGCAACTTATAGTCCAAATAGTCTTAATGATGTAGAGATTAATTTGACATCAAGTTTCACGTCAGGAGATATAACTTTCCGTTTGGGTAATATTGCGCATAGAGTTAATGTTGAAAAACTAGCTTCACAAAGTTCTACGACTATAATATTAAATGACTTTTCCATAGATGATTATATTTATGGTGTATTTGATGATATAACACTATCGAGTTGGATTTCATTTACTAATGCAGCTGGAAATAGTTCCGTGTCGAGTGATACAGGAGGTATTCCTTTGAGCTTAGAGCTTAATACAAGTGGACTAAAGCGAGTATCTACTCCGTTATA
Organism: uncultured Rikenellaceae bacterium; assembly: GCA_947038405.1. Taxonomy (GTDB): domain Bacteria; phylum Bacteroidota; class Bacteroidia; order Bacteroidales; family Rikenellaceae; genus CAMQVY01. The sequence continues at coordinate 4,423 of CAMQVY010000012.1, read as the reverse complement.
TTTGTCGCGAAAAGGTGGTAAAGGTCGAGTAAAGACTATCATATCTCAGAATTAGGTTTTGTGTCACTATGCTCTAATTTTTTATATATCTCTTATAGAAAGAGTCTAATGAATAAACTAGTTGGTATTATCAAATATAATGGTAATTTTGCCATTTAATTTTTTAATATTATAAATTAATGAGTAATAAGACAAAAGGTATTATTGCGGCAGTTATTGCATCAGTAGCCTATGGATTGAATCCTTTTTTTGCCCTACCTCTCTATGATGAGGGGCTAACAGTAGACTCTGTTCTATTTTATCGTTATGTATTTTCGTTGGTAATGCTTGGAGTAATCCTATTTTTCAAAGGTGAGTCATTCTCAATTAAGCGTAAAGAGATCTTTCCTCTAGTTGTTTTGGGAATGTTATTTGCTTTAAGTTCAATCTTCCTCTTTGATAGCTTCAACTATATGGATGCTGGAATTGCATGCACTATACTCTTTATATATCCCGTCATAGTTGCCGTAGTTATGGGTGTTTTATTTAAAGAGAGGCTTTCGCTATTGACTTATGGATGTATTGGATTGGCATTAGCAGGGATTGGTTTATTATATAATGGTGGAGATGAGCCACTTAGTCTTACTGGTATTTTATTTGTTGTATTGTCTTCATTATCCTACTCTGCTTATATAATTTTTGTAAATAAATCTAGCATTAGTGGAATGAACTCTATAAAGTTAACATTTTGGGCAACTTTTTTTGCAATATTTGTAGTATCAGTTAGGTTAAATATGTTGACTGATTTACAACCATTAGATAATGGTGTTGTTTGGTTTAACTCACTAGGCTTGGCGCTGTTTCCTACGGTTATATCTATGGTTTTCATTGCTATTGCGATTAAACAAATAGGGTCTACCTTCACTTCGATACTGGGATCACTTGAACCGCTAACTGCATTGATTATTGGGGTAATGGTTTTTGGTGAGGCTATAACTCCACGAGTTATTTTTGGGGTAATTATAATACTAGTTGCAGTAACACTAGTTATTTTAGGCAAACCATTGGTTGAAGGAGTGAAGCGTAAATATAGAAAGGGATAATATCTCCTCTATTCGTTGTTGCCTCTTTGAGTAAATAATGAATAAATGATATAAAAAAAGAGGTAACTAGCAAAATGCTAATTACCTCTTTTTTTGTACCCAGGATGAGAAGTATTTGTCTTCACGAAACTACTCTTTATGTGCATAAAACAAGGCTATACTTGTGTGTCGGCAATTATTGTTTAATTTATATACATAACTTAATATTTGGTATATATAAAACAGTACTGCAAATGGGACTGCATTACTCAAGTAAGTCAATCAGATCTCTTTTTATATCGTCGTCAATTTCTCGATATCTAGCAAATGATTTACTTCCATCTTTATGACCACTTAGTGCCCCTACTAAGTTAGGGTCTTTTACTTTTTTGTATAAGTTACCGATAAATGTTCTACGTGCGAGATGAGAACTTGCGACCTCATTTATTGCTTTTTGAATTGACTCCCCAGTAATAGGAGATAATATCGTTACATTCCTAGTTATTCCTACTATTGTAAATATGTTCTTAATTGCTACATTGTACTTTTGTGATGAAATGAAAGGAAATAATGTGGATCTTTTGTCTGGAGTTTTTGCGTACTTTGCGACTATATCTATTCCATTCTTATTCAGAGGAACTCTAATTGTTCTCGAATCACCCTCTTTCGTTTTGCTTTGGATGTATTCTACTATATTATTAATTATATTATCAGCTGTTAATTTATAAAGGTCAGAAACTCTACAACCGAGTAGGCATTGAAAAACAAATATATCTCGTTGTATCTCGAGGTTCTTATTATTTGATAGGTCAAAGTTATATATTTGATTCCTCTCTTCAATTGTAATGTAATAAGGAGTTCCATATATCTCTTGTTGTATCTTAAATTTCGCAAATGGGTTATTATTTGTGTACTCTCCAATCTTTATACTCCACAATATAAAAGCTTTAAATCTATTTAACTCTGTTGCTATTGTATTACGACCTCTTGCTCTTGGAGTTGTTTTAGTTGGAGTAGATTGGTATATATGTACGTATTCGGGTTTACAGATGGGAGTTCCATCCTCTTTATTTGTAAAAAATGTATGTTCATTTTTCAAAAAAGATTCAAACCCTCTAATATCATCAGAATTAATGGTGTTTATATTGAGTTTTTTTCTTTTATAAAGTTCATATCTTTTTAGAGTACGTATGAGCACTCCGAACCCTTTTTTTCGCACCTCCGAGAATTTTTGAACATCAAGGTATTTCTCAAATATTTCAAAGAAATCTAGTGGTTTGATTTTAAATTCTTCAGGTTTAGAATCGAATGTGTTTGTAAAGTATATTGAGTCAAGAACTTTGAAAAACTCTTCACTTGTTGGTGGATCATAACTAGTTTTGAAATGTGCTATTGCTTTCAGTGCTGATGCCTCCCATCTATCAATAACCTCGTTTATATCACTACCCAAAAGATTTGCAGCTGTAACCTTAACTCTTTTTTTATTATTGTTCCATAATGCAACCTTAGTAGACTCTCCAGTTGTCCGCTTGTATCTCTTTCCACGAAAAGATACAAGTAACGCAATCGAAGATCTCTCTCTGTTAAGGTTTGTTAAAATGAACGTTACCATAAAATACTCTATATTTTTTGTATCGTAAGTGATTATTTATTAGTTTTGTAGCACATATAGCCATATTACCATCAAACTACCACAATGATTTATACTGGCTATTCATCTCATTAGGCAATTAATGTCTAACGCTTAGGCGTGCGTATACTTTGCAGAGGTGAAAGGGTGTGGTAGCCCTGATGGTGTGCATTGTATTGCACGCCTTTTTTATTTACCACGTATGACATTAAACCCTAAAGCAATGAAAGTAAAATTAATTTACGAAATCGAAGTTACCTCTGAAATAGAGGTACAACAAGTAATATCTGAAATCGAAGATATTACTGGAATGATACCTATTGAGGTTATTAATCCCTATAAGACACCATTTAAATAATCTTCGTCAACTATTAGAATATCTCGAGTTCCATCTTCTTTTAACTGCATAACCTTTGCTATTTTTGCTTGACCATAATCTTTGCCACATATAACTACATCTGTTTTACCAGATATTGAACTACGTACTACAGCCCCCAAATTTCTCACAGCATCTGCTATTTCTGAACGCTCATACTTTTCAAAGACACCCGTTATAACTACACTTTTACCTGAGAAATCTATATTTATATCATTGTTTTTAATTGTTGACAAATCAAATATAGGTATACGTCTTTCCTCTTTTATAGAAACACACTCCTCATGCTTTTGAACTTCATAGTTCAGACATTGCAATATCCCAAATAGCTTAGCACAAGCAATTGCATCTGATGTAGGGTCATGATGCACAAGTTCAATGTTATGTGTACTACAACAAGAGTCTAATGATTCTCCAGACATGCGATATGTACAGTAGATCGCTTTTGGAGTTGGGTGCTTTAGATTGTATAAAGAAAGAGTTGAATTCAAAACTGATATATCAAAAGAAGCATTATGAGCAACAATATTTGCTCCGTCCAAGATATTGAAGATTTCTTGATAATACTCCTCTATAGTTGGTTTATTGATAGGATCTAAATGATTCATGCCATGAACTCTTGTATTATGATAACTATACTTATTACTAGGTGGTTGGATTAGATATGTATATTCATAAACTACCTTGCAATTTTTCACAACTATCATAGCCAATGCACATGCTGAATTTCTACTACCTGTTGCTGTTTCAAAATCAATTGCTACAAAATCATCTATCTTTAGATCAGGAATGACTATCTGTACTACAGCTGGTTTCGAGAAATATATCTCTGGTTGCGGTAAACAGACTTTTTTTTCCGATATAGATATCTCTTTTTTTATCTCATGAACTACACTATCTTTTTCCTTATCGGGGTAAATAGTGGTACTGTGTTGTGATACAGTAGACTTCTTTTTCTTCTTGAAAAAATCAAAAAATCCCATAATACTTATTTAGATTTGTTTTATACTAATCTTACTATTTATTAAATAAAGAGGTACTATTTTACCTTGCTTAATTCGTCATATATAGCTTTATTTTCATTTGCTAACTTTCTATATTCATTTATTTTATCTACGTCCTCCTCTTGCTCTGTAAGTATTTCATAAAATTTTAATTTTGCGAGATAATATATAGCTTCTGTTGGATTAAGTTTAATCGCTTTGTTGAAATTCTCTATAGCTTTGTCATACTCTGCGTTTCCCACATATGCAATCCCTCTATTAAAATATGCCGAAGCATATTTAGGATCTATTTCTATGGCTTTAGTGTAATCAGCTATAGCGTTGTCAGACTCTGCTTTTTCACTATATGCAA